>NZ_DATCVM010000152.1:0-91885 GCF_036566845.1 Williamsia sp.
GGGGTGCAGGCCCACGTGATGGAACTCGCGCAGGTGTTCATCAACCGTGGACACACCGTCAGCGTGCTCGCGCCGGCGGGCAAGGGCACCGAACTGCCCGACTACGTCGTCTCGGTCGGTGAGGCGCTGGCGATCCCGTACAACGGTTCGGTGGCCCGCCTGAACTTCAGCCCCAAGGCCTACGGGCGTCTGCGGAGCTGGCTGCGCGAGGAGGAGTTCGACGTCCTGCATGTACACGAACCGAATTCACCCAGTATCTCGATGCTCTCCCTCATGGTCGCGCAGGGCCCGATCGTCACCACGTTCCACGCCGCGACCACGAAGTCGCTGTGGCTCAGTGTTTTTCAGGGCATCCTTCGGCCATATCACGAACGCATCGCGGGCAAGATCGCGGTCTCCGAACTCGCTCGCCGATGGCAGATGGAATCGCTCGGGTCCGACGCGGTGGAGATCCCGAACGGGGTTCACGTCCGGTCCTTTTCCGACGCCGAACCGTTCGAGGGCTATCCGCGGCGGGGTAAGACGGTTCTGTTCCTCGGCCGTTACGACGAACCCCGAAAAGGGATGGATGTCCTGATCGGTGCGCTACCGGCGGTGGTCGCGCGATACCCGGACGTCCAGGTGCTGGTGGTCGGCGGCGGTCACGAGCGCACCCTGTGCGGCAAAGCCGGCGACATCGCCAAACACCTGGTGTTCCTCGGTCAGGTCGACGACGAGACCAAGGCCCGCGCCCTGCGGTCGGCCGACGTGTACTGCGCACCCAACCTCGGGGGCGAGAGTTTCGGCATCGTGCTGGTCGAGGCGATGGCCGCCGGTGCCGCCGTTGTCGCGAGCAAACTCGACGCGTTCCGCCGGGTCCTCGATGACGGGCGCGCCGGGGTCCTGGTCGAAATAGGCGATCCAGAAGAACTCGCGTTCGGGATCGTCGCGGCGCTCGGCGACGACGCCAGTCGATCCGCCATGGTCGAGCGGGCCGAGCAGCATGCCGCGCGATATGACTGGTCGCAGGTAGCCGATCAGATCCTGCGGGTCTACGACACGGTCACAGTGGCGGCCGGCAAGGTGGTGGTCGAAGAATGACCATTTCAGCGATGACGATCCTGATCCTGGGAATCGTCGCGGTGGTGGTGCTCGCGGCGCTCGGTTGGGCCTACAAGACGGCCAACCGGCTCGATCGACTGCATGTGCGGGTGGATCTCTCCTGGCAGTCGCTCGACGCGGCGCTGGCCCGCCGGGCGGTGGTGGCGCGTTCGATCGGCGCCGGTCTCGGCGGCGACGGCAAGGCCCTGATCGCGGCGGCCGACCGGGCCGAAGGTGCGCCTCCGGCCGAGCGTGAGGATGCCGAGAACGTGGTGTCGGCCGCATTGGCGCAGGTCGACAGCGGGTCGTTGCGCTCCCAACTGGTCACGGAGCTCGCCGACGCCGAGACCCGGGTGATGATCGCTCGTCGATTCCACAACGATGCGGTCCGCGACACCCTCGCGCTGCGCAATCGCCGCCCGGTGCGGTGGCTCCACCTCGGTGGTACCGCCCCGGTCCCGATGTACTTCGAGATCGTCGAGCGCGCAGCGGTCTGATCGACACCGAAAGTCCAGCTGGAGCAGACAAAGCCTAGACTGGAGGCCCAGGATTTTTTGTGACTGTGTAGCTACTAGCAAATGTAGGAGTAATTGACGTGAGCAGTGCCCCAGACCTTGGTTCCTCGGTGAGCCCGGAAGCTTCCGGCACCGGTACCGCGCGGGTGAAGCGCGGAATGGCCGAGATGCTCAAGGGTGGTGTGATCATGGACGTGGTCAACGCCGAGCAGGCCAAGATCGCCGAGGACGCCGGTGCTGTTGCGGTCATGGCACTCGAGCGTGTACCCGCCGACATCCGCGCCCAGGGCGGCGTCTCCCGGATGAGTGACCCGGACATGATCGACGGGATCATCGCAGCCGTGTCCATCCCGGTGATGGCCAAGGCCCGCATCGGGCATTTTGTCGAGGCACAGATCTTGCAGAGCCTCGGTGTCGACTACATCGACGAGTCCGAGGTTCTCACCCCGGCCGATTACAGCAACCACATCGACAAGTGGCGCTTCACCGTCCCGTTCGTCTGTGGCGCGACCAATCTCGGTGAGGCGCTTCGCCGTATCACCGAGGGTGCCGGGATGATCCGGTCCAAGGGCGAGGCCGGTACGGGCGACGTCTCCAACGCCACCACCCACATGCGCAAGATCCGCGATCAGATCCGCTGGCTGACATCCCTGCCCAAGGACGAACTGTTCGTGGCGGCCAAGGAGCTGCAGGCGCCCTACGACCTCGTTGTCGAGATCGCCGAGGCCGGCAAGCTGCCGGTCACTCTGTTCACCGCCGGTGGCATCGCCACCCCGGCCGACGCCGCGATGATGATGCAGCTCGGCGCCGAGGGTGTCTTCGTCGGTTCGGGCATCTTCAAATCCGGCAACCCGGCCCAGCGTGCGGCGGCCATCGTGCAGGCCACCACCTTCTTCGATGACCCGGACGTGCTCGCCAAGGTCTCGCGCGGCCTCGGTGAGGCGATGGTCGGCATCAACGTCGACGACATCCCGCAGCCGCACCGCCTCGCGGACCGCGGCTGGTGATCACCCGCCCCCTGACCGCTCGTAGTCACGAGGTGCCACCGCGTCCGCCATTCGGCGGACCCGGTGGCACCTCGTTTCTTACGACACGCATTCCAATTCACTGCGTGACGCGGACCGATTGTGGATGATCTACAGCGGGCATGTTTGCGCAGGGGCATTCCAGGCCCCGACGTGGCAGATTGACACTTGTTGGTGCACTTGACCAAAAGACCTGAAGGCGGAGCTCGATGAGCATGGAGACAACCGGGGCGGTTCGCAATGAGACCCGCAGCGGTACAGGTGAGTTCGGTCAAGTTGCGATCGCCTGGGCGCTTGTCAGTGATGTCGGCCTGCTCCGGGAGACCAACGAGGATGCGGCGCTGGTCGCGCCCGGGATGATCCTGGTCGCCGATGGCATGGGCGGTCACGACTGCGGTGAACTCGCCAGTGAGGCCGCGCTGATGGCGCTGTCGGGTACCGCGATCAGTGGGATCAACCGCACCCGTGACTCCGTGGTCGAACTACTCAACGAAGCACAGCAGCAGATCGAACGCATCGACACCGAGTCCGCCCGGCACGCGGGCACAACGATCACCGGTGCGCTGTTGGCGGACAACGACGGCGTGCCGCACTGGCTGGTGCTGAACATCGGCGATTCACGCACCTACCGGTTTGCCGCCGGCCGCCTGGAACAGGTCACCGTGGACCATTCTCAGGTGCAGGAACTGGTTGATGCCGGCTACCTGACCGCCGAACAGGCCCGAGTCGACCCGCGGCGCAACGTGATCACGCGGGCGCTGGGGGCGGGCATGGAACAGGAAGCCGACTTCTTCACCTTCCCGGTGGCCATCGGCGACCGGATCCTGGTGTGCTCGGACGGGCTGACCGGCGAACTCGCCGACCTCGTGATCGCCGAGATCCTCGCCGAATGTGCCGATCCGACACAGGCTGCGACGACACTGGTTGCGGCCGCACTTGAATCCGGTGGCCGCGACAACGTGACCGTTGCGATTGCCGACGTCACGGCGGTTCCGGAACTTGTCGAACCCCCCGTTCGGTGAGCGTGCCGATGGCAGCCGCGCAGGGGTCGTTTGTCGACTACTGCGGCGAGCATTACCCGCTCGACACCGACAGGCCGTTTCACATCGGCCGTGATGCCGACCTGGACGTCGACGACAACCCGTATCTGCACCGCAAGTTCCTCATGATCCACTTCGAAAAAGACCTGTGGTGGCTGTCGAATGTGGGATCCCACCTGTCGGCGGGGGTGGTGGCCGGCGAGGCCGGATTCCAGGCGACGCTGGCACCGGGTGCGAGCATTCCGTTGATCTCCGGGGTGACCGCGGTGGTCTTCTCCGCCGGGCCCACCACCTATGAGCTCGACATCCATTCGACTACAACACCTTTGGTCAATCTGGAAACGCCGGGTGAACCGACGGGCAGTGGTGAGGCGACGATCGGTGTGATGTCTCTGACCGAGAGTCAGAAGTTGCTGATCGTGGTGCTGGCCGAAGAGGTGCTGCGCCGCAGCGGTACCGGCGCGAGTTCGATTCCCTCGTCCGCGCAGGCCGCGCGCAGGCTCGGCTGGTCGATCACGAAGTTCAATCGCAAGCTGGACAACGTGTGTGACAAGTTCGATCAGATCGGCGTCTCCGGAATGCGGGGAGGATCAGGCCGCCTCGCCAGCAATCGCCGGGTGAAACTCGTCGAATACGCCGTTGCCTCACGGGTGGTGACCCGCGACGACCTCCCGATGATCGACACCGAAGCTCGTCGCAGCGGTGGTTCGAGCGGCTGACCGGCCCGCAAGTGTGCCCGATGGGGCAGGAAATTCGGGGACTCCCCATGAAAAGCTGATCTCACCTGCGCAGATGAGGTGGGTAGTTCTCCCCATCGACACCGGTTCACAGCGGTTTTAGTGTTGTGACATTCCACAGCACGCCGCAGCGCAGCGAGTTGGCCCAACCTGTAGTAGGAGACCGTGATGACCGTATTGCACAACACCTTTCACGCGCCGACCCGTACCCGCGGTGGCTATCGCCAGGGACCCCCGGCGCGGCTGACCCGTGAAGAGGCGTTGGCCCGGCTGGCGCAGCGCACGATGCCACTGCCCGGACGTCCGGCCGGTGTATGCGCCACGCCCGGCACCCCGACGTCACCGGTACGGCCGTCGGCGCCGGCCCCGGTCGACTCGGTGGTGACCAGGAGCTACCCGAAGCCGAAGTTGTCGCAGCGCGAGGTCGAGGTCCTGCGGGCCTGGCTGAACCTCGATTCGAAATCTGCTGTGGCCGAGTCACTCTTCATCTCGCTGGGCACCGTCAACACGCATCTTGCGCGAATCCGGGTGAAGTACAACGAAGTCGGGCGCGGTGCATCGACCAAGGCGGCGCTGGTTGCGCGCGCCATCCAGGACGGGATCGTCTCGATCGACGACCTGTAGGACATCCCGAGGCGGGTGTTGTGTCAGCCCCTGACGCCACGTGGGCAATAATTGCCGTGGCGAAAGGGGCCAATCTCATGGCGATGATCGAAGAGATCCTCCAACTCGAGCAGATCGAGAAGGACATCTATCGGGGCCGGGTGTACCCGAGCTTTCTCGAACGCACCTTTGGCGGGCAGGTCGCCGGGCAGGCGCTGGTATCGGCCACGCGGAGTGTGGACGACGCTTTCCGCGTCCACTCCCTCCACGGCTACTTCGTGCGGGGTGGCAATCCGACGGAACCCACCGTGTATCTCGTCGATCGGATCCGTGACGGACGGTCGTTCTGTACCCGCCGGGTGACCGCGGTCCAGGACGGGTTGCCGATCTTCACGATGTCGGCGTCCTTCCACGTCGAGGATCAGGGGTACGAGCATCAGGACATGATGCCGAAGGTCAAGCAACCCGAAGAGCTCATCGACCTGTTGACGGAAGAGGACCCCGAACTCAAGGCGCCGTATCGCGAATGGCAGAACTTCGATGTCCGGATCGTTCCGCAGGACGAGATGATCGGCAGCAAGGTCCTCGCCGCCCAGCAACAGGTGTGGTTCAAGTACCGCACCCGATTGCCCGATGACCAGGTGTTCCACGTCTGCACGCTCGCCTACATGAGTGATATGACCCTGCTGGGTTCGGCCAAGGTCCCGCATCCCGACGAGGATGCACAATTCGCATCGCTCGACCACGCGATGTGGTTCCTGCGCCCGTTCCGCGCGGATGAGTGGCTGTTGTACGACCAGACGTCGCCGTCGGCGAGCGGAGGTCGCGCGCTGACCCAGGGGCGTATCTATGACCAGAGCGGTGTGATGGTGGCGGCCGTGACCCAGGAAGGTCTCACGCGCACCGGCCGGCCGGTTCCGTCAGATCAGCACGCGAAGCGGCCGAGTTGAGCAAGCCGCCACGGATCGGCATCCTCGCACTTCAAGGCGATGTTCGCGAGCATCACGATGCGCTCACCAAAGCCGGGGCGGATGTTGTCCTGATCCGACGTCCGAGCGAACTCGACCAGATCGACGGCATCGTCATCCCCGGCGGTGAGTCGACGACGATGAGCAAGCTGCTGGTGATCCTCGATCTGCTCGACCCGCTCCGCAAGGCACTGGCCGCAGGCCTGCCCGCCTACGGGTCCTGCGCCGGGATGATCATGCTGGCCAGTGACATCCTCGATACCCGGCCCGACGCCCAACACCTCGATGCCCTCGATATCACGGTGCGCCGCAACGCATTCGGACGCCAGGTTGCCTCGTTCGAGACCGACCTCGAACTCGAAGGCATCGCCGGCGGCCCAGTACGGGCGGTGTTCATCCGTGCGCCGTGGGTCGAATCGACGGGGGAGGGTGTGCAGGTGCTCGGAACAGTGCCCGACGGCCCGGCAGCCGGCCGGGTGGTGGCGGTGCGGGAGGGCAACGTACTCGCGACCTCCTTCCACCCCGAGGTGACGGGCGATCTACGGGTCCACGAATACTTTGCCGCGATGGTCAGGTCTGCCCGCTGACACTGCGAGTAGGATCGATCCGCACCTTCACGCCAGAGAATCAGAGCAGTACGAAAGGGGCTTGCGCCAATGAGCGGCCACTCCAAATGGGCCACCACCAAGCACAAGAAGGCGGTGGTCGATGCCAAGCGCGGCAAGATGTTTGCCAAGCTCGTCAAGAACATCGAGGTTGCCGCACGCACCGGTGGCGGCGACCCGAGTGGTAACCCCACGTTGTACGACGCCATCCAGAAGGCAAAAAAGTCGTCGGTGCCCAACGACAACATCGAACGCGCCCGGAAACGCGGCGGCGGCGAAGAGGCCGGCGGCGCCGACTGGCAGAACATCACCTACGAGGGCTATGGCCCGGGCGGTGTCGCGATCCTGATCGAATGCCTCACCGACAACCGCAACCGCGCGGCCACCGAGGTGCGCACCGCGATGAGCCGCAACGGCGGCAACATGGCCGATCCGGGCTCGGTGTCGTACCTGTTCCACCGCAAGGGTGTGGTGACACTCGAAAAGGCCGGCCAGACCGAGGACGACATCCTCATGGCAGTCCTCGAGGCCGGCGCCGAAGACGTCACCGACCTGGGTGAGACCTTCGAGATCGTCAGTGAGCCAACGGATCTTGTTGCCGTTCGGACCGCCCTGCAGGATGCCGGCATCGACTACGACTCGGCGGAAGCGAGTTTTCGGGCATCGGTTGAGGTCGCGGTCGACGCAGAGGGTGCCCGCAAGGTGTTCCGGCTGATCGACGCGCTCGAGGATTCCGACGACGTGCAAGACGTCTATTCCAACGTCGACATCAGCGACGACGTGCTCGCGGAACTCGAACAGGACGCCTGACACGCGTGTTGCTGCCTCGGCTCGTTCGGCGCGCCCGCTAGGATATCGAACAGTTGTTCGTTTCCTGGTGGTCGTCCGTCGAAGGTGGAGATGCATGCGCGTGATGGGTGTTGACCCAGGTTTGACCCGGTGCGGGATCGCGCTGGTCGAATCCGGCTCCGGTCGTGCCGTGACCGCGCTCGACGTGGACGTGGTGCGTACCCCGGCGGACATGCCGCTCGAGAAGCGCCTGCTCGCGATCCACACCGCGGCAGAACACTGGCTCGACATCCACGACCCGGATGTGGTGGCCATCGAGCGTGTCTTCGCCCAGCATCAGGTGAGTACCGCCATGGGCACCGCGCAGGCCGGCGGCGTGATCGCCCTGGCCGCGGCCACACGTGGAGTCCCGGTGCGGTTTCATACACCGAGTGAGGTGAAGGCCGCGGTCACCGGCAGCGGCCGCGCCGACAAAGCACAGGTCACAGCCATGGTCACCCGAATCCTCGGCATGCAGCAGGCTCCGAAACCGGCCGACGCGGCCGACGCGCTGGCGCTGGCGATCTGCCATTGCTGGCGCGGGCCGATCGTCGACCGCATGGAAGCGGCGCAGGCGCAGGCAGTGGCGCAACAGAAGGCATATCGCGACCGGGTTGCCCAGGCAAAGAAGGTCGCTGCGGCGAAGAAGGCGGTGACACGATGATCGCATCGGTTCGTGGTCCGGTCGTCGATGTGGCACTCGACCACGTGGTCATCGATTGTGGCGGTGTCGGATACCAGGTCCTGGTGACACCGAGCACTGCCGGATCGGTCCGGCGGGGTGCCGAGGCCACGCTGCTCACCACGATGATCGTCCGCGAGGACTCGATGACGTTGTACGGGTTCACCGAACCCGATGCTCGCTCGCTGTTCACCCTCCTGCAGACGGTCACCGGGGTCGGTCCGCGGCTGGCGATGGCCACGCTGGCGGTCCTCGAACCCGACGCGCTGCGGCAGGCCCTGGCCGGCGGAGACACCAAGGCATTGATCACCGTCCCGGGCATCGGCAAGCGCGTCGCCGAACGTCTGGTGGTCGAACTGCGCGACAAGGTCGATCGTCCGCATACCGACGATTCCGGCGGTGGGCTCGCGATGTCGGGCTTCGCCGTTCGCGATCAGGTCACCGAGGCCCTGGTCGGACTCGGGTTCGCCGGGCCCCAGGCAGAGAAAACGGTTATCGCCGTGCTCTCGGAGGCTCCCGATGCCGATTCGGCAGCCGTGTTGCGGGCGAGTCTGGCCGCTTTGGGCAAAACCAAGTGATGGGTGAGACCAGATGATCGACCCGGAAGACGAGGGCCGCGGGGCCGACGACTTCGGTTCCGGATCCGACGACACCGACGACCGCACCGTGAACGCGGCGCGAATCAACGGCGACGCCGATCTCGACAACAGCCTGCGGCCACGGAGCCTGACCGACTTCATCGGGCAGCCCCGCGTCTGCGAACAGCTCGAACTCGTGCTGCAGGCGGCCCGTGGACGCGGCGGGACACCAGACCACATCCTGCTGTCCGGTCCGCCCGGTCTCGGCAAGACATCACTGGCGATGATCATCGCATCGGAAATGGGTGCCGCACTGCGCATCACGTCGGGTCCGGCACTCGAACGCGCCGGCGATCTGGCCGCCATGCTGTCCAATCTCGTCGAGGGTGACGTCCTGTTCATCGACGAGATCCACCGGATCGCCCGGCCCGCCGAGGAGATGCTCTACCTCGCGATGGAGGACTTCCGGGTCGACGTCGTCGTGGGCAAAGGCCCCGGCGCCACGTCGATCCCGCTCGATGTCGCGCCGTTCACGCTGGTCGGCGCCACCACCCGCTCCGGCGCCCTCACCGGACCACTCCGTGACCGATTCGGCTTCACCGCGCACATGGAGTTCTACGACACGGGCGAACTCGAACGTGTTCTTCACCGTGCGGCACGAATTCTCGGGATCACACTCGATGCCGAGGCCGGCGCGGAGATCGCGTCGCGGTCGCGCGGCACACCCCGTATCGCCAACCGGTTGTTGCGGCGGGTTCGTGACTACGCCGAGGTACGCGCAGACGGCAGGGTCGACCTGGCGGTCGCCCGTTCCGCGCTGACCGTCTACGACGTCGACGAACTGGGCTTCGACCGTCTTGACCGCGCCGTCCTGGCGGCCCTGATCAGGGGTTTCGGCGGTGGACCGGTTGGTGTCTCGACACTTGCGGTGGCCGTGGGCGAGGAGCCGGCGACCGTAGAAGAGGTGTGTGAACCATTCCTCGTGCGCGCCGGGATGGTCGCCCGGACCCCCCGAGGCCGCGTCGCCACGGCCGCGGCGTGGCATCACCTCGGGCTGACACCACCGGCCGGAGCGCTCAACGCGGCGTTCGGGGTGCGCGCGAGGGACGACGGACCCGGCGTGGTTTCACTCTTCGACCCGTCGGACGACAACGACAACTGAGATCTCCTCGTCGATGCCGAATCGGGTCTGGTCGGGCGAGATGGCACACTGGTCAGTGATTGCGAGCACTTCTCGTGACCACGGATTACAAATCAAGGACTGAAGACAACTCATGGAATTGCTATTCCCACTACTGCTGGTCTTTCTGGTCGGCATGATGTTCCTGTCTGTCCGCCGCCAGAAGAAGGCAACGGCAGAAGCCAAGACCATGCAGGAATCCCTGCAGGTCGGCGTCCGTGTCCAGACCACCTCTGGCGTGTACGGAACCGTTGCCGGACTGGCCGAGGGCACCGTTGACCTCGAGATCGCCGACGGCTACGTCTCCCGCTGGAATCGTCTCGCCATCCGCGAGGTCGTCCACGCCGATGACCTCGCCGACAGCTATCCGGGTGTGGGTCTGATCGGCAACGATGCCGAGGTCGAATACAACGGCATCCACGATGACGACGACCTGAGCGGCGGCTCCGACGGAGACGACAACGCCATCAGCCTCGAGAAGCCGCACGAAGACCAAGACAAAGCGTAGGTACGCAGCCCGTCCTGGGGCGCCTTGCCGGAGGTGTCGCGACACAACCGTGGTCGCGGCACGTACCGTGGCAGGCGCCCCTGCGGTCTGCATGGGGTTTGTAGAACAACCGAGGAGACGTAGGCAGCGTGGCATCGTCGTCGAACCGTGAGGCACCACCTCTACGGTCATTGATCGTCTTTTTCTTGTTGATGATCGTGGTGTATGGGCTGGTGTTCTTCACCGGTAACCAGGAACCGACACCAAAACTGGGTATCGACCTGCAGGGTGGTACCCGGGTCACGCTGACCGCTCGGACACCCGACGGCAGTTCGCCGAGCCGGGACCAACTCGACAAGGCCAAGCAGATCATCGAGAACCGTGTCAACGGTCTCGGTGTCTCGGGCTCCGAGGTGGTTGTCACCGGTGACAACCTCGTGATCACCGTGCCCGGTGATGACGGTCAGCAGGCGCGGACCCTCGGACAGACGGCGTTGCTCTATGTCCGCCCGGTCGCCAGTGTCCAGGCCGCCACCCCGCAGCCGAACACCGCGCCGCCACCCGAGAATCAGTCGTCCGAGGACGCGATCGCCGAGGCGAAGAAGTTGCGGCAGGCTCCCGCCGATGCCGACACCGCCGCGTTGGTCGCCTACATGCCGCAGATGAACTGTGACCCGGCGGTCCCGGATCCGTTGCAGGGCAACGACGATCCCGGCCAGTACCTGGTGACCTGTTCCGAGGACGGATCGCAGGTCTACCTGCTCGAGCCGCAGATCCTCAAGGGCAGCGACATCGATTCGGCGGAGGCCGGCACCACGCAGGGCACCGGCGCCTGGATCGTGCGACTGGACTACAAGGGCGGCGCCAGCGAGCGATGGGCCAGCTACACCGCACAGAACATCGGCAAGCAGACGGCCTTCACACTGGACTCCAGAGTGGTCAGCGCCCCTCAGATCAACGGCGCCATCAGCGGCACCACCGAGGTCAGTGGCAACTTCACCCAGAGTGAGGCCAAAGACCTCGCGAACGTGTTGAAGTACGGTTCGCTGCCGCTGTCCTTCGAGGCATCCGACGCCGAAACCGTCTCGGCCACCCTCGGCTGGTCGTCGCTGAAGGCCGGCCTGATCGCCGGGCTCGTCGGTCTGGCACTCGTCTTCGCCTACGCGCTCGTCTACTACCGCATGCTCGGGATCCTGACGATTCTCTCGCTGGTCCTGTCCGGCGTCATGGTCTACGGGATCATGGTGCTGCTCGGCCGGTACATCGGCTTCTCGCTCGACCTCGCCGGTATCGCGGGTCTGATCATCGGTATCGGTATGACCGCCGACTCGTTTGTTGTCTACTTCGAACGAATAAAGGACGAGATGCGCGAGGGCCGGAGTTTCCGGTCCGCGGTGCCTCGGGGCTGGGCACGAGCGAAACGGACCATTTGGTCCGGTAACGCGGTCAGCCTGATCTCGGCGGCGGTGCTGTACTTCCTGGCAGTCGGTGAGGTGCGCGGCTTCGCGTTCACACTCGGACTCACCACCATCCTCGACGTTGCCGTCGTCTTCATGGTGACCTACCCGCTGGTCGTCTACGCCTCACGGTCGAAGTTCCTCTCCAAGCCCAACATCAACGGACTGGGCGCAGTCACCGAAGTGGCGCGCGAGCGCCGTCAGGCTGCCGCCGCGAATCGTCCGACTTCGACCTCAGGAGGTGTGCGGAATGGCTGAGGTCGATCGCCTGGCGCCCACGAGTGACGCGGATTTTGTCTCGGCCACCAACCGTTCGGTGCTCTCGCGCCTCTACACCGGAACCGGTGCCTTCGAGATCGTCGGCAAACGCCGCATGTGGTACATGATCACAGTGGCGATGATCGTGATCTCGCTGGCCAGTATCGGCATCAGAGGTTTCACCCTCGGAATCGATTTCGAGGGCGGCACGCAGATCTCGTTCCCGATGTCTGATGGCGTGAGTGTCTCCGACGTGGAGGATGCCTACTCCGGCGCGATGGGCAGCGACCCGGAATCGGTGCAGACCGCCGGCGCCGGTTCGAGCAAGACGGTGCAGATCCGGACCGAGACCCTCAACGCCCAAGAGGTCGTGAAGGTGAACGCCGCGCTGGCCGAGGCGTTCGGCTTGGCGCCGAACGACGTCAGTTCGTCCGAGGTCAGTTCCACCTGGGGCGGTGAGATCACCGAGAAGGCGATCATCGCTCTCATCGTCTTCCTGGTCATCGTGACCATCTACATCGCGATCCGGTTCGACAAGGAGATGGCCCTCTCGGCGATGGCTGCGCTGATCTTCGACGTCATCACCACGGCCGGTATCTATTCGATGGTGGGCTTCGAGGTCACCCCGGCAACCGTCATCGGTTTCCTCGCGATCCTCGGCTTCTCCCTGTACGACACGGTGGTGGTCTTCGACAAGGTCGAGGAGAACGTGCGGGGGGTCACGCACACAACCAGACGCACGTACGCCGAGCAGGCGAACCTCGCGGTGAATCAGACGCTGATGCGCTCGATCAACACCACCTTGATCTCGGTGCTGCCAGTGCTCGCGCTGATGGTCATCGCGGTCTGGCTGCTGGGTGTCGGGACACTGAAGGACCTCGCTCTGGTCCAGATGGTCGGTGTCATCACCGGAACCTACTCGTCGATCTTCTTCGCCACGCCGCTGCTGGTCACGCTGAAGGAACGTCGGAAAGACATCGGTGCACACACCCGCAAGGTGCTGTCGCGGCGTGCCGAGCGCGAACAGCGTGCGGCCGGCGCTGCCGAGAGCGACGACTCAGGGACCGCGACGACGACGCTCACCAAGAAAGTGGCGACCACCAAACACACGCCACGCCGGTCCGGAACCGCTCCGGAGCCGGGGGCGCGTCCTTCCGGTAAGCGCAGGCGCAAGCACTAACCTCACGGTTCATGAGAACCCGTGGGCTCCTGGCGATGGCAGTCGCTGGGGTGTGCGCTCTGGGGTTGGTGACGGCCTGCTCGGATCCGCCGGTGAAGACCGTCAATTACGTCATCGACGGCGCGGTGACGACGTACAACCCGGGATCGCTGGTCGGGTCCACCGAGGGGGCACTCATGGCGCTGTCGCGGGTACTCCCGGGTTTCAGCTACCTCGGACCGGACGGCAGTGTTCTGGCCGACACCGACGTCGGTACCGCCGTGGTGACCGACAGCGACAACGGACGGCTGGTGGTCCGATATCAGGTCAATCCGCTGGCGGTGTACAGCGACGGCGTGCCCTTGACCTGTGACGCACTGGTGCTGGCGTGGGCCGCGCACAGCGGTGCCGTCGGCGGGTTCGATGTCGCGACCACGGCCGGATACCGCGACATCGAGGACGTCGACTGTCAGCCCGGGGCCAGGGCCGCGACCGTCACGTTCAAACACGGTCGTGCATACCGGGATTGGAAGGCGCTCTTCGGCGCCGGCACCCTGCTGCCACCGCAGGTGATCACCGGGCAGATGGGTCTGTCATCGGTCGTCGACGTCGTCACCGGGACCGACCAGGCGGCCAAGGCCGAACTCGCCCGGGTGTGGAACAGCGCGTGGGACCTCGTGCCCGGGGACGTCGGGCCCGACCGCTATCCGGCGCTGGGACCGCTGCGCGTCGAGGAGTACACCCGTGACGGTGGGCTGGTCCTGACCGCCAACACACGTTGGTGGGGCGAGCCGCCGGCCACCGATCGGATCACCGTGTGGCCGCGGCAGAGCGAGATGACCGAGGAGATCGCCGGCGGAGATGCTGGTGCCGTCGATGTCCTCGACATCGCCACCGGCGCCTACGGTGTCGATCCGGCGCCCCGCAGCCAGGCGAGCGCCGAGTCGGTGCCCCCCGCGTCGCAGGTCCCGATGTCGTCGCTGGGCGTCGAACGTCTGGTCTTCTCGCGCGGCGGGGCGTTTGCCGACGCACGGGTGAGACGGGCGTTTGCCGCCTGCGTCCCACGAGACAGTCTGGCCCGCGAGTTCGGCCGGGGCGCCCAGGTGACCAACCATCACATCCTCAGCCCGGTCGACCTGCTGGCGGAATCGGTGAACGCACAGTTCGGCGGAGAGTTTCTGCAGGCCGACCCCGAACGGACCCGTGGAGAACTGGCGGACGCCCGCGCCGGGAGACCGGAACTGGTGGTGCGCATCGGCTATGTCGGGCCCGACAACCGGCGGGCGCAGATGGTGTCGGCCATCGCCGCGAGCTGTGGTGGGGCGGGCGTGAGGGTGACCGATGCGGCCGGCCCGCAGATCGGTCCGGCCAGTCTCGGGCGCGACGTCGACGTTCTGATCACCGCGTCCGGCAACGGTTTCGCGGCCACCGGTGCCGCCGACCCGACCCGCGACAGTTACGCGTTCGTACGCGGCGAACCGATCAACGTCGGGGGCTACGACAACGAACGGGTGTCGGCACTGATCGAGCAACTCGCCGTCACCGTGCCGTCGGCCGACCGACTCCCGCTGCTGCGCGAGATCGAAACGCTTCTGTGGCGCGACATGCCGGTGTTACCGCTGTTTGTGGAGGCGCGTACCGCTCTGTCGGGGGACAATGTGAACAATGTGGTGGTGGGGATGTCCAGGACGGGCGCAGGCTGGAACATCGACCGCTGGCTGTTGACCGACAGCTGAACGCAGGAATTGAGGACACCAGATGGACAGCCAGACCCCGA
The DNA here is from genome assembly GCF_036566845.1 of Williamsia sp. Classification (GTDB taxonomy): domain Bacteria; phylum Actinomycetota; class Actinomycetes; order Mycobacteriales; family Mycobacteriaceae; genus Williamsia. The sequence goes on from NZ_DATCVM010000152.1 coordinate 14,980, forward strand.
TCAGCCTCGACGCCCTCACGGCGATCGAACGACTCACCAGAAGAGTGGCCGATTTCCCTTCTCCCGGAATCCAATTCAAGGACCTCTCGCCGGTCCTGGCCGATCCCGAGGGATTGCGCGCAGTGATCACCGGGCTGGCATCCGGTGGCGTCGACGGGGTCGACCTGGTGGCGGGAATCGACGCCCGCGGATTCTTGTTGGGTTCTGGTGTCGCATTGCAACTGGGCACCGGTGTGCTGGCGCTGCGCAAGGCCGGCAAGTTGCCGCCACCGGTCCTGACGGAGTCGTACACCCTCGAATACGGCACTGCGAGCCTGGAGATCCCGGCGGACGGGCTCGATCTGACCGGACGCCGCGTTCTTGTCATCGACGACGTCCTGGCCACCGGCGGAACGGTCATCGCGGCGGTGAAACTGCTGCGGCAGGCCGGTGCGATCCCGGTCTCGATCGCCGTGGTGATGGAACTCGACGGTCTGGGCGGGCGCGAGGCGGTCGGCGCGGCCTGCGGCAACGTCGGGCTCAGCGCATTGGCGCCGGGTTGAGACGACTAGTCTTGGCGACAACGGAGGTGACAGATGGCTGATGAGGCTTCGAAGACTGCATCGGTGACCACCGGTGACAAAGATCCCGAAACGAAGACCGGTGGCGCCGCGGTGTCGACGTCGGCGTCACGGCGTGTGCGTGCCCGCCTCGCCCGTCGCATGACAGCGACCAAGAGCTCCATCAGACCTGTTCTCGAGCCCCTGGTCGCCCTGCATCGCGACCTCTACCCCAAGGCCGACGTCCAAGTGCTGCAGCGGGCATACGACACCGCAGAGTCGCGCCACAGCGGTCAGTTCCGCAAGTCCGGCGACCCGTACATCACCCACCCGCTGGCCGTGGCGACGATTCTCGCCGACCTCGGGATGGACACCACGACCCTCATCGCGGCGTTGCTGCACGACACCGTCGAGGACACCGGCTATTCGCTCGAGCAGCTCTCCGAGGACTTCGGGCAGGAAGTTGCCCATCTCGTCGACGGCGTCACCAAACTCGACAAGGTCACACTGGGCAATGCCGCCGAGGCCGAGACCATCCGCAAGATGATCATCGCGATGGCCCGGGACCCGCGGGTGCTGGTGATCAAGGTGGCCGACCGCCTGCACAACATGCGGACCATGCGCTTCCTCCCGCCCGAGAAGCAGGCCCGCAAAGCGCGGGAGACGCTCGAGGTCATCGCTCCGCTGGCCCACCGCCTCGGTATGGCCACGGTCAAGTGGGAGCTCGAGGACCTGGCTTTCGCGATCCTGCATCCCAAGCGATACGAGGAGATCGTCCGGCTGGTCGCCGACCGGGCACCGTCGCGCGACACCTACCTCGCGCGCGTCCGCGCCGACATCATCAAGTCGCTCGAGGGGTCGCGCATCACCGCAACTGTCGAAGGGCGCCCCAAGCACTATTGGTCCATCTACCAGAAGATGATCGTCAAGGGCCGCGAGTTCGACGACATCCACGACCTGGTCGGCATGCGCATCCTGTGCGACGACCTCCGAGACTGCTATGCCGCTGTGGGCGTGGTGCATTCGCTCTGGCAGCCGATGGCGGGCCGCTTCAAGGACTACATCGCCCAGCCTCGCTTCGGTGTCTATCAGTCGCTGCACACCACGGTGATCGGTCCCGAGGGCAAGCCGCTGGAAGTGCAGATCCGGACCCGGGACATGCATCGCACCGCGGAGTTCGGCATCGCCGCGCACTGGCGGTACAAGGAGACCCGAGGGAAAAACGGCTCCAAGGCGGGATCGGAAGCCTCTGAGATCGACGACATGGCGTGGATGCGCCAGTTGCTCGATTGGCAAAGGGAGGCAGCCGATCCGGGGGAGTTCCTCGAATCGCTGCGGTACGACCTCGCGGTCAAGGAGATCTTTGTCTTCACCCCGAAGGGTGATGTGATCACCCTTCCGATGGGGTCGACGCCGGTCGACTTCGCGTACGCGGTACACACCGAGGTGGGTCACCGGTGCATCGGCGCGCGGGTCAACGGTCGACTCGTGGCGCTGGAGCGCAAGCTCGAAAACGGTGAAGTGGTCGAAGTTTTCACCTCGAAGGCGGTGACGGCGGGTCCGTCCCGGGACTGGCAGAACTTTGTTGTCAGCCCGCGGGCCACGGCCAAGATCCGGCAGTGGTTCGCCAAGGAACGTCGCGAAGAAGCACTCGAGTCCGGCAAGGAAGCGATCATCAAAGAGGTTCGCCGCGGCGGACTTCCGATCCAGCGGCTGCTCAACGGCGACTCGATGAGTGCGATTGCCAGCGAGCTGCGGTACGCCGATGTGTCGGCGTTGTATGCCGCCGTCGGCGAAGGCCATGTGTCGGCGCGGCACGTGGTCAGTCGGCTCGTGGCCCAGCTCGGTGGCCTGGAGGACGCGCAAGAGGAACTCGCCGAACGGTCCACGCCCTCGACGATGCCCTCTCCGGTCCGTCAGACCGGTGATGCCGGTGTGGTGGTACCGGGCGCCGACGGAGTGCTCGCGAAACTGGCCAAGTGCTGTACCCCCGTCCCGGGCGACGAGATCATGGGGTTCGTGACCCGCGGCGGTGGCGTCAGCGTGCACCGCACCGACTGCACCAACGCGGGGTCGCTGCGCGAGCAGTCGGAGCGGATCATCGACGTCAAATGGGCACCGTCACCGTCGTCGGTGTTCCTGGTCGCCATCCAGGTCGAGGCGCTGGACCGTTCGCGTCTCCTGTCGGACGTGACGAGGGTTCTCGCGGACGAGCGGGTCAACATCTTGTCGGCCTCGGTGACCACCAGTCGTGACCGGGTGGCCATCAGCAAGTTCACCTTCGAGATGGGCGACCCCAAGCATCTCGGGCACGTACTGAACGTCGTACGCAACGTCGAAGGTGTCTACGACGTCTACCGGGTGACCTCCGCCGCCTGAGCGGTGGCCGTCCTCCGGCCGGTCGAATCCGACAGACAACAAACTCGGCCGCCCCTGATCGGGGCGGCCGAGTTCGTCGGTCAGAGCGTCAGTTCAGTTGGTGATGGTCGCGGTGGAGATGTCGACCGGCAGAGCAGGCTTGCCATCGGTGGCGGGAGCGCCGTCGGCGCCGGGTGTGACACCGGCTGCGGCGACCTTGTCGAGGACTTCGAGCCCGGCGGGATCAACCGTGCCGATGACCGAGTAGCTCGGTGCCAGTGTGCTGTCCTGGATGACCATGAAGAACTGGCTGGCGCCGGTGTTCGGCTGGCCACTGTTGGCGACGGCGATCGTTCCGCGGGGGTAGACGACGGACTGACCGGTCGTGTCACCCGGTGCCGGCGCCAGGTTTGTCGGCGCCTCGTCGGGGCTCGACCATCCGGGTCCTCCTGCGCCCGTTGCCGTCGGATCGCCACACTGCAGCACCTTGATGCCCTCGGTGGTGAGGCGATGGCAAGAGGTGTTGTTGTAGTAACCGGCCTTGATGAGCGTCTCGAACGCGCCGACGTTGCAGGGTGCACCCTCACGCTCGAGCGTCATCGGCAGATCACCCTGGTTGGTGGCGAACACCGAGTCGAGAGTGCCGCTCTTCAGTTGCTTGTCACCGGGCATCGGGGTGGTGCGTTTGTTGGCCATCCCGGCCGTGAGCTCTTCCTTGTACTTCAGGTACTCGGCTTGTTGCTCGGCGGGGACCTGCTCGATCGGCGGCAACGAGGCCAGCGGATCGGTGTCGTCAGGCGTGTACGCGCAGGCGGTCCAGCGAGCCTTCTCGTTGTCGTCGGACACCTTTTTGACGGCAAAGGCGGTCACGCTCGCGGCAACGATGACAACCACGGCCACCGAACTGCCGATGATGATCAGCTTCCGCTTGCGTGCGGCCTTCTGCTGGTGCTCCAACCGCTTCTCCAGCTTGCGTTTTGCCGCTTGCCGTCGTTGCTCGTTGTTGCTCGACACTGCAGAGAACCTCCGTCAAAGTCTTACGATTGCTCGCGCCCCCGGTGCGGGACACCGATGCGAGTCTGCCAGCACTTGCTGAGAGCACGTTATACGGGCGATGCCAGGGCGCGCCGGACAAGAGTCCGACTCGAATAGATGGCCGTGGCGAGCAGGTTTGTCCGTACTGGGATGATGATGGGAAACAGTCGTACGACCGGAGGAGAACAGACCATGCTGATCACGGGTTTCCCCGCCGGCATGTTCGCCACCAACTGTTATGTGGTGGCGAGCGGACCCGGCACTGATGCGATCATCATCGACCCAGGTCAGGATGCGGCACCGGCGGTTCGAGAGATCCTGTCCGAGCATCAGCTGAACCCGGTGGCGGTCCTGTTGACCCACGGTCACCTCGACCACACCTGGAATGCCGCGGAGCTCTGCGATGAGTTCGCGATCCCGGCCTACATCCATCCCGACGACCGGCCGATGCTGGCCGATCCGGGCCGTGGGATCGGACGGGCGATGTCCTCGATCATCGGTGACACGGTGTTCCGGGAGCCGGAAAAAGTCATCGAACTGACCGACCGCGAAACGGTCGACGTCGCGGGGCTGTCGTTCACGGTGGACCACGCGCCCGGCCACACCCAGGGCTCGGTGCTCTTCGGTATCGGCGTCGACACCCCGGAGGGCACTGTGCCGGTGTGTTTCTCGGGTGACGTACTGTTCGCCGGTTCGATCGGGCGCACCGATCTGCCCGGGGGGAGTCATCAGCAACTCCTCGACTCGATCGCCGACCGACTCCTGTCCCTCGACGACAACACCGTGGTCCTGCCGGGCCACGGCGAGCAGACCAGCATCGGTAGCGAACGCACCGCCAACCCATTTCTCGCGGGCCTGACCAGTTCAGGTGCCGCCGATCAACCCAAGAAGGGACGTCACGGGCTGTGAATGCCGGATTTCAGGCTCCACGAGGTATTCCGGACTATGTGCCACCGCAGTCGGCTCAGTTCGTGGCGGTACGCGACACCCTGACGCGTGCGGCATGGCTGGCGGGGTACTCACACATCGAGCTCCCGATCTTCGAGGACACCGCGTTGTTCGCCCGCGGTGTCGGAGAATCCACCGACGTCGTCTCCAAGGAGATGTACACGTTCGCCGACCGTGGCGACCGCTCGGTGACACTGCGCCCCGAGGGCACCGCCGGTGTCATGCGCGCGGTGATCCAGCACGGTCTCGACCGTGGGCAGTTGCCGGTCAAGTTGTCGTACAACGGGCCTTTCTTCCGGTATGAGAAGCCGCAGACCGGTCGGTACCGGCAGTTGCAGCAAGTCGGTGTCGAGGCGATCGGCATCGACGATCCGGCGCTCGACGCCGAGGTCATCGCCATCGCCGACAAGGGTTTCCGCCGTCTCGGTCTCACCGGTTTCCGTCTCGAGATCACCTCGCTCGGTGACGACACCTGCCGGCCGCAGTACCGGGAGGCATTGCAGCAGTTCCTCTTCGGGCTCGACCTCGACGAGGACACCCGGCGCCGGGCGGAGATCAACCCACTGCGTGTGCTCGACGACAAGCGTCCGCACATTCGTGAGGCAACCGCGTCGGCGCCGCTGATGATCGATTATCTGTCCGACTCCGCACGCGAACACTACGACGCGGTCATCGGGCACCTCGACCGTCTCGGCGTTCCGTACGAGAAGAACCCGCGACTGGTGCGCGGCCTCGACTACTACACCAAGACCACGTTCGAGTTCGTCCACGACGGACTCGGCGCGCAATCGGGTATCGGTGGTGGCGGACGCTACGACGGCCTGATGAAGCAGCTCGGCGGCAAGCAGGAGTTGTCGGGGATCGGGTACGGGCTCGGCGTCGACCGGACCGTGCTCGCGCTGGAGGCCGAAGGCATTGCCGCAGCGAGTGATGCGCGGTGCGAGGTGTTCGGGGTCCCGATGGGTGAGGCCGCAAAAGACGAGCTGGTGGCGATCACCGGCCGGCTCCGCGCCGCCGGCATCCGCGCCGACATCGCGTACGGCGGACGTGGCCTCAAGGGTGCGATGAAGGCTGCCGACCGCTCGGGCGCCCGGTTCGCACTGGTGCTCGGGGAGAACGAACTCGCCGACGGTCAGGTGGAGCTCAAAGACCTGACCAACGGCGAGCAGCAGCGCGTTGCGCTCGATGATGTTGTGGCGCACATCAATTCGGCACTGGCGCAGGGATAGCGGCGATGGGTGCGCGGCGCCGGTGGGTGGCGGTCGTGATGGGTGTCGTCCTGGCGACCGGACTGACCGCCTGCACCTTCACCGTCGACGGTGATCCGGCGCCGGCCCCGCATACGGGCCGGACATGGGGGAGTGAGGCCCACACCCCCGAGTTCCCGACGGCCGAGAACCCACCTGGTTAGTCGCGGGCCCACCACCCTGTAAACGCTCCACTTGTGCGAAGACGCTCCACGTGTACGTGGAGCGTCTTCGCATTTCCGGAGCGTTTGCGGAGGGGGTTCAGGTCAGTTCGGCTCGCAGTACATCGAGACTGACACCGCCGAGGGCAAGCGCCTGGCGGTGGAAGTCCTTGAGGGTACGAGACGGATCGCGGCGCAGGTAGTTGTCGCGGGCCTGCTGCCAGACACGTTGTCCCAGCGCGTACGACGGAGCCTGCCCCGGCCATCCGAGGTAGCGGTTGAGTTCGAAGCGCAGGACGGTCCGGTCCATCGCCACCGCCGCGGTCAGGAACTGCCAGGCCTTGTCGGCATCCCAGGTACCGCCGCCCACCGAGGCCGGTGCCTTCAGCCCGCAGTGGACGCCGATGTCCACCACCACGCGGGCGGCGCGCAGACGCTGTGAGTCGAGCATGCCCATCCGATCGCCCGGATCGTCGAGCCGGCCCAGTTCGCCCATCAGCCGCTCGGCGTACAGGGCCCAGCCCTCGCCGTGACCGGATGTGAACGACGCCAGTTTGCGCCACCGGTTCAGTTCGGGGCTCACCATCGCCGAACCCAGCTGCAGGTGATGGCCGGGTACACCTTCGTGGAAGACCGTTGTGGTCTCCTGCCAGGTGTGGAAGACCTGCTGCTCCGGTGGCACCGACCACCACATCCGGCCCGGACGGCTCAGGTCTTCGCTGGGCATCGTGTAGTAGATGATCCCGGTCGCCGACGGCGCCAGCCGGCATTCCAGCGCGGTCAGTTCGGCGGGAATGTCGAAGTGCAGGCGGCCGACCTCGTCCGTCGCGCGGTCGGACAACTCCTGCATCCACGCGACAAACGCATCGCGGTCGGTCATCTGGTAGCGGGGATCGTTGTTGAGCGCTTCGAGGGCGCCGGCCACGCCGGCACCGGGAGCGATCTGCTGTGCCAACGTCTCCTGTTCGGCCACAATCGATTCGAGTAGGTCGATGCCCCACGCGTATGCATCGTCGACGTCGATGTCGGCGCCCACGAACTCGGCCGAATGGAGTCGGTAGCGGTCGCGGCCCGCCGCATCGGCATCGACGGTGCGGGGCAGCACCTCCTCGCGCAGCACCGCGGCGAGATCGGTCATCGCCGCACCCACCTGCCCGCGCAGGTTGTCGAGCAGATCGGCCTTGTCGGTGCGCTCGATCGCGGCGGCGTTGCTGAAGATCGACCCGGTGGCGGTGTCCGCCTGTGTGGCACACAGATTCACCTGGCGGCTCACCAGCGGGGGACCGGTGTGGACGCGATGGCGAATCCCGGCGATGATCGACCGGGTACAGGACGGGATCTGTGACAGCCGGGCCAGGAACAGGTCCTGCTCCGCGGGTGTGGTGGTCGACATCAGGTCGAAGACATCGCGAACACCCTGCAGCGGGGATTCGATGACGTTGACCTCACCGACCCGGAGACCGGCGTCGTCGACGGCGAGCGCACGACGCAACTGATCGGACATCGTCGCGACCGTCACGCGGTCGACGTCGTCGGTGACCGTCGCCGCCGCGAGAGAGGTCAGTGCCTCACGCCGGGCGGATACCCGATCGGCCTCGCCGTCCGGCGCGAAGTCGGGCAGACGATCGTCGTAACCGGCCACCCCGAGGTGCGTGGCCTCGATCGGGTTGAGTGCACACGACTGCTCGAGATGTTCCTCGGCGATCCGGTCGACGGGGCTGGATCGGGTCATAGGGTCGCGGCCTCGAACGTGTTGCAGGAGTTCTGATCCCCGGAGGTGTAGCCGATGTTGAACCAGCGGACCCGCTGATCGGACGAGCCGTGGGTCCAGCCCTCGGGGTTGGAGGCGTCGCCACCGATGGCGTCGTCCCCGATTGCCTTGGCGGTCTTGATCACATCGTTGATCTGTTGTTGCGTCAGCGGCTCGAGCATCGCGTCGGGGCCCTTGTCCGCGTGGTACGCCCACACTCCGGCCAGGCAATCGGCCTGCAGTTCGATCCGCACCGAACCTGATGTGGGGCCGGCCGCGCCCATGCGCTGTCCTTGCTGCAGTGCGCCGGTGAGGTACTCGATGTGGTGGCCGTATTCGTGCGCGACCACATATTCCTGGGCGAGTGGTCCGTCGCCACCGCCGAGTCGATCGCTCAGGACGTTGAAGAACGACGGATCGAAGTACGCGGTCTGGTCGCCGGGGCAGTAGAACGGGCCCACGTCGGAGGTCGCGGGGCCGCACGCGGTGTTGACACTGCCCTCGAAGATGATCGTCTTGGGTGGTTCATATCCGGGCATGATGTCGGACCACACCGCGTCGAGGCTGTTGGTGGTGGCCACGATCCGGCACACCGTGTCGGTGTTGGCCTTCTCGATGGTGCAGCCGGCGATCTGTTCGTCGATCGCGGATTGCTCCTGCGACGAGGATGTGGAGCCCGTGCCGTCGCTGCCCAGGTCCAAGAGGTTCGGGTCGAACCCGAACAGCGCCGCCACGATGACGATGAGCAGGCCCGCTCCGCCGCCGATGGCGAGCTTGCCGCGACCGCCACCTCCGCCGCCGGAAACGTTGCCGGTAGCCAAGGGCCCGCCGCCTCGAAAAGTCATGCGGTCAGCATCGCATGACCTGTGCCGTTCTTGGCCGAATGCGGCAGCCGTAGGATGTTGCACGATACAAATCGTCGCCCTTCGAGAGGACCATTGTGCTGCGCACCCAATTTGCCGGATCACTGCGAGCCGCGAACGCCGGGCGGACCGTGACGTTGACCGGCTGGGTGGCGCGCCGACGCGACCACGGCGGCGTGATCTTCATCGATCTGCGGGACAGCTCCGGACTTGCTCAAGTCGTTTTCCGGGACGAGGCCGTCGCCACGCCCGCGCACCGCCTGCGTGCAGAGTACTGCGTCCAGGTCACCGGTGTTGTCGAGCAGCGCCCGGCGGGCAGCGAGAACCCCAACCTGGAATCCGGCGAGATCGAGCTCAACGCCACCGAACTGGTTGTCCTCAACGAGTCGGCGCCGCTGCCCTTCCAGTTGGACGAGAACCCGGGTGAGGAAGCCCGGCTGAAGTACCGCTACCTCGACCTTCGTCGCGAAGGTCCCGGCAGCGCCCTGAGGTTACGCTCGAAAGTCAACCAGGCCGCGCGAAATGTGTTGCTGGAGCAGGACTTCGTCGAGATCGAAACCCCGACCCTGACCCGCTCGACACCCGAGGGTGCCCGCGATTTCCTGGTCCCCGCCCGCCTGCAGCCGGGCACGTTCTATGCCCTGCCGCAGAGCCCGCAGCTGTTCAAGCAGCTGCTGATGGTGGCCGGTATGGAGCGCTACTTCCAGATCGCCCGGTGCTACCGCGACGAGGACTTCCGCGCTGACCGGCAGCCCGAGTTCACCCAGCTCGACATCGAGATGAGCTTTGTCGAACAGGACGACATCATCGCCCTCGGCGAAGAGATCCTGGTCGCACTGTGGAAGTTGATCGGCTACGACGTGCAGACGCCGATCCCGCGGATCACGTACGCGGACGCGATGCGTCGTTTCGGTAGCGACAAGCCCGACCTGCGCTTCGACATCGAACTCGTCGAGTGCGCCGAGTACTTCAAGGACACCCCGTTCCGCGTCTTCCAGGCGCCGTACGTGGGTGCTGTCGTCATGCCAGGTGGCGCAAGCCAGCCGCGCCGCCAGCTCGACGCGTGGCAGGAATGGGCCAAGCAGCGTGGCGCCAAGGGTCTTGCCTACGTCTTGGTTCAGGAAGACGGCTCGCTCGGCGGTCCGGTTGCCAAGAACCTGTCCGAGGCCGAACGCGACGGCCTGGTCGCGCACGTCGGCGCCAACCCCGGCGACTGTGTCTTCTTCGCGGCCGGCCCGGCCAAGGCGCAGCGGGCGCTGCTCGGTGCGGCCCGCGGCGAGATCGCGTCGAAGCTCGGCCTGATCAAGGACGGCGACTGGGCGTTCACCTGGGTTGTCGATGCACCACTCTTCGAGCCGGCCGACGATGCGACCGCAAGCGGTGACGTGGCGGTGGGTTCCGGTGCGTGGACGGCGGTGCACCACGCCTTCACCTCACCCAAGCCGGAGTCGGTCGATGTGCTCGAGTCCGATCCGGGTTCGGCATTGGCCTACGCCTACGACATCGTCTGCAACGGCAACGAAATCGGTGGCGGCTCGATCCGTATCCACAAGCGCGACATCCAGGAACTCGTCTTCAAGATCATGGGTATCTCGCACGACGAGGCCCAGGAGAAGTTCGGCTTCCTGCTCGACGCGTTCGCGTACGGGGCTCCGCCGCACGGTGGTATCGCCTTCGGCTGGGACCGCATCACCGCGTTGCTGGCCGGCCAGCCGTCGATCCGCGACGTGATCGCTTTCCCGAAGTCCGGTGGCGGTATCGATCCACTGACCGATGCGCCCGCAGCGATCACCCCGACCCAGCGCAAGGAATCAGGCATCGACGCGAAGCCTGCGGCACCGAAGTCGCAACAGGCACCGGTCGCCACGAAGCCCGCCGACGCCTGACCGCTCCAGCCGGACCCGCTCACAGAATCACCCGTTTCAGTCATACCCACCAGTTGCAGCAGGTGGGTGTGACCGGAACGGGTGGTTTTTTGGTCAGTCTGTGTCCGGCGGTACGGCGCAGAGTGTGGTCAACTTGCTTCCTGACCCTTTGGGACGCACGGAGGTATCGCCAGTTGACCATCAAGGTGGCACTCGAACACCGGACCACGTACAACTTCGACAGGTTGACCAAGGTCTATCCACATGTCCTGCGGCTGCGTCCGGCCCCTCACTCCAGAACGCCGATCGAGGCGTACTCGCTGAAGGTCGAACCCGGCGACCACTTCCTCAACTGGCAGCAGGATGCCTTCAGCAACTACCTGGCGCGCTTGGTGTTTCCGGAACCGACCACGGTTCTGAGCTTCACCGTCGGTCTGGTCGCCGACCTCACCGCGATCAACCCGTTCGACTTCTTCATCGAGGAATGGGCGGAGAACGTCGGCTTCGAGTATCCCGAGGAACTCCGTCGTGACCTCGAGGTCTATCTGCGGCCGGTGGACGTGCCGGGCACCGATCCCTTGGTCACCAAGTGGGTGGCGGATCATCGCGCGTCCGGCAAGATGCGCGTCATCGACTATCTCGTCCAGCTGATCTCGGCGGTCCGTGACGACGTCCGGTACACGGTGCGCCTCGAATCAGGGGTGCAGGCGCCGGAGTTCACCCTCGACAGCGGAGTCGGCTCGTGTCGCGACTCCGCCTGGTTGCTGGTGGCGATCCTGCGGCGCCTGGGCCTGGCGGCCCGCTTCGTCTCGGGGTATCTCGTGCAGCTGACCTCCGACATCAAGTCGATCGATGGCCCGTCCGGACCCGACGCCGACTTCACCGACCTGCACGCCTGGACCGAGGTCTACCTGCCAGGTGCGGGTTGGGTGGGTATGGATCCGACGTCGGGCCTGTTCGCCGGCGAAGGGCACATCCCGCTGGCGGCCACCCCACATCCGGGCGCGGCCGCACCGATCACCGGTGCCACCGGCAAATGCCATGCGGTGATGGACTTCTCGAACGAGGTCTCCCGATTCCACGAGGATCCGCGGGTCACGCTGCCGTATTCCGGCGACCAGTGGAAGCGGATCGTCGACCTCGGAACCAACCTCGATGCCCGGATGCGCGATGGTGATGTGCGGCTCACGATGGGCGGCGAGCCGACGTTCGTCTCGTTGGACAACCAGGTGGACCCGGAGTGGCTCACCGACGCCGACGGGCCCCACAAGCGTTCACTCGCTTCGGATCTGACCGATCGGGTGAAGAAGATCTACGCACCCAAGGGGTTGGTGCAGCGCGGGCAGGGCAAGTGGTATCCCGGTGAACCGTTGCCGCGGTGGCAGATCGATGTGATCTGGCGCGCCGACGGAAAAGCGCTGTGGAACAACCCCGATCTGCTCGATGATCCCTGGCCGACCAAGGACGCGGCGAAGGCCACCATGGAGTGGCAGGCGCCCGGCGGACTCGGGCCCACCGACCCGGCCACCGCCAAGGCGCCGGAAGCCTTCATCTCCGCGCTGGCCGGTCGTCTTCGGCTGCCGGAGTCACAGGTGATGCCGGCGTACGAGGATCCGCTGCTGCGGCTCGCCGAGTTGGTGCGGCTGCCTGTGGGGGCACCGCCGGACCGGGAATCGGAGGCCGCCGAGGCGACCGCCGACGATCTGACGCCCGACAAGGACTCGACAGAGATCCGCAAACGCCTTCTGGCCGAGCTCGATTCGTCGGTGTCGAGCCCCACCGCGTATGTGATGCCGATCAACCGTGCCCCCGACGGTGTCGGCTGGCAGAGCGCGTTGTGGAAGACCCGGCGCGGCCGGTTGGTCCTGAGCCCCGGCAATTCTCCGGCGGGCCTGCGACTGCCGCTCGATGCTCTCTTCTGGGAGCCGAACATGCAGTTCTTCCTGACCGACCCGACGGCGTTCGACATCGAACCGCTCGACGACCTCACCTCGGCTGAAGAACTTCCGTTGCCGCCTTCGGTGTCGGAAGCACCTGCCGCGTCCGCGCCCGTCATGCCGCGGACCGGGATGGCCGGAGAATCGCTGCCCGGTGCCCGCCCCGGTACGTCGTCCGGGGAGACCGGTGTGCCCGGTGACGGTGAACCACTGTGGATCACCCCGGAGGTGCAGAAGGCGCGGGCCGCCGCAGAAGCAAAGGCGGCAGCAGAGAAGGATGTCCCCGACACCGACACCGACACCGACACCGGCACCGACCTCGTCGAGCCGTCGGGCCGGTCGGTCACCGCACTGGTCGCGGAGGAGCGCAACGGTGTCCTCTACGTCTTCCTGCCACCCACCGAGACCGGCGACGATTTCGCGGAACTGATCAACATGGTCGAGCGCAGTGCCGCCGAGGTGGGCAAGCCGGTGGTCATCGAGGGCTATGGCCCACCGTCGGATCCGCGGCTGACGTCGATGACGATCACACCCGACCCCGGTGTCATCGAGGTCAACATCCAGCCGACGTCGTCCTTCGTCGAACAGTCTGAACTCCTCGAGACCCTCTACGACCAGGCTCGCCGGGTGCGGCTCGGCACCGAGTCGTTCGACCTCGACGGTAGCCACGGTGGTACCGGCGGCGGCAACCACATCACGCTCGGCGGCATCCGCCCGGCCGATTCGCCGATGCTGCGCCGCCCGGATCTGCTGGTCTCGATGCTGACCTACTGGCAGCTGCACCCGTCGCTGTCCTACCTGTTCTCGGGCCGGTTCATCGGCACCACCTCGCAGGCACCCCGCGTCGATGAGGGACGGGAGAGTTCGCTCTACGAACTCGAGGTCGCCTTCGCCGAGATCGATCGCATCAGCCAGGAGACGGCTGCCGGCAACACCGGTCATCATCTGCCGTGGGTGACCGACCGGGCGCTGCGGCACCTGCTGACCGACATCACCGGCAACACCCACCGTGCGGAATTCTGCATCGACAAGATGTACAGCCCTGACTCGACGCGGGGCCGGCTCGGTCTGCTGGAACTGCGTGGTTTCGAGATGCCGCCACATCACCAGATGGCGATGGTGCAGTCGTTGCTCGTGCGCAGCCTGGTCTCCTGGTTCTGGGACAAGCCCTACCGGGCGCGGCTGCAACGCCACGGCGCCGACCTCCACGGCCGGCACCTGTTGCCGCACTACGTGATCGACGACATCGCGAACGTCGCCGAAGATCTCCGTGATGCCGGATACGACTTCGACACCGCCTGGCTGGCCCCGTTCACAGAGTTCCGCTTCCCGCGCCTGGGCACGGTGCACATCCGTGACGTCGAGATCGAGTTGCGTGGCGCGATCGAGCCGTGGAACGTCCTCGGCGAGGAATCCGCATTCGGCGGCACCGCCCGCTACGTCGATTCGTCGATCGAACGGGTGCAGGTCCGCATGCTCGGCGGCGACACGAACCGATTCATACTGACCTGCAACGGCGTACCGGTCCCACTGGCCTCGACGGGCCGGGCGGGGGAGTCCGTCTCCGGTATCCGGTTCCGGGCCTGGCAGCCGCCGAGTGCGCTGCATCCGACGATCACCATCGACAGCCCGCTGGTGTTCGATCTCGTCGACACCCATAACGGGCGTTCGGTGGGCGGCGCGACCTACCACGTCATCCATCCCGGTGGCCTGGCGTACGAACGTCCGCCGGTGAATGCGGTGGAGGCCGAATCCCGCCGAAACGGACGCTTCGAGGCATCCGGACATCAGGTCGGCACGGTCGACACGGCCAAGCTCCGCGAGTATCAGGCGCGGCTCGCGACCGATTCCGGTGTGCCGATGATTTTGGATATGCGGCGAGCACGTACAGTCCTGCGGTGACATTGCCAAGGATCGAGCCCACTGGGATTTTGGACCGATACCGGTCTGACCGGTACGGATTGTTCGATCTCCCGGCAACGCCGGGATCGCAGTCGGGACCCTTCGACGAGCTGTTCGACAGCACCGGCGCGATCCGCGGCCAGTGGGCCGGTCTCGTCGACGGACTCGAGCGGTTGGCCGATGCCGGACTCCGGCAGGCCGATCAGCGGGTGCGGACCCTGGTCGACGACGACGGCATCACCTACAACTCACCGATCGGGACCTCGACGCAGCAACGGCGCTGGGAACTCGACTCCGTGCCACTGCTGTTCGACGGATCGCAGTGGCAGCTTCTCGAGAAGGGCATCGAACAACGGGCTCGGGTCCTCGATGCGCTGCTGTCGGACATCTACGCCGACCAGACGGTGATCACGTCGGGGTTGGTGCCACCGGAGATGATCTACGGTCACCCCGGGTACGTCCGGAAGGCCTCCCGTTTCCCACAGGTCCGGTCCCACATGCTGTTCATGCACGCGGCCCTCATCGGCCGGGTCCCGAGCGGTGAGCACCAGGTCTACTCAGATCGCGCTCAGGCGCCGTCGGGGATCGGCTACGCGCTGGCCGACCGGCAGCTGATGTCGCGGGCGTTCCCGCGCCTGCTGCAACGTTGTGTCCCGCGGCCGATGTCGGCGTTCGCGGCCACATTCCGGCTGGCGACCTTCGAGTACGCACCTCAGGGCATCGAGGAGCCGACAGTCGCGGTGCTGACCCCGGGTTCGTTGTCGGAGACCGCGTTCGATCAGGCCTACCTGGCGTCGATCCTCGGCTTTCCGCTGGTGGAGGCGGCCGACCTCGTGGTCCGGGACGGCACGGTCTACATGCGGTCGCTGGGCACCTTCAAGCGGCTCGACGTGATCCTCCGGCGGGTCGACTCCGACTACTCTGATCCGCTCGACCTGCGCGCCGATTCCCGGCTGGGTGTCACCGGTCTGGTGGAAGCCGTCTCGCGCGGGACGGTCACCGTGCTGAACACGCTCGGTAGCGGGGTGCTCGAGAACCCGGCGCTGCACACGGTCCTGCCCGCGGTCAGCAAACACCTCCTCGGCGAGGAGCTGTCGCTGAACTCGGTGCAAACATATTGGGCCGGAAACGATCTCGAACGAACGAAGTTGCTGGCGGATCTCCCGCTCCTGGCCGTGACGAACTTCCGTACCGGTGAGGAGTTCTCCGGACCGCTGCTCAGCGCCGGTGGGATCGACACACTACGCACCCGCATCGCCACGGAGCCGTGGCAGTGGGTCGGCCGTGCGCTGGAACGGTTTTCGGTGGCACCGTCCTCGACGCCGAGCCCGACCGGGTCACGCACGTCCGGTTCACCGCTGCGCGCCGCCCCGGTCGGCATCCGTTCGTTCTGTGTCGCCCAGGGATCGGGGTACGCGGTCCTGCCCGGCGGCCTCGGCCAGGTGCTCGCCGACGGCGCTGCCGGATCGGCCATGACTTCCGTTGCCGGAAAAGATGTCTGGGTGACCACCGTGGAACCGGCCGCAGGCCAGGTCCGGGTAGAGGAGTCCGGGGACCGGAGTGTCCCGATCATCGTCGCCGGTGGTGGTTCGATCCAGGTCCGGCCCAGCTCGGACCCGGTGGTCAGCTCACCGCGGGTGTTGTCCGACCTGTTCTGGTTCGGGCGTTACGGGGAGCGGGCCGAGCTGACCACCAGAATGGTCAAGGTCGCCCGCGAGCGCTACGAGGCCTACCGGTACCGGCCCTGGATGACCGGCACTGCGTCGATCCCGTTGTTCCTGAGCGCAATCGCGGCCGCGTCGGGCAACTCCGAGGTGCTCAAGGACATCAGCGGCCTGCGCGATTTCGACAGCAGCAAGGCCCCGGAGCCCGATGAGGTCATCGCGGCGACCGCGCGGTTGCACATGATGACCGGCACCCGCCGGACACCCGGTTCGGTCGCTTTCGCCGTCAGCCGCCTGCAGCAATTGGCCCGGGCCATCCGGGACCAGCTGTCGACGAGCACGTGGATGGTGCTCAGCTCGATCGACCGGGCCCTGAACGAACTGGGTGCCGCACCGGCCGCGGGCGGTGGAGACGACACCGAGCGGGACGGCTCCGAACTCGGCCGCGCACACGACGACATCCTGCACGGACTCCTTGCCCTGGCCGGACTGCAGTCCGAATCGATGGTGCACGACGCGGGCTGGCTGTTCATGGACATCGGGCGACGGATCGAGCGCGCGCAGATGCTGGCCGGCCTCACCTCGGCGATCCTGGTTCCGCAACACGACGCGGACACCGAACAGGGTCTGCTGGAGGCGTACCTGTCGGCCAGCGAGTCGATCATCACCTATCGCCGCCGAAACAGGGGCATCGTCAGGATGGCTTCGGTGGCCGCCCTGATGCTGTTCGACGAGGGCAACCCGCGGGCGATGATCTATCAGCTGCAGACGTTGCGTGATGACCTGACCGCACTGCCGACCGAGATCCGGTCTGCGGCCGCGGAGCGGATCGTCGAGGATTTGGCGTCAGAACTGCGCCGCGTCGACCCGGCGGACCTGGCCGCGTTCGGAGCCGGCGGTCAGCGTGTGGAACTGGCCGAATTGATGCGTACCCTCGATTCCGGGCTCCGCGAGATCTCGGATGTGCTCGGGCGCACCAGACTTGCCCAGCCGGTGGACATGCAGCCGCTGTGGGGTGCCGGATCAGAGGGGGCGTTGTGAACACGGCCGACGAGCAATTGCGGCCCTCCGCAGATTTCGCCGAGGGCGTCACCCGCCGCTACCGGATCACGCATCGGACGCGCTACGACTACGACGACGTGGTCAGCAGCAGCTACGGCCGCTGCCATCTGCAACCACGTGACCTGCCCGGTCAGCGGGTGATCGACAGCGCGATCACCATCGATCCCGAACCCTCGGACCGCTCGACGGGCGTCGACATCTACGGCAACCACGACAGCTACTTCCACGTCGTCACCCCGCACCGTCGTCTGGAGGTGACCGGTGTGTCGACGGTCGACGTGGACCCCATCGATCAGGGGTTGCTGAACTCGGAGGCGGCGCGGGCGCGGTGGGAGTCGGCGCGCCCGACCGGTGCGGCAGGCGCTCGGGCGGTGGAGTTCCGCCTCGATCTCTACCCGCCGGAGATCGGACCCGCGGTCGCCAGGTACGCGTCGGAGATCTTCACACCCGGTGCGCCCCTGCTCGACGTGGTGCGCGAACTCACCAGCCGCATCTTCCGTGATTTCACGTACCGGTCGGGGTCCACGGCGATCAGCACCAAGGTCGACACGGTCATGGAGCGTCGGGAGGGTGTCTGTCAGGACTTCGCCCGGGTGGCGATCGCATGTCTGCGGTCCCAGGGGCTCGCGGCGCGGTACGTCTCGGGGTACCTGGCCACCGACCCGCCGCCGGGGCGCGAGCGGATCTTCGGTGCCGACGCGTCACATGCGTGGGCTGCGGTGTGGCTTCCGGGTGATCGCTGGATCGCGTTCGACCCCACCAACGACAAACTCGTCGACGAACGTCACGTCACGGTGGCGTGGGGCCGCGATTACGACGATGTACCACCGTTAAGAGGCGTTATCTATACCGAATCTCGGAAGAGTAAAATCGATGTCTCCGTGGATGTCTCACCAGAAAATTGATGCCATTTCCTATGGATGTAATTCTGGCCGGTGTTTCTTGGGTAGGTTGTAAGGGATGACTGTTCTAGCCGATAGCCAGAAAACCGGCGCGGTGCAGGCAGCTGAGCGGCTTCTGGCCGCTCGCGCCGGCTCCCCGGTGTCCTTAGCCGAACCCTCTGACCTCGGTGGCAGCGGTCGAACCCAAGTCCTGCGGGTTCGAGTCGCGAAGAATCCTTTCTCTGGCGATCGCACGTTGGTGATCAAGGTCCTCGGTGACGGCGACACCGGGTCGGGTGCGTCTTTCTACCGCGAGGTCGCCTCGTACAAATACGCCAACGCACTGCCGACCGAGTCACGACCGGGCCCGGCGCTGATCGCCTTCGATCTCGCGTCGCGGGTTCTGGTCCTCAGCGACCTCGGCGACGGCCGTTCGATGACAGAACTCCTGCGCACCAAAGACACCGCTGCGGTCGGCAACTCCGTCAGCGCCTGGGGCCAGGCGCTGGGACGGATGCACTCGGCCACGGTCGGCGGCGAGAACGACTTCGCGGCACTGCTGCGGCAGGGCGCCGACGGTATCGCCGTCGACGCATTGAGGAGCCAGTTCGAGGCCGCGGTCGACTCGGCGCCGAAGGTGGTGACCGAGATGCTGGGACTGACACTCGACCCGAGTGTCCGGGAGGCGCTCGCAGCCGCGCGTGACCTGTTCGGTGAAGGTGACCACCGGGCCTTCAGCCCGTCGGATGTGGGCCCCGAGAACATCCTGATCAACGACGACGGCGTGCGATTCCTCGACTACGAGTGGGGCGGTTTCCGCGACGCCACCCTCGACATCGCCTACGCACTGGTGACCTTTGCGCCGTGGCTGTCGCCGAGTTCGGCGGCCGCACGGGTGGATCTCGAGACCCTGATGCTCGACGCCTGGCGCTCGGAGGTGCAGGCCATCTGGCCGAGCCTGGGATCGGACCGTGAGCTGGCGCGCAAGGCGGTACTGGCGCGCCTGGCGTGGGTGTGGCTCTCGACGATGTGGATGTTGCCGATCGACGACACCGATGTCGGCCGGGCCGACGAAGCCCATGGTCTGGCCCTGAGCACCTCCGATCCGCGGGTGATCGTCGACCGGTGGTCCGCGCTGGCCGACGCCGCCCGGCGCGCCGATGAACCCGCGCTCGCCGGGTTCTCCGATTCGGTCGGTCAGGCGCTGGATTCATCCTGGCTTCACTGATGTGCCACACCGATGACCACTGATCAGAGCGGCCTTTTCGACGCCCCCGTCGCACCGCCTGATCCGATCACCGGTGGTCTGGCCCGTCCGGCCGCGGGTGCACCGCTCGCCGTTCGTATGCGGCCGCAGACGCTCGAAGAGATTGTCGGACAAGAACATCTACTCGAAGCCGGTTCTCCGCTGCGTCGGCTGATCGACGGTTCCGGCGCCGCCTCGGTTCTGTTGTTCGGCCCGCCGGGCACCGGGAAGACGACGATGGCTTCGCTGATCTCGACCGCAGCGGGTGGTCGGTTCGAGGCTCTCTCGGCGCTGTCGTCGGGTGTGAAGGAAGTCCGTGCGGTGATCGATGCCGCGCGTCGACGGCTGATCGCCGGCACCCAGACCGTGCTGTTCATCGACGAGGTCCACCGATTCTCCAAAACCCAGCAGGATGCGCTGCTCGACGCGGTCGAGAACCGGATCGTGCTGCTTGTCGCCGCGACCACCGAGAATCCGTCGTTCTCGGTGGTGGCCCCGCTGCTGTCCCGGTCGCTGGTGCTGCAGTTGCGGTCCCTCGGCAGCGCCGACATCCGAAAGCTGCTGGTGCGGGCCGCAGCTGATCAGCGTGGCCTCGGCGGCGCGGTCACCATCGACGACGATGCGCTCGACCATCTGGAGAAGATCTCGGGTGGAGACGCACGGCGCGGCCTGACCGCGCTCGAGGCGGCCGCGGATGCGGTGCTCTCCGATACCGGCTCCGATGCCGATGCGCCGGCAGTCGTCACGCTCAGCTATGTCGAGTCCGCCGTCGATCGGGCCGCCGTCCGTTACGACCGTGGTGGTGATCAGCACTACGACGTGATCAGCGCGTTCATCAAGTCGATCCGCGGTTCCGACGTGGACGCGGCCTTGCACTATCTGGCCCGGATGATCAGTGCGGGGGAGGACGCGCGGTTCATTGCCCGCCGCCTGGTCGTCCATGCCAGCGAAGACATCGGCATGGCCGATCCGACCGCATTGCAGACGGCCACCGCCGCCGCACAGGCCGTGCAGCTGATCGGCATGCCCGAGGCTCGGCTTGCCTTGGCGCAGGCCACTATTCACCTGGCGACGGCACCGAAGTCGGCGGCGGTGATCAGCGCCATCGGGGCCGCGATCGCCGATGTCGAAGGCGGCAAGGCGGGCGCCGTCCCACCGCATCTACGCGACGGTCATTACGCGGGTGCGGCAAAACTCGGCAGTGCTGTCGGCTATCGCTACCCGCACGACGCGCCGGACGGTGTGCTCGCACAGCAGTACCCGCCCGACGAACTGGTCGGCGTCGACTACTACGAGCCCACCGACCGCGGGCGTGAACGTGACATCGGTCCGCGTCTGGGGCGCCTGCGCAACATCATCCGCGGGCGACGTTGACGGCGAAGCCGGGTTTGTCTGTCTCGCGGTGCGACCCGGAGATGGCCTTGCCAGTAGTGTGGGTTGGTCACGTTGTTTGCGATGGACGCAGTCGGGCCTGGAAACCAGGTGGAGTCAAAGAGTGAGGACAGTCAGTGCAGACGCATGAGATCAGGAAGCGGTTCCTGGATCACTTCATCAAGGCCGGACACGTCGAGGTGCCGAGCGCGTCGCTGATCCTCGACGATCCGAATCTGCTGTTCGTCAACGCCGGCATGGTGCCGTTCAAGCCGTACTTCCTCGGCGAACAGACCCCACAGTCCCCGCGGGCCACCAGCATCCAGAAGTGTGTCCGCACCCTCGACATCGAGGAAGTGGGCATCACCACACGGCACAACACCTTCTTCCAGATGGCCGGCAACTTCTCGTTCGGCGACTACTTCAAGCGCGAAGCGATCGGATTCGCCTGGACGCTGCTGACCAATTCCGTCGACGACGGTGGTTTCGGCATCGACCCCCTGCGCCTGTGGCCGACGGTCTACCTCGATGACGACGAGGCCTTCGGGATCTGGCGCGACGAGATCGGTGTGCCCGCCGAACGGATCCAGCGCCGCGGCATGAAAGACAACTACTGGTCGATGGGTGTCCCCGGTCCCTGTGGCCCGTGCTCGGAGGTCTTCTACGACCGCGGTGCCGAGTACGGCATCGAGGGCGGCCCCGAGGCCGACGAGGACCGCTACATCGAGATCTGGAACCTCGTCTTCATGCAGAACGAGCGGGGTCCCGGTGGAGGCAAGGACGGCTACGAGATCCTCGGGCCGCTGCCGAAGCAGAACATCGACACCGGCATGGGCATCGAGCGCGTCGCCTGCATCCTGCAGGGTGTCGACAACGTCTACGAGACCGACCTGCTGGCGCCGGTCATCGGTGTCGCCGAGCGGCTGACCGGCCGCACCTATGGAGCCGACCCGGCCGATTCGGTACGGTTCCGTGTCATCGCCGATCATGCCCGCACCGCGGTGATGCTGATCGCCGACGGCATCACACCCGGCAACGACGGACGCGGCTACGTGCTTCGCCGTCTGTTGCGTCGCATCGTGCGTTCCGCCCGGTTGCTCGGCGCCACCAGCGTCACGATGCGGGAATTCGTCGAGGCCGTCATCGACACGATGACCGCGTCGTACCCCGAACTCGCCGATCAGCGGATCCGGATCGTCAGCATCTCGGTCGGTGAGGAAGACGCCTTCCTCAAGACCTTGACCGCCGGATCCCGACTGTTCGACGACGCCGCCGCGACCACCAAGGCCTCCGGCGCCACCCGCATCAGCGGCAAAGACGCTTTCGCCCTGCATGACACCTACGGGTTCCCGATCGACCTCACCCTGGAGATGGCCGCCGAGGCGGGCCTGTCGGTGGACGAGGCCGGATTCTCCGAGCTGATGACCGAGCAGCGTCAGCGCGCGAAAGCCGATGCGACCGCCCGCAAGTCGGGTCACGCAGACCTCAGTGTCTACCGCGAGTTCCTCGATCGCGGACCGACCGTGTTCACCGGATTCGACGAACTCAATTCGGAATCAGAGGTTCTGGGTCTGGTCGCCGACGGGCAACGCGTGCGCAGTGCGGTCGCCGGCCAGGAGGTCGAGGTGATCCTCGACCGCAGCCCGCTCTACGCCGAGTCCGGTGGCCAGATCGCCGACATCGGCGCCATCACCACCTCGTCGGGGCTGCGGCTGTCCGTCAAAGATGTTCAGAAGGTCGGCAAGTCGGTCTGGCTGCACCGGGCCGTCATCGACGAGGGTGAGATCGCCGAGGGCGACGTGGTCCTGACCCAGGTCGACGCCGCCTGGCGCCACGGCGCCACCCAGGGCCATTCCGGAACCCACCTCGTGGGAGCCGCGCTCCGGCAGGTGCTCGGACCCACTGCGACGCAGGCGGGTTCACTCAATCGGCCCGGCTACCTGCGGTTCGACTTCGCGTCGCAGGGTGCGCTCTCCGAGGCGCAGCGCAACGAGATCGAAGAGATCACCAACTCCGCGGTCGAGGCCAACTATCCGGTGAACACCTTCGAGACCGGCATCGACGACGCCAGGGCGATGGGTGCGCTGGCGCTCTTCGGCGAGAACTACGGTGATGTCGTGCGAGTTGTCGAGATGGGCGGACCGTTCTCGATGGAGCTGTGTGGTGGCACCCACGTCGGGTCGTCGGCACAGGTCGGACCGGTCACCTTGCTCGGTGAGTCGTCCGTCGGATCCGGTGTGCGTCGCGTCGAGGCGTATGTCGGCCTCGACTCGTACCGCTACCTGGCCAAGGAACGCGCCCTGATGGCCGGGCTCGCCACATCGCTGAAGGTGCCGAGCGACCAGGTGCCCGGACGGGTCGAGTCTCTGGTGACCAAGCTCAAAGAAGCCGAGAAGCAGATCGAGAAGATGCGGGCGGACGTGGCGAAGGCCTCGGTCGGATCGCTGATCGACACCGCGACCCGCGTGGGCGACGTGCTGGTGGTGGCCGGGAAGCTCGACGGTATGGACGCCGGCGACCTACGGACCCTGGCCGCCGACCTGCGCGGACGGGTCGGGTCGGACAACGCCGTGGTGGTGTTGTTCTCGGCATCCGGTGAGAAGGTGCCGTTTGCCGTGGCGACCACCGCCACCGCCCGCGACGCGGGGATCAAGGCCGGAGATCTGGTTCGAGAACTCGCACCGCTGGTTTCGGGTCGCGGAGGTGGAAAGCCCGATCTGGCACAGGGTTCCGGCAGCGACGCAGCGGGCATCGATTCGGCTCTGGTTCGGCTGCGTGAACTGGTCGGCTCGGCTCGATGACGTTGACGCCGCGAGGGCGCCGCTTGGCCATCGATGTCGGCAGCGTCCGCATCGGCGTGGCCTCCTGTGATCCCGACGGGATCCTGGCAACTCCGGTCGAGACCGTCGCCCGCACACCGAAAGGTGACACCGACCTGCGGCGGATCGCCGCGATCGTGGCGGAATACGAGGCCGTGGGCGTCATCGTCGGACTGCCGAAGACGTTGCGCGACGAGCACGGACACGCAGCCGTGCTCGCCACCGATTTCGGTTCTGCACTGGCGAAACGCATCTCACCGGTGCCGGTGATCTACTCCGACGAACGTTTGACCACGGTGACGGCACAACAGGCGCTGCGATCGTCCGGTGTCCGGGCGAAATCCCAGAAATCTGTAATCGACCAGGCTGCGGCCACGGCGATCCTGCAGAATTGGCTGGATCTGCAGGCGAGTCAGGAAGGCCACGGGTGAGTGACGACAGATCCGACCACAGTCGGTCAGACGCAGCACCCGGACGCCGTCGTCGGCGCAGCGACAGTCCCTACGACCCCGACCGCCTGAGGTACTTCACTCAGGGAGACGGAAGCGCGCCGAGTCGCCGTCGCGGACCCGAGGTGATCCCGCCGCGCGACCCCGGTGGCGCCCACCGGAATCCGCCGCCACCACCACCGCCGCCATCTCGGTCGCCGGAGCCGGTGTGGGAGCCAGAGCCCGTCGAACGGGTCTGGGAGCCGCAGCCCCAGGAGCGGGCGTGGGAACAGCAACCACAGGAACCGGCTTGGGAGCCACAGTCCCCGGAACCGGTCTGGGAGCCACACCCCCCCACGTCGCAATCGGTGATGCCGCCGGCCCCGTCCGCACCTGCACCGTCCCCACCGGAGACAACGCCCCGGCACCCGGCACCGACACCGTCTGTCCCGATCCAAGCGGAACCGACGTACGTGGCACCGCCTGCCCAGCCGGCGTTACCCGAACATCCCCGGGCCTACGACCCGGACCCCAGGCATGACGCGCGGGCACCCTATGTCGATCCCGGTCGTGCCGAATACACCCGCCGCCAGGCGGCCGAAGGTCGCCGTGCCGGTGATCGTTCACCCAAACGCACGGCCGCCGCGGCAGCGCGCCGCAAGAAACGCAAGCTGATCGTGGTCTCGGCCGCGGTCGTCTTCATGATCGCCCTCGTCGGCGGCATCGGTTATGCCGGACTGCGAGTTGTCGGGCTCTTCGGGAGCGACGACGCCGACTACAGTAACGTCGCCGGCACCTCGGACGTCCTGGTGTCGATTCCACAGGACGCGACACTCACCACATTCGGGCAGATCCTCGAGGAAAACGACGTGGTCGCCAGTGTCAACGCATTCACGACCGCCGCCGACAATCAGCCCATCTCGGCGGGCTTCTACAAACTCCGGACACAGATCCCGGCCGATACGGCGGTGTCGATGCTGACCGACATGGCGAATCGGGTCGGCCGTGTGGTCATCCCGGAGGGACTTCAGCTCGACAGCAAGGATGGCATCGACGGCAAGACCACCACCGGCATCTTCGCCCGGGTGGCCGGGGCCACCACCGTCGACCTCAACGGTGTGACGGAGGGCTCCACGGGTGAGGACCTGGCGCGGGCGGCCGCGACCGCGACACCAGAGGAACTCGGTGTTCCTCCGTGGGCAGTGGACGCAGTGACGGCGCTCACGGGGGATCATCGGCGGATCGAGGGTCTGATCGCGCCGACGTCGTGGGAGATGATCGATCCCGGCCTCACCCCGGTGCAGACGCTGAACTATCTGATCTCGCGCAGCGCAACCCTGTTCGCGCAGTGGGGCCTGCCGGAGTCGGGCACCTCGTCCACGGGTTTGACCCCGTACCAGACGCTGGTGTCGGCCTCGATCGTCGAACGTGAGGTAAACACCGCCGACGACTACCCGAAGGTGGCCCGGGTCATCGTGAACCGGCTCGGCGACGACCAGGCCCTTCAGATGGACTCGACGGTCAACTACACCGCAGCGCTTCAGAACTACGACGTGGCCGGTGAGGATTTCCTTGCTCCCACCAAGTGGAACACCTACCAGCAGAAGGGGTTACCAGTCACCCCGATCGGGGCGGTCGGCCAGCCTGCGCTCGAGGCCGCCATCGACCCGCCGGTCGGCAACTGGCTGTACTTCGTCACCGTCGACCAGGAGGGGACCACGCTGTTCACCGAGGACTACGAACAGCACATGCGCAACCGGCAGCAGGCCTGCGACAACTCGATCCTCCAGACGAACTGCTGATGGCCGGACCGGGCCGGGCCGCGGCGATCCTCGGATCCCCGGTGGCACACTCGAAATCGCCTGCGCTGCATCTGGCCGCGTATCGCGCTCTGGGGCTCACCGACTGGACCTACGAGCGCATCGAGTGCACGGCGGAACAGTTGCCGAACCTGGTGTCCGGGATGGACGAGAAGTACATCGGGTTCTCGGTGACGATGCCCGGCAAACGCGCTGCACTCGAGTTCGCCGATCACTGTACCGACCGCGCGGTCGCCGTGGGGTCGGCCAACACCCTGGTGCGGGTGCCCGGCGGTTGGCGGGCCGACTGCACCGACATCGATGGCGCCGCCGCTGCCCTCGCGGAATTGGGGATCGCCGAGGCGGCGTCGACACACGCAGTTGTCGTCGGGGCGGGCGGGACCGCCGCACCCGTGCTGGCCGCCCTGGCCGGGGCCGGGATCGGAGACGTGAGCATCGTCGCGCGCAGCCGGGCCCGCGCCGCGGAAGTCCTCGCTGTAGCCGACGCGCTGGGTCTGTCCACCGATGTCCTGGCCTTCGACCCGACATCCGGACTCGCCGATCGGGCCGCCACCGCCGCGGTGGTGGTGAACACCGTGCCCGCGGCAGCCGCCGAACCCCTTTCCGCGGCGCTGGCTCGGGCACCGCGCCTGTTCGACGTCATCTACAGCCCATGGCCGACGCCGCTCGCCGCGGCCGTGTCCGGCGCCGGCGGCATTGTTGTCGGAGGTCTCGTGATGCTCCTCAATCAGGCACTCGGACAGGTGGAACAGTTCACCGGCATGACCGCGCCGCTGTCGGCGATGGCTGCCGCCCTCGACTGACCGGCCCCCGGGGGCTGTTCTCCACAGAACCCGGCTTGATCCACATTCGGCCCATTGACACCGCCGGGATGCAGGTCGTCTGCGCGAGGCTCGGTGGATGCAGCTGGTGGTCGGGCTCCTCGGATGGTGGTTCGTCGCACTCGCCGGTGCCGACGTGCGGACGCGACGACTGCCGAACAACGTCGTCCTGCCCGGTGTCGCCGGCGCCGCGGTCGGGGTGACGATCGCACCGGACGCCGTCGGCGGGCTGCTCGTTGCTGGTGGGATCTACCTCGTCGCGTTCTGGTTCGGGGGCTGCGGCGGTGGAGATGTGAAGTTGGCGGTTGTTGTCGGAGCGCTGGCCGGATCGATGGGCGCGGCGGTGGTGCTGGTGCTGCTGGCGCAGGTGCTGACGTTCGGGCAGATCCTGTTCTGCCTCGGTGGCGGTGGCCGATCACGCCACCATGCGCACGGACCGGCGCTGTGCGCGTCCACGGCGGTGTGTTGTGGCATCTGGTGACAAGCCGGGATCTGATGGCAGGTCAGGTTGATGGGCGTGGAACAATCGACCTGTGTTGCGCTGGAGTACTGCCGGAGAATCCCATGGTCCCGCACTGGTCGCCGTCCTGGAAGGGATGGTCGCCGGTGTCGAGGTGACCTCGTCACAGGTTGCCGAACAACTGGCCCGCCGCCGCCTCGGTTACGGACGCGGTGCGCGGATGAAGTTCGAGGCCGACCAGGTCACTCTCGTCGGCGGCGTCCGCCACGGACTGACGATGGGCGGACCGGTCGCCATCGAGGTCGGGAACACCGAATGGCCCAAGTGGGAGACCGTGATGTCTGCCGACCCGGTCCCCGCCGAAGAGCTCGAAGGCGTCGCCCGGAATGCTCCGCTGACCCGGCCCCGGCCCGGTCACGCCGACTACTCGGGCATGCTGAAGTACGGCTTCGACGATGCACGTCCGGTCCTGGAGCGGGCCAGCGCCCGGGAGACCGCAGCGCGGGTGGCGATCGGCACGGTTGCCCGCAACTTTCTTCGGCAGGTCCTCGGCATCGAGGTGCTGTCCCACGTGATCTCGATCGGAGCCTCCGATCCCTACGTCGGTGTCGCGCCGGTGTATGCCGACCTCGAACAGATCGACGCCAGTCCGGTCCGGGCCTACTCGACCGACGCCGAGGCGTCGATGATCGCCGAGATCGAAGCCGCAAAACGTGATGGTGACACCCTCGGTGGTGTCGTCGAGGTTGTCGTGACCGGAGTTCCCATCGGACTGGGCTCGCACGTGAGCGGTGATCGCCGCCTCGATTCGCGGCTCGCCGGGGCGCTCATGGGCATCCAGGCCATCAAGGGCGTCGAGGTCGGCGACGGCTTCGAGACCGCCCGTCGTCGCGGCAGCGCTGCCCACGACGAAATGGTCCCCGGCCCCGGTGGCGCTGTGCGTTCGACGAACCGCGCAGGTGGGCTCGAAGGCGGCATGACCAACGGTGAGTTCATCCGGGTCCGTGCCGCGATGAAACCCATTTCCACTGTGCCGAAGGCGCTTTCGACGATGGACATGACCACCGGTGAACAGGCCACGGCCATCCACCAGCGTTCCGACGTGTGTGCGGTCCCGGCAGCCGGAGTGGTCGCCGAGTCGATGGTCGCCCTGGTACTGGCCCAGGCCGCGCTGGAGAAGTTCGGCGGCGATTCGGCCGTCGAAACCGGGGACAACCTCGCCGGTTACCTCAAGCGTGTGGCCGCACACCTGCCTTCGTCGTGACGGATTCGGGTCTGACCGATGTGCGCGGCCCCCGGGTGGTCCTGATCGGATTCATGGGCTCGGGCAAGAGCACGGTCGGCCAGCAGCTCGCCCGCGTCCTCGGATGCGAGTGGAAAGACAGCGACATCGAGATCGAGCGACGCAGCGGCCGCACGATCCCGGAGATCTTCGCCGACGGTGAAGAAGTGTTCCGGGAGTACGAACGCCGCGTGGTGGCCGATCTGCTGAGCACCCACACCGGTGTGCTGTCGCTGGGCGGGGGTGCCGTCCTGACACCATCCACCCGCGACCTCCTCGCCGGACATCCGGTTGTGTATCTCGAAGTCGCTGCGGATCAAGGATTTTCGCGGGTGGCGAATTCCAGTCGACCGCTGTTGAAGGCCGACGACCCCAAGCAGGTCTATCGAGATCTGCTGGCGAAACGCGATCCGATCTATCGCGACGCCGCCACCTTCGTTGTGGATGCGCACCCACATCAGCGTGTGGTCGCCGACAAGATCATCACCCAACTGACCGAGCAGGAGGCCACACAGTGACCGAACAAGCCGCACCGATCCGCGTACCGGTGAACAGCGAGAGCCCCTACGAGGTCATCATCGGCCGAGGACTGCTGGCCGAGCTGGCGGAGGCGGTCGCCGGCGCCGACTCGGTGGCGATCCTGTACCAGCCAACCCTCGCCGAGACCGCCGAGGTCATCCGGAAGACGTTGGACGAGAACAACTTCAACGCCCACCGCATCGAGATCCCCGACGCGGAAGCCGGCAAAGAGCTGTCCGTGGCCTCGTTCTGCTGGGAGGTCTTCGGGCGGATCGGCATGAAACGCAACGATGTGGTCGTGTCGCTGGGTGGGGGCGCGGCGACCGACCTCTCCGGTTTCGTCGCCGCCACCTGGATGCGCGGGATCCCGGTGGTCCATGTGCCGACCACCTTGCTGGCGATGGTCGACGCCGCCGTCGGCGGCAAGACCGGCATCAACACCGAGGCCGGCAAGAACCTCGTCGGATCGTTCCATGAGCCGCGCGCCGTGCTCATCGACACCGCCACCCTGGAAACCGTGCCGCGCAACGAGATCATCGCCGGTATGGCGGAGGTCATCAAGACCGGTTTCATCGCCGATCCGGTGATCCTCGACCTCATCGAGGCCGATCCCGCCGCAGCCCTCGACCCGACCGGCACGGTCCTTCCCGAACTGATCGAACGGTCCGTCCGGGTCAAGGCCGAGGTGGTCGCGGCCGATCTGCGCGAGTCATCGTTGCGGGAGATCCTCAACTACGGGCACACCCTCGGCCACGCCATCGAGCGCCGCGAGAAGTACCGCTGGCGTCACGGCGCCGCGGTGTCGGTGGGGCTGGTCTACGCCGCCGAACTCGGCCGCCTGGCAGGCCGCCTCGACGACGCCACCGCCGACCGGCACCGAAGCGTGCTCGAAGCGGTGGGATTGCCGGTCGGATACGACTCCGACGCGCTGCCCGACCTGCTCAAGGGCATGGCGGGGGACAAGAAGAACCGCTCAGGAATGCTGCGGTTCGTGGTCCTCGACGGTCTGGCGAAGCCGGGACGACTGGAGGCACCGGACCCGTCGCTCCTGGCGGCGGCGTACTCCACCGTCGCCAAGGACGAACCCACCAACGGCAGCGTCCTGCTCTAGCTCTGTCGATCCCCAAACGCTCCGGATATACGAAGACGCTCCACAAATATGTGGAGCGTCTTCGTATATCCGGAGCGTTTGGGGCTTAGGCGTACGCGTTCTGGTCGTGCTCCTGCACCTCGTTCTTACGATGCTGGCGGCGGGTCAGGAACCGGCCGACCGCCGCACCGATCAGTGCGGAGACAAAGACCAGCAGCGTCGTGAACGAACCACCGGCAAAGATCTCGATGGCCAGTGTGTTCTCACCGATGCCGGACATCACCCAGTTGCCGAGCACCCAGCACACCACCGCGCTGATCAGGCCGGTGAGCAAGCCGGCCTTGAGCCAGCGCATGGTGAGATCTTCGTAGTCGTCGGGATCGGGATGTGCGCGGCCGTCGAGCAGTCCGTCGATTCCACCCCAGATCAGCGCCACCAGAACGACGCCGGCAATGGCGATCGTCTTCCAGTAGTTGGACTCCAGAGGCCAGGCCACGATGGCCAAACCCAACAGGACCCGGGCACCGATGTGCACCACCGACATCACCAATCCACGAAACAACCACGCAACCATGTGAGCAGAGTACCGATGTGGAACGTGTTCATGTGTCAGTGCCCACAAAACGAACACGGTGTCCGAAATGTTCGCGGGACCGCGCCCGGTCCGGCGACTCCACTAGCCTGGAATTCATGACTGTCGAACGAGTGGTCACCGACCTCGGCCCAACTGCTGGATCAGCACGTCGCGACCGGTTGCGCGCGATGCTCGACGACGCCCGCGTCGACGCCGTACTGATCACCGATCTGATCAATGTGCGCTATCTCACCGGGTTCACCGGTTCGAACGGCGCGGTGGTGATCACCGCGTCCGGAGAAGACCGGATCGCCACCGATGGTCGCTACATCACCCAGGTCGCCGAACAGGCCCCGGACCTGACCGCGATCATCAACCGGGACTGCCCGCGGGCGCTCGTCGAACACCTGGCCGGGTCGGGCGCCCGGATCGGATTCGAGCAACACGTGGTGACGGTGGCGACCCATCAACGCCTGCTACCGCTGCTCACCGGCTCACAGACCCTTGTCCCGGTGGCACCGCTGGTCGAAGATCTGCGCATCGTCAAAGACGAGTTCGAGGTCGAGCAAATCCGCACGGCCTGCCAGGCGGCCGACCTGGCGCTCGCCGACATCATCGCCGCCGGCGTCCTGGTCCCGGGCAACACCGAACGCAAGGTGGCGCGTGCGCTGGAGTGGGCGATGTTCGAGCGGGGTGCCGAGGCGGTGTCCTTCGAGACGATCGTGGCCACCGGTGCGAACTCCGCGGTACCCCACCACCGGCCGACGGATGCCGAACTGGGCTCCGGCGACCTGCTGAAGATCGACTTCGGTGCGGTGATCGGCGGCTACCACTCCGATATGACGCGCACATATGTGCTCGAATCGGTCGAGCCCTGGCAGCGTGACATCTACGACATCGTCGCGCTGGCACAGCAGGCCGGACGCGACGCTCTCGAACCCGGTGTCGAGGCCGTGGGCGTCGACGCCGCGGCACGATCGATCATCGACGAGGCGGGCTTCGGCGACTATTACGTCCACGGCCTCGGGCACGGCGTCGGACTGCAGATACATGAAGCGCCGTCCATCGGTGCGCTGAGCACGGGTACACTGCCATGCGGTGCAGCGGTGACCGTGGAGCCCGGGATCTACCTGCCGGGCCGAGGTGGCGTCAGGATCGAAGACACACTCGTGGTCCGCGACGGCGATCCCGAGCTGCTCACCACCAGCGACAAGACATTCACCGTCATCTGACCGCGCTCCGGCGCACAGCACATCAGCTGCGAGCGGGAACACCCCGCCCTCGGCTCGAGAGGAAGAACAAGAACGTGGCAAACACCTCGGATTTCAAAAACGGCCTCGTGCTGAACATGGAGGGTCAGCTCTGGCAGATCCTCGAGTTCCAGCACGTCAAGCCCGGCAAGGGTCCGGCGTTTGTCCGCACCAAGATCAAGAACGTGCTGTCGGGCAAGACCGTCGACAAGACCTTCAATGCCGGGGTCAAGGTCGAGACCGCAACGGTCGACCGCCGCGACATGACGTACCTCTACAACGACGGCCAGGACTTCGTCTTCATGGACGGCGAGAACTTCGAGCAGCTCAACGTCAGCCCGGAGACCGTGGGTGACGGCGCCAAGTTCATGCTGGAGAACATGAAGGTGCAGGTCGCCACCCACGAGGGTGTGCCGCTCTACGTCGAGCTCCCGGTCACGGTCGAGCTCCTCGTCGCGCAGACCGACCCCGGTGTCCAGGGCGACCGCAGCACCGGTGGCACCAAGCCCGCCACACTCGAGACCGGCGCCGAGATCGCGGTTCCGCTGTTCATCAACACCGGGGACAAGCTGAAGGTC
Organism: Williamsia sp.; assembly: GCF_036566845.1. GTDB lineage: Bacteria > Actinomycetota > Actinomycetes > Mycobacteriales > Mycobacteriaceae > Williamsia. Next base: position 47,450 of record NZ_DATCVM010000152.1, read on the forward strand.
GACTCGCGCGACGGCAGCTACCTCGGCCGCGTCAACGCCTGACGCTGGTGAAAAAGCCCGGTACCCGACACAAGGCACGCAAACGTGCCGTCGATCTGCTGTTCGAGGCAGAGGTCAAGAACTGCTCGCCCGTCGATCTGATCACGCAGCGTCGAGAGCTGGCGATCACCGATGACAGCGTAGGCAAGATCAACGACTACACCGCCCAGATCATCGAGGGCATCGCCGGTGACACCGCACAGATCGACGCGGTGATCTCGTCACACCTGAACGAGTGGACCCTCCCGCGACTGCCCGCAGTCGATCGCGCCATCCTGCGGCTGGCCACCTGGGAGCTGTTCAACACCACCGATGTCCCGACGATGGTGGTGGTCGACGAGGCCGTGGAACTGGCCAAGGAATTGTCCACGGACGATTCGCCGGCGTTTGTGAACGGGGTGCTGGGCCGGGTTGTACTGCTGGCACCTCAGGTGCGTGCGTCACTCGAGTCCCAGCAGTCCCAGACGCCAGAAGCGTGAATCAATTCCTGGTGATTCACCGCAGCCGTCGGGCGTCCGAGCCGGCCTGATATTGTTTGCGGTGAAATTGCGATGGTGGGCGGCAGTGATGTCGACCGCCATCGCAGTGGCCGACATCCTTTAACGATCCGTCCGGAGAGGCGGAGAAGGAGGTCCCGACAACCGTGCCAGCTTCACAGAGCGACGGTACCGACGCGGGTCGCGAGTTACTCGACGATGCCGATGTGGGTAGGACCATTGCGCGGATAGCGCATCAGATCATCGAAAAGACAGCTCTCGACGACCCCGACACACCGAGGGTTGTCATCATCGGAATCCCCACTCGGGGCATCTTTCTCGCGCGGCGCCTGGCGGCGAACATCGCCGAGTTCGCCGGTGTCCAGGTTCCCGTCGGTTACCTCGACATCACCCTGTACCGCGACGACCTGCGTGCCAAGCCGCACCGTGCGCTCGAACCCACCGCGGTTCCGGCGGGCGGCGTCGACGGCGCACTCGTGGTGCTCGTCGACGACGTGCTGTATTCGGGAAGGACCGTCCGGGCCGCACTCGACGCACTCCGCGACCTCGGTCGCCCCGCGGCCGTGCAGCTCGCGGTGCTGGTGGACCGCGGACACCGCGAACTGCCACTGCGCGCCGATTATGTCGGCAAGAACATCCCCACCTCGCGAAGCGAAGACGTCCAGGTGCACCTGCGTGAACACGACGGTGTGGACCGGGTTGTCCTGCGGGCGGGGGAGGGCGCATGAAACACCTGCTCTCCGTCGGTGATCTGAACCTCGACACCGCCACGGCGCTGCTCGACGAAGCCGAGCGCTTCGAAGAGGCTCTGGTGGGTCGCGAGATCCGCAAGTTGCCCACGCTGCGTGGGCGCACGATCATGACCGTGTTCTACGAGAACTCCACGCGCACAAGGGTTTCCTTCGAGGTTGCCGGTAAGTGGATGAGTGCTGACGTGATCAACGTCAGTGCCTCGAGTTCGTCGGTGAACAAGGGCGAATCGTTGCGGGACACCGCAAAGACGTTGCGCGCCGCCGGTGCCGATGCCCTCATCGTCCGTCATCCGGCCTCGGGCGCGGCGCATCAGATCGCACAGTGGACGGCCGAGGACGGCCCCGGCCCCTCGGTGATCAACGCTGGTGACGGTACTCACGAACACCCGACACAGGCGCTGCTCGACGCACTGACCCTGCGGCAGCGGCTCGGTTCGCTCAAAGGCCGGCGGATAGCGATCGTCGGCGACATATTGCACTCCCGGGTTGCCCGATCCAACGCGCATCTGTTGGCCACCCTCGGTGCGCAGGTTGTACTGGTGGCGCCGCCGACCCTGCTGCCGGTGGGTGTCGAAACCTGGCCGGTGGAGATCTCGCACAGCCTCGACGCCGAACTCGCCGCGGTGGATGCGGTGATGCTGCTGCGTGTCCAGGCCGAACGGATGAACGGCGGATTCTTCCCGTCGTCTCGCGAGTACTCGATCCGGTACGGGTTGTCCGACCGGCGGGCAGCCCTGCTGGCCGATCACGCCGTGGTTTTGCATCCCGGGCCGATGCTGCGCGGCATGGAGATCGGATTCTCTGTTGCGGACTCATCGAAGTCGACTGTGCTGCAACAGGTTTCCAATGGAGTTCACATGCGTATGGCAGTGCTTTTCACACTGCTGGTCGGTACCGAGAGTGAGGGTGTGGCGTGAGCGGCGATCTGCTGATCCGTGGCGTACGACCGTACGGGGGTGACGCCGTGGACATTCTCGTTCGCGACGGCGACATCGCCGAGATCGGAGCCGATCTGAGCGCCGGTGCCGACGTCGACGTGCTCGACGGTGCCGGAGCGATCGTGCTGCCCGGGTTCGTCGACATGCACACGCATCTGCGTGAACCCGGCCGCGAAGACACCGAGACCATCGAAAGCGGTTCGGCGGCTGCCGCTCTCGGCGGGTACACCGCCGTGTTCGCGATGGCCAACACCGATCCGGTTGCCGACAGCCCGGTCATCACCGACTACGTCTGGCGGCGCGGCCAGGAGGTGGGGCTCGTCGATGTCCACCCGGTGGGTGCGATCACCGTCGGACTCGAAGGCAAGCAGCTTGCCGAGATGGGCGCGATGGCCGCCGGTGCGGGCCGGGTGCGGATGTTCAGCGACGACGGCAAATGCGTCGACGATCCGTTGCTGATGCGCCGGGCCCTCGAATACGCAAAGGGCCTCGACGTCCTGATCGCCCAGCACGCCGAAGAGCCCCGACTCACCAAGGGCGCCATCGCCCACGAGGGTGCCACCGCGGCGCGCCTCGGGTTGAGCGGTTGGCCACGTGCCGCCGAAGAGTCGATCGTCGCCCGCGACGCGCTGCTGGCCCGCGATGCCGGAACCCGCGTACACATCTGCCACGCCTCCACCGAGGGCACCGTCAAATTGCTGAAATGGGCTCGCGGACAGGGTATTTCGATCACCGCCGAGGTCACGCCGCATCACCTGCTGCTCGACGACAGTCGTCTGGAGACCTACGACGCCGTCAACAAGGTCAACCCGCCGCTGCGGGAAGGACGCGACAAGGTTGCTCTTCGTCAGGCGCTGGCCGACGGCATCATCGACTGCGTGGCCACCGACCACGCACCCCACGCCGCGCAGGAGAAGTGCTGCGAGTTCGCAGGCGCCCGCCCCGGCATGCTCGGTCTGCAGACCGCGCTCTCGATCGTGATCGAGACGATGGTCAAGCCCGGACTGCTGGGCTGGCGGGGTGTGGCCGCGGTGATGAGCGAGCGGCCGGCAGAGATCACCGGACTGTCCGATCAGGGCCGACCGATCACCGTCGGCGAACCCGCCAACCTGGCACTGGTCGACCCGGACACCGAGTGGACCGTGCGGTCGGACGCCCTGGCCAGCCTCTCGGCCAACTCGCCCTTCGACGGACTGACCCTGCCCGGGACCGTGATCGCCACGGTTCTGCGGGGCGAGATCACCAACAACGGCGGCAAGGTCCGGTCGGCGCGATGACCGGAGTTGTGGTTGTCCTGATCGTCATCGCGGCCTGGTGCGGGATCGTCGGCCTGATGCTGCTGGGCTGGCGTGGTCGTGGCCGCCGTCAGGAACAGATACTCGGCGCGTTCCCGGAGGTCCCGTCGGACCTGGGGCCGAGCCGGATCGGACCGCACACCGGCCTGTACGTCGGTTCGACCATCGCACCGAGTTGGCAGGACCGCGTCGCAGTGGGCGACTACGGCGACCGGGCCACCGCAGAGATCAGCCGATATGCCACCGGGATCCTGATCGAGCGCCACGGCGCCAACCCCATCTGGATCCCCGAGGACCAGATCACGGCGATCCGTACCGAACGCGGGCTGGCCGGAAAAGTCATGACCGCGGACGGCGTGCTGGTGATCCGATGGCTGCTGCCGTCGGGAACCGAGATCGACTCCGGCATCCGCGCCGACGACAAGACCATCTACCCGCAGTGGGTCAAACCTTTCGAGCAGGACGGAAAAAAGCAGTGACACAGCCAAACCGGGCAACGCCAGCGGTGCTGGTTCTGGAGAACGGCGAGCGTTACACCGGGACCGGATACGGCGCACTGGGCCAGACCCTGGGTGAAGCGGTCTTCTGTACCGCGATGACCGGATATCAGGAGACCCTCACCGATCCCAGCTACCACCGGCAGATCGTCGTGGCGACCGCGCCGCAGATCGGCAACACCGGCTGGAACAAGGAAGACGGCGAAAGCCGCACCGGCAGGACCGGTGAAGCCGGCGACGATTCCGGGAAGATCTGGGTCAAGGGCTACGCGGTCCGCAATCCCACCCGCCGCGTGTCGAGCTGGCGGGCCACCTCCACACTCGAAGACGAACTGGTCGAGCAGGGGATCGTCGGCATCGCCGGCATCGACACCCGAACCGTCGTCCGGACCCTGCGCGACCACGGTTCGATGCGCGCCGGGATCTTCTCCGGAGACGCCCTCGCCGACGCCGACGAGCTGCTGCAGCGGGTTGTCGAGGCCCCACAGATGAAGGGCGCCAACCTGGCCGGTGAGGTCACGACCACTGACGGGTACGTCATCGAACCCGAGGGCGAGGCGCGCTTCACGATCGCCGCGATCGACCTCGGGATCAAGACCAACACCCCGCGGATGTTCGCCCAGCGCGGCATCCGGGTCCATGTGCTGCCGGCCGGTTCGAGCCCCGATGCCATCGCCGCGATCAAGCCCGACGGTGTGTTCCTGTCGAACGGCCCGGGCGACCCGGCCACCGCGGATCCGATCGTCGACCTGACCCGCCACATCCTCGGCGAAGGGATCCCGTTGTTCGGGATCTGCTTCGGCAACCAGATCCTCGGCCGGGCCCTGGGCCGCGGCACGTACAAGATGAAGTTCGGGCACCGCGGCATCAACATCCCGGTGATCGACCACGCCACCGGAGCGGTGTCCATCACCGCCCAGAACCACGGATTCGCGCTCGAGGGTGAGGCCGGCGAGGAGTTCGACACCGACTTCGGCCGGGCCCGGATCAGCCACACGTGCGCCAACGACGGCACCGTTGAAGGCGTCGAGCTGATCAGCGGCAACGCGTTCGCGGTTCAGTACCACCCCGAAGCAGCGGCCGGCCCTCACGACGCGGCGTACCTCTTCGACAAGTTCGTTTCCCAGCTACAAGGAGCCAGTGCCTGATGCCCCGCCGTCCCGACCTGTCGCATGTCCTGGTCATCGGTTCCGGGCCGATCGTCATCGGCCAGGCCTGTGAGTTCGACTATTCCGGTACCCAGGCGTGTCGGGTGCTGCGTGCCGAGGGCCTGCGCGTGAGCCTGGTCAACTCGAACCCGGCCACGATCATGACCGACCCCGAGTTCGCAGACGCGACCTACATCGAGCCGATCACCGCCGAGTACGTCGAGAAGGTGATCGTGGCCGAGCGCGACGCCGGACATCCCATCGACGCCGTCCTGGCGACGCTCGGTGGCCAGACCGCACTCAACGCCGCGGTCGCACTGCACGAGCAGGGCATCCTCGAGAAGTACGACATCGAGCTGATCGGTGCCGACTTCGACGCGATCCAGCGCGGTGAAGATCGCCAGAAGTTCAAGGACATCGTCGCCAAAGTCGGTGGTGAGAGCGCCCGTTCGGCGGTGTGTTACACCATGGCACAGGTCCACGAGACCGTCGCCGAACTCGGCTATCCGGTGGTCGTCCGGCCGTCGTTCACCATGGGCGGCCTCGGTTCGGGCATGGCCTACAACGAGGACGACCTCAACCGCATCGCCGGTGGGGGACTGTCGGCATCGCCGACGGCCAACGTCCTCATCGAGGAATCGATCCTCGGCTGGAAAGAGTACGAACTCGAATTGATGCGCGACGGCGCCGACAACGTCGTCGTCGTCTGCTCGATCGAGAACGTCGACCCGGTCGGTGTGCACACCGGCGACTCGGTGACCGTCGCACCCGCGATGACCCTGACCGACCGCGAGTACCAGGACATGCGCGACCTCTCCATCGCCATCATCCGCGAGGTCGGCGTCGACACCGGCGGGTGCAACATCCAGTTCGCGATGGACCCGGCGGACGGTCGCCTGGTTGTCATCGAGATGAACCCGCGCGTCTCGCGGTCATCGGCGCTGGCGTCGAAGGCCACGGGCTTCCCGATCGCGAAGATCGCGGCGAAACTGGCCGTCGGGTACCGACTCGACGAGATCGTCAACGACATCACCAAGAAGACCCCGGCGTGCTTCGAGCCGACGCTCGACTATGTCGTGGTCAAGGCGCCGCGGTTCGCATTCGAGAAGTTCCCCGGCGCCGACGACACCCTGACCACCACCATGAAGTCGGTGGGTGAGGCGATGTCGCTGGGGCGCTCGTTCGCCGAGGCGCTCGGCAAGGTCATGCGCTCACTGGAGACCAAGGCCGCCGGCTTCTGGACCGAACCGGTGGTCGAGGGTGCGGTTGCCGAGACCCTGCCGGAGCTGCTGGAGCGACTGAGCGTGCCCAAGGACGGCCGCCTGTACGGGATCATGCAGGCGTTCATGCTCGGAGCCACCGTCGAGCAGCTCTTCGACTCGACCAAGATCGACCCCTGGTTCCTGGCCGAGATCGAGGGCATTCATCAACTGGGACAAGATATCCGGACGGCGGAGGTTCTCGACGAGCCGTTGCTGCGCCTGGCGAAGAGCACCGGTCTGTCGGACCGCCAGCTCGCCGCGTTGCGCGATGACCTCGCCGACGAGGCCGCGGTCCGCGACCTGCGGCACAGCCTGGGGGTGCGTCCGGTCTACAAGACCGTCGACACCTGCGCCGCCGAGTTCGAGGCCGCGACGCCGTACCACTACTCGACGTACGAACTCGACCCCGCCGCGAAGACCGAGGTCGCACCGCAGACCGAGCGGCCCAAGGTCCTGATCCTCGGATCGGGCCCCAACCGCATCGGACAGGGCATCGAGTTCGACTACTCGTGTGTCCACGCCGCGCTGACACTGACCGAGGTCGGCTACGAGACCGTGATGGTCAACTGCAACCCGGAGACCGTGTCGACCGACTACGACACCGCCGACCGGCTGTACTTCGAACCCCTCACCTTCGAGGACGTGCTGGAGGTCTTCCACGCGGAGTCGGAGTCGGGGACCGTCGCCGGCGTCATCGTGCAGCTCGGCGGACAGACACCGCTCGGGCTGGCGCACCGTCTCCAGGCGGCGGGCGTGCCGATCGTCGGCACCAGTCCCGAGGCCATCGACCTCGCCGAGGACCGCGGCGAGTTCGGCAAGGTGCTCGCCGAAGCCGGCCTCCCGGCCGCGAAGTATGGCATGGCCACCACGTTCGACCAGGCCAAGGAGATCGCGAGCGGCATCGGCTACCCGGTGCTCGTGCGTCCCTCGTACGTTCTCGGCGGCCGCGGCATGGAGATCGTCTATGACGAGGAGTCCCTCGACGGCTACATCTCCCGGGCCACCGACATCAATCCGGAGCACCCGGTCCTCGTCGACCGATTCCTCGAAGACGCCATCGAGATCGATGTCGATGCCCTGTACGACGGCACCGACTGCTACATCGGCGGTGTCATGGAACACATCGAGGAGGCCGGCATCCACTCCGGTGACTCGGCGTGTGCCCTGCCCCCGATCACACTGGGGCGCTCCGATCTCGATGCCGTCCGCCGCTCCACCGAAGCGCTGGCCAAGGGCATCGGCGTGCGTGGATTGCTCAACGTCCAGTACGCACTGAAGGACGACATCCTGTACGTCCTCGAGGCCAACCCCCGGGCGAGCCGCACCGTGCCGTTTGTCTCCAAGGCCACCGCGGTGCCGCTGGCAAAGGCGTGTGCCCGGCTGATGCTCGGTGCGACGATCGCCGAGATGCGCGCCGACGGACTGCTTCCCGCCGAAGGCGACGGATCGCTGCTGCCGACCACCTCGCCGATCGCGGTGAAGGAAGCGGTGCTGCCGTTCAACCGGTTCCGCCGCGCCGACGGCACCGGTGTGGACTCGCTGCTCAGTCCCGAGATGAAGTCGACCGGCGAGGTCATGGGCATCGACGCCGACTTCGGCCGGGCGTTTGCCAAGTCGCAGACCGCGGCCTACGGCTCGCTGCCCACCAGCGGCAAGATCTTCGTCTCGGTCGCGAACAAGGACAAGCGGGCGCTGCTGTTCCCGGTCAAGCGCCTCGCCGACCTCGGGTTCGAGATCCTGGCCACCGAGGGCACCGCGGATGTGCTGCGCCGCAACGGGATTGCCTGCACCCTGGTGTACAAGCATTCCGATACGCACCTACCCGACGGGGAGGTGTCGGTGGTCGAACACATCCGCTCGAGTGAGATCGGCATGGTCATCAACACCCCGTACGGCAACTCCGGGCCGCGCGTCGACGGCTACGAGATCCGCAGTGCCGCCGTGTCGGTGAACATCCCCTGCATCACCACCGTTCAGGGCGCCAGCGCCGCGATCCAGGGCATCGAGGCCGCACTCGGCGGCGCGATGGGTGTGCTCTCGCTGCAGTCGCGGCACCGCTCGATGCTGGGTGGCTGGTGAGCACATTCGCGGAGCGTTATCGGGCGGTGGTCGCCGAGCGTGGCCGCCTGTGTGCGGGCATCGACCCGCATCCCGAACTCCTCGAGCAATGGGGGCTGCCGGTCAGTGGCGCCGGGGTCAGGGCGTTCGGTGACATCTGCGTCGACGCCCTGTCCGGCACGGTGGCCGTGATCAAACCGCAGGTCGCGTTCTTCGAGGCCTTCGGTTCCGAGGGATTTGCCGCCCTCGAGACAGTGATCGCCGGCTGCCGGGCCGGGGGAGCACTGGTGATCGCCGACGCCAAACGCGGCGACATCGGATCGACGATGGCCGCTTATGCCCGGGCCTGGCTCGATCCGGCGTCTCCGCTGTGCGCCGACGCGGTGACCGTGTCGCCATACCTCGGTTTCGGATCGCTGTCGCCGGCGATCGACCTCGCGCGTGCGGGCGGGCGCGGTGTGTTCGTCCTCGCCCGGACCTCGAATCCGGAGGGTGCTGCGCTGCAGCTCGCCCGCGGTGAGGGTGTCACGGTGGCCCAGCGGATCGTCGACGCGGCCGCATCGGCCAACGCCGACGGTTCGGGAACCGTCGGTGTTGTCGTCGGCGCCACCCGTGAACACGGTCTCGACCTCGGCGAACTCGGTGCGCCGGTGCTGGCCCCCGGGCTCGGTGCCCAGGGCGCCACCGCCGACGATCTGCGCGGCGTCTTCGCCGGCGCCGACCTCGGCTGGTTGCTGCCCTCGAGTTCTCGTGCGGTCTTGCGCTACGGACCGGATGTGCCCGCGCTGCGTGATGCGGCGCTGGAAGTGGCGGCGGAGATCGAGTCCGTGCTGTCCTGATCGCCCGGACCGCTCACGAGCGGGGGATAGTCCAGCGCGGCGTGGAACGCATCGATCCGCGGCCACGTCTGCGACTCGGCGTCCGGGCCCGCGATGAGTCCCAGGTGGCTCGTCTCGACCGTGGTGAAGTGCACCTGCGGTGATTGGGCCAGCAGTTCGACGCCGTGACGTGCTGCGGCCCACGGGACGATGACATCCCGGTGGCTGCCGAACAGCTGCACCGGTACCGCGATGGTGGTCAGGTCGATGCGGCGATCGCCGAAGTTCACCACGCCACCTGCCAGTTCGTCGTGGTAAATGAACTGTTCCCACATCTGTTCCGACAACCGGCCCGGGTAGCCAGGGAACCGGCGCTGGAATCGGTTGACGACCTCCATCCGGGCCAGGGTCTCGGTGTTGCCGAGGTTGTTCATGATGAACCAGGGCTTCTTGAGCTCACGTTGCCATGCGGTGCCGCGGTAGGCGATCTGCACCAGAGGTGCAGGAATGCCGCGCAAGGCGCTCAGCGTCGCCGTGACGGGCCGCGGACCGGTCTTGCCTGCCAGTTGCCGGACCAGCGGATACGGAGGTACCAGGCCGTAGTTCAGTGGTGTGCCGATGGCGGTGATCGATCGGACCGGCAGGCCGGGGTCGGCTGCCAGCGTGAGCAGTGCGACGGTGCCGCCCAGACTCCAGGCGACGAGGTCGACCGCTGCGGCGGATCCGTCGAAATCCGCGAGCACCCGGGTGATGGCCTGCGGGATGATGTCGTCGATGAATCCCTCGAAGCCCAGGGCCCGGTCGGATCGGTCCATCTCGCCGTAGTCGATGACATACGGGATACGGTCCTGTTCCAGAAGGTGCCCGACGTAGGAGTGATCGGGTTCGAGGTCGTAACAGGCCGCGGGTGCCGCGAGCGGCGGCAGCAACAGAACCGGGATTCCGCCCTGTTCGCGGGCCCGGGCGAGTTGGTCGAGGTCGCCGTAGCGGCGCAGGACACGGTGTCTTTCGGAATGCAGGGTCGTGTGTGGGGTGTGCACCTCGTCGCGGATGCCACCGCCGACTGTCAACCGCATGAGATTGCGCACCGGAGTCGGTAGTCGATCGATCACGAAGGTCATCTAACACCAGCACCGCGAGGTGGTACTCATCGCAGGTCAAACCCATCTCCGACACGCGCAAGGCGCAGAAATCTCAGAAATATTCCGGCGAGAAACTCCTGTCACAGGCGTACCTCGAGTGTGATGTATGTCATGTTGGCGAAAAGTCGGCAAGCGACGAATGGAATGAGTTGTGGCACAACCGATTTCCTTGGTTCGAAGAATCCGAACCAGGAGCTTGGCGATCTGATGCCACTTCACCCGCCGGTGTGGTTCGACAGGCTTATAACACCGGTTTTCGTGGGGGAATGCAGGGGGCGGGGTCGCAAATCGCAGCTCACGTGGGTACGGTCGCTTTCGCTGCCCTCACAAGGTGGCCGCCCCGACATCACCGGTGCCGGGGCAGAGAACACACAGACGAAATCGGAGGAACCGTGGCCCTTCCCCAGTTGACAGATGAGCAGCGCGCCGCTGCCTTGGAGAAGGCAGCTGCCGCTCGCCGGGCCCGGGCAGAGCTGAAGGAGCGCCTCAAGCGTGGCGGCACCGATTTGCAGCAGGTACTCAAGGACGCCGAGAATGACGAGATCCTCGGCAAGATGAAGGTGTCGGCGCTCCTCGAGGCTCTGCCGAAGGTTGGCAAGGTCAAGGCCCAGGAGATCATGACCGAGCTCGAAATCGCCCCCACCCGCCGCCTGCGCGGCCTGGGCGATCGGCAGAAGAAGGCTCTGCTCGCCAAGTTCGACTTTGCCTGATCGTTTTTGCGCGTGAGTCAAGATCTACAACAGAGGGGCCGGCTGCTGGTTTTGGCCGGTCCCTCTGCTGTCGGCAAGTCGAGCGTTGTCCGTCGGCTCCGGGAATTGCTCCCCGAGCTGATGTTCAGCGTGTCGGCCACCACCCGCGATCCGCGGGCCGGTGAAGTGGACGGTCGCGACTATCACTTCGTCAGTCGCGACGAGTTCGATCGGCTCATCGAGGAGAACCAACTCCTCGAATGGGCTGAGATCCATGGCGGGCTGCAACGCTCGGGAACACCCGCCAAACCCGTGTACGAGGCCATGGAGCAGGGGAGACCCACTCTGGTGGAGGTCGATCTGGCCGGGGCGCGGAACATTCGCGACACGGTTCCGGAGGCCGTCACCGTCTTTCTGGCCCCTCCCAGCTGGGACGTTCTGGTCGCGCGATTGCGTGGCCGGGGCACCGAATCCGACGAGGTGATGGAGCGCCGACTGCAGACGGCGCGGGCCGAATTGGACAGCGCCGACGAGTTCGATCACGTCATCGTGAACGACGAAGTCGACTCAGTGGCCCAACAGTTGCTATCCTTGCTGGTTGAATCCCATTTGAATAATTCGTAGGAGAACTGTGAGCAGCTTGACCACCCAGGACGAGTTCATCGGCGAGGTCGACGCGACGGCGTACGACACCCCGCTTGGTATCACGAACCCGCCGATCGATGAGCTGCTCGAACGGGCTTCTTCGAAGTACGCACTGGTGATCTACGCGGCCAAGCGCGCGCGTCAGATCAACGATTACTACAACCAGCTCGGCGACGGGATCCTCGAGTACGTCGGCCCTCTCGTCGAGCCGGGCCTCCAGGAGAAGCCGCTCTCGATCGCGATGCGCGAAATCCACGCCGACCTGCTCGAGCACACCGAAGGCGAGTGACACCGACTCCCACGATTCCGGGTTTCCGGAATCGTGGGACAAGTGTTTGTCGGGGGGATCTGGTGACGGCGATCAAGTCGCGGCACCACGAGCGAGGATGAGGTTTCGTGGCCGAAGCGGTTAGTGGGCGCAAGAACATCGTTGTCGGCGTCGGTGGTGGAATCGCCGCGTACAAGGTCGGTTCCGTCATCCGCCATTTCACCGAGGCCGGTCACGGTGTGCGGGTCATCCCCACCGAATCGGCACTCAAATTCGTCGGCGCCGCCACCTTCGAGGCACTGAGCGGAAATCCGGTGAGCACCGAGGTGTTCGATGACGTTCCCCAGGTCGCACACGTGCGCCTCGGGCAGGAAGCCGACCTCGTCATCATCGCCCCCGCCACTGCCGATCTGATGGCACGGGCCGCGTCGGGCCGTGCCGACGACCTCCTGACCTCAACACTGCTCACCGCGCGATGTCCGGTGATGTTCGTGCCGGCGATGCATACAGAGATGTGGGAGCACCCAGCCACCCAGACCAACGTCCGCACCCTGCGTGAGCAGGGCGCCACGGTCATCACCCCCGCGTCCGGGCGCCTCACCGGTGTCGACTCCGGCGCCGGGCGTCTGCCCGACCCGCAGGAGATCGCCCTGCTCGGCGAACTCCTCCTCGAACGTTCCGACGCCCTGCCGTACGACCTGCGCGGCGTCAAGTTCCTGATCAGCGCCGGGGGTACCCGCGAACCCCTCGATCCGGTCCGCTACCTGGGCAACCGCAGTTCGGGTAAGCAGGGGTACGCCCTGGCCAGGGCCGCCGCACAGCGCGGCGCGCAGGTGACCCTGGTCGCCGGTGCCACCGCCGATCTCGCGACTCCGGCCGGAGTCGAACTCGTCCGCATCAAGTCCGCCCAGGAGTTGTCCGAAGAGATGGCCAAACGGGCGCCGGAGATCGATGTGGTGATCATGGCTGCCGCCGTTGCCGACTTCAGGCCGGTGTCCGTGGCCGAATCCAAGATCAAGAAGACCGGCGACGGTCCCGCACCGATCGAGTTGACGACCAACCCCGACATCCTGGCCGGTCTGGTGCGGGCCAGGCGCTCCGGAGAGATCCCCGGGGAGGTCTCGATCGTCGGCTTTGCCGCCGAGACGGGAGACGAGCATCATGGAGTCCTGGACCACGGACGCGCCAAGCTGGCCCGCAAGGGTTGCGATCTGCTCGTCGTGAACGCGGTCGGTGACGGTAAGGCGTTCGGCATGGATCACAACACCGGTTGGGTTCTCGCTGCCGACGGCCACGAGACCGCACTGCCCTTGGGAACCAAGACACTCATGGCGAGCCGAATACTTGACGCGGTGGTGGCCATGCGCCCTGATGAAGGGGCCACGCGCCCTGGTGGTGGAGCACCGATGGTCGATCTAACCCACAACACGAAGCCTGTGTAATTTGACAACACCAAGACTGTGTAATTTGAGGTCTGCGGGTCTTGACGCACCCACGCCCTGTCCGTTGAGGACTACCGTTCCGAGAGGAAATTCATGACCGATTCCCGTTTGTTCACAAGCGAGTCCGTCACCGAAGGTCATCCCGACAAGATCTGTGACGCGATCAGCGACTCGATCCTGGATGCTCTTCTCACCGAGGATCCACGTGCCCGGGTTGCGGTGGAGACGCTGGTGACCACCGGACAGGTCCATGTCGCCGGTGAGGTCAACACCACCGCGTACGCAGACATCCCCAAGATCGTCCGCGAGAAGGTCCTGGAGATCGGCTACGACTCGTCGGCCAAGGGCTTCGACGGCAACTCCTGCGGCGTCAACGTCGCGATCGGCGCGCAGTCACCCGAGATCGCGCAGGGCGTCGACAACGCTTACGAGTCCCGGGTCGAGGGCATCACCGAAGACGAGATCGCCCGTCAGGGCGCCGGCGACCAGGGCCTGATGTTCGGGTACGCCACCAACGAGACCCCCGAGTTCATGCCGGTGCCGATCGCGCTGGCGCACCGCCTCGCCCGTCGGCTGACCGAGGTCCGCAAGAGCGGCGTCCTGCCGTACCTGCGTCCCGACGGCAAGACCCAGGTGACCATCGAATACAACGGTGACAAGCCGGTTCGCCTCGACACCGTGGTCGTCTCCACCCAGCACGCCGCGGACATCGACCTCGAGAACCTGCTGACCCCCGACATCCGCAACCAGGTCCTCGGATCGGTCTTCGAAGAGCTCAACCTCCCGTTCCTCGACACCAGCGATGTACGCCTTCTGGTCAACCCGACCGGCAAGTTCGTCCTCGGCGGCCCGATGGGCGACGCCGGTCTGACCGGCCGCAAGATCATCGTCGACACCTACGGCGGCATGGCCCGTCACGGCGGCGGTGCCTTCTCGGGCAAGGATCCGTCGAAGGTCGACCGCAGCGCCGCGTACGCGATGCGCTGGGTGGCCAAGAACGCGATCGCAGCCGGACTGGCCGGACGCATCGAGGTCCAGGTCGCCTACGCCATCGGCAAGGCCGCCCCGGTGGGTCTGTTCGTCGAGACCTTCGGCACCGAGAACGTCGATCCCGCCAAGATCCAGTCGGCGATCACCGAGGTGTTCGACCTCCGTCCCGGTGCGATCATCCGCGACCTCGACCTGCTGCGGCCGATCTACGCACCGACCGCCGCCTACGGTCACTTCGGCCGTACCGACATCGACCTGCCGTGGGAGAGCACCGACCGCGCGGAGAAGCTTCGCGCGGCGGCGGGTATCTGACCGTAGTCCGTCCGAGCCAGGCCCATCGCCCCCAAGAACGATCGTGAGCCCGCCCCGCAGCTCCCGATCGCGCGTGTTCTGCCGTTGCTGGGTCTGGCACATCTGGATCGGCCGTTCGACTACAAGGTGACGGCCGCCCAGCATGAGGAAGCCAGGCCCGGTGTCCGGGTGCGGGTCCGCTTTTCCGGACGCCTGGTCGACGGCTATCTGCTCGAACGCATCGAGGCGAGTGACCATCCGGGCCGGCTCGGTTGGCTCGAACGGGTGGTGTCGCCGGAGCAGGTCCTGACTCCGGAACTGGCTGTTCTGGCCCGGGCGGTCGCCGATCGGTACGCGGGGACCATGACCGATGTCCTGCGGCTCGCGATACCGCCGCGCCATGCCCGGACCGAACAGGCCACACCGGTGCCACCCGGCACGCCGGTCCCGCCGACGGTGGATCTCGCGGGTTGGGAGCCCTACCGGCATTCCGACTCGTTCCTCGGTGCGGTCGCCGACGGCAAGGCCGCGCGAGCAGCCTGGCAGGCGCTGCCCGGTGAGGACTGGCCGGCCCGGCTCGCCGAGGTCGCCTGCCACGCCATGATCAGCGGCCGCAGCACGATCATCGTGGTGCCCGATCAGCGTGACCTGAACCGGCTCGAAGCCGCCTGCGCCGCTCTGATCGGTGATCGGGTCGTCTCCCTGTCGGCAGGGCTGGGTCCGTCGGCCCGGTACCGCCGCTGGCTGCGCGCGCTGCGTGGACAGGCGGCCGTGGTCATCGGAACCCGCAGTGCGGCCTTCGCGCCGATCCCGAACCTGGGTCTGATGGTGGTCTGGGACGACGGCGATGACAGCTTGTGTGAACCGCGTGCGCCCTATCCGCACACCCGGGAGGTCGCGGTCCTGCGGTCGCATTCCGAAACCTGTGCGCTGATCCTCGCGGGTGCAGGACGCACGACCGAGACCCAGGCGCTGGTGGCGGCCGGATGGGCCCACGACCTCACCGCGCCCCGGGCCGTCGTACGCGAACGGACTCCCCGGATCAGGGCGCTGTCCGACGAGGACAACCAGGTCGCCCGGGACCCTCTGGCCCGCTCGGCACGGATCCCGGCGGTGGCCTTCGACGCCGCCCGCGCCGCCGTCGCGGCCGACGCCCCGGTCCTGTTCAGCGTGCCCCGGCGCGGTTATCTGCCGTCGCTGGCCTGTGAACGGTGCCGGTCACACGTCCGGTGCCGCCGTTGCCACGGACCGATGCAGGCCGACGGGCCCGTCAGGGCGGACAGCTCCGGACCCGGGATGCTCAGTTGTCGCTGGTGCGGCCATCCCGAAGCCGACTTCCGGTGTGCCGAATGTGGTTACACCAAGGTCCGGGCGCTGACGACCGGGGCCAGTCGCACGGCCGAAGAGCTGGGGCGGGCATTTCCCGGTGTCCCGGTTCTGACGTCCGGTGGCGACAAACTCGTCGAAAGCGTCGACCCCGGTGCCCGTGTGGTGGTGTCGACTCCCGGCGCCGAACCGGTCGCGGCCGGTGGTTACGGCGCGGTCATCCTCCTGGACACCTGGGCACAACTCGATCGCACCGAACTGCGGGCCGGTGAAGAAGCGGTCCGGCGGTGGCTGTCGGCCGGAATGCTCGTGCGTCCGCATGGTCAGGGCGGGACGATGGTGGTGGTCGCCGATGCCGGACTGGCGCCGGTGCAGGCGGTGATCCGCTGGGACCCGGTCGGCTACGCGCAAACCGAACTCGACCAACGCACCGAACTCGCCTTTCCACCTGCGGTGACGATGGCGTCGATCGACGGAGCCGGTCCGGCAGTGCTCGCCTTTGCCGAAACAGTGACCCTGCCCGAGGGCGGGGAAGTGCTCGGACCCGTCGAACTGCCGGCCGGGGTCCGCCTGCCGTCCGGTCTGGATCGGGCCGAGGTGCCCGATCCGCAGCGAATACTGTTGCGCTGCAAACGTTCGGACGGCCGTGTTCTCGCCGCGGCACTGCGAGTGGCCCAGATCGGCCGGAACACCCACCACGAGACATCTCCGATCCGCGTGCAGATGGATCCACCGACCATCGGCTGACAACGCCCGCCCCACTAAGCTGTCCGGAGGCCGTCAGGAACTTCAGGCGGCCTCCCGGCCGTGAACTGCGGGCGGTCGCCGACGCGGACGCGGGCGGTTTTCTCGACCATGGAGGTAGTACATGCGGGTGGTGTTCGCGGGCACACCTGAGCCCGCCGTCGGATCGTTGCAGGCGTTGATCGACTCCGACCGCCATGAGGTCGTCGGTGTGATCAGTCGTCCCGATGCCGCGGCCGGTCGTGGCCGCAAGGTGTCGCGCTCGCCGGTCGCGCAACTCGCCGACGAGAACGGCATCCCGGTCATCACACCTCGTCGTCTCGGGGATCCCGAAGCGGTCGACCAACTCGAGCAGTGGGCGCCCGAGTGCGCCCCGGTGGTCGCATACGGCGGTCTGGTTCCGGCATCGTTGCTCGACCTGCCGACCCATGGCTGGGTGAACCTGCATTTCTCGCTGCTGCCCGCATGGCGCGGTGCCGCACCCGTCCAGGCGGCGATCGCGGCCGGGGACGAGATGACCGGTGCCACCACCTTCCGGATCGAGGCCGGTCTCGACACCGGTCCGGTGTTCGGTGTGGTCACCGAACGGATCCGGCCCACCGACACTGCGGGCGACCTCCTCGAACGATTGGCGGAGACCGGTGCCGGTCTGTTGGTGTCGACCATCGACGGACTCGAGGACGGTGCACTGATCGCGGTGCCGCAGCCGACCGACGGGATCAGCACGGCGCCGAAGATCACCATCGACGACGCCCGCATCCGCTGGGACCTGCCGGCACATCTCGTCGATCGCCACATCCGGGCGATGACACCGGCACCGGGTCCGTGGACCACTCTGGGTGACCTGCGGGTCAAGGTCGCGCAGTGCTCGATCGTGAAGGATTCGGTTGTGAGTGATTCCGAGGAACGGCCGGCGGCCGGCGAACTCCTCGTCACCAAGAGAGCACTCATGGTCGGAACCCAGACCGATCCCATCCGCCTCGATGTGGTGCAACCGCAGGGCAAGAAGGCCATGGCCGGTGCTGACTGGGCACGCGGAGCCAGACTCACCAACGGACAGGCACTGTCATGAACCAGCCCCTCACAAACCGATCTGGCGGAAACCCCTCTGGCGAGCCGCGCGAATCCACCCCGATCGACCCGGCGCGCATCGCGGCCGCCGATGTGTTGGCCGCCGTCCGTGAACGTGACGCCTACGCCAACCTGATCCTGCCGAAGATGTTGCGGGACAGAAAGATCAGTGGACGCGATGCCGCGCTGGCGACCGAGCTGACCTACGGCACGAGCCGGGCGGCGGGCACGTTGGACCAGATCATCGCTCACGTCGCCAAGCGCCCCGTCGCTGACATCGACGGTCCGGTACTCGACGTACTGCGCCTGGGCACCTACCAGCTGTTGCGGACGCGGATCGGTGCTCACGCAGCGGTGTCGACGTCGGTGGACCTGGTGCGTTCCCGGGTCGGGCACGGCCCGGTCGGCTTCGTCAACGCGATCCTGCGCAAGATCTCCCAGCGCGACGAAGAGCTGTGGGTGCAGGAGTTGGCCCCGCCGATCACCGAAGACCTGATCGGTCACCTGGCGTTCCAGTACGCGCATCCGAAGTGGATCGCGGAGGTGTTCAACGAGGCCCTCGGAGGTTCGGCCGGTGCGCTGCAGGCGGCGCTCGCCGCGGACGACGAGCGGCCCCTCACGCATCTGGTGGCCCGCCCGGGTCTGCTGACAGCGGAAGAACTCGCGCTGATCACCGGCGGCGAGGTCGGGCTCTACTCGCCGTATTGCGTGTACCTCGACGGTGGTGATCCCGGTGACCTCGACCCGATCCGCGAAGGGATCGCAGGTGTTCAGGACGAAGGCAGTCAGCTGGTTGCCCGGGCACTGGAACAGGCGCCACTGATCGGCGACGACAACGGCCGCTGGCTCGACCTCTGCGCCGGCCCGGGAGGCAAGGCGGCGCTGCTCGGTGCGCTCGCCGAGATCGACGGAGCCCGCGTCGACGCCATCGAGAAGGCGCCCCACAGAGCGGAATTGATCCGTAAGGCGACCCGCGACCTGCCCGTCGACGTCCAGGTCGCGGACGGCCGTGATCCGGGCCTGGAGCCCGGCTACGACCGGATCCTCGTCGACGCACCCTGCTCCGGTCTCGGTGCGCTGCGCCGCCGTCCAGAGGCCCGCTGGCGCCGCAGCCCCGGCGATGTCACCGAACTCGTTGTGCTGCAACAACAATTGCTGGAATCCGCGGTCAATCTCCTGCGTCCGGGCGGTGTGGTGGTCTACGCGACGTGTTCGCCGCATCCCGCCGAGACGTCGCAGGTTGTCGACCGGGCGGTCGACGAACTGCCCGTCACCGCCATCGACACCCGGGAACTGGTCCCGATCGACGGCCTGGGACCCGGTCCCTACGTGCAGTTGTGGCCACATCTCTACGGCACCGATGCGATGTTCTTCGCCGCACTCCGCAAGGACTGACCCAAACGCTCCAGTTCTACGAGGACGCTCCGGGTGCAACCGGAGCGTCCTCGTAGAACAGGAGCGTCTGCGGGGCACATAGGATTGCGGTCATGCAGACTCCACCGATGATCGCGCCGTCCATCCTGTCCGCCGATTTCGCAAAGCTCGGTTCTGAGGCCGACGCGGTGAAAGGTGCCGACTGGCTGCACGTCGACGTGATGGACGGACATTTTGTACCCAACCTCACCCTGGGACTGCCGGTGGTGCAGAGCCTGCTGAAGGCCACCGACATCCCGATCGACTGCCACCTGATGATCGAGGATCCGGCGCGCTGGGCTCCGGGCTACGCCGAGGCCGGTGCGTACAACGTCACGTTCCATGCCGAGGCCACCGATGATCCGATCGCGGTCGCCAAGGACATTCGCGCGGCGGGCGCCAAGGCGGGCCTGAGCATCAAACCCGGCACCGACCTCGACCCCTACCTCGAGATCCTCAAGAGCTTCGACACCCTGCTGGTGATGAGCGTCGAGCCGGGGTTCGGCGGGCAGTCGTTCATCGCCGGCGTACTCGACAAGGTGCGCCGCGTGCGCTCGCTGGTCGATGCCGGCGAACTGCGCATCCTGGTGGAGATCGACGGCGGGATCAACGCCGACACCATCGAACAGGCCGCCGAGGCCGGCGTCGACTGCTTTGTCGCCGGCTCCGCGGTATACGGCGCAGCCGATCCCGCAGAAGCCGTCGAATCGCTCCGCGCCCAAGCACTTTCGGGGCGAGCGCTGGCATGACCGGGCTGATCGGCGACGCGATGCGCCGGGCGATCACGGAATCGTACGGCGGGCGTGGTCCGAGCACCCCCAATCCACCGGTGGGCGCGGTGATCCTCGACACCGAAGGGGCCGTCGTCGGCGTCGGACACACCGAGCCGCCGGGCGGCGCTCATGCCGAGGTGGTTGCACTCGGACAAGCGGGTTTGCGTGCCGCGGGTGGGACCGCAGTGGTCACCCTCGAACCCTGCAACCACACCGGGCGCACCGGTCCGTGTACCGAGGCCTTGATCGCGGCGGGTGTCCGCGCGGTGGTCTACGCGGTGGCGGATCCGAACCCGTTGGCCGGCGGGGGTCACGCCCGGCTCGAGGAAGCCGGAATCGCGGTCCAGGCCGGTGTCGGTGTCGACGAGGTGCGGGAAGGGCCGTTGCGGGAGTGGCTGTTCCGGCAGGACCGCGGCCGCCCGATGGTGACCGCGAAGTTCGCGGCATCGATCGACGGCCGGATCGCCGCACCCGACGGGACCAGTCAGTGGATCACAGGAAGCGCGGCGCGCGAGCGGGTGCACGACGAGCGGGCGCAGATCGACGCCATCGTCGTCGGCACCGGAACCGTTCTCGCCGACAACCCGTCGCTGACGGCCCGGTACCCCGACGGCTCGTTGCGCGAACATCAGCCGCTGCGGGTGATCGTCGGACGGCGGGAGATCCCGGCGGACGCCAAGATCTTCGACTCGAGTGCGCGTACCGAGCAGATCACCGAGCACGATCCCGCCCGGGTGATCGAGCAACTCGGCGGACTGACCAACGTTCAGGTCGAAGGTGGCGCGACGCTGCTGGGGGCGTTCTTCGCCGCCGGACTCGTCGATCGCGTCCAGGCGTATCTGGCGCCGCTGGTGATCGGCGGGGGAGCGTCCGCGGTGGTCGACCCCTCGGTCCTGACCCTGGCCGCGGCCCGGCGGTTCACCACGGACGGTGTCGAAACACTCGGCGACGACGTTCTGCTCACCTTGACCACAACCCTCTGACCGGCAGTTTCCCGATGTCCGCCCAGATCAGGGCATATACCGGGTGTGATAGTTTCTATGTTGGAAGTTCTCGGGGCGGGGCGTAATTCCCCACCGGCGGTAATGGTGAATCGACGTCAGTTCGGACACCGAGCCCGCGAGCGCCCTCACCCGGTGAGGGGTCGAGCAGATTCCGGTGAGATCCCGGAGCCGACGGTCATAGTCCGGAGGTGAGAGAACTCCACCTGGTGGGTCCACGCGACCCGCCATGTGCCGCCCTGAGATCGCACACGCGATTTGAAGGAGTAGGCGATGTTCACGGGAATCGTCGAGGAACGCGGCAGCATTGTGGCGCGTGAAGACTTGACCGACGCGGCGCGGTTCACTGTTCGGGGCCCGCTGGTCACCAGCGATGCCGGCCACGGAGACTCGATTGCGGTCAACGGGGTGTGTCTGACCGTCGTCGACCTCTCCGGCGACGGCGCCTTCACCGTGGACGTGATGGGTGAAACCCTCCGGCGCAGTTCACTGGCCGACCTCGGCCCCGGCAGTCCGGTCAATCTGGAGCGCGCGATGCCCGCCAGTGGGCGATTCGGCGGCCACATCGTCCAGGGCCACGTCGACGGCATCGGAACCGTGCAATCGGTCACACCCGGTGAGAACTGGACCGTCGTGCGTATCGGGACCGCCGGCTCCATAGCGCGCTACATCGTAGAGAAGGGATCGATCACGGTCGACGGTGTTTCCCTCACCGTTTCGACCATCGGCCCGGACTGGTTCGAGATCTCACTCATCCCAACCACTCTCGCGTTGACGACCTTGGGCGATGCGGTCGCCGGGGTGGTCGTTAACCTGGAGGTCGACGTGATAGCCAAATACGTCGAACGGCTATCTGCGATCGGAGTGGAGTGATGAGCAACCAGGTGGGCGCCGGTTCCGGGCTGCAACAGGGCACGAAGTTCGACACGATCGAACGTGCGATCTCCGACATCGCCGCGGGCAAGGCCGTGGTGGTCGTCGACGACGAGGACCGCGAGAACGAGGGCGACCTGATCTTCGCCGCGGAAATGGCCACACCGGAACTGGTGGCGTTCATGGTCCGGTACACCTCGGGGTACCTGTGCGTCCCGCTCGATGGCGACGACTGCGACCGGCTCGGACTGCCGCCGATGTACTCGGTGAACCAGGACAAGCACGGCACCGCGTACACCGTCACCGTCGATGCCCGCGAGGGGATCGGCACCGGTATCAGTGCCTCCGACCGGGCGGCGACCATGCGGTTGCTCGCGGATCGAACCACTTCCGCCAACGACTTCACCCGCCCCGGTCACGTGGTGCCGCTGCGCGCCAAAGAGGGCGGTGTACTGCGCCGCCCCGGTCACACCGAGGCAGCCGTGGATCTGGCCCGGATGGCCGATCTCGCTCCGGCCGGCGTGATCTGCGAGATCGTCAGCCAGAAGGACGAGGGTGCGATGGCGCAGACCCCCGAACTCCGGGTCTTCGCCGACGAGCACGACCTGGCGCTGATCTCGATCGCCGATCTGATCGCCTGGCGTCGTCGCCACGAGAAGCATGTCGTCCGGGTCGCCGATGCGCGGATTCCCACGCGACACGGTGCCTTCCGCGCTGTCGGTTACACCAGCATCTACGACGAGGTCGAGCACGTGGCCCTGGTCCTGGGTGACGTGGCCGGAACCGATGGCGAAGGCAACGACGTGCTGGTCCGTGTGCACTCGGAATGCCTGACCGGTGACGTCTTCGGGTCGCTGCGCTGCGATTGCGGCCCACAGCTCGACGCCGCCATGGAAATGGTGGCGGCCGAAGGACGCGGGATCGTTCTCTACATGCGCGGACACGAAGGCCGGGGCATCGGGCTGCTCCACAAGTTGCAGGCGTACCAGCTGCAGGACGCCGGATCCGACACCGTCGACGCAAATCTGGAGCTGGGCCTTCCCGCCGACTCCCGCGACTACGGCCTCGGCGCCCAGATTCTCGTCGATCTCGGCGTCTCGTCGATGCGGCTGCTGACCAACAACCCGGCCAAGCGGGTGGGTCTGGACGGCTACGGCCTGCACATCACCGAGCGGGTGGCGATGCCGGTCCGGCCCAATGCGGAGAATCTGCGGTACCTGCGCACCAAGCGTGACCGGATGGGACACGACCTCGTCGGACTCGACGACCTCCATCACGGCGATGATCTGAACCACGACACCGAACTGAGCGGAGGCAACCCAGCATGAGCGGTGCCGGAGAACCAACCCTGAATCTCGGCGATGCCAGCGCTCTGCAGCTGGCCATCGTTGCCTCGCAATGGCATACGACGATCTGCGAATCGTTGCTCAACGGCGCCACCAAGGCGGCTGCCGAGGTCGGGATCACCGATCCGACGATCGTGCGGGTGGCCGGTGCCATCGAACTGCCCGTGATCGTGCAGGCATTGGCCCGCAATCACGATGCCGTGGTTGCGCTCGGAGTTGTCGTCCGCGGCGACACACCGCACTTCGAGTACGTCTGTGATGCGGTCACCAGCGGTCTGACCCGGGTGTCGCTCGACGAGTCGACCCCGGTCGGCAACGGCGTGCTCACCACCAACAACGAGCAGCAGGCCCTCGACCGCGCGGGTCTGCCGGACTCGAAGGAAGACAAGGGTGCTCAGGCCGCCACCGCGGCGATCGCGTCGGCACTGACACTGCGCGCCCTGTCGCGCGGTGAGCACCACGCCGGGATCTGATGAGTTCGCGAGAGAGATCGAATGCCAGGGCTGCGGTGACCGACGAGCCCCGCTGGCTGATGAACTATCGACCCCGTAAGTCGCCGCGCTATGCGATGGTCGCCGCCGCGGTGGTCATTCTCGCGCACCTGATCATCGCGCTGCTGCTCCACGTCGGCGACACCGGTGTCGATTTCAAGATCGCCGACCAGATAGCGATGGTCGGCCTCGGAGTGATCATCGGTGGATCGTTCATGCTGATCGCGCGGGCCCGGATCCGGATCGGGGCCGAAGGTGTCGCGGTGCGGAATCTGTTCAACGAACGGGTTTTTGACTGGTCCGTCATCGAGGGCATCCGGTATCCGCGCAGCGGTAGCTGGGCCCGACTGGAACTGCCCGAGGACGAGCACGTGCCGATCCTGGCCATCCAGGCGAACGACGGCGAACGTGCGGTCGCGGCCATGGCCGAGGTTCGGATTCTTCACGACCGGTTCGGCGCGCAGGACTGAGCGCCCGGCCAGTAGATTTACCGACTGTCGGGCTCGGGTACTAGCCTGGATTCGTGGCTGACCCGACGACGTACCGCCCGGCTCCGGGGAGCATCCCCACCGCCCCCGGCGTCTACAAGTTCCGGGACGCGCATCAGCGAGTGATCTACGTGGGCAAGGCAAAGAGCCTGCGCTCGCGTCTCACGTCGTACTTCGCCGACCTGACGTCGCTCCACCCGCGGACTCGCCAGATGGTGACCACCGCGGCCTCGGTCGAGTGGACCGTGGTCGCGACGGAGGTCGAGGCGCTCCAGCTCGAATACAACTGGATCAAAGAGTTTGATCCGCGCTTCAACGTCCGTTACCGCGACGACAAGAGCTATCCGATGCTGGCCGTCACGATGGCCGAGGAGTATCCGCGGCTGTTCGTCTATCGCGGACCCCGGCGAAAGGGCGTTCGTTACTTCGGACCGTATTCACATGCCTGGGCGATCCGGGAGACCCTCGATCTGCTGACCAGGGTGTTCCCGGCCCGCACCTGCTCTTCGGGTGTGTTCAAACGTCATCGCCAGATCGACCGGCCCTGCCTGCTCGGCTACATCGACAAGTGCGCGGCACCGTGCATCAATCGGGTCAGCGCCGCCGAACACCGCGTCATCGTGCAGGACTTCTGCGACTTTCTGGCCGGCCGCACCGATCGGATGATCAACACGCTGCAGGGCCAGATGGAACGTGCGTCGGCCGATCTCGATTTCGAGCGGGCCGCCCGCCTGCGTGACGACGTCGCCGCCCTGCGCCGGGCACTGGAACGCCAGTCGGTGGTTCTGGGAGACGGCACGGACGCCGACCTTGTTGCGATCGAGGGGGATCAGCTCGAGGTCTCCGTCCAGGTGTTCCACGTCCGGGGCGGCCGGGTTCGCGGGCAGCGCGGCTGGATCGTCGAGAAGTCGGGCGACGACGACCTCGCCGACCAGGTCGGGCAATTCCTCACCCAGTTCTACGGCGAGCAGGTCGATCAGGCCGAGTCGGTGTCGGTCGACGAGGGACACGCCAGCGCCGATCCCGTGCCCAGGGAGGTTCTCGTCCCGGCACTTCCGCCCGATGCGGATGAGGTCCGCGTCTGGTTGTCCGGGCTGCGCGGCAGCAACGTCGACCTCCGGATCCCACAGCGCGGTGACAAGAAGGCACTGATGGAAACCGTGCACCGCAATGCCGCCGACGCGTTGGCCCAGCACAAACTCAAGCGAGCCGGCGACCTGACCACCCGCTCTGCGGCGCTGACGGAGATCCAGGACACCCTCGGTCTCGACGCCGCGCCGCTGCGCATCGAGTGCATCGACATCTCGCATGTGCAGGGCACCGATGTGGTGGCCTCGCTCGTGGTGTTCGAGGACGGCTTGCCACGCAAGTCCGACTATCGTCACTATTCGATCAAAGAGGCCGCCGGAGAAGGGCATTCCGACGACGTGGCATCCATTGCGGAGGTCACCCGGCGCCGGTTCCTGCGCCATCGGATCGATGTCGCCGACGGACAGCCGAGTGCCGTCGGTGGGGGAGAAGGTGCCGGCGCAGAAGGTGCTGCGGTTGAGGGAGGAGACGGGGGCGACGTCGCTCCCGAAGCCGCGATCGATCCGAAAACCGGACGGCCGCGCCGATTCGCGTATCCGCCCAACCTGTTCGTGGTCGACGGTGGTGCGCCGCAGGTCCACGCAGCCGCAGCCGTGCTCGACGAACTGAACATCAGCGATGTGGCCGTGGTGGGTCTGGCCAAACGCCTCGAGGAGGTGTGGGTGCCCGGCGATGATGATCCGGTGATCTTCCCCCGCACGAGCGAGGCCCTCTTCCTGCTGCAGCGGGTCCGGGACGAGGCCCACCGCTTTGCGATCTCCTTCCACCGGAGCAAGCGCAGCAAGCGGATGACGGCCTCGGCGCTTGACGGCGTGCCCGGGCTGGGCAGTGCGCGGCGCACGGCGCTCGTCTCCCATTTCGGATCGGTGGCCAATCTGCGCAAGGCCACCGTCGAGCAGATCGCAGAGGTTCCGGGGATCGGCCAGATGACCGCACGGGCAGTGCAAGCGGCGCTTGTCGAACATAATCAGACCAGCGAACAGACAGGACCCACACCGTGAGTGAAGTCGAAAGCGCGGTCACGCCGCCGCCCGCACAGGCCCCCGACGTATTGCTGGTCACCGGTTTGTCCGGCGCCGGCAGCAGCACCGTGGCCAACCTCCTCGAGGATGCCGGCTGGTACGTCGCGGACAACGTGCCGCACACGTTGATCGGTTCGATGGTGGAACTGGCCAGCGGCGCCGATTCGGCGATCTCCCGGCTGGCCATCGTGATGCGTATCCAGGACAACTCCTACGCGTCGGTGCTGGAGACCCTGCGCGCCGATCTCGACCGGGTCGGCATCGAACCCCGGGTGGTGTTCATCGAGGCCTCCGATCAGGTACTGGTCCAGCGCTTCGAGCAGGTTCGCAGGCGGCATCCCTTGCAGGGCACGGGCACTCTGATCTCCGCGATCGTGACCGAGCGCGCGATGCTGGCCGCGGTCAAGGAGCGGGCCGATCTGGTCATCGACACCTCCGGACTGTCCGTGCAGCGACTCCGGGTGATCATCGAGGGCGCCTACGCCGAGGCCTCCGTCGCCGACGTGAGCGTGGTGGTCGAATCGTTCGGATTCAAATACGGCCTGCCGATCGATGCCGACATGGTCGCCGATGTCCGCTTCCTGCCCAACCCGTACTGGGTTCCGGAACTCAAGGACCACAGCGGCCTGGAGCAACCGGTCCGCGATTACGTCCTGGGACAGGAGGGGGCACCGGAGTTCCTCGAGAAGTACGAACAGATCCTCAGGTTGGTCGGTGCCGGATATCGGCGGGAGGGCAAGCGTTACATGACCGTTGCCATCGGGTGCACCGGCGGCAAACACCGCAGCGTCGCGATCACCGAAGCCCTCGCGGCGTCATTGTCGAAGGCGACCGACGCCGAGGGTGCGTTCTCGGTGCGGGTGGCCCACCGCGACCTGGGACGCGAATGAAGATCGTGGCTCTCGGGGGAGGGCACGGCCTGTACGCAACACTGACCGCGATGCGCCTGTTGAGCGACGACGTGACCGCGGTCGTCACGGTCGCCGACGATGGCGGTTCCTCGGGCCGGCTGCGATCCGAACTCGGGATACTGCCGCCCGGAGATCTCCGGATGGCGATTGCGGCCCTGCTTTCGGCCACCGAACCGCCGACCGATGTCGCCGAGACCGGACCGGGTGTGCGCGGACCCCAGGAGTGGGCGTCGTTGCTGCAGCACCGTTTCGGTGGACGCGGTGCGCTGGCCGGGCATCCGGTCGGGAATCTGCTGCTGGCCGGGCTCACCGAGGCGACCGGTGACGCGGTGGCGGCGCTGGAGATGATGACCACGCTGTTCGGCGTCCGCGGCCGGGTTCTGCCGATGGCGACCACTGCGCTCGAGATCGAGGCGGACGTCTCCGGGCTCGAGGAAGACCCGCGTATAAGCCGGCCGATCCGGGGGCAGGTGGCGGTGGCCACGACCCCGGGCAAGGTGCGCCGTGTTCGTCTGTCCCCGAACCCGCCGCCGGCCTGCCCGGAAGCGATCGAAGCGATCGAGACCGCCGATCTGGTTGTCCTCGGGCCGGGTTCCTGGTTTTCCAGCGTCATCCCGCACGTCCTCGTCCCCGATCAGCTCGCCGCCCTCAAGCGGACGTCGGCGACGAAGATGCTGATCGTCAATCTGGCGCCGGAGCCCGGTGAGACAACGGGATTCTCGGTGGAACGGCACCTGCACGTCCTGCTCGCCCACGCCGACGATTTCCGGGTCGATCACGTGATCGTCGATTCCGGTTCCGTGCCCGTCGGATCGGAGCGCGAACACGTTGAACGTGCGGCCGCAAAGTTCGGCGCTACGCTTCACGATGGCGAACTCGCGGTAGCCGGAACCCATACCCACGACCCGGGGAGGGTTGCGGCTCTCGTAGTCGCTCTGTGCGATAGTGAATCGGCAGGCTACCGATCGAAAGTTGAAACGACATCCAAAGAGGGAGAACGCGTCCGGTGGCGATGACATCCGCGGTCAAAGACGAACTGAGTCGGCTGGCGGTGACGCAGGTGAGTTCCCGAAAGGCAGAGGTTTCGGCGCTGCTGCGATTCGCGGGCGGGCTGCACATAGTGGCCGGCCGGGTGGTTGTGGAGGCCGAGGTCGACCTGGGTAACGTCGCGCGCCGATTGCGGCGCGAGATCTTCGACCTCTACGGATACAACTCCGAGGTTCACGTCCTCAGCGCCGGCGGCATCCGCAAGAGCGCTCGCTACATCGTGCGGGTCACCAAGGACGGCGAGGCACTGGCTCGTCAGACCGGTCTGCTCGACATGCGCGGCCGGCCGGTACGTGGACTGCCGGCACAGGTGGTCGGCGGTAGCGTCGGAGACGCCGAAGCGGCCTGGCGGGGTGCATTCCTGGCCCACGGTTCACTGACCGAACCCGGCCGTTCGTCGGCCCTCGAGGTCAGCTGCCCCGGTCCGGAAGCCGCGTTGGCGCTGGTGGGCGCCGCCCGCCGACTCGGAGTGACCGCGAAGGCCCGAGAGGTCCGCGGTGCCGACCGGGTTGTGATCCGGGACGGCGAAGCCATCGGTGCGCTGCTGACGCGGATGGGTGCGCAGGACACCCGGTTGACCTGGGAAGAGCGCCGGATGCGGCGTGAGGTCCGGGCGACGGCCAACCGCCTGGCGAACTTCGACGACGCCAATCTGCGCCGGTCCGCCCGCGCCGCGGTGGCCGCGGCCGCCAGGGTCGAGCGGGCGCTGGAGATCCTCGGCGATCAGGTTCCCGACCACCTCATCTCCGCCGGTCAGCTGCGCATCACGCACCGGCAGGCCTCACTCGAGGAACTCGGTCAGCTGGCTGATCCGCCGATGACCAAAGACGCTGTGGCAGGACGCATTCGACGGCTGCTGTCGATGGCGGACAAGAAGGCCCGGGTCGAAGGCATCCCGGACACCGAGTCGGCGGTCACCGCCGACCTCCTCGACGACGAATAGACAGTCATCAGGGTTTGCCCGGCCCGCCCGATTCGGGGCCTGCTGCCGCAGGTCCGGACCGGACGTGCCAGGTGGTCGGTCGCCGACTAGGCTGATCACTGCCGCAGAGGCCGGGGCCGCAGGATGGCCCAGCACAACGCAAAGCTAAGGAGCTCATAGTGACCGTTCGGGTAGGCGTCAACGGATTCGGCCGGATCGGCCGTAACTTCTTCCGCGCAATCGAGGCACAGAAGGCGCTGGGCACCACCGACGTCGAGATCGTCGCAGTCAACGACCTCACGGACAACGCGAGCCTGGCACACCTGCTCAAGTACGACTCGATCCTCGGCCGCCTGCCGCAGGATGTCACGCTCGAAGGCGACGACACCATCGTCGTCGGTGACAAGAAGATCAAGGCGCTCGCGCACCGCGGACCGCTCAATGAACTGCCGTGGGGCGACCTCGGTGTCGACGTCGTCGTCGAATCGACCGGCATCTTCACCGACGCCGCAAAGGCGAAGGGCCACCTCGAGGCAGGTGCCAAGAAGGTCATCATCTCCGCACCCGCCAAGGGCGAAGACATCACGATCGTGATGGGCGTCAACGACGACAAGTACGACGGCAGCCAGAACATCATCTCGAACGCCTCGTGCACCACCAACTGCCTGGGCCCCATCGCCAAGGTTCTCGATGACGAGTTCGGCATCGTCAAGGGCCTGATGACCACGATCCACGCGTACACCCAGGATCAGAACCTCCAGGACGGCCCGCACAGCGACCTGCGTCGCGCCCGCGCCGCCGCCCTCAACGTCGTCCCCACCGGCACCGGTGCCGCCAAGGCGATCGGGCTGGTCCTCCCGCAACTGCTGGGCAAGCTGGACGGCTACGCACTGCGCGTGCCGATTCCGACGGGCTCGGTCACCGACCTCACCGCGAACCTGCGCAAGTCGGCGTCGGTCGAAGAGATCAATGCCGCGATGAAGGCTGCTGCCGAGGGACCGCTCAAGGGCATCCTGAAGTACACCGAGGCACCGATCGTGTCCTCCGACATCGTCACCGATCCGCACTCGTCGATCTTCGACGCCGGACTCACCAAGGTGATCGACGACCAGGTCAAGATCGTGTCCTGGTACGACAACGAGTGGGGCTACTCGAACCGCCTCGTCGATCTCATCGGCCTGGTTTCCAAGTCGCTCTAAAGGGTTAGCGCCCTTTGGATTTCGGCCATTTCTGCTGTACCCCGTATCCCGCCTGTACCCGCATCCTGCCTGTACTCGTCACACTGAGCGCCCGGAGACAACGCATCTGATGACCACCTCGGTACCCACCCTCGCCGACCTGCTCGAGACCGGAGTGGAAGGCCGGACCGTCTTGGTCCGTTCCGACCTCAACGTTCCGCTCGACAATGGCAAAATCACTGATCCAGGTCGCATCCTGGCATCGGTGCCCACCATCAAGTCCCTGTCCGATGCGGGTGCGAAGGTCATCGTGACCGCGCATCTCGGTCGACCGAAAGGTGCACCGGATCCGGCGTTTTCGCTGGCCCCGGTCGCCGAGCGGCTCGGCGCCGAGCTCGGACGCAACGTCCAGCTCGCCACCGACGTCGTCGGTGGTGACGCCCTCGCCCGGTCGGAAGGGCTGACCGACGGGGACGTGCTGTTGGTGGAAAACGTGCGGTTCGATCCGCGCGAGACCTCCAAGGATGCCGCCGAGCGCGAGAAGCTCGCCAAGGCGCTGGTGGATTTGACCGGCGATGAGGGTGCGTTCGTCTCAGACGGGTTCGGCGTGGTCCATCGTGAGCAGGCATCGGTGTACGACGTGGCAAAGCTGTTGCCGCACTACGCCGGTGGCCTGGTCGCGGCCGAGGTCGAGGTGCTGGCCAAGCTGACCACCGACACCGCCCGCCCGTACGCGGTTGTGCTCGGTGGATCTAAGGTCTCCGACAAACTCGGTGTCATCGAGGCTCTGGCCCCCAAGGTCGACACCCTGGTGATCGGCGGCGGTATGGCGTTCACGTTCCTGGCGGCCCGCGGATTGCCGGTCGGTGGATCGCTGCTGCAAGAAGATCAGATCGGCGTCTGCAAATCTCTTCTCGAACGTTTCGGCGATGTCATCCACCTGCCGGTGGATGTTGTCGTCGCAGACAAGTTCGCAGCCGATGCCGAGTCGAAAGTCGTGTCGGCAGAAGAGATCCCGGACGGCTGGATGGGTCTGGACATCGGTCCCGAATCGGTCAAGCGGTTCGCCGCGGTACTGGGCGAGGCCAAGACCGTATTCTGGAACGGGCCTGCGGGTGTGTTCGAGTTCGAGAAGTTCGCGTCCGGCACCAAGGGGCTCGCCGAGGCCATCATCGGTGCCACCGCAGGCGGGGCGTTCTCCGTCGTCGGAGGCGGCGACAGCGCTGCCGCGGTTCGGCTGCTCGGCCTTCCCGAAGACGGCTTCTCCCACATCTCCACCGGTGGCGGGGCTTCGCTGGAGTACCTCGAGGGCAAAGAACTGCCCGGCCTGACCGTATTGGAGAGCTGAGATGGCATCGCGTAAACCGCTGATCGCGGGCAACTGGAAGATGAATCTGAACCATCTCGAGGCCATCGCCCTGGTTCAGAAGATCGCCTTCGCCCTGCCGTCGAAGTACTTCGACAAGGTCGACGTGACGGTGATCCCGCCGTTCACCGACATCCGTAGCGTGCAGACCGTGGTGGACGGCGACAAACTGCTGCTCACTTACGGTGCGCAGGATCTGTCTGCGCACGATTCGGGCGCCTACACCGGTGAGATCAGCGGCTCGTTCCTGGCCAAACTCGGTTGCACCTTCGTGGTGGTCGGACACTCGGAGCGTCGCACCCTGCACGGTGAGACCGACTCGGTGGTGCTGGCGAAGACCAAGGCGGCTCTCAAGCACAAGCTGACCCCGATCGTGTGCTTGGGCGAGGGCTTGGAGATCCGGGAGGCCGGCGACCACGTCGACTACAACATCGAGCAGCTCAAGGGCTCCCTCGCGGGTCTGAGCTCCGCGGAGATCTCGAAGGTCGTCATCGCCTACGAACCGGTCTGGGCCATCGGCACCGGACGGGTCGCCAGCGCCGGCGACGCCCAGGAGGTGTGTGCGGCGCTGCGTGCGACGCTGGCGGAACTGGCCGACGCGAAGGTCGCAGACTCCGTCCGCATCCTGTACGGCGGATCGGTGAACGCCAAGAACGTGGGGGAGATCGTCGGGCAGACCGACGTCGACGGCGCCCTGGTCGGCGGAGCATCGCTCAAGTCCGACGAGTTCGCCACCCTGTCGGCCATCGCCGCCGGTGGTCCGTTGCCTTGACCTTCCGATTCTGGTGGCTTTTGGCGAGCAAAACTGCAGGTCACGCTCGCCAAAAGCCACCATTTCGGGGTTTTGCGGTATGGCCGGGTACAGTCGTAGATCGGCCGCTCGAACTTCAGATCTGATGGGAATCAACACGTGAAGCTTGCCCTGGACATTGGACTCGTGATCACCAGCGTTTTGCTGATCGCTCTGGTCTTGCTCCACCGCGGTAAAGGTGGCGGCTTGTCGTCCCTGTTCGGTGGCGGCGTTCAGTCGAGCCTGTCGGGTTCGTCCGTCGTAGAGCGCAACCTCGACCGGTTGACCGTGTTTGTCGGGCTCATCTGGACGATTTTCATCCTCGGTATCGGTCTCGATATCAAACTCTCGTAAATCCTCCGCGTCGTACGGGTCGTTGGCGTGCACAACCCGTCGCGATCCGGAGATACTGGACCGGTGACTGAAAAGCGCCCTGCTGTGCCCCGTCCGGAACCAGGTAGTACCGATCGAGAACTGACCGAGCCGTTACGTGAGGACATCCGCCTTCTCGGCGGAATTCTCGGCCAGATCGTGCGCAAGCACGCCGGCGAAGCGACTTTCGACCTCGTCGAGAAGGCTCGGGTCGAGTCTTTCCGGGTCCGACGTTCGGAGATCGATCGCGCGGAGCTGGAAGAGTTGTTCCGCGACATCGATGTCGCCGACGCCATCTCGGTCATCCGCGCATTCAGCCACTTCGCGCTGCTGGCCAACCTCGCCGAGGACATCCATCGCGAGCGTCGGCGGGCGATCCACGTCCGGGCCGGTGATCCGCCGCAGGATTCGTCCCTGGCCGCGACCTACCGCAAGCTCGATTCCGCCGGCCTGGCCGACGAGCAGGTCGGCAAGGCCCTCGCAGATGCCACCGTGGTCCCGGTCATCACCGCGCATCCCACCGAGACCCGTCGCCGAACCGTCTTCGAGGTACAGCACCGGATCACCGAGCTGATGCGCTTTGCCGGGCGAACAGAGTTGACACCCGACGAACGCAACGACGTGAATGTCGCGCTGAACCGGCAGATCCTGACACTGTGGGAAACCGCGCTGATCCGGTTGGAGCGCCTGCAGATCCAGGACGAGATCGAAGTGGGACTGCGCTACTACGATGCGGGTTTCTTCGAGGTCATCCCGCGTATCAATGCCGAACTGCGCGCCTGGTTGCAGCAGCATTATCCGGCCGCCGGGATTGCCGACGATCCGATGTTGCGGATGGGTTCGTGGATCGGCGGTGACCGTGACGGCAATCCGTTTGTCACCGGTGAGATCGTCGGAATGGCCACCCGTCGTGCAGCAGAAACCGCTGTGTCCCATCATCTTTCAGAACTGACGTTGCTCGCCCAGGAGCTCAGCCTGTCGTCGAGACTCACCGCGGTCAGCGACGCGGTACTCGCGCTCGGGGGCGTGGAGCGGGGGACCACCGACGCAGATGAGCCGTATCGCAAGGCTTTACGCGCCATTCGGGCCAGGCTATCGGCGACCGCGGCCCGGCTGTTCGACGACCGCTTTGTCGCCGTCAACGACGGCGGTTTCCCGCCCGACGGCGCCGACAGTTATGCCGACGCCGCCCAGTTGCTCGCCGATCTCGACCTGATCGATGTGTCGCTACGCGCGAACAGTGACGACGAACTCGCCGACGACCGCTTGCTCACACTCCGTGAATCGGTGCGGGCCTTCGGCTTTCATCTCTCCGGCCTCGACATGCGGCAGAACTCCGACACCCACGAGGAAGTGGTTGCCGAGCTGCTGGCCTGGGCCGGTGTGCACCCCGACTATCTGTCCCTCGACGAGCCGCAGCGGGTGGAGATCCTCACCGCGGAGCTGAGTAACCGAAGGCCGCTGACCGGACCGGCCGCCGAGCTGTCGGAACTGGCGAACAAAGAACTCGACATCGTCCGGGCCGCGGCCGCCGCCGTCTCTGCGTATGGGCCCGAAGCGGTCCCGAATTACATCATCAGCATGTGCACCTCGGTGAGCGATCTGTTCGAGGCGCTGGTGCTACTGAAGGAGTCCGGGCTGTTCGATCCGGGCTCACCGGACACCCCGCCGAGCTCATCGGTCCGGGTGGTACCGCTCTTCGAGACCATCGAAGATCTGCAGCAGGGGGCGCAGACAATTCTTGCCGCCCTTCAGATCCCGCTGTTCCGGGCGCTGGTCGACCAGCAGGGCAGCATGCAGGAGATCATGCTGGGCTACTCGGATTCCAACAAGGACGGTGGCTATCTCGCCGCCAACTGGGCGCTCTACCGGGCCGAACTCGACCTCGTCGAAGCTGCCGAGAAGGCCGGGATCAGGCTTCGGCTCTTTCACGGCCGGGGCGGCACCGTCGGCCGTGGCGGTGGCCCGAGCTATGACGCCATCCTGGCGCAGCCACCGGGTGCGGTTCAGGGATCGCTGCGGATCACCGAGCAGGGTGAGGTGATCGCGGCCAAGTACGCCGAACCGGTGATCGCACGCCGCAATCTGGAGACCCTGTTGTCCGCGACCATCGAGTCGTCGTTGCTCGACACCGAAGGTCTGGGCGCCGAAGCGGAATCGGCATACGCGGTTCTCGACGAACTCGCCGCGCTCGCCCGAAAGTCTTATAGCGAACTGGTCCACGAAACGCCTGGGTTTGTCGAATACTTCGTGAATTCGACTCCGCTGTCAGAGATCGGTTCGCTGAACATCGGAAGCCGTCCGGCATCTCGAAAGCAAACCGAGAAGATCTCCGACCTGCGTGCAATTCCGTGGGTTTTGTCGTGGTCGCAGTCGCGGGTGATGTTGCCCGGTTGGTATGGGACCGGAGCGGCTTTCGAACAATGGATCGGCGACGACGAGCACCGCCTGGAAACCCTGACCCACTATTACGAACAGTGGCCGTTCTTCCGGACCGTGATGTCGAACATGGCCCAGGTCATGGCGAAATCGGATATGGGTCTGGCAGAACACTATTCACGTTTGGTGCCCGACGAGGCGTTGCGCGAGAAGGTGTTCGGGATGATCACAGCCGAACACGAGCGGACCACCGCGATGTATTTCAAGATCACGAAGACGGACGATCTGCTGGCCGACAACCCCGCCCTCAAGCGGTCGGTTTTCAACAGGTTCCCGTACCTCGAGCCGCTGAATCATCTGCAGGTCGAGCTGTTGCGCCGCTACCGCGGTGGCGATGATTCCGATCTGGTTCGCAGAGGTATTCAGCTCACCATGAACGGACTCGCCACCGCGTTGCGGAACAGCGGTTAGAAGGTTTCGTCGCTCTTCCAGGTGGTGACGGCCCAGATCACGACGAGATCGATGGCGATGACCAGGATCGCCCAGAGCGGGTAGTACGGCAGCCACAGGAAGTTCGCGATGATCGACAGAGCCGCGATGATGATCGCGCCGATGCGGGCCCATGACGCTCCGGTGAACATGCCGATCGAGATGGCGACGCCGACGATACCGAGGATCAGATGGATCCATCCCCAGGTTGTCAGATCGAATTTCCATGTGTATTCCACACCGACCACGAAGACTTCATCTTCGACGATGGCGGAGATACCCTGGAAAATGCCGAGGACGGCAACAACAAAGAGGAGTATTGCGGCGGCAAACACAGTTCCACCGGCCAAGCCCTGCTTGACGGGGTGGCGTTCGGACGGGCTGGTCATGTGATTCTCCTAGGCTCGGATGATCAAAACCCTGGGCCGAGTATCGGATCAGGCAGCACGTATTGCCAACGTGGTCTTGTCATGATCGATGCGTCCCGATCGCCGGACATCACCTGTTTAGGGTGATGTCTGAAGGCGGTCTGCCGACGGAATCGTCCGTTTCGAGCAATCGGTATAAAACCCACGCTGATCGCCAATGCCGCGCTATTGCGGGCTGCGTGGCCTGTTCATTGTTAATCTCGCAATACCAGTGGCGAGCAGAGCCCAGTGGGAAGAGAGTGGACATGTCGGAAGCTCTAACAGACTCGAGCGCCGTTTCGCGCGGGAATCTCGATTCGGTCCGCGCAATCGCGCGGATAGGTCCCGAGCGCACCCTTGATGAATTGTTCGATGATCAACCCGGTGTGCTCGTGCTCCTCAGCGCACCTGGTGGGTACGGCAAGACAACCTTTCTCGAGCAATGGCTGAGTCGACGCGCACCGTCTGAACCGGTCGGTCAGGTGATGTGGGTGGGGGTCGACGCGTTCACCTTCGACAGCAACATCCTCGAGGCGACCGCGGGTCCGCAGCTGCCCGAGGCCACGGGCGCCGGCGGTCCGGTCACGGTAGTGGTCGATGACGCCCACACCGTGACGGACCCCCTTGCGCTCGACGCCTTCCATCGCTTCTTGCGCCATCGTCCTCCGAACGTGAACGTGGTGGTCGCCGCACAATATGATCCACCACTGATCTGGCAGTACCTGATCGGCGACGGGGTCGGCGCCCGGATCGGGCGCGAGGATCTGGTGCTGACCACAGCAGAGGTCGATCGGATACTGCGGCAGCACGGCCTCAGACCGACCACCGATCAGGTCGCGCGGGTCCGGCAGCTGACCGGTGGGTGGGCGATCCTCGTCCGGATGGCGGCGGTGTTCTTGGCGCCCCGAACCGATGTCGAACTGGGATTGCTGGAGCTCGCGGGGTGCCCGAAACTCATATCCGACTTCTTACGGCGTGAATTCGTGGAGGTGATGACGCCCCGCGTGCGTCGTCTCGTGACGCGGCTGTCGAGTGTGCCGGTTTTTGACGCCGACCTGGCCAGGGCCATCGACGGCGCGGATGCTGATGCGTACATCCCCGAGATCGTCGGACTGGGCGTCGTGGTGGCGGTTCCGTCGGACAGTCACGATGCGATCCGGTACCGATTCGTGCCTCTGATCGCGACGTACCTGCGCGGCGAATTGCAGCGCACCGATCCCGAACTCGGGCGCACCTTGCAGGTGAGGGCGGTGCGCTGGGCCTCGGCGCACCGGCGTCCGGCGGAAGCGATTGATTACGCGGCCCACCTCGGTGACGCGGAGCTGTTGAGACAGACGATCTTTCACAGCGGGGTCGAATTGATCCTGCAGGGGCGGCGCGATCAGGTGCTGGCAGTGCTCGACGGTTGCGGCATCGCACTCGGCGAGGATCCGATCGCGGTGGTGCTTCGGGCGCTGGCCGCCATGGAGCACGGCGACCATCGCTACGCCGCGTCGTACCTCGACTGTGTGGTCCTCGCAGACGTCGACCTCCCGTTCGACGGCGGGAGTCTGCTATACCGGACCTTGCTGCTGGATGTGGCGCTGGAGCGCGGTGAACCAGATCTCATCGACCTGGCCGAGGATGTCGCATTGTCCGTCGGCGACCGGGGGTGGGCGGTACATGCGTACGCCCATACGGTCCTCGGGGCGGTCTACACCCGGGTGGGCCGATCCGCCGACGGTGAGTTGTCGTCGATCCGCGCCATCGCCCTGGCCAAATCGGCCGGACTGAATCGTTTGGTTGTGCGCGCCATGTCCAATCGGGCATCGGTGGCGGGCGGGCGGGGGCTGCCGGCGCTGATGGAGGATCGTGCCCGGTATGCGCTGTCCTCTGTCCGTGAAGCCTCCCTGGCCGATCCGTTGGTTGCCGCGTCGCCCTACGTGCCGCGTCTGCATGTCGCGGAAGCATACGGCCGTTTCATGCAGGGCAAGCCACTCGACGTCCTCGGCGCCGAACAGGCCGGGGACGTCACCGAAGGGGGAGAGGTGTTCAGCGTGCTGGGTCACCACGTACCGATCGCCCTGAACATCCTGAAGTTCGACGGTTCGACGAATCGGCTCGTCCTGACAGCAGCGGCCTACAGTGGTGCGTCGGCGTCACTGGTGTCGACTCCCACTGCGTTCCCGATACTTTTCCTGCTTCCGCGGGTTACCTATATGTGTATGTCGGTGAAGCGGTTCGACTGGGCGCGTGACCTGGCCCGAAAAGCCGAGCGCGTATTCGGCTGCTCGGACGAGGTCAGACTCATCGATGCGGCCATCGAGGTCGAAGAGGCCCACCCACAGGTGGCGCGAAAGCTGTTGAGTCCCTTGCTCGAGAGTGTCGAGGCACAACCTCAGACGGAGGCTGCGGCCTGGGCGCTCGAGGCACACGCGTGTGAGTTGGCCGGTATGACGAGCCAGTCGTATGCGGCGATCACCCGCGCGCTCGAGACGGCCGCCGAGCACGGGGTGATGCGTCCACTCGTCGAGGGTGGGGCAGGGGTCGCGAAGATCATCACGACATACCGTGGCAGTTTCGGCTCGGTCAACGCGTACGCCGATGCGGTTCTGGCGGTCATGTCCCGTGGCACGACGCGCGACTATCCGCCTCTGACCCGGGCAGAGACCCACGTCCTTCGCTTCCTGGCGACCGATCGGACCACCGAGGAGATCGCCGGCCTGATGCACTTGTCGGTGAACACCGTCAAGACGCACCTGCGGGGCATCTACCGGAAGTTCGACGTCCGCCATCGGCGTGACGCGGTGTCCGTCGGGCAGAGGCTCGGCCTGCTCTGACCTGGAGGTGCCAGTTCTTCCACCTGACAGGGTATGGTCGTCGGTGAACACTGAGACGGATGCTCAAATTCGTCTCACCCTGTTGCTTCCGAGGCAGGGTCGCCTGTTCAACGACACCTTGAGACCCTGAGCAGGAGGAGCGCGTGGCCACCACCTTGCCCCGTCAAGACACGACCGACCCGGGATTCCCCTCGGCCTTCCGTTATCCGGACGCATTACAGAATCGCCGCCTCGCGGCCGCGCGCCGGCTGGCCGTCAAGGTCACCGGCAAGGACCTCTTTCCGCCGGAGGAACATATCCGGACCTTCGCCGAAGACATGTTCCGCAGCGATCCGGTGGCGGAACGATTTGTCGACGAGGTGTACGGCGAGCTCGGGCCGCAGGCCGCGCGGGCGATCCTCGACAAGGCGCTGACGGAAGGTCTTGACGCAATCGAGAACCCACCCCCGGCGATGGTGGCGCTGTTCGAGGAGTTCGAAACCGTTCCGGAGTGGGTTGATCCCGAACTCATCGCCGAAGGTGAGGCCATCTGGCGTCGCTGGGGCACGTCGCTGTTCAGTGTGGCCGGCGGCATCACCCTGGAGATGTACACCGAGGCGGCCGTGGCCACACCGTTGTCCCTGGCCGGGGGATACGCCGGCGACAACGCCTTGCGCCGGTTCCTCGAGACCGCCAGATTCTGGATCGACGTCTCCGAACCCGAGGCGTTGCTCACGCCTGGCTCCCCCGGCCGTGCCACCGCGATGCGAGTGCGCGTGATGCACGTGTGGGTCCGGCGGACCGTGGCCGACCATCCGGAATGGGACACCGAACGTTGGGGCATCCCGATCAGCCAGTCGTACCAGCTGCTGACCTTGCTGGGCGGCAGCGTCGTGCCGGCATCGGCGTTGTGGCTGGTGGGTGTGCAGACCACCCCGCGTGAGATCCGCGTGCTGTTGCACTACCAGCGCTACCTCGGACACCTGCTCGGTGTGCGTACGCAGTGGTATCCCGAGACCATCGCGGATTCGTTCCGGCTCCTGGCGATGGTCGGCGCCACCCGAAGCCATGACGCCGGCGACCACGGTGCCGAGTTGATCGAATCGTTCCCCGCCGCGTTTGCTCCCCGCGACGGGCACACCGGTGTGCGTCGACTTCGTGAAAAGTACAACGCCGGAATCTATTCCGCGTACTCGGCGATCTACATGAT
Source organism: Williamsia sp. (assembly GCF_036566845.1). Lineage (GTDB taxonomy): Bacteria > Actinomycetota > Actinomycetes > Mycobacteriales > Mycobacteriaceae > Williamsia. The sequence continues at coordinate 87,727 of NZ_DATCVM010000152.1, forward strand.
GCCGTTCACGCGGCGTCGCTACCGCATGCCGAGCGCGTTCCCGTGGATCCTCTGGCTGATCGCCCGCTATCCGTTGGTGGCCGTGGTCGAGACCGCTCGCCGCGTATTCCCTCCGGTGTCGCGGATACACGAACGAATCATGCGCCGTCATCGGGAGAACTGGCATTCCGCACAGATGGAAGGCCGGGAAGCCGCATTCGAGGCCGGCAGCGCGCTGCGCCGCTGACCGTCGAAGCGGAGCGTCAGGGAAGGTTGCCGGCGGCGAACCGGTCGACGAACCAGACCGTTTCCTCGGTGCCGTGGGCACCCGCGCAGGGCCAGTCCATCGGGTCCGCGCCGCCGACACCGGCCGCCACCGCCTCGGCCTTCTCTGCGCCAGAGACGAGGAACCAGACTTCGCGTGACCGCGCGATCGCGGGCAGCGTCAACGTGATCCGGCCCGGAGGGGGCTTGGGTGAGTTCCGCACCGCGACCACTGCGGCCTGGCTCTCGCTGGTGGCGTCGGAGTGGGGGAACAGCGAATTGATGTGCCCCTCGCCGCCCATCCCGAGCAGATGCAGATCGAACTGCGGAACGCTTTCGCCGTCACCGGCACGATCTGCCAAACGCCGCGCGTAGTCGGCCGCGGCCGCGTCGATGTCGTCACCGAACTCACCGTCGGACGGGGCCATCTCGAAGACCCGGCCCGGACTGACCGCAACATGCTCCAGGAGTGCGGTGTACGCCTGTCCGGCGTTGCGGTCGGGATGATCGGCGGGCACGAAGCGGTCGTCACCGAAGTAGATGTCCACCGACGCCCAGTCGATGTCGCCGGAATCCTTCGCCAGCGCCTCGAGCAGGGCGACACCGTTGCTTCCACCGGTCAGCACCACCGAGGCGAAACCGCGGGCGGCCTGTGCCGCCGTCACGGTCGCGATGAATCGCTCGGCGACCGCGGCGACAAGGGCGTCCTTGTCGCCGAGGCGGACCACGTCTGGATGGATACTCATCGTTGAGCTATACCTCCTGATTTACGCACACACGAATACGAATACGAATACGAATACGTTGTCATGCGTGAATTTTGTCCTCGGCGCGGGTCAGGCCTGAAATGCCTTGCAGCGCCAAGTGATATGTCTCATCGGGATCGAGGCGGCGGAGCTCTTCTGCCAGGCAGCTGCGCAGTTCTCGGTCGGGGAGTGCCACCTTGCCATCCGGTTTGCCGGGAATGGAGATGATCGCCTGATTGCCCATACCGACACAGAGAACCAGCGGTCCGGACTCCCGGTTCACCGTCACCTGGAAACTGCCGACCGACCGTGTCACCGGAACACCGAGTGCCGAATGTAACCAGCCCGCAAGAAGTTCGACGGCGGCCAGATCGGCGGGACCACTGACCTCCACGTCGGTGATCGGGCTGTGCGGCGGCTGATCGAGGGCCGATGTGAGCAGTGCCCGCCACACGGTGATCCGCGACCAAGCGATGTCGGAATCGCCGGGGGAGTACGTGGCCAGGCGCTGAGCCAGCGTCGCCGCGACGTCGGTCGCCTTGGTGGAGTCGGTGATCCGGCGTTTACCGAGCTGACCGATCGGATCGGCGGCCGGGTTCACCGGACCGTGTCCGGGCCACCAGGTCACCACCGGGGTGTCGGGCAGCATGAACGGGATCACGACACTCTTGCCATGGTCGACCAGATCGCCGAACAGATGCAGGACAACCACTTCGGACGCGCCGGCATCGCCACCGACCCGGATCTGGGCATCAAGCCGCGACGGCCCGTTGCGGTCTGCTCGCGAGACCACGATGACACGACAGGGGTGTTCCCGACTGGCCTCGTTCGCGGCCTCGATGGCAGCTTCTGCCGGCTCACCCTCGTAGGTGCTGACCAGCAGCGTCAGGACGCGACCCGAGGTGAAGGCACCACCCGAGTCGCGGACCTTGATGAGTTCCTTGCTGATTGCGGTGGTGTTGGTGTCTGGCAATTCGACGATCATGTGGTGCGCTCCTTCGATGCGAGAGCGGTCAAGGACGACGCCATGCCCTGCCGTGCCGCGCCATCATGTCTTCTGCGGATTGCGGGCCCCAGGTTCCCGCCTCGTAGCCATCTGGTTTGCCGGACGCTGCCCAGTGTTCGAGCACCGGATCGAGGATCTGCCAGGACAATTCGACCTCGGCGTTCACCGGGAACAGTGACGGCACGCCGAGCAGGACGTCCAGGATCAGACGCTCGTAGGCCTCGGGCGAGGACTCGGTGAATGCCTGACCATAGGAGAAGTCCATGTTGACGTCCCGGACCTCCATCGACGACCCCGGGACCTTGGAACCGAACCGGAGTGTGATGCCCTCATCGGGCTGCACCCGGATCACCAGCGCGTTCTGGCTCAGCTCTTCGGTCATCGTCTGGTCGAACGGAAGATGGGGAGCCCGCTTGAACACGAGTGCGATCTCGGTGACCCGGCGACCCAGCCGCTTTCCGGTGCGCAGGTAGAACGGCACACCGGCCCACCGTCGACTGTCGACCTCGAGTGCGAGTGCGGCAAATGTCTCGGTGGTCGAGTCGTGCGCGAAGCCGGTCTCGTCCAGCAGTCCGGGAACCTTCTCGCTGCCCTGCCAACCGGCCTCGTACTGTCCGCGTGCGGTGTTCTCGTCGAGCGGCAGGATATTCCGGGTGGCCGAGAGGACCTTGATCTTCTCGGTCTGGAGTTCGTGCGGCTCGAAGGAGATGGGCTCCTCCATCGCCACCAGCGCCATCAACTGGATCAGATGATTCTGGATGACGTCTCGCGCCGCACCGATGCCGTCGTAATACCCGGCCCGGCCGCCGAGCCCGATGTCCTCGGCCATGGTGATCTGGACATGGTCGACGTAGTGCGAACTCCACACCGGGTCGAACAGCTGGTTGGCGAACCGCAGCGCCAGGATGTTCTGGACGGTCTCCTTGCCGAGGTAGTGGTCGATCCGGAACACCGACTTCTCCGGAAAGACCTTGTTGACCACGGCATTGAGCTCTTTGGCGCTCTCGAGATCGTGACCGAACGGCTTCTCGATGACCACCCGTCGCCAGGTGTCCTCCGTCTGGTCCGCCAGCCCCGAGCGCGAAAGTTGTTCACACACCACGGGGAAGGCGGCCGGCGGGATCGAGAAATAGAACGCGTGGTTGCCACCGGTACCGCGCTCGGTGTCGAGCTCCTTCAGCGTGTCACTCAACCTGTCGAAGGCGGCGCTGTCGTCGAAGGTTCCCTGGACGAACCGGAAACCCTCGCTCAACCGCTCCCACACGTCTTCCCGGAACGGTGTCCGGGCATGTTCGCGGACCGCGTCATGCACGACTCGCCCGAAATCCTCATGGTCCCAATCCCGGCGGGCGAAACCGACCAGGGCAAAACCGGGCGGTAACAGCCCCCGGTTCGCCAGGTCATACACCGCAGGCATCAGCTTGCGGCGGGCGAGGTCACCGGTCACACCGAAGATGACCAGGCTGCACGGACCTGCGATCCGTGGCAGCCGCTTGTCGCGTTCATCGCGCAGTGGGTTGACCCACTGGCCCGCGGGAGGGTTGGGCAAGGCCGATCAGCCCTTCGAACCCGCGGCCAGCTGCTCGGCGGTGGCGTCGAGCAGTTCCTTCCACGAGGCCTCGAACTTCTCCACACCCTCGGACTCGAGGACTGTGAACACGTCGGCCAGGTCGACCCCGGCGGCGGCAACCGCGTCGAAGACCTGCTGCGATGCCGGGCCCTGTCCGATGATCGATTCGGTGTTCACGACGCCGTGGTCGGCGAAGGCATCCATCGTCTTCTCGGGCATGGTGTTGACGGTGTTCGGTGCCACCAGCTCGCCGACGTAGAGCGTGTCGGGGTAGGCGGGGTCCTTGACACCGGTGGAGGCCCACAGCGGGCGCTGCGCGTTGGCGCCGGCCGCGGCCAGTGCGGTGAATCCGTCACCGCCGAAAACGGTTTCGTAGGCGGCGTAGGCGAGCCGGGCGTTGGCCAGTGCGGCCTTGCCCTTGAGTGCCTTGGCTTCGTCGGTACCGATCTTGTCGAGACGCTGGTCGATCTCGGTGTCCACCCGGGACACGAAAAACGATGCGACCGAATGGATCTTCGACAGATCGTGGCCTGCGGTCGTGGCCTGCTGCAGGCCCTCGATGTAGGCGGCCATGACTCCTTCGTAACGCTCGAC
>NZ_DATCVM010000153.1:0-25394 GCF_036566845.1 Williamsia sp.
CCGCAGGCAACGACGTCATCGCCCAGTCGGCGCCCACCGACGACCGCCTGAAGTACCTGCGCACCTACCCGAACCCGTGGGCCCCGGCGTACGCGCCCGTCACCGGCTTCTACTCGTTCCAGTACGCCAGTTCCGGACTCGAGCAGGCCGAGGACGGCATCCTCAACGGCAACGACGACCGCCTCTTCGGACAACGGTTCGCCGACATGTTCTCCGGCCGCGATCCCCGCGGCGGCAACGTCATCACCACCATCAACCCGCAGGCACAGCAGGTCGCCTACGAACAGATGATGGCCGGGTGCAACGGCGGCTGCCGCGGTGCGGTGGTCGCCATCGCACCGAGTACCGGCGCGATCCTGGCGATGGTCTCCACCCCCAGCTACGACCCCAACCTGCTGGCCAGCCACGACTCCACCGTCCGTGAAGACGCCTGGGCAACCTGGAATCCCACCGACACCACCGGATTCCAGCCGATGCTCAATCGCGCGCTGAACGAGACCTACCCCCCGGGATCGACGTTCAAGGTGATCACCGCGGCGGCAGCACTCGAACAGGGCGTCGACCCGAATGTGCGTCTGACCGCGGACAACAGCATCGTCCTACCGCAGACGCAGACGTCGCTGACCAACTACGGCAACTCGACCTGCCCCGACTCGAGCGGCGGCACGGTCACCCTGCACCAGGCTCTGGAGTACTCGTGCAACACGGCGTTTGTCGATCTGTCGACGTCGAAGCTGCAGAACCCGATCGATACGGTCAAGAACCAGGCCAATGCGTTCGGCGTCGACACGAAGCTACCCGACACCCCGCTCCCGGTCTCCGAATCGACGATGGGTCCGGTCCCTGACCTCGCCGCGCTGGGCCAGAGCTCGATCGGTCAGCGGGATGTCCGGTTCACCCCGATCCAGAACGCGATGATCGCGGCCACGATCGCCAACGGCGGTGTTCGAATGCAGCCGTATCTCGTGGATAAACTCCAGGGTCCCGACCTCAAGACACTGAACACCACCCGACCGAACTCGCTCAACGAACCGATCTCCGCGCAGACGGCGGCGACGCTGACCGCGATGATGATCGATTCCGAGCGCAACACCACCGGCGCCGGCGGACCGGTGTCGATCGCGTCGAAGACCGGTACGGCCGAACATTCCGACACCCAGGGGTCCGACGAGACCCCGTTCGCCTGGTACATCGCGTTCGGGCCGTCGGCCAATGCCCAGGTCGCGGTGGCAGTGATCGTCGAGAACGGCGATGGAGGACTACAGGCAACGGGCGGCTCGTCGGCCGCTCCGATCGGGCGCGCGGTCATCAACGCGCTCGTAGGTGAGAGGTGACCGCGTGACTTTGCAAGGTGGTACGACGATCGCCGGCCGTTATCGGCTGATGCGGCTGATCGCGACCGGCGGCATGGGCCAGGTGTGGGAAACCATGGACACCAGGCTGGGCCGCCGTGTCGCCGTCAAGGTGCTCAAGGCAGAGTTCTCCGACGATCCCGAGTTCCTCGAGCGTTTCCGCACCGAGGCCCGCACCACCGCCCAGCTGAACCATCCGGGTATCGCCAACGTCTTCGACTACGGCGAAGCGCAGGACCCCGGCGCCGGATCCGTCGCCTACCTGGTGATGGAACTGGTCAACGGTGAGCCACTGAACGCGGTGTTGTCGCGGGTCGGACGGCTGTCCCTGCACAACACCCTGGACATGCTCGAACAGACCGGACGGGCGCTCAAGGCTGCGCACGACGCCGGACTGGTCCACCGTGACGTCAAGCCCGGCAACATCCTGATCACGCCCACCGGACAGGTGAAGATCACCGACTTCGGTATCGCCAAGGCCGTCGACGCCGCGCCCGTCACCCAGACCGGCATGGTCATGGGTACCGCGCAATACATCTCACCCGAGCAGGCACTGGGCGAAGACGCGACCGCGGCGTCCGACGTGTACTCGCTCGGTGTCGTCGGCTACGAGGCGATCTCCGGACGACGTCCGTTCCTCGGGGACGGCGCCATCACCGTCGCGATGAAGCACATCCGCGAAGAGGCACCGCCGCTGCCGACCGAACTGCCGAACAACGTTCGTGAACTCATCGAGATCACGATGGCCAAGGATCCCCAGCAGCGCTACTCCGACGGCGGCGAGTTCGCGAATGCCGTCGCAGCGGTGCGAGCCGGTCGTCGCCCGCCGATGCCGGGTTCCGCAGGAGCGGCCGCGGCCCGTCCGGCGACGGCTATGATCCCACCGTCGACAACCAACGCCGTCCGGGCCACGCCTCCCCCCAAACCGGTGTCCCAGGACGGATGGTCGGGTGGACAGAAAGCGCTGGCCGCAGTGGCCGTGTTGCTGCTCCTGGGAGCACTTGTCACGGTCGGCTACCTGCTGATGTCGTCCAACGACAGTTCCGACACCCCTACGCCGAGTTCATCGCGCCCGACGACCACCACGACAACCACCACCACGACTCCGGAAACCACCGAGGAGACGACGACCACCACCACCCGGTCGACGACCACGACAACAACGACCACCGAGGAAACCACGACGACCACCACGCCTGAGGAGACCACCACGACCACCACGCGCGACCCGATCTTCACGCTGCCGACCATCCCGATCCCCGGGTTGCCGGCACGCGAGCAAGCCGAGCCCGACTCTTCTGAGTCCACGTCGACGTCTGTGGACCCTGACTCCGGGAACGGTGGTTGATGGCCGGCCCCCGGCAGGTTTCGGAGCGCTACGAACTGGGCGAAACGCTCGGTTTCGGTGGCATGTCCGAGGTACATCTCGCCCGTGATCTGCTGCTCCACCGCGATGTCGCGATCAAGGTGCTTCGTGCCGACCTCGCGCGGGACCCCACGTTCTATCTCCGCTTCCGGCGTGAGGCCCAGAATGCGGCGGCGCTGAATCACCCGACCATCGTGTCGGTGTTCGACACCGGCGAGGCCGAGACACCCGAGGGCCCGTTGCCTTTCATCGTGATGGAGTTCGTCGACGGCGAAACCCTGCGTGACGTGCTGCGCGCCGAAGGTCATGTCAGCCCTCGTCAGGCGATGACCTGGGTTGCGGATGTGGCTGCAGCCCTTCACTTCTCACATCAGAACGGCATCGTGCATCGCGACATGAAGCCGGCCAATGTGATGATCGACAAGTCCGGCGCTGTGAAGGTGATGGACTTCGGTATCGCACGTGCGATGTCGGATACCGGCAACTCCATGACCCAGACGGCAGCGGTCATCGGCACCGCTCAGTACCTGTCACCGGAACAGGCCCGCGGCGAGAGTGTCGATGCCCGCAGCGACGTGTACTCGCTCGGCTGCGTCCTGTTCGAATTGCTCACCGGAGAGCCGCCGTTCACCGGTGATTCGCCTGTGGCGGTGGCCTATCAGCATGTGCGGGAAGACCCGCCGACCCCGTCGTCGGTGCGTCCGGGTGTTCCGGCCGAACTCGACTCCGTGGTGCTCAAAGCCATGAGCAAGAACCCCGCGAACCGCTATCAGTCGGCCGCCGAGATGCGCTCCGATCTGATCAAGGTCCTCGCGGGCGGCAAACCGAGTGCGCCGATGGTGATGAGCGACGAGGACCGCACCGCACTCATCGACACCGGACCGCGGGCCCGGGTCAGCCGGATCGGTGCCGCGAGTTCTGCGCATCGCAGCGACGATGACGACCCACCACCGAAGAGGCGTACCGCACTCAAGTACGCCGCGTTCAGCGCTCTGGCGCTGCTGGCGATCGTGGCGGTCACGCTCCTGCTCATCCGGCCGTGGGGCTCGGACGAGACGCCGCAGATCTCGATTCCGCGGGTCTCGGACATGTCGGCGGCGGACGCGCGCGCCGAACTGGAGACCCTGGGTTTCCGGGTCAACCAACTCGACGAGCCCAGCGCCACCGTGGCGCAGGGCGCCCCGACACGCACCACCCCTGGTGAGGGCGTGTCGGCCGACAAGGGCTCGACGGTGACGCTGTACATCTCCGCCGGACCGCAGCGCCAGCAGGTGCCCGATGTCAAGGGGCTCACCCTCGAGGCGGCGACCACCCAGCTCAACAGCGTCGGGTTCGGCAACGTCAGATCGGTCGAGGTCAGTTCCACCGCGGACCTCGAGGGCAAGGTGGTGGGAACCACTCCGGCGGCCAAGAGCACCGAGACCGTGACGACCCAGATCACCATCCAGGTCGGAACCGGTCCGCGGCGCGTCACCGTGCCCGACCTCACCGGGCAGAGGCTCGAGCAGGCGCGCACCAACCTGACGCAGCTCGGGCTCGAGATCTCACCGATCGAGGCCGATTCCGAACTGCCGGCGGGCACCGTCATCAGCACCTCACCGAACTCCGGTGAAGAGGTCGACGAGGGCAGCATCGTCCAGGTCACCGTCAGTCGCGGCAACATGTTCGTGGTGCCCGACCTCCGTGGCAGGACCGCGACCCAGGCCGAGACCCAGCTGACGACGGCCGGTTGGGAAGGTGGGACCGTCACCTCGGTCCCTCGGAATGTCCCGCTCGGCAGTGCCGACGACGGCAAGATCCTCGATCAGACGCCTGCTCCCGGGGAGCTCGCGCGCAAGAACGGGGCCATCACCATCACGGTCGGACGGGCCAGTCTCCTGCCGTAGGAGAAGGGCCGGTTCGGCCACCTCGCCGCGCCGGATGCCATGACGAGGTGGTACACCCTTCGTAGGCCAGATTTGCCGCATGCATGCCATAAACGAAGGGTCCCAGCACCGATGACAAGCTTGTTCCGCGCACCTAAGACCGACCACACCGCCGTCCAGTTGCTGCTCCGTGCCGCCATCGGCGGAACCATGATCGCCCATGGCGTGAAGCACGGCCGCAGTCTCGAGGGCACCGCCGGCTGGTTCGGATCGATCGGCTTCCGTAAGCCGAAACTGCAGGCGCAGGCATCGGCCGTGGTCGAGGTCGGGGCGGGCGCGGCGATTGTCGCCGGCGCTGCCACCCCGCTCGCCGCGTCCGCCGTGGTCGGCACGATGGCCGTGGCCGCCCGTTCGGTGCATCAGCCCAATGGCTTCTTCATCACCTCGGAGGGCTGGGAGTACGTTGCCAACCTCGCGGCCGCAGCCGTGGCCCTCGCCGCGATCGGCCCCGGCCGCTTCAGCGTCGACCGCGCACTGGGGCTCGACAGCAAGCTCAGCCCCAACCAGGGTGCCGCCCTGGCAGCGGGTGTGGGGCTGGTCGCTGCCGGCGCCCAGCTCGCCGCCTTCCACCGCCCGGTGGCCAAGTAGTCCGATGCAGACACACAGGCCGGCGACCCGGAAAGGGTCGCCGGCCTGTGGCGTATCGGGGGTTTTTCTCAGCGGGTCACGGGTGCGGTCCACATACCGACCATGGCGTCGATGAGGTCTGTCCCGAAGTCGTCCCAGCTCGTGGCTTCGGCGGCGCCGTCGTTTGCGAGCTGGAGTTCCCGCTCCGCGCACATGTGGGTCATCAGAAGCCGGCCCATCGAGCCGCGGGCGGTCCGGATGTCGGCCGGCAGGTATGCCAGCGCCTCCCCGAGGCCCCGCACCATCGGGGTCAGTGAGGGCGAGACCCGTTCAGTCTCCTGGTAGGCCAGCACACGCAGGGTCGGGTCTGTGGCGACTTGCGCGTTGAACCGGGCGAACCAACTCGGGGTACCCAGTTCTGCCATGTGCACCGTGGATGGTCTGACCAGGCAGGTGATCCACGCGCGGATGTCGGTGGAACCCTCGACGTCTTGGAGAACCTTCGCGCGCGTTTCTTCGATCTTCAACGAATGCTTGTTGACGATCGCCAGGATGAGATCGTTTTTGGTACCGAAGTGGTAACCGACCGCCGCGTTGTTGCCCTGTCCCGCGGCCTCACTCACCTGACGATTCGAGATCGCGAAAACGCCCTGTTCGGCGAAGAGCCGTTCGGCAGCGCTGAGGATGAGTTCTCGCGTGGCAATCGCACGCGTCGATTTTGATCCAGCCGTCGCAGTCATCGACGCATTTCCACCTTCGCTTCTGAACAGGCCGTCAGGCGATGGGCGCCTGGTTCCTGACGCCATTCAACCGCCATTCAGCCATCGGCGTCAATCAGGTGATTTAGCAGCGTTTTACCGGTACCGACGATTATCCGAGCGTGCTGTTGATCACGTCCCACTTGGCTCAGTTGACTGAAACACGTCACGGATCTAGCTTGAGTAAGTCAATTGATTGATTGATGCTCTCGAGTCCCGTCCGATGGAGTCCGCGATGTCAGCAGTTGTCGAACCGGGCACCGACCGGCGAGCAGATGGCAATCCGGCGGCCATGGTGGCGGTGCTCGCATTCTCCGGAGTGGTCGCCGCTCTGACCCACAGCATGATCATTCCGATCATCCCCCAGTTGCCCGGACTACTGGATGCCTCCGCCTCCAACACCGCCTGGGCGATCACCGCGACCCTGCTCGCAGCCGGAGTCTCCGTCCCGGTGATGGGTCGTCTCGGCGACATGCTCGGCAAACGCCGGATACTGCTGGTCTGCTTCTGTTTGCTGATCACCGGATCGACGGTCTGCGCGCTCGCGTCCGACGTCGTGACCCTCATCGTCGGCCGGTCCCTGCAGGGTCTGTCGGCCGGAGTCATCCCACTCGGCATCAGTGTCATGCGGGACACCCTGCCGGCGAAGCGACTTCCCGGCGCCGTCGCCACCATGAGCTCCTCACTCGGCGTCGGCAGCGCGCTCGGACTGCCCATCGCCGCTGTGGTCGCCGACTACACCAACTGGCACGTCCTGTTCGCGATGTCCGCGGTTCTGGCCGGTGTCGCGATGGTGCTGGTGATCGTTGTGGTCCCAGAATCGGATACCCGCTCCGGCGGGAGCTTCGACTTCGGTGGTGCGCTCTCACTGGCGGTGGGACTGGTCTGCCTGCTGCTGGCGATCTCCAAGGGTGCCGATTGGGGTTGGACATCCGGCACCATCACCGGTCTCGCGGCCACGTCGGCGGTGTCGCTCGGCCTCTGGATCTGGTGGGAACTGCGAGTCCGGCAACCGATCATCGACCTTCGCGTCAGTGTTCGGCCCCAGGTCCTCTTCACCAACATGGCCTCGATAGTCATGGGGTTCGCCATGTTCTCGATGAGTTTGGTGTTCCCCCAGGTGCTGCAACTACCGACCGCCACGGGGTACGGCCTCGAGCAGTCGATGCTGGTCGTCGGCCTCGTGATGGCACCATCGGGCGTGATGATGATGCTGGTCTCGCCGCTGTCGGCGCGCATCACCACAACGCGAGGACCGAAAACCACGCTGATGTGTGGTGCGATCGCCTCTGCCGTCGCCTATTCGATCGGCGTGATGTTCATGCACTCGATCTGGCAGATGGTCCTCATCTCGATCATCGGCGGCTTCGGTGTCGGCTTGGCCTACGGCGCGATGCCGGCATTGATCATGGGTGCGGTACCCGAGTCCGAAACCGCTGCCGCGAACGGCTTCAACACGTTGATGCGTTCTCTCGGAACATCTTTCGCGAGTGCAATCGCCGGAGTCATCCTCGCCCGGTTGACGATGTCGGTGGGTGGCGTGACGTTGCCCACCGAGAATGCCTTCCGCATCGTCATGGCCTGCGGCGCCGGCGCTGCCCTCGTCGCATTCGGAATCGCCTGCTTCATTCCCAAGATCGTCGCCGTACCCACTGAACTCGAAATCAATATCGCAGACGCGAAACAGGATTCGCTTTCCCGCGCTCGTTGACGTCGTTCAGCCCAGAGCCGCCGCGACCTGAGCTTCGAGGGTGTTGACCTGACCGTCGGGCACAGCCATCCCGCAGACCGTCAGCCAGTTGGCGAGCATGCGATGACCGCCCTGCGTCAGAACACTTTCCGGATGGAACTGCACCCCATGGATCGGGAGTTCCCGGTGGCGCATGCCCATGACGATCCCCGACTCGGTGCGTGCGGTCACGATCAGCTCGTCCGGAATGGTCTCCGGCAGCACGGTGAGCGAGTGATACCTGGTGGCGGTGAAAGGATTCGGGAGTCCGGCCAGGACACCCTCGTCGTTGTGGGTCACCAGTGAGGTCTTGCCGTGGAGGAGTTCGGGTGCGCGGTCGACGGTGGCGCCGAACGCAGCGCCGATGGCCTGGTGGCCCAGGCAGACACCGAGCAGCGGCGTACCGGCGGCAGCAGCTGCACCCACGAGCGGCATGGTGGCGCCGGCCCGTTGCGGGGTGCCGGGGCCGGGTGAGAGCAATACACCGTCGAAGTCCTCGATCGCGGCCGCCGGATCGTCGAGCCGCTCGTCGTCGTTGCGCCAGACCTGGGCGTGCACACCGAGCTGTCCGAGATATTGGACGAGGTTGTAGACAAAGCTGTCGTAGTTGTCGACAACCAGGATCTGCACAGGAGCGCCGGAGTTCACGTCGTCAGGCTACCTGGGTCGATGTGGCGAGCTCACGCCACTTTCCGGTAAGCGCAGAACTGTGGCCTCGGCGACGGGTGAGTTAGGTTATAGGGAAACGTCTGTGACCGCGAACCGAGGAAGTCATGCCCAAGTCAAAGGTCCGCAAGAAGACCGACTACACGATCAACCCTGCCAGCCGCACACCGGTGAAGGTGAAGGCCGGCCCGTCCGGCACCGTCTTCGTCTCGGTGATGCTCGGCCTGATGCTCATCGGCCTGGCCTGGCTGATCGTTTTCTACCTTGTCGCCACACCCGAGTCTCTCGGCGCCCCCGGCAAGGCACTCAACTGGATGTACGAGCTCGGCGCCTGGAACTTCCTGATCGGCTTCGGCTTCATGGTCGCGGGTCTCCTGATGACGATGAAGTGGCGCTGAGCAGCACCGATTTGATCCACAGCTGTGGAACAACATGTGTGTAATTCATCCCCACTGTGGATAAACCCTGTGGATCGAAGTGGTGTTGAGCTGCTTTTTCGATGATTCACAGCTGTGGAACAACATGTGTGTAATTCATCCTCAATGTGGACAAGGCCTGTGGATAACTCTGTGAGCGCGCGCCTGGAATGGGCTTCACCGACCCCGATGGGTGTGGTGATGGTGCTCGGCGGCCTTGTTCTCGGCGGTGCCGGACTCCTGTCGGGCACCGACCCGGCGGGCATGGTCCTGATGCTCATCGCCGCGGTGTTGCTGCTGGTGATCGGTGGGCTGAGTCTCTGGATCCGACCGAAACTGGCCGTCGAGGGCCGGCGGATCCACATCCGCACCCTTTTTCGGGGAACGTGCAGCTATTCCTTCGACAACGTCCGTCGAGCGCAGCTGCTCACGTATCCGCGGTTCGGGCGACGGGTGCCACACCTCGAGTTCGATCTGGACGACGAGCAGGCCAACGACGGCGAGCGCCTGGTCATCTACGGACGCTGGGATCTGGGCACCAGTCCGTTCGACGTGGCCGAAGCTCTGCGTGCGGCGGGATTGACGGTCGAAGAGCGCAAGTAGAGCCGGTCACCCCCCCCCGCGGGAACCAGCCACGCCGGGGAATGCCGAGAGACGTCAGAAAGTCAGGGTCTGGGCCTTCACGATGCCGATGGCCAGCGCCACCACGATCAGCACGCCCATCGTCAGGAACCCGACGGCGGTCGCGTTGCGGGGATTGCGGGCCTTCGCCGGCAGCAACTGCGGGCCGTAGACGATGCCGGCGGCCGCTGCGGCGCCGAATGCGAGGCCCCCGAGGTGCGCCCACAGAGAGATGTTCGGAATCGTGAACGAGAGCACCACGTTCAGCCCGATGATGCCGTACACGCCGGTGGCCGGGATCTTGGCTTTCAGCACCACGATCAGCGTGGCACCCATCAGTCCGAAGATCGCTCCTGAGGCACCGGCGTTGATCGCCAGTGAGTCACCGAGAAGCATCACCATGGCACTGCCACCGAGCAGGGATGTCAGATAGATCCCGAGGAACCGGACAGTTCCCAGGGTCAGCTCGACGTCGCGACCGAGGATGTACAGCGAGAACATGTTGATCCCGACATGGATCAACGAGAAATGCAGGAAGCCGGCGGTCAGCAGACGCCAATACTCGCCGGAGGCCATGAACGGACCCCAGAGCGCACCGTCGACGAACACCTGAGACGAACGGACCTCGGAGATGCTGCGCGCCTGAGCTGCGACGATCACGAACAGGGCGATGTTGATCGCCATCAGTCCGTAGGTGGCCCAGGCGGTCTTGGCACCGATGGTGCGGGCCACGGAAACCTGCCGGCCCGAGGCCCGGACGCAGTCGACACAATGCTGGCCGACTGCGGCCGGGGTCAGACAATCGGGGCACGCCGGACGCCCGCACCGGCTACAAGCCAGGCCCGTCGGCCGATCGGGGTGCCGAACACAGACCTGTGTCGGTGGCGACGGCGATTGGGAGGGCGGGGGCCGGAATGTCACAACAGGTCAGGAAATGGTGATCCGCTCGATGACAACATCGTCCAGCGGCCGGTCCCGGCGATCGGTGGCAACGGTGCCGATCGCGTCGACAACCTTCTTCGACTCGTCGTCCTCGACCACACCGAAGATGGTGTGCTTGCGGTTCAGGTGCGGGGTCGGGCCGACGGTGATGAAGAACTGCGAACCGTTGGTGCCCGGCCCGGCGTTGGCCATCGCCAGCAGGTAAGGCTGGTTGAAGGTGAGTTCCGGGTGGAACTCGTCTTCGAACTCGTAGCCGGGGCCACCCATACCGGTTCCGGTGGGGTCACCGCCCTGGAGCATGAAACCGGAGATGATCCGGTGGAAGACGGCGCCGTCGTAGAACGGCCCGCTGTCCCCACCCGACGCGTTGGCGGTCGAGTAGTCCTTGGAGCCATCTGCCAGGCCGGTGAAGTTCGCAACCGTCTTGGGTGCGTGGTTACCGAACAGGGCGATCTTGATGTCACCGTTATTGGTGTGCAGTGTCGCGGTTGCGGTTTTCAATGCTGTGGTCACGCCCACCATGGTGCCATTACGGGCTCCGGGTGACAGACGCAACCGCCCAGTTACCCCGGCGGATGGCACTAGTCTGGAGCCGATCGAAGCCGGTTTCACCCGAGGAGGTTTCATGAGCACACTCGAATCCGATCTGAAAGCAGTACGAGACAAGGCGATCGCATTGACCTCTGGTCAGCGCCTGCGGCTCGGTACCCACCAGAGCCTGGCCGGACTGTCGAATGTCACCCGGGGATCACTCGGACTCAGTGGTGTCGGCATCCGCAAGACGTTCAACACCGCCGCCACCGCCACCCGCAGTACCGGAGCTGCCGCCTGGACCGGCGCCAAGAAGATTGGTGGCCAGGCACATTCGAAGGAAGTCGAACTCGCCGCGGATGCCCGTCGCCTGACCGACGAATACCGTCACCGCGCAGCGGAGGCCTTTCCCGTGCAGATCACCAATCCGACCGTGGTGTCCGGTCTGCAGCGGGCCGGCCTCGCCGACTCCCTGCCCGAGAACGTCGCCACGATCAAGCCGTCACGGCGACGCCTCAAGATCGCCCTCGTGGTCGCCGGCGCCGTCGCCACAGGTGCCGCCGTCTTCGCGATCTCACGTCGTCGCCGCCCGGCACCGCCGTCGGTTGCCGCCGCTCCACCCCGGCTGACCGACGTGCCGGTTGCCGATGACGAGGCCAAGGTTTCTGCTCCCGCATCACCGGCATCGGGCGGGCAGACCGGGAGCTGACCTCGGTCCGACGGGTACCGTGGCATCCGTGAGTGTTGAGAACGGGGACCCAGACCGGCGACGCAATACGGCCGTGCCCGCATGGGAGCAGCGCGGACCTGCGGGTGCGCCACCTGCCGGTTATCGGCAGCCCCCGCGTCACGGGTCGGGCCCTGCTCCGCAGGCTGTGCGCCCGGGGCCACCGCCCGGCTACCAGCCATCACCGAGTCACGGTGCCCCGCCGCCCGCGGCCACCGGTCCGGCGCAGAGCGCTCCCTACCGACCGGCTCCACGACAGCCGGGTCCCGGGCAGACCGGCCCGCAGCAACCGCCGACGCGGCGGCAGCCGCCGAACGCCTCACCGGCCCCGCTGAGCGGCCCGGCCGCCGGGATCGGCGCACCGGCCACCGGCGCCGGCAACGCATATTCGCAGACGACCGATCCAGCTGATCGCCGAAATGACAACTACGACGACTACTCGGCCGCCTACAACGACGCCCCCGTCGAGGACCACGATTCCGGAGCAGAGATGACCCCCGCACCCACCTCGCGGGCCAACAAGACCAACACCCTGTCGGTGGTGGCGTTGGCCCTGTCGGTGATCGGCGTGACGTTCATCATCGGGATCGTGTGTGGCCATGTGGCTCGGTCACAGATCCGTCGCACCCGAGAGCAGGGCGACGCGTTCGCCATTGCCGCGCTGTGGGTGGGCTACCTCTATCTGGCTGCCTCCGTGCTCGTACTGGGCGGCTACTTCTATATCGTCGGGTCCGGCTGACCGGGCCAACGGGCGGCCTTCACCCTCTCAGAGCTGCGGCATGACCTTGTCGGCGATGAACTCGATGTGGGCCAGGTCTGCCATGTCGAGCACCTGCAGGTAGACCCTGGATGCTCCGATCGCCGCGTAGGTGCCGATTTTCTCGACGATCTCGTCAGCGGATCCGGCAAGTCCGTTGGTCTTGAGGTCATCGACCTCCCGGCCGATCGTGGCCGCCCTGCGTGCCACCTCGGCGTCGTCGGCGCCCGCACACACCACCAGCGCCACGGAGTAGGTCAGCTCGTCGGGTGCCCGGCCGCGGTCCGTACATGCCTGCCGGACCCGGCCGAACGTCTCCTGGGCGGCGTCCGCGGAGACGAACGGAACGTTGAACTCACTGGCGTACTGTGCGGCCAGCGCGGGTGTCCGCTTCTTGCCCTGACCGCCGAGCACGATCGGTGGAGCCGGCGACTGGACCGGTTTGGGCAACGCCGGAGAATCGGTCACCGTGTACTCCTTGCCACTGAACGAGTACGTCTCCCCCGCCGGCGTCTTCCACATCCCGGTGATGATCTCCAGTTGCTCCTCGAGTCGGTCGAAACGCTGACCCAACGGCGGGAACGGGATGGCGTAGGCGGCGTGCTCGGCCTCGTACCAGCCGGCACCGAGACCGAAGTCGACGCGGCCACCCGACATCTCATCGACCTGGGCCACCGAGATCGCCAGTGGGCCCGGGTACCGGAACGTCGCCGACGTGACCAACGTGCCGAGCCGGATGGTCGACGTCTCCCGAGCGATGCCTCCGAGGGTGACCCAGGAATCCGTCGGTCCGGGAGCGCCGTCGACGCTCATCGCGAGGTAGTGGTCGGATCGGAAGAAGGCGCCGAATCCGGCTGCCTCCGCGGTCTGGGCCACGGCGAGCTGATCGCTGTACGTGGCACCCTGCTGTGGTTCGACGAAGACGCGTAATTCCATGTCTCCCACTCTTGCCGCACTGCCGCGTGATCGCCAACTCGGGCGGCGGGGCATTGTTTCCCGTGAAACAATCACATCGTTGTCATTCGTCGACAGGTGTCCGAACGGCCGTAGGACACAACGGGAATGACCAGGTCGGCGATGAAGCTGTCGAGGCTCGGAAGGGCGTGACTGACTCGTTCAGGTACGGCGCCGCACCTCCCGGACAATGAGCCAGACCAGATAGCTGCCGCCGACGACGACCGTGACGACACCGACCGGCGCCGAGGTGGGCAGCACATGTTGCCCGATCACGTCGGCCGCCGCGAGCAGCAGGGCACCGGTGAGTGCGGCTGGTGCGACGGCGATACCCGGTGACCGGGTGAGCCGTCGGGCGATCTGCGGTGCCGCGAGGGAGATGAACGCGATCGGTCCGGCAGCCGCGGTGACGGCGGCGGTCAGCGCGACGCCGACCACGATTGCCCCGAGTCGGATCGGCTCCGCGCGGACGCCGGTCGAACGCGCGGCGTCGTCGCCCAGCTCGAGCTGTCGCAGGCCCGGTGCGAGCAGAGCGAGGATCCCCAGCAAGGTCAGTGCCACGGCGCTGCCGATACCGGCCTCGGTCCAGCCGATGCCGGTGAGCGAACCGGCGCCCCAGGAGGTAGCAGACATCGCGACCTCCATATCGGCGGTGAGCATGAGCCACGTGTTGAACGAACCCAACATCGCCGCGACTGCGATACCGACGACGATGAGACGGAAGCCTTGGGCGCCTCCGCGCCACGCCACGGCGTAGACAACCGCCGCAGTGACAAGGCCGCCCACGATGGCACCGGCCGCCTGCTCGAGATAGGTGCCGCCGATCACAATGATCACCACGAGTGCACCGGTATACGAGCCGGCCGAGAAGCCGATGATGTCGGGCGACGCAAGCGGGTTGCGGGTCAGCGACTGGAACACCGCCCCGGACGCACCAAGGGCTGCTCCGAAAGTCGCGGCTGCCAGGGCTCGCGGCACGCGCCATTCCAGGATGACCACACTGGCGAACCCGGCATCCGGGTCACCGGTCACCACGGCCCACACCTGCGACAGTGACACCGAGTAGCCCCCGAGGAACAGAGCCGTGACACTCACCGCGAGCGTGACCATCAGAATCGCGGCGCACACGACGAGGGAGCGGACCCGCCAACGCAGGGCTGCTCGGCGGCGCCGCACGACAACGGTCCGCTCCCCGAAGTCGACTGTTCGGTGCGTTGCGTCCGGCACGGTCACAGACCACTCGCGTTCCGGCGACGCACGAGCACGATGAGCACCGGTGCACCCACGAACGCCGTCACGATACCGACAGGGATCTCGGCAGGATGGACCACGACCCTGCCGATGATGTCGGCCGTGAGCACCAGCGATGGCCCCAGGACAAGAGTGAGGGCGATGATCCACCGCTGGTCGGGGCCGGTGAGCCAGCGGGCGAAGTGCGGCACCATGAGACCCACGAAGCCGATCGGCCCGGCGATCGCGTTCGCTCCGCCGGCCAGCAAGGTCACCGCGAGGATCACCACGACCCGGGTGCGGTCCACGTGGGCCCCGAGCGACCTCGCCTGATCGTCGCCGAGTGCGATCGCGTTCAACGATCCCGTCACCGACAGCGCGAGGACGACGCCGACAACCAGAAACGGCAGCACCGGGAGCAGAACGTCCCAGCCACGGCCCACAACGGTGCCCGCATTCCAGGTGCGCATGTGCTCGAATGTGCGGGTGTCCGCCATGACCATCGCGGTCACGAGGCCGGACAGCACCGCGCTGAGCGCCACCCCGGCCAGCGTGAGCTGTATCGGGTCGACACCACCTCGGCCCGCTGACCCGATGACATATACCGCGACCGTGACGACGATGGCGCCGGCGAACGCGAACCACACGTACCCGCCGACCGAGGTCACGTGGAAGACGCCGATCGCCAGGGCCACCGCGAACGCTGCTCCGGCATTGACCCCGAGGATGCCGGGGTCCGCGAGTGGGTTGCGGGTGAGCGCCTGGATCAGGGCGCCGGCCACGCCCAAGGCGACGCCGGCAGCCAGGGCCGTCGCGGTCCGCGGGATTCGCAGGTCCCACACAACATAGGCGTCACCGCGGCCGGTGTTGTCGCGCAGGGCTTCGCTCACGACCGAGAGTGGGATGTCTCGCGAACCGACCGAGATACTCAACAGAACCAGGAGCGCCAGCGCCGCAATCGCGAGCAGAAGTGTGAGCACGCGCCTCGACCAGGCCGCGACGCGAGGAACATCGGACGGCCGGGTCGAGAGGCTGGATCTACTGACCACCCTGATTGAGCTGTGACTGGGTCAGCGTCGGAACGATCTGCTCCAGCGCCCACAATGTACTGGTCGCGGTGCCACCGTTGACGGCATTCCACTGGCCTGGACTCAGGAAGATCAGCGTCCCGTTCTTTGAAGCCGGCAGTTCTGCGACACGGGGGTCTGCTTCGAGAACCGCGCGGATCTTCCCGCTCGGGTCACGGTTCTCTGCGGCGATCAGGACAACGTCCGCGGTGAGGAGGTCGACGTTCTCCTGTGAGAAGCCGACCGCCGCCGAGCCACCCTCGCCATCGACCGGCTGCCCCTCCCCCGCCTGCAGGCCCAGGCCGAGAAGCGGAGCCGCGGCGTATTCGGTCAGGAACAACTGTTCACCGTCGCCGAGAGCGGCGATCTGGAACGTCGCCCCCTCGATTCCTGGTACTTGCTCCGCGATCTTGGCCAGGTCCGCCGTGTAGTCGGCCTCGACCTCGTCGACGATCGCCGGATCGTGCCCGGTGAGGGTCGCCAAGGCCGCGAGGTCGGCCTGCCAACTTGTGTTCGTGTCGGTCTCGATGCCGACGTAGGTGGGCGCGATCTTCGAAAGCTGTTGGTAGAGCTGCTCGTCGGTCTGCCAGATGGTGGTCAGGATCAGGTCCGGGTCGAGCTCGGCGATCTCCTCCGGCGACGGCTGGTAATCCGCCGTGAAGAGCTCGGGCGTCGCCTCGCCTTCGTATGTCCCCTCCATCCATGGGTACGAGGCGATGAGCGCCTCGTCGTCCGAGCCGTAGTCGGTGAAGGCGACAGGGGTCTCGTCGAGCAGGGTCAGCAGTTCGAGGTGGCGACCGCTCAACGCAACGATGCGCTGCGGATCGTCGGGCACCGTGATCTCGCCGTAGGCGGTGTCGATCGTGACGCCGCCGGCGACCTCGGGGTCGTCGCTGCCACAGGAGGTGAGAGCGAGGGCGAGGGCGAGGCCGACGGCCGCGGCGAGCAAGGTGTGCGCGCGCACGCGCACTCGTGAGTGGGTCATCCAAGTCCTTGATTCTGGGGCAGCGACGCCCACTAGATTAGCCTTGCCTAAATCGGTGGTTTTATCCTGAAGTGCCGCCTTTTACTAGTTACCGGAGAGGACCCTGTGATCCAGCCATGGCAACTTCGGTTGGATCAATCGCTCCCGCCGCTCACGACGGGAAGGATCACCGAAGACCAGCTGCCCGTGCTCCTGTGGGTACACACCGGCACGGCGACGGTCGAAGCAGCCGGCGCGAGCCACATCCTGACTGCCGGCCAAGCTCTGTGGGTTCCCCCGGGAGTCGAGCACGGCACACGCACCGAGGCCGGCGGCGTCGTCCTGCCGATCTTCCCGAGCACGCCCGCCCTGCCAGACGCCCCGGCGCACATCCGCGCCGTCGAGATGCCGGACAGCTGGACCGATTGGCTCGTCTCCCAGTTCGACTTCAACCGGCACCACACGCAAGACAAAGGCGCTGGGGTCCGGGAGTTGCTTGCGATCGTGGGCGGCGAAGGTGCGACTACCTCACTCACGGCGAGCTCTCCCGAGCCGCCGCCGCTGACCATGCCTTCCTCGAAGCAGGCTCGAGCCGTTGCCGAGGTGTTTCTCCGGTCGCCGGCCGACCCCACCAGTGCGTCAGACCTGGCCGCACAAGAGAACATCAGTGTGCGCACGCTGCAGCGCCAGTTCCACGATGAGACGGGGCTGACGCTGTCAGAGTGGCGCACCCGCGCTCGGGTGACCGTGGCGGCGTCGAAGCTCACGATGGGGCGCGAGGTCGGGTGGGCCGCCCGAGACGTCGGCTACCAGACATCCGCAGGCTTCACACGCGCGTTCCGCCGTCACATGGGTGTAGCGCCCAAGGACTACCTCCGCAGAGGTGCCACGGGTACCGAGCGCACCGTCAACATCGCACCGGCACTCAACCGAGAGCCTCCTGCGGTCCCGCCGCGTCGGGTGTGGAGCTGGGTGTTCGACTGGCACGTGCTGTGGTGGGTCTACCGAGGCGAGGTGGCGATTCGCATCGGCACCCGAGAGGTGGTGCTGCGTCACGGTCAAGCCGTCTGGATCCCCGCCGGGTACTCGGCGTCGGTAGACGAGCGCGACGATGGCTCGATCCTGCTCCCACTCGGCAACCGTCTGGGCGGCGCCGAGCTGGGACCCGACGATCTGCGCATTCTGGACCTGCAGGATCTGCAGACCCCATACCTTCTGCACACGGTGCTCATGGAGTACACACTCTTCGGACTCGTGACGGAGGACGGCGGGAACCGCGAGGCACTGGCCGACGTGCTGTTCCGGGAGCAGTTCGCCGACGGCTCACCGCGTGTGCACGCGGGCTCATTGACAGGTGCGGTCGCTGTCATCGCGCGTCAACTACGGCTCAATCCCTCGGACTCCAGCTCACTTGCGGAATGGGCAGAGGTTGTTGGAGAGCCGACCGGACGACTCGGCCACGAGTTCGTTCATCAAACCGGCCGCGACTTTCCTCGGTGGCGGGCAGACCTACGCATGAGCCTGGCACGTGAGCTCCTGCGGGACGGGTCGACACCACGCGCGGCGGCGCGAATGCTCGGTTATGCGACAAATGCAGGTTTCGGCCAGGTCTTCACGGCCACGCACGGCCTGACACCGCGCCAGTACCAGCAGCGAGTCATCCCGCGTCAGGTCGTGAGCTCGGACGTGAAGACCAATCGACGGGACTCGGCGCAGACTGCGTGGCACTGACATTGCCTGCCGCAAGGGTCTGTCCACGGGGATCTCCACGGGGATCTCCACAGCAAAAAGCCGCCTTCCAGTTTCTGGGAAAGCGGCCTCGAACTGTTACTTCTCTTGTGGAGCCTAGGAGATTCGAACTCCTGACATCTGCCTTGCAAAGGCAGCGCTCTACCAACTGAGCTAAGGCCCCGGGTTCTAGCTCTCGGGCAGTCCGTGCCAGATCTCGATGTTGCGACGAGACTCGGCAAGCAGACCGGCGACGATGAATGCCAGCGCCGCGGCGGTGATCAAGACGAACTTCATCACCCTCCCTTTCGGGTTCTGTCCGCGGTGTGGACTCATGGTCACAGTGGGCCTAGGAGGACTTGAACCTCCGACCTCTTCGTTATCAGCGAAGCGCTCTAACCGCCTGAGCTATAGGCCCTTGAACCGAAATCAGAGATTACCCGACGTCGGCCCAAGACAACAAAACGGCTGGTCAAAGACCCTCTTCAGTCGCGATCGGCGAGCGTGACCTCGAGGCCGCCGACAAGATCGGACGACAGGTTGTAGATGAACGAACCAATCGTCGCCAAAGCTGTGAACAAAACCACGTTCACGGCCCCGATCAGGGCGGCGATTCCGAACACACCGCCCGCGCTGATCTCGAAAGACGACTCCGCGGTGGTATCACTCGATACCAGCGTCCCGAACGAATTGTTGACCTGATCCCAGACCCCCATGCCGTCGAGGATGAGATACAACACACCGATTGCGATCATCCAGACAAAGAACGACGCCACCGACAACACGGCCGAGACCTTGAAGGCCGCCCACGGATCGATCCGACGCAGCTGTACCGACGCACGCAGCGGCGCGCCCGCCACACCGTGCGTCGGCAGGGCTGAGATCGGCTGTACCGGCGCCGGAGTGGCTTCGGGATGATGAATGGCATCGAGGTCCGGGAGCTCTTCCTGAACGAGATCCCGGCGATCGATGTTCCTGGTCGGGCCGTCGATCAGTTTCGGTGCCGCGGTTCCGGTGATGACCGGGCGTTTCACGGGCGCAGGGCCACTCTGCTGACCCGGCGCACCCGAGCCCGAAGACGGACGCCCTGGCATCGGTCCCGCCGGACCCCGACCTTGTGTCGGGGCACCGGGAGGCGCCTGGCCCGCGGCTCCCGGGGGTGGCTGACTGCCGGCCGGAGGCGGCGGTTTACCCGGTCCGCCCGCCGGACCCCGCCCGGCCGGACCCTGCGAAGGGGGTTGCTGTCCCGGACCGGGACCGCCGGCACGCTGCCACGGCGGCACCCCACCGGGACCGGTGCCGGTCGGACGACCCGCCACCGGGGCCGTTGTCGGAGCCTGTTTCGGAGACGGTGAGGCCATGGGCTGTGCCTTTGTCTCGTCGCCTGCGGGCTGCGCCTTGCCGGGGGCCGTGTCGGCACCCCGGGCCGGCTGTTCCTGCACAGAGACGGCCGGGCGGGCACCATTGGTGCCCGCAGCAGGCGCTGCCGCACCTGCTCCGCTCGACGAAGCCGGCTTGTGCACAGGTCCACTGGTTCCGGCCGAGTCGCCTGCGTTCGTCGGATCCTTGGGCTCGTTGGGTGTGCTCATGCGTTCCTTTGCCTTCGGCGTCGTCTCGCGGAGCACTTCGTCTGCTCCGACCGTTCAGTGCTGCTTGTCTCCTGGCCTACTTCTTGCCAGCAGGCCCGGTCGGCTGTTCGATCGGTTCGTCCGGTTCGTCAGCGTTACGGGCAATAGCCAAGAGAGTAGTTCCTTCGTCCAGGTTCATCAGGCGGACGCCCTTGGTTTGGCGTCCGGCCTTGCGGACCTGGCGCGCTGCCGTGCGGATGACACCGGCACCCGAGGTGATCGCATAGAGCTCGCTGTCGTCATCCACGATCAACGCGCCGACCAGCGCACCACGACGTTTGTCGTACTGGATGGTCAACACACCCTTGCCACCGCGGCCCTGCACCGGGTAGTCGTCCATGGCGGTGCGCTTCGCGTAGCCGCCCGAGGTCGCCACCAGCAGATATGTACCTTCGCGGACCACGTTCAGCGACAACAGCTGATCTTCGTCGTTGAAGCGCATCCCCTGAACACCGGAGGTCTGCCGGCCCATCGGACGAAGAGCGTCATCGGTCGCGGAGAACCGGATCGACTGACCCTTCGTGGACACCAGCAGCAGGTCGTCCTCGGCGCTGCACAGCTGTGCACCGACCAGTTCGTCCTCGCCGCGCAGGTTGATCGCGAAGATGCCACCGGAGCGGTTGGAGTCGAAGTCGACCAGTCGCGACTTCTTGACCAGTCCGTTGACGGTCGCGAGCACCAGGTAGGGCGCATCCTCGTAGCTCTTGATCTGAATGACCTGTGCGATCCGCTCCTCCGGCTGGAAGGCCAGGAGGTTGGCCACGTGCTGTCCGCGAGCGGTGCGGTTGGCCTCCGGGAGCTCGTACGCCTTGGCCCGGTACACCCGGCCCTTGGTCGTGAAGAACAGGATCCAGTCGTGCGTGGAGCACACGAAGAAGTGCCGGACGATGTCGTCCTGCTTGAGTCCGGCTCCCTGCACACCCTTACCGCCGCGCTTCTGGCTGCGGTAGAGATCGGTTTTGGTGCGCTTGGCGTAGCCGGTCTCGGTGATGGTGACCACCACGTCTTCCCGGGCGATCAGATCTTCGTCGGAGACATCTCCGTCTGCCGCAATGATTCTCGTGCGGCGATCGTCACTGAACTTGTCGACGATCTCGCGCAGTTCGTCGCGCACGATCGCCCGCTGACGTTCCGGCCTGGCCAGGATGTCCTGCAAATCGGCGATGTATGTCTCGATCTCGGCGAGTTCGTCGATGATCTTCTGACGCTCCAGGGCGGCGAGACGGCGCAACTGCATCGCGAGAATGGCGTCGGCCTGGATCTCATCGACATCGAGCAGGTCCATCAATCCGGTGCGGGCCAGATCAGCGGTCTCCGACCGGCGGATCAATGCGATCACTTCATCAAGTGCGTCAAGGGCTTTGACCAAACCGCGCAGGATGTGGGCGCGCTCTTCCGCCTTACGCAACCGGTACCGGGTACGCCGGATGATGACGTCGATCTGGTGGGCCACGTACAGCCGGATCATCTGGTCGAGCCGCAGGGTACGCGGCACGCCCTCGACGATCGAGAGCATGTTCACACCGAAGCTCGTCTGCAGCTGGCTGTGCTTGTAGAGGTTGTTCAGGACAACCTTCGCCACCGCGTCGCGACGCAGGGTGACCACGATCCGCATGCCCACTCGATCCGACGACTCGTCGTCGATCTTGCTGATGCCCTTGAGTTTTCCTTCGTTCACCTGTTCGGCGATCGACAGGATCATGTTGTCCGGGTTCACCTGGTACGGCAGTTCGGTGATGACCAGGGTGGTGGTGCCCTTGTTCTCCTCGATGTCGACCACACCGCGCATGCGGACACTGCCGCGTCCGGTGGTGTAGGCATCGCGGATACCCTGGCCGCCGACGATCAGTCCTGAGGTCGGGAAGTCGGGACCCTTGACGTACTCCATGCAGGCCGCGAGCGTGGTCTCTTCGTCGGCCTCGAAGTTGTCAAGGGCCCAGAAGATCGCGTCGGAGACCTCACCGAGGTTGTGCGGCGGGATGTTGGTCGCCATACCGACCGCGATACCGCTGGAGCCGTTGATCAGCAGGTTCGGGACGCGGGACGGCAGAACCGTCGGTTCCTGGGTCTTGCCGTCGTAGTTCGGCGTGAAATCGACTGTCTCCTCGTCGATGTCACGCAGCATCTCCATCGCCAGCGGTGTCAGGCGGGCTTCGGTGTAACGCATGGCTGCCGCGCCGTCGTTGCCGCGGGAACCGAAGTTGCCCTGGCCGTCGACCAGCGGGTAACGCATCGACCACGGCTGGGCCAGACGCACGAGGGCGTCGTAGATCGCGGTGTCACCGTGGGGGTGGTAGTTACCCATCGTCTCGGCAACCGGCTTGGCCGACTTGACGTAGCTGCGGTCGGGCCGGAAGCCGGCATCGTTCATCGCATAGAGCAGCCGGCGGTGCACGGGCTTGAGGCCGTCGCGGACCTCGGGCAGCGCACGGCCCACGATCACGCTCATCGCGTAGTCGATGTAGCTGCGCTGCATCTCCTGCTGGATGTCTACCGGTTCGATGCGGTCGCCTTCGCCACTCTCGGGCGGCAAGGTGGTGTCGGTCATCGTTTCACTTTCGTTGTCTCAGGTTGTGGTGAGGTTGCCGTCTGCGGATCAGACATCCAGGAAGCGAACGTCTTTCGCATTGCGCGCGATGAAGCTGCGGCGAGCCACCACGTCCTCACCCATCAACACACTGAACAGCTCGTCGGCGGCGGCGGCATCGTCGAGTGTCACCTGACGGAGAACCCGGACCGCGGGGTCCATGGTGGTCTCCCACAGTTCCTTGGCGTTCATCTCACCAAGACCCTTGTAGCGCTGGATTCCGTCGTCCTTGTTGATCTTCTTGCCGGCCTCGGCACCTGCCTTGAGCAGGCCGTCGCGTTCGCGGTCGGAGTAGGCGAACTCCGCCGCGGCACCCTTCTGCCACTTGAGTTTGTACAGCGGCGGCTGCGCCAGGTAGACGTGACCGTGTTCGACGAGCGGCCGCATGAAGCGGAACAGCAGCGTCATCAGCAGCGTCGAGATGTGTTGTCCGTCAACGTCGGCGTCGGCCATCAGCACGATCTTGTGGTACCTGAGCTTGGAGATGTCGAACTCTTCGTGGATACCGGTGCCGAACGCCGTGATGATCGACTGGACCTCGGTGTTCTTGAGCACCCGGTCGATGCGGGCCTTCTCGACGTTGATGATCTTTCCGCGGAGCGGCAGGATCGCTTGGTACATCGAGTCGCGTCCCGACTTGGCGCTACCGCCGGCCGAGTCGCCCTCCACGATGTAGACCTCACACAGGCTCGGGTCTTTGCTGCGGCAGTCGGCGAGCTTGCCGGGCAGTCCACCGATGTCGGTTGCGCTCTTGCGGCGCACCAACTCTCGGGCCTTGCGGGCCGCGAGGCGGGCCTGCGCGGAATCGAGTGCCTTCCTGATGATGATCTTGGCCTCGGCCGGGTTCGCCTCGAACCAGTGCGAGAGGTGTTCGTTGCTCACCTTCTGCACAAAACTCTTGACCTCGGTGTTGCCGAGTTTTGTCTTGGTCTGGCCCTCGAACTGGGGATCGGAGACCTTCACCGAGATCACCGCGGCCAGACCCTCCCGGATGTCGTCACCGGTGAGCTTGCCGTCCTTTTCCTTGACCAGCTTCTTGTCCAGCGCATAGCGATTCACGGTGGTCGTCAGTGCCGCGCGGAAACCCTCTTCGTGGGTTCCGCCCTCATGGGTGTTGATGGTGTTGGCGAACGTGTGCACCGACTCGGCGTAGCCACCGTTCCACTGCATCGCGACCTCGAGCTCATGGCCCGTGCCCTTGGCGGTGAAGCCGACGATCGAGTTGTGAATCGGCTGCTTCGTCCGATTCAGGTGGGCCACAAAGTCTTCGAGGCCGCCGGGGTAGTGATAGGTGCGGGTCCGGCTCTTGCCTCGATGGACCTCGGGCTTCGGCTGGTCGCCATCACCCGTCGATTCCGCCAGCTCGGTGTTGTCGGCCTCGGCGGCGAGTTCGTCTTCGGACTTCGGGGCCTCGGCATGCTCCATGGCCTCGCCGTCTCCGGCCTCGATGGACTTCGGGCGTTCATCGGTCAGCGTGATGGTCAGGCCCTTGTTGAGGAAGGCCATCTCCTGCAGGCGCCGCGCGATCGTCTCGAAGTTGTACGTCGTGGTCTCGAAGATCTCGTCGTCGGCCCAGTAACGGACCAGGGTGCCGGTCTTGCGTGTCGGCGCTCCCTTGACCAGTGCTTCCGGAACAGCCTTGTTGTAGGTCTGTGTCCACGAGAATCCGGCATGGTCGATCTCGAGCTCGACCTTGGTCGACAGCGCGTTGACAACCGAGATGCCCACACCGTGCAGACCGCCGGACACCGCGTAGGAATCGGAGTCGAACTTGCCGCCGGCGTGCAGCTGGGTCATGACGACCTCGACGGTCGGGACACCGGTCTTGTGCATTCCGGTGGGGATACCGCGTCCGTCGTCGACGACCTGGACGGCGCCGTCGGCGCGCAGGGTGACATCGACGCGGGTGGCGTATCCGGCCATCGCCTCGTCGACGGAGTTGTCGACAACTTCCCAGATCAGGTGGTGGAGACCGCGCTCACCGGTGGAACCGATGTACATACCCGGTCGTTTCCGGACGGCCTCGAGACCCTCGAGGATGCTGATCGAGTCTGCACCGTATTCGCTGTTCCCCTTCTTCTTTGCCGGGGCTTTCTTCGCCGGTGCCGGGTTCTTGTCCGGTTCCGGGGCTGCCGGTTGCTGGGGTTCGGTGCTGTCGGCCACGAGTGCGTCCGCTCCTTACATCGCCATGTGAGTCGCACCACGCAGCACGCACCCGGCAGTCATGATCTCTGCCTGTTCCGGGGGTCTCCACGCGGCGGTCTACCCCGGTTCGGGGCAACTCTCTACATACTACTGGGTAACGCGACTCCGAATAGCCCTGCCGCCCCCCTGAGAAGTCCGCTGACGGCTTTTTTCGGCTGAAGCCTAGTCGGACCGACAACTCCGGAGTCCGGTGTTCGTTGCGGTGGGTTTCTCGTCCATTCGACGAGACCTGCCGCGCGGGCCGGTTCTATCCGTACGTGTCGCGCGGCCCACGGCCGCGGACGTGACGCTCCCCTTTGCGCCAGGACGGGCCCTGCGGACCGGTGATCCGCAGGCTCGTCACCACGTTGTCACCGGCCGCCGCTGCGATCTTCGCGATGATCTGGGACTGGATCAACCGCAGCTGGGTGGCCCAGGCCGTCGACTCCGCTGTCACATGTAAAACTCTGTCCTGCAATGCTTTTGGTTGGGCGTGTGCGGCAATCTCTTCGCCGACGATGCGATCCCACGCCCCGAATACGGTGCCTTCGCTGATCTTCGCGCTCCAGCCGCGACGTCCGGCCAGGCCGCCGACGAGGCGCCCGAACGGCTGCGGATCGTACTGATCGGGGCCCGCACCGGTCCAGGTGCGGCGGGTGACCCTGCGCGCTCCCGTTGGCCGCGCAGCCGGTGAG
>NZ_DATCVM010000154.1:0-4656 GCF_036566845.1 Williamsia sp.
CATCATGGGATGTCGCGGAGACGCCGTCGTGAACTCTTCGGTCCTGGTGTATTCGAGCGACACCGGCGCACCGGTGTCCATCGTCGCCAACGACACCAGGTCTTCGGCGATCACCTCCTGCTTGCCGCCGAAGCCACCGCCCACCCGCTTGCAGAAGACCCGCAGCTGGTCGGGGCGCAGGTCGAACAGGTGAGCAAGTTTGACCTTGGCGATCGACGGTGACTGCGAACTGGTTCGCACATTCAGCCGCCCGTCCTCCATCCACGCAATCGAGCCGTGGGTCTCCAGGTGTGCGTGCTGCACGCGCGGCGACGAGTAGGTGCCCTCGTGGATCACGTCGGCGGCAGCGAATCCCGCCTCGACATCCCCGACGTGTCCGTGGATCTCGAGCAGGATGTTGTGTTCGGGATCTTGCACAAAAGGATCGGACGAACCGTGCAGCGCCGGCGCACCGTCTTTCATTGCCTCCTCCGGATCGAACACCGCCGGCAGCAACTCGTAGTCGACAACCACCTGCCGGCAGCCCTCCTCGGCCGCGCCGATGGTCTCGGCGAGCACCGCGACAACCCGTTGGCCGACGAAGCGGACGACGTTGTCGAGCATGTACGTGTCGTCGGGGTCGACGAGGTGATCGGTGTGGATCGCGGTGGTGTACAGCTTTCGCGGCACGTCCTCCCAGGTGTAGACGCGGCGCACACCGGGAACGGCAAGCGCCGCAGTCTTGTCGATGGAGACGATGCGAGCGTGGGCGTGCGGTGAATGGAGCACCTTCAGGTGCAGCATGCCCTCCATCGCGACGTCCATCGTGTATTCGGCGCGGCCGGTGACGACGTCGACGGCGGCGGGTGCTCCCACGCTGGTTCCGACGGCCTGGCCGGGTTTGGCCTCCTCGATCTCCGCGATTCCGCGGACCGCATCCTCGATCGCCCGGTAACCCGTGCAGCGACAGAGGTTCCCTTTCAGCGCCCGCGGCAGATCCTCCTTCTGCGCGTCGGTGAAGGTCGCGGCCGTCATGATCATGCCCGCCGTACAGAACCCGCATTGAAAGCCCGGTGCCGCACAGAAGTTCTTCTGCATCGGGTGCAGATCGTCGGGAGTGCCGAGGCCCTCGATCGTGGTGACCTCATGGCCGTCGGCACGGAACGCCGGTGTGATGCAGCTGTGCACCGGCTTCCCGTCGAGCCACACGGTGCAGGCCCCGCAGTCACCGCCGTCGCATCCCTTCTTCACCCCGTGATGACCGAGGTCGCGCATATATGTGCGCAGGCACTGACCCGGATTCGGCTGCTGGTCAAATGATTTGCCGTTCACCGTGCAGCTCACGCCTGACCGCCCATCAGCTCGACCCGGATCTCTTCGGCGAAGTGGTACGCCAGGTGCTCCCGATGATCGGGCTTGCCGTTCGGATCGTCGAACCAGATGTCGTCGGGCAGGGCGCCGATCGCCCCGCGCAGGGTGGCGGCGTCCGGCATGGTCTCGAACGACAACCTGACGGGCTTGGTGGTCGCCGCGGTGATGGTGAGCAGCAGATCGGCGGAACCCGGTGTCTGCGTACCCACCATGAAGATCGTGGAGCGGCCCAATTTCGTCAGGGTGAACCGGCGGGTGGCGTAGCGCTTCCGCAACGCGAGCGCCGGAATATCGATGCGGCGCAATATCTCGCCGGGCGCCAGGACATTCTCGTGATTGCCGGTGACGAAGCCGGCCGCGTCGACCGTCCGCTCACCTCCGTCGGGCGCCCACAGGGTGTACTCGGCCTCCAGTGCAACAGTCATCGTGATCATCGGACCGGCCGGCAGCGACATCGCGATGTTGCCACCGACCGTGGCCGCATTCCAGATCTTGAACGACGAGAGGAACGCCTCGCAGCTCGTCGCCAGCAGCGGACCTGCCTCCCAACCATCCAGCGGCACAAATGCATACAGGTCCGCAATCGTGCAGGTGGCCCCTATCTGCAAACCGTCGGCACCGGGCACGAGCGGGTCCCAGCCCAGTGAGGTCAGATCGACCAGCCGACGCAGGTGTGGTTGGTCATCCGAGAACAGCCACGTGCCACCGGCGACCCACGCATCGCCGTCACGCCAGATCTCACCCGGCCTCATCGGCGGGCGGCGGACAACATCGGTGACAGTGTTGATGTCCATGGGGGACTCCCTCTGAGCGGATGATGCGCGAGACGTGGGTACGCCGGTGTCAATGTACGTCTCTGGTAACGCCGCCGTGCATCAAGAGAAATTTCCGACATAGTGCGACCGACCGGCCGGCGGCTCACCGGCACTCCGTCAGCGTGACAAAAGCCCTGCTGCGCCACGGTTCAACCTTCGCCCTACGTCCGTTTTGACCGCTCTGCAGTGGTTCGGAAACTTTTTCCACATTCACCGGAACATTCGGCGCTTCCGGAGTCTCCTATCTACAACACCGCAAGCAACACCAACGCAAGCCAGACCAACAACAAGGAGAACCCGATGTCCGACAACACCATGCCCGAGATCAGCGAAGACGCCACCGTCCTGGAGGTCTTCGACGTCGACAACGACGGCGTCGTCGAATCCGCACTGGTCGACGTGGACGGAGATGCCGTCGGCGACGTCATGGTCCAGGACTACGACCAGGACGGCACCGCAGAAACACTGGCCTTCGACACCGACGGCGACCAGCACTTCGAGACCGCGATCTCCGACTCCGACCAGGACGGCATCGCCGACACCGTCTTCCTCGACGAGAACGCCGACGGTGAGCACGACATCGCCTTCGTCGACGACGATCAGGACGGCGAGATCGACAGCGTCTACGTCCACGAAACCGGCACCGACGAGTGGACAGAGATCGACCCCGACAGCGTCGAGACCCCCGACACCAGCGCTCTCTGAGCCGACAACCCGCACCAGGGGAACCCCATGTCTGATTCCACCCGCACGTCTGATTCCACTCGGTCGGATCCGCAGCCCTCACCCCAGAGCGACCGCGACACCACCGAGTATCCGCAGGACGAACCGCAGATCATCGCCTACGCCGACTTCGACGGTGACGGGTATGAGGAGTCGGCGCTCGTCGACACCGACGGCGACGGAATCGACGACACGATCGTTCAGGATTTCACCGGCGACGGGGTCATCGACACCATCGCCTACGACATCGACGGTGACGGGTTCAGCGAGACCAGCGCCTCCGACCTCGATCAGGACGGAACGGTCGACACCTTCTACACCGATGTCGACGAGGACGGGGTGCACGACATCTCCGTCTCCGATCCGGACCAGGACGGCATCCCGGACGACTTCAGCATCCTCTAGCCTCAACCGTCATCTGGCAGTAGGACATTCACCCGCAGGACAATCGGCTGCCGCCAACGCTTCGATACTCTACGTTGGCGGTGGCCGACTCCGTGGCCAACCCAACTCGAAAGGAACCCCCACCGATGTCGAACCAATGGTGGCTGGCGATCGACTTCGGAACCTCGAACACCGCCGCAGCCGGATACGAACCCGGTTCCGGCGCACCGTCGGTGGTGCCGCTCTCGCACAACAGCGACATCATGTCGTCATCGGTGTACGCCGATTCGTACCGCAACGTGGTGGTCGGTGAAGCCGCCGTCAATCAGGCCGCGGGCAATCCGGCCGCATTCATCACCCACCCGAAACGGCACATCAACGCCGGCACGGTCCCGGTCGGCAACCTCGACCTCCCGCTGGAGAATCTGATTGCCGCCGTGCTGAATTCGGCCACGACCCGAGCAGCCGAACGGCGCGGCGGAACCCGCCCCAGTCGGTTGATCCTCACCCACCCGGTCGCTTGGTCACCGGAGGAGATCGATGTGCTGACGCGAGCAGCCGAACTGATCGGCTTCGACCGTCGATCGATCACCCTCATCTCCGAACCCCGTGCCGCGATCGCGCATTACACCCGGGCCGTCGGTGACACCGACGGCGGAAACTCCACGATCCGAACCACACCAGGCCAGACGGTCGCCGTTGTCGACTACGGCGGCGGTACCTGCGATGTCGCGGTGGTGAAGATCGCCGACGCGAAGTCCGCCCCCGATTCGATCGATCTGATCGCCCACGACGGCAGCAACGGTCTCGGTGGCAAGAACCTCGACGCGATGATCCGGCGTTGGGTAGACAAGCAGCTGACCTCCCGCGCGCCGGAACTGCTGGAATACCTGCGAACAGATGCCAACCTCTCGACCAAGCGTGCCGTCGACGACAACATCCGGCGCGCCAAGGAGCTGCTGTCGGAGTCGCCGCGAGCGGTCATCAACATCAGCGCCGGCGGGCACGAAGCCATCCTCGAACTGACCCGCGGCGAGTTCGAGCAGCTCATCGCCGCCAACGTCGACTCGGTTGTCGATCTCACCCGGCGCACACTGGCCCGCGCGGGTGCCGGCAGCGACGTCCAGATCTATCTGACCGGTGGTTCGTCTCGCGTACCGCTGGTCCACCAGCGCCTTGGCGAACTCGGCAAGATCGCGACACTGGACAACCCGAAGACCGTGGTCGCACTCGGTGCCCTCGAAGCCATTGTCGCCGAGACGGAATCGGCCGGGTCCGCGCCCGCACCCATCCCGGTACCGCCAGTTGTCCCGATCCCGTTGTCCAAGGCCACCCCGCCGGACGCCGCCGCCGGCCCGCCGATGCCACCGGCAGGTCCGCCACC
>NZ_DATCVM010000155.1:0-38458 GCF_036566845.1 Williamsia sp.
CTCCGCGGCGTGTCGGCACCCCCGCCCGGGCGATCAGGCTCGTTGTCGGTCATTGCTGCACCACCAATTCCGAGGTTCTGACGCCGTCGGCTTCGATGATATTGATCCCGACGGTGCGGCCACCGATCTGCGCCGGGATGTCGTCGGCAACCGCCGCGGTGATCAACACCTGTTCGGCGCCGGCGGCCACCTCGGCCAACTTCTCCCGGCGTAACACGTCGAGTTCGGCGAACACGTCGTCGAGCATGAGGACCGGTTCCACCCCGTCGGCGCGGGCGAGTCCCACCGAACCCAGCCGCAGCGACAACGCCATCGACCACGACTCTCCGTGACTGGCGAAGCCCTTCGCGGGTTCGTTGCCCAGCATCAGTTCGATGTCGTCGCGGTGCGGCCCGACGAGGCACACGCCTCGCTCGATTTCCTTCTTACGCAACACCGACAGATCATTGAGCATCAATGCTTCGATGTATTCGACGTCAGCCTTCTCACCGTCCGCAGGGACGACGTTCTCCGACACCGACGAACGATAGTGCATCGAGGCCGGACGGGATTGCGGCGCGATGGTCGAATATGCCTGGCGGACATGGGGTTCGAGCTCCGACACAAGATCGATCCGGGCCGCGGTGACCTGCGCACCGTAATCAGCCAGTTGGCCATCCCAGACATCGAGCGTACTGATCACCGAGTCGGCGTCACCGCCGCCGCGCCGCAGTGCCGCCGCCGCCGTCTTGAGGAGGGCTGCTCGTTGCCGCAGGACGCGGTCGTAGTCCGCCTTGGCAGCCGCCCATCGCGGTCCTCGTCCGGCGATCAGTTCATCGGCGAATCGCCGGCGTTCTCCCGGGTCCCCGCGGACCAGTGACAGGTCTTCGGGGGCAAACATCACTGTCCGCAGGATCCCCAGGATGTCGCGCGGTCGCCGACGCGGGGCACCGTTGATCGCAACCTTGTTGGCCTTGGACGCCGCGATCAGCAGATCCACGGTGAGCTCGCGGCCGTCGTTCTCGACGGTCGCCGACAACTTCGCCTGCTCGGCGCCCGATCTGATCAAAGGCTGATCCGTACTGACGCGATGCGATCGCAAACCGGACAGGTAGTACAGCGCTTCGAGCAGATTCGTCTTACCGAAACCGTTCCGCCCCACAAAAAGCGTTGTGCCGGTTGTCAATTCGATCGACACATGCTCCCAGGAACGGAAATCTTGCAGGCTCAGGTTGCGGACATACACCTCGTCGGATCAACTCCCGGTCATTCGGTCGACTTCGGGACCACCGAGTGCCCACCGAACTGCTGACGGAGTGCGGACACCGCTTTGAGTGCGGGTGAGCCGCCTTCTTGGCGGGAGGCGAACCGGGCGAACAGCGCCGCGGAGATGACGTTCGCCGGCACCGAATGCCGGATGGCTTCTTCCACCGTCCAGCGACCTTCACCGGAATCTGTTGTGTAGTCCGAGATCTCGGCAAGCCCCGGATCCTCCTGGAGGGCCTGTACCAGCAATTCCAGCAGCCAGGACCGAACAACGGTTCCGTTGGTCCAGGCCCGCAGGGTGCCGGTGACGTCTTCGATCAGCGGCTCGGCATCGAGGATCTCGTAGCCCTCACCGTAGGCGTGCATCAATCCGTATTCGATGCCGTTGTGGACCATCTTGGCGTAGTGACCGGCTCCGACCTGGCCGGCGTGGACGAATCCATCGGCCCGTTCACCGGGCGGACGCAGCGCATCGAAGATGGGCATCGCGCGGTCGACGTCTTCTTTCGAACCGCCACACATCAGCCCGTAGCCGTTCTCCAGACCCCAGACACCACCGGACACACCACAGTCGATGTACTTGATTCCCTTGGCCGCCAACAGTTCTGCGTTCACGGCATCGTCGGTGTACTTGGAGTTTCCGCCGTCGATGACCAGATCACCGGGCGACAGGGTCTCGGCGAGGGTGCGCACCGTCGAACGTGTCGGTTCACCCGACGGGACCATCACCCACACGATCCGGGGTGCATCGAGGGCACTGGTGAGTTCGGCCAGCGACGACACGTCGGTGACTTCCGGTCGCGGATCGTAGCCCACGACCTCGATGCCGGCGTCCTTGATGCGGGTGCGCATGAAGCCACCCATCTTGCCCAGTCCTACCAAACCCATCTGCATGGTGCCCTGTCCTCTGCCTGTTTCGGTACTCGCGGATTATCTCGGTCGGATCGACGCCCATCGTCACCGGACTCTGCGCGCCTCCATCATTCTGATCCAGGCTGGTGAAGTACGCGCGGTTTCGCGGCCGGAGTACCCGGGATCGGCAATCAGGTCAGCCGGGCAGACGCACCGGCATCAGGAGGTAGGTGTATTCGCTGTTGGGCGCTGCGTAGGCGCCGTTGCCGTCCGGAGTCGGTTCGTTCTCGTTACCCGGACGCAGGACGGCGGGCCGGGCCGGCGTGGTGAACCCGAAGTCGACGGACGTCGAATGCAGCGAGGTCAACCCGTCCAGCAGGTACTGCGGATTGAACGCGATGGTGAGCGGCTCACCGTAGTACTTCACGTCGACCTGCTCCTCGGCGCGGCCCGCATCATCGCCACCTGCGGTCAGCAGCACGGAATCCTCACCGAACTCCAGACGTACCTGGGCGCCGCGTTCGGCGACCAGTGCCACGCGTTTGATGGCCTCGGTCAGCGGTGCGATCTCGATGGAGGCAACCGATGTGTGCGTTGCCGGCAGCAGCTGCCGGAACTTCGGGAACTCGGCATCGAGGAGACGAGTGGTGGTGCGACGACCCGATCCGACGATGCCCAGCAGTCCGTCCGCGCCGATGCTTCCGCCGGAGCCGAATGCCAGTCCGACGGCCGAGTTTCCGTCGGCGCCCGCGGTCTTGGCAGCTTCGGACAACGTCTTTGCCGGGACCAGGACCGCAGCGGTCGTGTCAGCGACCTCGGGTGTCCAGGTGAGTTCGCGAACTGCCAACCGGAAGCGGTCGGTGGCGGCCAGGACGACGGTGGTGCCGTCGATCTCGAGCCGGATTCCGGTGAGCATCGGCAGGGTGTCATCGCGGCCGGCTGCGATCGCGACCTGGGTGATGGCCTCGGAGAAGACATCGGCCGGGATCGATCCGGTGTTGTCCGGGACGTCCGGGAGCTGTGGGTAGTCCTCGACGGGCATCGTGGGCAGCGAGAACTTGGCACTGCCGCAGACGATCGCGACGCGGGTGCCGTCGAGCTGGACGTCGACCGGCTTGGCAGGCAAGGCGCGCGTGATGTCGGCGAGCAATTTGCCCGACACCAGGACCTGACCTTCATCGGCGACCTCCGCAGAGACGTTGACCTGTGCCGAGACCTCGAAATCGAAGCCGGACACCGACAATCCCGAATCGGTCACCGTCAGCAGGACACCACCGAGCACCGGTACCGGCGGTCGGCTGGGCAGACTGCGCGCAACCCACGCGACCGAATCTGCAAACTCGTCACGAGTCACCCGAAACTTCATAGTCTCCAGCTTGCCCTTCGTTGATTGAACTTTCCGATGCGCAACAGGTTGCCTGCGAACGCAAACATCCCGCGAGCACAGGCGTCAGGGTCTCCACTCTAAAGCGGATCCCAAGTATTCGGTGCCGATGGGGGTGCTCAGTGAGATCGGACGATCGATCGCCGGGTGGGGTGTGTGGACCAACGTTGTGCACACCCCTTCTTTTGAAGAGATTTGTTGATAGAGAAATTCTTAGTGGTAGTAGGCACTGTGAATTTGTGGACAGGTGCCGAATTCGCCAGGTTGGGACCGCCGAGGGGTTGGTAGCGAATTCTTGGTGGTTCGTTGACGAACGTGACCGGCATGTGAACAGTCCTTGGAGTTTGCGGAAAGGTCCACTGTTTATCCACAGAAAATCGAAGTTATCCACGGAGTTGTACACAGGCTGAGGGTGGTGTGGCGGTCGGCGAACCGTGTGACCAACCGCTCCGAATAACCTCCAGTGAAGGTTGAGGGTAGGGCGATTTGAGGGAACCGACCGGACTTCGGAGACCTCGATGAGGCACCGTTCTCCGGCGGATATGACAAGGCGGCGGACGACCCTTGTGGGCCGTCCGCTGCGGGGTCTGTCGGTAGTGCTCCGGTCAGCGACGCGAACGCTGTTTGATGCGTGCGGTCAGTTCCTGCACCTGGTCGTACACCCTGCGGCGTTCGGCCATTTCCTTACGGATCTTCTTGTCGGCGTACATCACTGTGGTGTGGTCCCGGTCGAAGGTCTCACCGATCTTCGGCAACGAGAGGTCCGTGAGCTCACGACAGAGGTACATGGCGATCTGGCGGGCCTGAGCGATAGACCGGGTCTTACCGGGACCACGGAGCTCTTCGATGCTGATGTCGAAGTACTCGGCGTTGACGGCGAGGATGGTCGCGGCGGTGATCTCCAGGCTCGCCGAGTCGGGCAGCAAGGCCTGCAGCACGACGTCGGCCAGACCGGTGTCGAGTTCCGAGTGGTTCAGGGAGGCGAACGCCGTCACGCGGATGAGGGCACCCTCGAGTTCACGGATGTTTCGTTCGATCTTGGAGGCGATCAACTCGAGTACGTCGTCGGGTACCCGGATCTGATCCATCTGTGCCTTCTTGCGCAGGATGGCGATACGGGTCTCGAGCTCGGGCGGCTGGACGTCGGTGATCAGACCCCATTCGAAACGGGTTCGGAGCCGATCTTCGAGCGTTGCGAGCTGTTTGGGCGGCCGGTCCGACGAGACGACGATCTGCTTGTTCGCGTTGTGGAGGGTGTTGAAGGTGTGGAAGAACTCTTCCTGGATACCTTCTTTGCCTTCCAGGAACTGGATGTCGTCGACGAGGAGTACGTCCATGTCGCGGTACCGGCGCTTGAATGCCACCCGGCGGTCGTCACGAAGTGAGTTGATGAAGTCGTTGGTGAACTCTTCGGTCGAGACGTACTTCACCCGCATCCCCGGGAAGAGGCGCTGTGCGTAGTGGCCCGCGGCGTGGAGGAGATGAGTCTTGCCGAGCCCCGATTCACCCCAGATGAACAGCGGATTGTATGCGCGCGCCGGCGCCTCGGCGATGGCCACGGCGGCGGCGTGGGCGAAGCGGTTCGAGGCACCGATGACGAAGGTGTCGAACGTGTACTTCGAGTTGAGGCTGGAGTCGCCACTGGATTCGGACTTCGAGGACGACTCCGCGGAGAAGTAGCCTGACCATTCCGCCGCTCCCGTCCGTCCGAGATCGCGATCGCGCGACGCGAATGTCTCGGGAGGAAGCGGAGGCGCGGAATTGAGGTAGCGGCCGTCAACCTCGTCGGGGCGGCCGGATCCGGCCCCGGCCGGATCCGGCGACACCGGTGCGGGACCGGCTTGTCCCGCACCGGCGGGGGCCTGCCCGGCCGGGGCCTGTCCGTTTCCGGAGCGCTCGGGTTTGGCCGGGGCGGCGGAGTACGGATCAAAGAGTGTGTCGGCGGCAGCTATCGGATCGATCCGGACACCCAGATCGACCGAGTAACCCAGATGCCGGCTCAGCGCGGTGACGATCGGTTCGCGCAGGCCGCGTTCGATCTGTTCTTGGACACGCTGGGTGGGGACGGTCAGAAGGGCGAACCCCTCGGCAAGCGTCAAGGGGCGGACGAGGGAGAGCCAGGCCTTCTGTTGTTTGGAGAGTGGGAGCCGGTTTCCGGTGCTGTCATCGTTGAGCTCGGAAACGACTTTGTTCCAGATCACTGTGAAAGAATCGTGATCGGAATCGGCTGGCATGGTCATCCCTCCTGGTGGGTTCGTCACCAATTGTCCACACCGTTATCCACAGGTGTGGAGCAACTACAGAGACAACAGCGAACCCCAGATGGGTATCGCGATTCCGCCCCGGGTGGATAGCTTTGGTGAAGTTAACAGAGAATGGTGCAGCGTCACAACCGAAAACCACATGCCGCAGGTAAAGGCAAGAATCCAGGCCCCTCAGGCGTGTCGTCGAACGATATCGCAGGTCGCGGGCGGTTCGGCGTGATCGAGGCAGTTTGACCCGCCCGCGCCCGGTCCGTAAGCTCGAACAGTCGCCAAACGTCGATTCCGGCTGCGGTGAGCAAACCCGTTCTAAGGTTGCTCACCCGTCTGATGCTTCGAGGTAGCGAACAGACCACCGATTAAACAAGCTGGGCTCAACTGTGTAAGCGAGCCCATCACCATGAGGAGATTTGGCCGTGGCCAAGGGCAAGCGGACTTTCCAACCCAACAACCGTCGTCGCGCACGTGTGCATGGCTTCCGGCTGCGTATGCGTACTCGCGCCGGACGCGCGATCGTCAATGCTCGTCGTGGCAAGGGACGCTCGAGCCTGACGGCCTGAGTCGGCCGCGGTAACCGCAGGCCGCAGCAACTCGTGTTGGCTCCACCGCACCGGATCACCCGGCGATCGGACTTCACCCGCACTCTGAAAAATGGGGTGCGGGTTGGTCGGCGTGATGTGGTTGCGCATGTTTTCAGGCCGTCGCACCCGGATCTTGTCACCACCGGCGGACCACGGATCGGATTGATCGTGGGTAAGTCGGTGGGCAATTCCGTGACCCGTCATGCGGTGTCACGCCGGTTGCGTGCGGCCTCTCAGTTGTTGCTGGCCGATTGCGATCCGAGCACGATGGTGGTGGTCCGAGCGTTGCCCGGAAGTGCCACCTGTTCGGAACCGGAGTTGGAGCAGCAACTTGTGGGTGCAGTGAGTAAGGCGCAACGCCGCATCGAATCGACCGCGTGATGAGCGCGGTTGCGGATCTTCGTCACTCGGTGACGATGTGGCCGCGCCGTGCTGTCATCTTCTTGATCGAGCTGTACCGGACGTGGGTCTCCCCCATGCGCCTGCCGACCTGCCGTTTTGAACCGAGTTGTAGTACCTACGCCGTCGAGGCACTGACCGAGTTCGGATTCGTCCGAGGTGGGTTGCTGTCCGTCGTGCGACTTGCGAAATGTGGACCCTGGCACAAACCGGGCTACGACCCGATCCCGGAACGCCGCCGGCGGCCCGAAGCCGAACCCGATGATGATGCGAAATCGGGCAACGAGTGGGTTCTGGACCGATCTTCCTCGGCTGCAGAGCCGAATCGTGTTGTAACAGTGAGGAACTGACGACGTGCTAGATTTCATTTACTGGCCGGTTTCGGCGATCATGTGGGTGTGGCACTGGCTGTTCAGCCAGATCATGCCGGACACCCCGGGCTGGGACGGTATTGCCTGGTCGCTGTCGGTCATCTTCCTGGTCTTCACCCTGCGCGCCATCCTGTACAAGCCGTTCGTGAAGCAGATCCGCACCACGCGGAAGATGCAAGAGATCCAGCCGCAGATGCAGGCGATCCGCAAGAAGTACGGCAAAGACCGGGTCAAGATGACCGAGGAGATGCAGAAGCTTCAGAAGGAGCATGGGTTCAATCCCCTGCTCGGCTGTCTCCCGATGCTGGCCCAGATCCCGGTGTTCATCGGTCTGTTCCACGTGTTGCGCTCGTTCAACCGGATGGGCACCGGTTTCGGTCAGCTCGGCATGACCGCCGAAGAGACCCGTAATACCGCCAACTACATCTTCAGTCCGGAGCTTGTCCAGAACTTCCTCGATGCGCGTCTGTTCGGTGTCCCCCTGTCGGCGGCCATCAGTCAGCCCGAAACCGAATGGGTGGCGTTCAGCGCCGACGGTGTTGTTGACTTCACCCGCGCGAACATCATCATGTTGGTGATCCCGCTGGTGATCGTCTCGTCCATCGCGACGCACATGAACTCTCGGGCCTCTGTGGCACGTCAGAGCGAAGCGGCGCTGGAGAATCCGCAGACGCGGATCATGAACAATCTCGCGCTCTATGTTTTCCCGCTGGGCATTCTGGTCTCCGGTGCGTTCTTCCCGGTCGCGATCCTCATGTACTGGGTTTCGAACAACCTCTGGACCTACGGACAGCAGCACCTCGTCTTCGGTCGTATCGAGAAAGAAGAAGAAGAAGAGAAGGCTGCCAAGCTGGAGAAGCGGTCGCAGAACGCACCCAAGCCCGGTGCCAAGCCTGCCGTGTCCGCCAAGCCGAAGCCCGGTGCCAAGCCGGTTGCCAAGGGCAAGACAGTCGCCACGAGCAAGGCCGATTCCGTTGATCTGTCCAAGGGTTCTTCGGACGCAGACGGTGATGCGACGACAGCGGATGACACCGCAGCAGACGAGTCCGTGACGGATGACAAGACCGTGGCGCAGGAGTCTCCTGTCACGAAGACGCCGGACAAGACCAGGCCCGCCGGCTCTCCCACTGCGAACAATGCGAAGAAGTCCGGCGGTAGGCGTCCGAGCGGTACGCCACAGAAACGTAAGAGAAGGCGCTGACACGATGCGCGGTCAGTTCCCAAGAAGAGTACAAAGCGAGGTAGTGCGATGAGTGCAGAGACAAAAGAAGTCGCTGTCGAGGAAGTGAACGACGAGGTTGCTGCGGCGGACACCGTTGCAGAGGAATCGGTATCCGACGAGCCGGAGTTGTCTGACGAGGAGCGCCTGGTAGAGGAAGGCGAAATCGCCGGCGACTACCTGGAGCAGTTGCTCGACGTACTCGACTTCGACGGAGACATCGATCTCGATGTGGACGGCGATCGTGCGATCGTCAGCATCGATGGTGGT
The DNA here is from genome assembly GCF_036566845.1 of Williamsia sp. Lineage (GTDB taxonomy): Bacteria > Actinomycetota > Actinomycetes > Mycobacteriales > Mycobacteriaceae > Williamsia. The sequence continues at coordinate 8,583 of NZ_DATCVM010000155.1, forward strand.
TCCGATCTCGTGAAGCTCGTCGGCAAGAACGGTGAGGTTCTCGATGCCCTGCAGGAGCTGACCCGCCTCGCGGTGCAGCGCACGACCGGCGATCGCAGTCGGCTGATGCTGGACGTCGCCCGGTGGCGTGCGGATCGTCGGGAGCGTCTGGCGAAGTTGGGTACCGAGGTCGCCGAGCGCGTTCTCGAAAGCGGCGAACGTGAGACCCTCGACCCGATGTCACCGTTCGAGCGCAAGATCGTCCACGACGCTGTGGCCGGGGTTGAGGGTGTGTATTCCGAGAGTGAAGGCACGGAACCCAACCGCCGTGTTGTAGTGCTCAAGTCCTGATCTTCAGTATTCGACGTCAATGGGCCCCGGCGTTTTCGCCGGGGCCCATTGCGTTGTCGGGGCATAGTTACATGGATGTAGTTTGCTTGTCCGCGTTCTGGTGCAGCCACCAGAACGCGGTGATGTTTCACGTGAAACGGAGGATCTTGTTTGTCTACTGAGTTTGATGGTCCTGAGGGTGAGAAAACACTGGCCGCCGCACGGGCGGTGTTCGGCGAACGGTTTGGATTGGCCGAGCGATATTGGTCGAGTCTGGCGGGCGCGGGAGTCGAGCGCGGCCTGATCGGACCACGGGAAGTGGACCGCCTTTGGATACGTCACGTGTTGAATTGTGCCGTGATCGGTGACCTCATGTCCGACGGCGAGAATGTGGTTGACGTCGGGAGTGGTGCGGGCCTTCCGGGGCTCGCCGTGGCGATCGCGAAACCGACCGTCCGGATGACTCTGGTCGAACCCCTCTTGCGGCGCGCGACATTTCTCGAAGAAGTGGTCGCCGAACTCGAACTCGATGTCCGGGTGGTTCGAGGCCGCGCGGAGGAGAAGACGGTCAAAAAGATCGTCGGAGGAGCGGACGTTGTCACGTCCCGAGCGGTCGCTCCTCTGGACCGGTTGGCCAAGTGGTGCGTTCCCCTGCTCCGCCCCGGCGGCCGGCTCGTCGCGGTCAAAGGATCATCCGCAGCAGATGAGATCGAGCAGCATCTCGGGACACTCGGGCGGATCGGACTGTCCAACGTTCACGTGGAGACCACCGGGGCTGGGATACTCGAGAGACCCACAACGGTTGTCGTCGCCACTCGAATTGGTGGTCGTCGGTGACAGAGCGCAGAATGTTCGGTAGGCGTAGCCGAAGGAGCCAAAGCGTGTCCAATGAACCGCATGTTTCACGTGAAACTGTTCCACGTGAAACCACCGGATATGAGGCCAGACCACAACAACACCACGACACCCCGATCGCCGCTGCGGCGGAACGTGCCAGCCAGGTGCTGACACCGGGAGGGCCGGGTTCACTCCCCCGCCCGCCACACACCCGGATCATCACGATCGCGAATCAGAAGGGCGGGGTGGGCAAGACCACCACGGCCGTCAACTTGGCGGCGGCATTGGCGGTGCACCAACTCCGGGTTCTGGTGATCGATCTCGATCCTCAGGGCAACGCGAGTACCGCTCTCGGCATCGATCACCGATCCGGTATCCCGTCGGTGTACGAGCTCCTGATCGGTGAGGTCGACTTCGCCGACACGATCGTCCAGAGCACCAGCTATGAGAACTTGTACTGTGTCCCGGCAACCCTGGATCTGGCTGGTGCCGAGATCGAGTTGGTATCGATGGTGGCGCGAGAGAATCGCCTCCGGAACGCACTCGACCGGGAGACGCTCGAACGGTACGACTTCGACTTCGTTCTCATCGACTGCCCGCCGTCACTGGGATTGCTGACGATCAATGCGATGGTCGCTGCCCAAGAGGTGCTGATCCCGATCCAGTGCGAGTACTACGCACTCGAGGGCGTGAGCCAGTTGCTCTCCAATATCAATCTGGTGCAGGCGCACCTGAACCCGGCGCTGCACGTGTCGACCGTTGTCCTCACGATGTACGACGGGCGCACCAAGCTCGCGGATCAGGTCGCTGAGAGCGTCCGGGAGCACTTCGGTGACCGAGTGCTCAACGCGATCATTCCGCGCAGCGTGAAGGTCTCTGAGGCCCCCGGATACGGAAGCACGATCATCGAGTACGACCCGGGTTCACGTGGAGCAATGAGTTACCTGGACGCCGGACGCGAACTGGCGTTGCGTTCCGTACAAGAGGTGGAGGGCCGGCGGTGACCGACGACAAGAACCCTGCGAAAGCACCCGGCGCAACGAAGCCGGGCAAGGGTGGACAACGCAAGGGTGGGCTCGGACGTGGGCTTGCCGCACTGATCCCCACCGGGCCCGTGGACGGACCGAAGATGGGTTCGGCTGCCACCGACGTGATGTTCGGGAACGGACGCACCGCGCCGGTCAACCCCGGAACCAGCGCTGGTAGCAACGCGGGTTCCGGCGGCGCCAGCAGCGCCGAGAACGGGAACCCGACGGCGTCGAATACCGCGAGCGCGCCGGTCCCGACTCCGCCGTCCATCACGGATCCGGATGAGATCGACGACGTCGGCGCGGTGTACCAGGAGATCGAACCCTGGCGTATTCAGCCGAACCCGCAGCAGCCGCGGACCGCTTTTGACGAAGAGGCACTGGCCGAACTCGTGCACTCGATCCGCGAGTTCGGGCTCATGCAGCCGATCGTCGTGCGGCGTCTGGCCGAGCCTGAAGACGGTATCGAGTTCCAACTCGTCATGGGCGAGCGCCGCTGGCGGGCGAGCCAGGAAGCCGGCCTGGAGAAGATCCCGGCGATCATCCGGGAGACCGCCGATGCCGCGATGCTCCGCGACGCGCTGCTGGAGAACATCCACCGCGTACAGCTGAACCCGTTGGAAGAGGCGGCTGCGTACCAACAGCTGCTCGAAGAGTTCGGTGTCACCCACGATGAACTGGCCACCCGGCTGGGTCGTTCACGGCCGGTGATCACGAACATGATCCGTCTCCTGCGCCTGCCGATTCCGGTCCAGCGGCGCGTGGCGGCCGGCGTGCTGTCGGCCGGACACGCGCGAGCACTGCTGTCGCTCGAGGCGGGCGCGGATGCGCAGGAGGTCCTGGCCGCGCGGATCGTGGCCGAGGGTATGTCGGTGCGCGCCACCGAAGAGGCCGTCACATTGGCCAACCGTGGTGACGGCAAGACGGCTCCCCCGACCCAGAAGCGGAAGCCGATGCAGATGCCGGGCCTCCAAGACGTGGCCGAGCGACTCTCGGACAAGCTCGACACCCGGGTGACCGTCGCGATGGGCAAGCGCAAGGGCAAGATCACGGTCGAGTTCGGGTCCGTAGGCGACCTCGAACGACTCGTTGAGATCATCGCGCAAAAGTAGAATTCGAGCCACGAAATTTCAGGTACTGGTGGGTGCGGGTGATACGTCACAGTGACAACAACTGGGAAATCAGATCATGAAATGACCCAAAGATGTTTTCTCACAACAGAATTGGCGTTCACCCTCGCTCATCTGAGGCGGTGTTCCGTCATCGCCTATGCTGAGATGTGTTCTTCGTAGTATTTGGTCCAATGAGGTGTCTTCAGGAGGCGGCGGGTCCGTGTCGGTAACGATAACGCCGCTCACCATGGACGGGTTCGAGTCGCTACCCGTACACGGTCGGCGCTGTGTGTTCTGGGAGATGGAACCCAACGTCATCCCTGACACTCTGGGCGGAGAACCCTTCGAGAGCGAGTTCGACAAAGAAGTCTGGGTCTCGATGATCCTGCTCGAATGGGGAACCTGCGGACAGATGGCGGTCAGCCGGAAGACCGGCAAGGTGGTGGGTGCCGCGTTCTACGGTCCCCCGCGCAGCGTCCCCCGTTCGGCACTTTTCCCCACGTCCCCGGTGTCGGCCGACGCGGTCATCCTCTCGTCGATGTGGGTGGACCCCGGTCACGACAATGCCGCCGAGGATCTCGCGCGAGCCGTCATCGTCGACCTCACCCGACGCGGCGTCCGGGCCATCGAGGCATTCGGGATCGTGCGGTCCGAGCGCGCGGACCTGGACTCCGAACAGGGCACCGGCGAGATCCAGGGCGACGAGACCATTTGCCCGCGCTGCATGATCGACGCGGAGTTCCTCAAAGAATCAGGGTTCGACGTGGTGTCGGCCCACCACCGCTTCCCCCGCTTGCGACTCGAGCTCGACGAAGATCTGGGCTGGAAGGCCGGCGTCGAGAGTGCGCTCGAGAAGTTGGTTGTGATGGCGGCCATCGACGTGGCGGGGCGTGAACGCACCGCGGTGACCGTTGGACGCCGCACAACGATCATGCCCTGACAGTGAACCTGTCAGGGCATGATCATCGTGGGAATCGGAGCGGTCTTTCAGAGTACGGCGATCTTGGTGCTGTTGATGTCAGTCCGAATCGACCGGGCAAGGTCGGACTAGCGACGAATCTGCTCCGATGCGAGCAACGCGGCGAACGTGTAGGTGCCGGTGGGCTGATCGTCCTGCCCGAGTAGGTACAGGCGTTTGACCGCAACAAGAATCGCCTCGGCGATGGTGTCACGGACCGCCGGATTGCTCAGCTCGGTGGCGTCGTGGAGATTGCTGATGTAGCCGACGTCCAACTGGACTGCGGGCATTCGGCTGCGCCGCAGGATATCCCAGGTGCGTTCGTGCGAACGACAGTCGCGTAGTTCAGTTCTCGCGACGATCTCGCGCTGGATGAAGCCGGACAGCGAACGCCCGATCATCGACGTCGATCCGTGCGGGGTGCCGAAGTGGAATGAGGCCACACCACTGGCGCGGCTGTTCGGGTAGTGAGCGCAGCGCAGCGCGATCAGTAGGTCTCCGCCAATGGAATTCGCGGTCTCGGCGCGCTCTTTGTCCGAGGGGTCTTGATCCTCGGCGCGGGACAAGAATGTTTCCATGCCGGCCGCGATCATCCGGCCCTCGAGGCGGCGTGCGAGATCCCAGAGAATCTCGGCCTCGATGGCAGACTCCCGCGGGTCGGCGCCGGGATGGCCGCCGCCGGAACCCGGATCGATCACGATGCGCTTGCCGGACAGTTGCGGTCCGAGCCGGCGAACGTGCTCCTCTTCGCGGATCGCGTGCGGCGAACCGCCGGTGACACGGGTTCCGAGCAACTCCAGTGACCGCAGGGTCGCGGGCCCACAGATGCCGTCGGCGCTCAGGCCGAACTCGCTCTGGTAGTTGCAGAGGGCGGTGTAGGTGTCGCCGCCGAAATGACCGTCGACGAGACCGGTGTAGTAACCGAGGTTCTGTAGCCGCGATTGCAGCGTTGCCACATCGTCGCCGTGCATGGGAGCAGACAGTTGGTAGAACAGCACACGCGCACCGAGGTGGTAGGAGGCCTCGTGGAGCGCACCGAACGTGGCCGGGCCGACGATGCCGTCGACAAGCAGTCCACGTCGTTGCTGGAAGGCGCGAACGGCCTGGTCGGTCTCGGCGTCGAAGACGGCTTCGGGCAATGCCCAGCCGTTGGTGTCGACCACGCGGCCCAACTGGGGCACCACGTCTGCAAGTAGGCCCTGATTTGTCAGGATTGCCCGAATTTCGGCGACCGCGGAACCGTGATCCCCCAACCGGAACAACGGCATCACAGTGGCCTTCCTTGTAGCAATATGCGCATCACGATGAGTCGGGACTCCCCAACTCGCTAGCAAGTGTCTCAGCTATCCCCCGACAGAGCCAATACGGCCAGGCATCAGTCTGGGACCTTTGAGGTCACAGTACTGATGCCTGGCCGTGATCGCCCAAGGGCGCAATCTTACTTGCCGAGGACCCCGTCGAGTTCGCGCAGGAGGGCAGCCTTGCCCTTTGCGCCGACGATGGTCTTGGTGGGCTTACCGTCTTCGAAAAGGATCATCGTCGGGATCGACATGATCTGAAAATCCCTGGCCACGTTGGGATTCTGGTCGACGTCGACCTTGGCGACGGTGATCTTGGCGGAGTTCTCGCCGGCGATTTCCTCCAGAACCGGTGCGACCATCTTGCACGGCCCGCACCAGGTGGCCCAGAAATCGACGAGGACGGGCTTGTCTGCCCCGAGGACCTGTTCCTTGAACGTGGCATCGGTGACGGCCACGGTGTTTGCTCCCATTGTGTTCTCCTTTTCACACGTGCGTTGGTCCGTTCGCATGAACGGGATGGTGAGGTGGTGGGTGGTCAGGCCTGGGCCCCGACGGCTTCGGGAACCTCGTGGGACGGGGCATCCGCCTGGTCGGCGAGCCATCGCTCGGCGTCGATCGCCGCGGCGCAGCCCGAACCGGCCGCCGTGATGGCCTGCTGGTAGGTGTGGTCGACCAGATCGCCGGCCGCAAAGACGCCGGGGACCGAGGTGTAGGTCGTCCGACCGTCGACCAGGACGTATCCGTCGGTGTCGAGGTTGACCTGTCCCTTGATCAGATCGCTGCGCGGATCGTGGCCGATGGCGACGAACATGCCGGTGGCGTCGATCTGCGAGGTCTCACCGGTGAGGGTGTTGACCAGCTCCAGGCCGGTGACCGACGTCTCGCCGAGAACCCGGCCGATCGTGGTGTTGGTGACGAACCGGATCTTGTCGTTCGCACGGGCCCGTTCGAGCATGATCTTCGACGCCCGGAATTCCTCGCGGCGGTGGATCACGGTCACCGAACGCGCGAACTTGGTGAGGAAGGTGGCTTCCTCCATCGCGGAGTCGCCACCGCCGATCACAACGATGTCCTGGTCACGGAAGAAGAAGCCGTCACAGGTGGCACACGCCGACACACCGCGGCCGAGCAGTTCCTGCTCACCGGGGACGTCGAGGTAGCGTGCGGCAGCACCCATGGCGAGGATGACGGTCTTGGCGCGGTAGGTCTCACCACCGGCGTCGACCTCCTTGATCCCACCGGTCAGACGCACGGCGTCGACGTCCTCCATGCGGAGGTCTGCGCCGAAGCGAATCGCCTGCTCGCGCATCTCCTCCATGAGCTCTGGGCCCTGGATACCCTTCTGGAAGCCAGGAAAGTTCTCGACCTCAGTGGTTGTCATCAATGCACCGCCGAACTGGGTGCCCTCGAAAACAACGGGTGATAGATCTGCACGGGCGGCGTAGACGGCTGCCGTGTAGCCCGCCGGACCCGATCCGACGATGATCACGTCGTGGACGGTGTCGGTACCTGCTGAGGTCATCGATGCTCTACTTTCTTCACTGGGTGACAGCTTCAATAACATCAGCCTAAGGGCTTCTGTTCCCGGTTCGGAGCTGGGCGCACGACCCTGAGAAGGCTCACAGACTTCTCCGGCACCATGGAGCGTATGTATCGGTCGTCACCTCCACGTATTTCGCGCGCACAGCCGTCGCTGTCGTCGGCGTTGTGGGCGGTTTCGCTGCTGGTTGCGTTTGTCGCCGTCTATGTGGTGGCAGTACACACCGAGGTCGGCCAGCGGGCCGACCAGCGGGCGTTTCTGTCGCTGCGCGGCACCGGAGCGACCGCGGATCTGCCCCACGTCGTGGGCCTTGGCTCGGTCACCGACCTGAGGCTGTGGCTGGTCTCGGTCGTGGCGATCATCGGATTGGGTCTTCTTGCCCATCGGCGGCTGAGTATTGTTGTGCTGCTCGCACTTCCGGTGCTCGGGATTCTGTTGACCCAATTTCTGCGCGATGAACTGCTCACCCGTCCGGACTTCGATGGACTGGGCTGGGTCACCAATACGTTCCCGAGTGGGCACGCCGCGGCCGCTGCCGGATGTGTGGCCGCCATCGTCCGGGCGTCGCCGCGCTCCCTCTCACCGGTGGCCGCCGTCGCCGGCGTCGGATGGCTCACCCTGGTGTCCCAGGATCTGATGGTCTGGGGATGGCACCGTCCGAGCGACCTCATCGGATCGGTCCTGTTGGCCGCGGCGCTGATGCATCTGGTGCCGCCGTCGCGAGCACGAGGCAGTGGCGAGAATTACAATCGGATGCTCGTCGGGGTGATCACCGCGGCGGTCGCTGCGGTGGGACCCCTGGTGTGGGCCGTGACATCCGGACACCTGGCCGTGGCGCCGGTCGGGCTGGCCGCCGCTGTGGCGATCGCCTCACTTGTCGCCGATCGTGGTCCGGCTGATGGTCGCGGGGTTGCCCGTGGTGCAGTCGGTACCCACCACCAGCGCGTCGAATACACCGATCGTTCCGGTGGACAGCAGGATCACCACGGCCGGATGTCCGGCGTTGTCGATTGACCCGGATCCCAGGATGGCGGTGGACGGCGGGATCTGATGCGCTCGCAGACACCGATCCTGGGCCGCGGTGTCGGCGAATCCCCCACCCTCGGTGCTGCCCAGCACGCCCAGGAGCGTGGCGATGGGCAGATCACTGTCGGGCAGATCACTGTCGGGTCGAACGTTGTCGGGGAGCGTGGCGATCGGGCTGGTCTGTCTGGCGATCGGGGTTGATCCCGTGTTCCCGGAATCACCGGTGAACGCAAAGGTGGTGGCCACGGCGATTCCTGCGACCGCGGCAACAGCGGCCAGCGACGACACGAGCGCGCCCCGATGACGGGCGAACCAGGTGACCGGCTGATCGGCGGTGCGGTTGTGGGTGAGCGTTCTCAGGGTCTGATCGATCTGCTCCCGGACAAACGGTGGTGGCGGGATCGACGAATCCCGGAGCCCGGCCAGTTGTGCGGTGGTGGCCTCGAGTGCCGCCCAGACGGCACCGGCATCGGGATCGGTGAGGACCCGGGCCGTGAGCAGCTCGGAAAAATCGTCCGGGTACACACCGGCGTGCAGGTCAGCGATCACATCGACCGAATAGGGCGGATCCGGCACCTCGCCGTGTGAGTCCACCCGGTCGCCGACTCCGAACATCGCGTGGACCCCTGTTCTCTCATCAATTCGATCGCCGGTCACTGGAGACCGACCTCTATACTTGGACGCCGTCGTGCTGCCGTCGGTTCCATCGAGATCGAAGACAGGTGCAGTTCGACCTTCAGACGATGCCGGCAGCCTCGGCGGGTTTGCGGTAGGCGGCAGCGAGAGTGTCGACGGTGGCGTGGGCGTTGAGCCCACTCGGGTTGGGGACCACCCAGACGGGGACACCCGCGATGTTGCGGTCCTGCAGTCCCACCGCTGCCTTTCGCTCTCCGAATGCCACCCGGTATGCGGTGATCCCGGCAACCGCGACCACCTTCGGCGATACCGCGCGGACCGTGTCCACCAGTTGCTCGCCTCCGCTGCGCAGCTCCTCGTCGGTCAGTTCATCGGCGCGGGCGGTGGCTCTGCGCACCACATTGGTGATGCCGATACCCCTGTCCGTCAACAGTTTTCGGTCCGCATCGGTGAATCCGGCCGACGCATCGATCACGCGGTCGACGATGCCGGCGCGAGCCAGCGCCGGATAGAAGCGATTGCCCGGGCGGGCGAAGTGCGCTCCCGTCGCAGCTGTCCACAGTCCCGGATTGATGCCGACGAACAGCAACAGGCACCGCGGACCGACCAGGTCGGGGATGACCGCGTCGCGGTACGACTCGAGTTCTGCGCGTGTGAAGCCCATCGCATCAGTAGACCGCAGTCGGTGAGGATGCGGTGTCGGCGGGTTGACGGAGCACGCGGATCGCTGCCAGCGCGGTGAGTACCAGGACGACCGAGTTCGGAGGTGGTCTCCAACGGTCACCAGGGAGTCGCCTGTTGTGAACCATCACCGGTGGCCGGCCGATCCGGGCGGCCAGGACCGCGGACAGGGGTGCGACGAAAGCGATCACGATCGAAGGAAGCAGGCTCCAGAGTGCCGCTGACAGTGGCGATTTCCCGAGGACCGACTGTAGATACTGGGTCATCATGATCGCGTTGCCGAGGATCCCGAACATGGCGATGAGGTTGATCCAGATGCTGGTGGAGAACCGTCGATCGGCAAAAGAGCGTGAGGTCGACGAGTGGCTCGGCCAGGTGGCGTTGCCGACGGACGAACATCAGGCCGGCCGATACTCCGACAACAAGATGGACGAGGGCGCGGTCCCCGAACACTATCCACGTCTGATCGACGCAGTCACGGACTCATCGAACACCGGCGGTGACGTCTACGACGAGGAACTGACTTTCGGCCTGGACGTGATCTTCGACGGCCTGGCGGCACGGATCAGCGGCTCATGAGTTGGTCTCCTCAGCAGGTGCCCGCAAATGGCCAAGTGTGACAGCGAGTTTCGCGCGGCCACGAGCACATCGGCTCTTGATGGTCCCCGCCGGCACGCCCAGGAGCGCCGAGGCCTCCGCCACCGAATAGCCCTCCACATCGATGGCCACGATCGCGGCCCGTTGATCCGGCGGCAGGGCGTCGAGGGCCCGTCCTATCGACAGCGTGAGGTCGACGTCACCGTGCTCGTCGCGTGGATCGGCGAACTCGGTGATGTCGAACTCGGGCAGCGGGATCGTCGGGCGCGCCTTGTTCCGACGGATGCGATCGAGACATGCGTTGACCACGATGCGGTGCATCCACGAGCTGACCTTGGCGTCTGCCCGAAAGCGGTCGGCCATCCGGTGTGCCTTGAGCAGCGCATCCTGCAACGCGTCGGCTGCGTCCTCGTCGGAATTCGAGGTCCGGCGCGCAACGGCCCACAGATGGCCCTGCAGTCGTGTTATCAGTATCCCGAACGCATCCCTGTCCCCCTCCACATGAGCCGCAAGCAATTCCTCATCAGTCCGCGCGTCATCCCCACAGACCTCCCCCCACTCGGCCATGGATGGAGACTAATGGAGGCCGGCGCCCGGTGCTATTGCAGCCGCGAAATCGTCGTACGGACACCCGGGGCCATTGGCCGGTGAGGTTTGCGTTCTCACTCATTGGAGACACTGAAAGCAGAGTATGTCCGTGAATGGTGTGATTGATGTGACTGGAATTGATACGAGAAGGGTGGGTACCGGTGAGTGAACAGGAATCCGCGAAATCCGCCTTCGACCAATTGGTGGGCCAGCTGGATTATCCGATGTTTGTCGTGACGACGCGGGGCGCGGACCGTTTGTCGGGATGTCTGGTCGGCTTCGCCAGTCAGGCCGGCATCAATCCGTCCCGATTCTTTGTCGGTCTGTCCAGACGCAATCACACATTCGGGGTGGCCCAGGACGCGGAGTATCTCGCCGTGCATGTACTCGCTCGCGAACACGTCGGCCTCGCACGCCTTTTCGGTTCGGAGACCGGTGACGAAGTGGACAAGTTCGAGCGGTGCCGATGGCACGAGGGCCCGCATCGGCTGCCGATTGTCGACGAAGCCGCCGCCTGGTTCGTGGGACGGATAATCCGCCGGATCGATGCCGGCGACCATCTCGGAATCCTGTTGGAACCGTTCGACGGTGAGATGACATCTGCGGCCACCGGGGAATTGGTGAGTTTCTCCGATGTGAAAGATCTCGATCCGGGACATGACGCATGAACGATTCACGGGTGCCGTTGTTGCCGTCGGGTGCCGTGGACACCGCAGCGCTCGCCACCGAGTGGTACGGGGATCCGCCGGTGGGTGTCCGGGCGAACATGGTCACGAGCCTCGACGGCGAGGCTGCGTTCGACGGGCGGGTTCGACAGATCTCCGGTGCCACCGATCAAGCGCTGCTGAAGGCCCTGAGGATCTTCGCCGACGTGGTGCTGGTCGGGGCCGGCACCGTGCGTGCCGAGAACTACGGGCCGGTGGTCTTCAAAGATGCCCACCGGCGGGTCCGTGAGCAGCGTGGGGCGATGACCGCACCACCGGTCGCGGTGGTGACCAACTCCGGTGTTCTGCCCGAGACCTCCGGACTCCGAGGCGCCACTCCCCGACCGATCATCATCACGACCACCCGCGCACGTGCCAGGGCCGCGGACTCGGGGGCCGACGTCATCGCGGTCGGGACCGAGACCGTCGATCTCACCGAGGCGGTCGAAGCGCTGAAAGACCTTGGGATGAAACATATTCTGTGCGAGGGCGGTCCGACTCTGCTGGACGCACTGGTCGGTGCGGATCTCGTCGACGAGTTGTGTCTGACGGTGGCTCCGAAGTTCGCCGGGCTCCAAGAGCACACACCACGTCCCCGTCCGGCGAACCCCCTGTCCTCGCCGCGCGGTCTGACCCTCGCACATGCCCTGTCGCACGACGACTTCCTGTTCTTGCGATACGCGCGCCGAACCCCCGACCCGCCCCCCACCGCGAACTGACCGAGAATCGGGCATTCGGCCCGCGCCCGGAGACGATCTACACTGAAGGCATTCCGGGTATCTCTCGGCCGTATGCCGTCCCCGGAAGGAATGTCATCACTTCATCCCCAGCGTCCCACGATATCTACCTCGTTCCCCCGGAGCCCGCCGTCCCGGAGGCGGTCGTGCCCCAGTCGGCGGTGTCGACGGCCCGCCTGCGGGACCGGCCCGATGTGGTGGGGTTCGAGGGCCGGTACGCGCTGTCGATCTCGTCGACCACTCCGCAGCAGGCCATGGTCGAGGATCTGCTGTTCATCCGCGGAGTGCTCGACGCGGCCGGAATCGGGTACCTCCTGGTTCGCGGCAACGATGAGCGGCCGGTCATCGCGATCGATTGGACCGACCGCGCCGCGTTGAAGGCCGCGCTCGTCGAGGCTTGCAGCAGCGAGCCGTTCTACTCGAAAACCGTTGATGCAAAACGGGGTAAGGCCGTCTTTGTCGGTGACGGGCTCCTGTCACAGTCGTCGAAGGCGAGGATCTTCCGTCTCTATCGGCCTCGGGTCGAGTCCGTCAGCGGCCTGCACTACGGTGCTTCCACCGCCGTGCAGATCGAGCTGTGGTCGTTCACCGATGACGAGATCGTCCTGCCCATCGAGAACTCGTTGACCCGCCGGAACATTCATCCGGAGGAGGCGATTCGCGGCACGGTCGAGCGTTTCGGCCTGACCTGGCCGACGATCGAGAACATGTTTGCGGGGCACGCCTCCGACATCAACTTCGACATCGACATCGTCTTCTCCTGGGTCGACGGATCCTCGGCTGAATTCCAGGCCCAGCGCGCCAAGCGGATGCAGAACTATGTTGTCGGAGAGGGGGATGCGTCCGCGGCGCGTTTCCGGCAGATCGACGAACTGAAGTACGCACTGCGGTCGGTTCACATGTATGCGCCCTGGATCCGCCGGATCTTCGTCGCCACTGATTCACCGCGACCGGCCTGGCTCGCCGACGACGACCGCGTGACCTTCGTCCCCAGCGAGGAGTTCTTCGTCGACACATCGGTTCTGCCGACCCACAATTCGCAGGCGGTCGAAAGCCAGCTGCACCACATCCCCGGACTGTCCGAACACTTCCTCTACTCGAACGACGACATGTTCTTCGGCCGTCCGGTCGGTCCCCAGGCATTCTTCTCACCCGGCGGGGTGAGCATGTTCATCGAGGCGACCACCCGCATCGGCCTCGGATACAGCAACACCGACCGCAGCGGGTTCGAGAACGCGGCCAGGGTCAATCGCAGACTGCTCCAGGATCGGTTCGGCCTCATGACAACTCGGCATCTGGAGCACGCGGCCACGCCGCTCCGCAAGAGCGTCATGCGGGAGATGGAATTGCAGTTCTCCGATGAGTTCGCGTCGACGGCGGCCAGTGTGTTCCGCGCCAGCGACAACATCTCGGTGACGAACTCGCTGTACCACTACTACGCGCTGATGACCGGTCGCGCTGTGGTGCAGAAAGAAGCCAAGGTGAAGTACATCGACACCACGGCGGTTGCCGGACTCAAGGCGATGGAACGGATGCTCCCGCGACGGGACGTGGACTTCTTCTGTCTCAACGACGGAAGTACTCCCGAGGTGGATCTCGAACTGCGCACCCAGACCGTGACGCGATTCCTCGACTCCTACTTTCCCGTTGTCGCGCCGTGGGAGTCGACGGAGCCCACCGCGACCACCTAGTGCCTCGACTCGCGACACCAGGTCCGCGCGTTCACCGCGCCTGCTCGGCCGGACGCCGGCTGACCTCCGGGATCCGGACTCCGGCCTCGGTCAGACGCCGGGCCGACTCCGCAGGTGAGACGTGTTCTCCGACAGTCGTATACGCACCGATGGGAACCACCGAGTGAAGCACGGTGGAGTCGTAGACGTGCACGAGGTTGTACGCCTGTCCCCCGTCGTGACCGCGCATCGCTCCGGCCGGCACGTTGAGGTCCTGGTTGTAACAGGTGGCCGCCGCGACCGACACCGGTATCCCGGCGAACGTCCCGGTGGTCGAATAGTGCAGGTGTCCGGCGATGATCGATCGGACGTCACTGCCCCGCAGCACCTCCGCGAGCCTGTTCTGGTCACGCAGTTCGACGAGGACGGCGAGGTCGAGCACACACGGCACCGGTGGGTGATGCATCGCGAGGATGGTCCCGTGCTCGGCGGGTGTCGCCAAAACACCGGTGAGCCAATCGAGTTGGTCATCGGTGACTTCACCGTGGTGCAGGCCCGGGACGGTGGAATCGAGGGTGATGACGCGTAGTCCGCCGATGTCGTGCACGCTGTCGACGGTCCCGGTGTCCGGTGCCGCGCCGAGCAGTCCCACCCGGAAAGCGGCGCGATCATCGTGATTGCCCATCGCCCAGATGACCACGGCTCCGAGCCGCTCGGCCACGGGTTCGACCATGCGACGCAGGGTCGCGTATGCGCGCGGATCGCCTTTGTCGGCCAGGTCGCCGGTGAACACCAACGCGTCGACCGGATCACCGGAAGCGCTGAGTTCGGCCAGGATCTGGTCCAGCCGCGCGGTTCCGTCCACTCCGCCGTACAGGTCGCCGTCACCATCGATCAGATGTGTGTCGCTGATGTGCACGAGGCACTGCGTCGGCCTGGGATACTCGGCCGTTCGAGCCATCATCACTGACTCGCTTCCGATCTCACTCACGTGCTGCGGTGTTCGGACGAATGCCCGGGCTGACACCGCAGCCAACACACACTAGCCAAGCACACTGAGAAATTCCGTGCACCGACACCCGCGGGACATTTGGTGAACACCTGCGGACGAAACCCGGTCCCCGCTCTGGCAATGTGGTGGTCGCAGGAAGGGAGGGGGCCGGAGATGGATTCGGTACGACGTCGTCGACAGGCCGCGCGCATGATCCTGATCGACGAGATCGGTCGTACCCTGCTGTTCCGTGGGGTCGATCCGCTGAACGCCACCGGCCCGACCTGGTGGTTCACTCCCGGCGGTGGCCGCGAAGGCGCAGAGACCGACGAGGAGACCGCCCGCCGCGAGGTGTTCGAGGAAACCGGACTCCTGATCGAGGTGATGTCCGGCCCGGTACTGCACCGTGAGTTCGACGTCGTGTTCGCCGGTGAACCCATCCATCAGGTGGAGGTCTATTTCGTGGCCTTCGTACCAGCCTTCGAGCCACGGTCGGTGGGCTGGACCGAACTCGAACGGCACACCATCCTCGACCACCGCTGGTGGTCGGCGGCCGACCTCGAGGCCAGCACCGAGCTGATCTACCCGACGAATCTGGCCGAGTTGCTCTGCCGACATGTGGGAGCAGATCAGCGCTGACCGAGCGCTATCCGGTGCCGGGCCAGATGCCGGAACTCCCCCGCCGGTACGACACCAGCAGATGCGTGTCGACGATCCCGACCGCCTCCATCAACGCGTACATCGTTGTCGGTCCGACGAAGCGAAAGCCTTTTGCCCGCAACGCCTTCGACATCGCCACAGATTCCGCGGACGTGGTCGGCACCTCGGCCGTCGACTGCGGGCGGGGCGTCGACTCCGGTCTGAACGACCACAGGAAATCCACCAAACCGCCTTCGGCACGCAGGTTTTGAGTGGCCCGGGCGTTACCGATGGTGGCCTCGATCTTCCCGCGGTGCCGGATGATCCGGGCGTCGGCGAGCAATTCGGCGACCTCGGCGTCCCCGTAAGCGGCCACGGTGTCGACGTCGAAGTCGGCGAAGACCTCCCGGAATGCCGGGCGCTTGCGCAGAATCGTCGCCCACGACAGGCCGGCCTGAAAGCCTTCGAGTGCGAGTCGCTCGAAGTGGGCGTTCTCGCCGGACACCGGCATGCCCCACTCGACGTCGTAGTAGTCGCGCATCAAACCGGGTTCGGCGGCCCACAGGGGCCGGATCAATCCGTCCTCACAGCGGACCGCACCCACCGGGAGATCGTCGGCCATGAAGAGCGCTATCCCGTCATCGAGACTTGGCTGACCGCACCCTGATAGCGCCCGCTGTCGTTGCGCGGCAACGATGTCAGCCAGACGAGGACGTACTTCGCCGGTCCGGCACCGCTGACCGGGATCCGGGTCTCCTGACCCTGCAGCGTGGCCGAGGCGACGAGCTGGGTGCTCTCGAATGTCGTCTGGACCGAGTCGGCCGTGCGGATCTCGAGCTGCATACCCGGCGTCGGCGACCGCACGACCACCTCGGTGATCGTCGCGGTCCGGTCGAGTGTGAACATCAGGCCGAGACCGGGTTTGAGATTGCCGAACTCGGGGCCCCCGCGGTACTCGTCGGTCTGCCACGCCGGCGGCTGCCCGGTGATCACGTTGTTCAGGTTGGTCCGGCTGTCGGGTTCTTGATCTGAGTAGTCGAGCATGGTCACCGCGGTCAGGCCCACCGGCGCCGCCGGAGCTGCGGGCGCGGCCGGACCGGCTTCGCCGGGCTCTCCGGACGCGGCTGCGGAGGTGGAGAAGATCGAGTCGATGTCCGGGGTCTCGTCCTCGCCGCCGAAGGCACTGGTGGCCCAGACGACCAACGCGATGACCAGGAACAGGATGAACAGCCCTGCACCGGCGAGGATCGCCATGGTGCGCACCGATCGCGGCTTCTTGGTGTCGCCGTCGTCATCACCGCCGCCGAGCATTCTCGGCTTCGCGCGCGGCGACGAACTCACCGGTTCGCCATCGGCGCGGACCTGCGCGATGAGGTCGGTCTTCTGGTCGAGGACCGTTGCCTGGTCCAGAACATGCTGAACGGTGGCAGCCGTACGGATCCCGCTGTTGCCCTCCAGGGCGCGGGCGGCGACCGCAGAGATCTCGAACGGGATGTCGGGACGCTGCGCCCGCGGCTCGCGGGGGAGCCCATTGTTGTCGGGCGCGGCCGGCGGCAGACCGCCGACCGGTTCGGTGGACTTGCGACTGGTCGCCAGATCGATACCGGTCTGGGCGTCCAGTGGCCAGCGGGCCAGCAGGAGTGCATAGAGGACGGCGCCGAGACCACGGACGTCGGACGACTTGTCGGAATCGGCGAGGGTACCGGGGAACGCGACGAAGGCATTGCCATCCTGGCTGATCCGGATGCGCTCGGGGTGATCGATGGACAGCGCGCCACCGTTGCGGTGTGCCGACTCGGCGGCGGCCGCCAGTGCGCGGACTGCTCGGGCCGCCCCCACCGGTGACGGGTTCGATTTCGCGACGTCGGCCAGAGACGAGCTGGGGATCCATTCGGCGACAACGATTCCGCCGGACGATCCGCGGACCACGTCAAGGACCCGGGCGATGCCGGGCGAGTTGATCCGGCCGAGGCGGAGTGTGCGTGACAGCACGGCCTGCGGGCCTTCGTCGCGGGGATCGATCCGGACGCCGGGATCCGGTAGCGGTGCCACCTGCTCAGCGTCCACAAACGTCAGCGCCACATCGCGGTCGAGGTTGATGTCACGGGCCTGCCAGAACTGCAGCCCTCGTGCCCCGCCGTGATTCTGTAGCAGCCGATACCTGCCGCCGGCGACGGCAGCTCCGGGAACCAGTCGGGGGCCACGGCGAACCCGCGGACCTGCGGGCCCGGCCGGGCGGGCGGCGGGAGTCTCGGGTGTGGCCTCGGCGGCCGCCCGGGCCGCCGCCAGATTCATCTGCGCGGTCTCGTCGGTACCGGGTGTCCCGGCCGGTGACCGCGGCGAGGTGGGCGCCTCGACCGACTTGTTGTCGGCATCCTGTTTACCCAAAGCACCCACTCCTTTCCTTCGATACCGCAGATCCTGCGGCTGACGGAAGTTGGTTCCGGCAGCGCCTCCGCTTGTGACCGCATAGGCTTGCCAGCTTGATGTACCCCTGTCGAAGCGTCGGATGACCTCGACTTGACCAGAATACGGAACAGACTCCTCGCCGGAGATCCGCGGGAACTGGACCGTCATGGTGGCCGCACCCTCGGTCTCGGGTTCGGGGGCCGGTGCGATGGCCGGGATGAAGCGCCCGAGTAGTCGCCGGACCGCGACCACCACGGCCAGTACGTCGGGCACGCGCAGCAATGTCAGCACGATGTAGATCAGCGAGATGGTGACGATGCCGACCAGGGCCAGGTAGGCGACGGACCCGATCTTGCCGTGGTCGGTGGCCAGCCGGTGCAGGCCGGAGATCTCCGACAGCGCCCAGACCAGTGCACTGCAGCCCACCGAGACCGCGATGGTCCACGACACGGTCCGGCCGACGTTGGTCATCCGCGCGCCATGGAGGCGGCTGCGCAGGAGGTAGTGGCCGACCACGGCACCGACCAGGTAGCCCAGCCCGTTCGACAGGGCGAGCCAGCGGATGACGTAGTCCGGATCGTCGAACAGCACCGGTCCCAGGTACGACGCGGCGACCTTGACCGCGGTGATCCCGATGACCATGTAGGTGGGTGTCCAGGCGTCCTCCCGGGCGTAGAACACACGCAACTGAACGAGTGTCATCGCGTACGGGATCATCGTGAACGCGCCCCAGGTCAGGACGCTGCCCAACTGCGAAGCGGTCTCGGCGTTGAACTTGCCGAAGTTGAAGACGGCCACACCGATGGCGGGGCCGAAGAAGGTCATGAACGCGATCACCGGAACCAGCGAGACCATCGTCAGACGGGTGGCGAGCGAGAGATCGTCGATCACCGCGTGGGTGTCGTCGGCGGCGGCGTTGCGGGACAGTCGAGGCATGATCGCCGTCAGGATCGTCACGCCGAGCACGCCGTACGGCAACTGCAGCAATTGCCACTGTGTGGCGTACACGCTGACGCCTTCCGCGCTCGCCGACGAGGCGATGCGGTAGGTGACGATGAGCCCGACCTGCAGCACGGCGACGTAGAGAACGATGGCCAGGGCCATGTTGCCGAACTTGCGCAGCCGGGCATCCAGACCCCACTGCAACCGCAGTTTCACTCCGCTGCGACGGATCGCCGGCACCAGGATCAGTGTCTGTGCGACGACACCCAGCGTGGTGCCGATACCCAGGACCAGGAGTTTGGCGTCGCCCATCTGAACCGGGTTCAGGGAGATCTCACCGGGTGTCGAGTAGTAGGCGATCAGCGTGGCGATCTGCACGACGTTGTTCAGGACCGGCGCCCAGGCACCCGGTTTGAACAGGCCCTTCATGTTCAGGATCGCGATGAACAGAGCTGACAGGCCATAGAACAGAATGGCCGGCAACAGCATGTAGGCCAGTGCTGTGGCGAGGTCCCGATTGACCTTGCCGTCACCGAGATTCAGGGTCGTGAGCAGCGGGGCGGCGATCACCGCGGTGAGCGTGGCGATCCCGAGGATCACCACCGTGAGGGTGAAGATCCGGTTGATGAACCCGGCTCCCCCGTCCGCGTCCTCACGTTCGGCGCGGACGAGCACCGGGATCACGATCGCGGTGAGGACCGCGCCCAGGACGACCTCGGCCACCATGTTCGGCAACACGTAGGCGGCCTGGAACGACGACGCGACCGCCGCGCCGAGCATGGCCAGCACCAGGACGGTGCGGACGAATCCGGTGATCCGTGAGACGAGGGTGGCGAGCGCGATGGAACCACTGGTCCGCATGACGCTGTCGTCGGACGGCTGGCGCGGCGTACCGGAGACCGGTTCGTCGGGTTTGGGGTCGACCGCGATCGCGGCCGGCGTGGCCCGGTTCACCGGCCCGCGACCGGAGGCCACCTCGCCGGCGGTCGGCCGGGAATCTTGGGTGGGACGCGGCTGGGGCGCGGGACGCGCCTGCGGTGCCGGATGTGCCTGCGGTGCGGCGCGGAACCGGCCCGGAGGACCCGGTGGTGGCCAGGGGCCCGGCCTCGGACCCGGCATGGGACCGGGTGGTGGCCGTCGCCGCGGCGGCGGGGGTGGAGGCTGATCGTTCATCGGTCGGTGTCCCCGTCACGCGGATGCCCGCGCTCGGAACCAGGCCGCTCGGGAGTGGACCGCTCAGAATCAGACCAGGGTCCGATGCCTCCGCTGTGCAGCGCACGACTGTCGGCCATCAAACGCTCGTGTTCGTCGGGTTCGGGCCGATCCAGGTCAGCGGGGTCCGGCTCGCCGCGGAAGCGGTGCCAGAGTCGCCGACCGGCAAGGAGTACGAGCAGTACCCCGGCACAGATCGTGATGATGAAAAGCGGTTGTCCATATGCGTTGGAATGTACTGACAGCTCGATCGGACTGCCCAACGGGACACCGCTGGATGTGACCAATCCGATCTGCACGGTCATCGACTTGGAGAGGTCGGCGCGCGTCGGCAGCTGGAGTTGTCGAGTTCCTTGCGCGGGAATCTCGATGACGCCGAGATTGCCGATCGTCATCCCGGCGGGGGCGGTGATGGCGAGGCGGACGCGCATCGCGACCGGCAGGTCGTTGCGGATGACCAGCAGCAACGGGCTCCGCTCGGAGGCCAGGGTGAAGTGACCTCCGGGACCGAGGATTGAGACGCCGTTGGTGATCCCGGAGATGGTGACCGACACGGCCGAGGTCCGCATCGCACCGGACGCCGAGGCGGCCGGTTGATCCTGAGGCGAGACCGACGCCATCGCACGCAGCAGGTCTTCACGCAGTGGTGCCATGTAGGCCTGCGGAGTGATGGGGACGTCCGAACGCGAGACCATCGATTCCTGGAGGTCCCACGTCTGCGTCGTGCTGGACGAGACAGCGTCGACAGTCTCCAGCGACGGCCCGGTGACCTGTGTGGCGACAGGCGTGATCAATTCGGCCCCGGCCGGTGCGGTCGCGGTGGCGGTGAGATCGGTGCCGATGCTCTCGAGCGGGCGTGGGACGGCCAGATTGGACGCCAGCAGCTGGGTCACCGTGGAGAGCACCGCCCTGGTGTCGTCGGCGGTGGCAGACCAGGTCGGCGGGGGCATGAGGATCTGGCCACGTCCGATGCGTTCGGCGATCGGGTCAGCGGTCATGGTCTGAGTGGAACCGCTGTTGCCCGCCGCCAGCGTGGACGGCGACAGTGCGGAGAACATCATTGCGCCGAGCGCCGTCTGCCGCCGGCCGGCGTTGCTGCCCCGCAACCAGCCGGCGCGCTGGTCGGTGGGTGTGACCTGCGACGACCTCGGGTCGGTGCCCATCGCGGCCAGCGCACTGGCCAGGGCGGGATCGAAGGTCTGGACGGCGAGGTCGTTGCCGAGCGGGTACTCGCCGTTCGTGGATGTCGGCGTCATGGTCGAGACCGCGGACGCCGAGACGATGGTGCCAACAGATCCGGTGTCCCGGACCACGTCGGCGGCCTTGTCGTCGAGGACACCGGACGTGGCGATGGTCAGACCGCGCACGCTCTTCACCTTGAGGATGGTGTCGACGATGTCGGCGGGGGCGGCCAGCGCGGCTTCGGAGAGTCCGGGATCGCTCACGCGCACGAGTCCGGCGATGTCCACGTGGGCGAACGGGGTCGCGACCACACACATCGTCGAAGCCAGTGTCTGCAACCGGGTCAGCCAGTTCTCGGCCACGGCCGTTCCGGTGCCCTCGACCGCGGGCCCGGTCGGATTTCTGGGGGCGACACTGACCAGGTACGGACCGGTCATCGCCTGCACACTGACCAGCAGGTCGGGATCGATGGCGAGGCAGATGCTCTGGGTCAGTGGCGTGTTGCCGTCCTGCGCGTGCGTCTGCTCCATCGCCGTCAGCAGGGTGTCGAGGCGCCCACCCGGCTCCAGGGATTGCCGCAAGCCGTTGTCCATCAAGCGGACCGTCTCGTCGCCGCCGCCGGTCACACCGGGCGCGAGCGAGGCGGGTGCGGCGATCGGCCACAGCAGGGTCAGGCCGACCGGCTGGGACACGTCCGGCGGGACCGATCCGTCCGGTGCCACCGGTATCGCCTCGGGCAGGGCGGATTGGAGGTCGGTGGAACCCTCCGTCTGGGCGCGCAGGTCGTTCTCGGGCAGACCCATGACCGGGAGCAGAGTGCGGGCGTCGTCGAGACGGGCGGCATTGCCGTATTCGGGCGTGCCGTTGACGTTGATCAGGATGGGATAGACCCCGGGTGTGTCGATGTCCAGGCCCGGCGCATCGGAATTGTCCGCCGACAAGGCGATCCGCAAGGTGAAGGGCACAGATGCCCCGGGTGCGAGCTGTTCGGTCACGTCGACGAAGTCGCCGACGATCTCGAAGCTGTTCGGATCCGCCGACAAGGAGTCGCCGAGTCCGGCGCTGGAGGTGATCACGTCACCGCGCTGCAGGCGCATGGCGATGTTGCGGACCGGTCTGTCACCGATGTTCTCGAGGGTGCCGTGTGCGGTGACGGTGCCGCTGCTGGTGGTCGACACCGTCGACGGATCGATCGAGTCGAGGGAGATCCGCAGGAACTGGTCGGCTGTCGACCCGGCGTCGCCGGGGGCCGCGGTGGCGGCCGGGGCCAACGGGATCGCGAGCATGAGGACGGCGCCGAGGACGATCAGCAGCCGCCGGACAGCCGAGAGCCGCGGGACAGCCGGGTACCGCCGCAGGCGGCCGATACCCGGAGCCCGCATCGAACCGCCCTTCACGTGGCTTCTGATGGGCCGGAGTCACCGGTGGGGCTGTTCGCGGCCGCTCCCCCACTTTTACCTGCAGGACCCTCGCCTCCGCGACCCGAACCGCGTCTGCCGCGTCGTCTGCGGCGGCGGGCTTTCGGGGTGGGAGCCGGCGGTTCGTTGCGTTTCTGGTTGCGCGCGGCGGCGGCCTTCTCGTAGGCGTTGGGTTCTGTGCGTGCGCCCAATGCCTCCGATTCGGCCATCCGATCGGGATCGGCGGTGAGTTCGGCGATGACGTCGTC
Source organism: Williamsia sp. (assembly GCF_036566845.1). GTDB lineage: Bacteria > Actinomycetota > Actinomycetes > Mycobacteriales > Mycobacteriaceae > Williamsia. Next base: position 31,348 of record NZ_DATCVM010000155.1, read on the forward strand.
GGCGATCCGGGCAAGACGGCGCTCATCGGAATATGTCAGTCGTCTGGGCAGATCGGCCAGTGGCACCCAGGCGACCTCGGCGACCTCATAATCGGCGTCCGAGAGCTCTCCCCCGGTGAACCGCATCAAATAGTGGTGCACCGTTTTGTGGATGCGTTTGCCCTCACTGACAAACCAGTAGTCGATCTTGCCCAGGGGTGCGACGACGTTGCCCTTGATGCCGGTTTCCTCGGCGACCTCGCGGATGGCGGTCTGCTCGGCGGTCTCACCGGTCTCGATATGACCTTTCGGCAGCGACCACATCATGCGACCGCGGCGGTCCACCCGGCCGATCAGCGCGGCGCACCGCTCGTCGCCGGGACCGTCGAGTCCCGACACCATCAAGCCACCGGCGGAGGTTTCCCGGACGGTTCGCAATCGCTGCTTCGCAAGATTCGCCGGAACCTTGGCGGGCATCCTGGTTTTGCCGACGTCGGATGGCTTGACCTGCGCGGTCCGCCCCTCGGCGGCCTTGGTACCGGCGACACCACCCGATTCGCTGCGGGCGGCATCGACCGAGTTGTCGGCGGGCCGTGACGGCTTGCGCCGACGGCCGCGGCGGGCGCGGCGAGACGATCCGCCGGTGGAAGATTTGTCGGCCGCGGGGGCCTCGTTCGTCGCCGGCGACTCACCGGCCGGCGCGGGTGGCCTGGGATCGGTGGTCTGACCTGCGCCGCCCCCGCGGCGATTGCCGCGCCGACGCCGAGGACGCCGGGTGACGTCCCTATTCGGCTCTGTGGGTTCGGCTGACACCCAATAGATGCTAGTCGTCGGTAACCGGCTGTTTCCGCCAGCGTGGCCGATCAGGCACCGAACACACACCTTGTGATGGCCCATCAAGTCCTGGACCGGCCGTGCTCGACTAGTCTGGCCACTCGTGACAACTCCCCCGCCTGCCGCTGATTCCCCTGCCCCCGATTCCGCGGGTACGGCGCAGCGACGCACGCGGCTGCTGGCCGCCGCCGCGGTGAGTCTGCGGGAACTCTCCGACGTGATCAATCCGCTCGGCGCGAAGTTCGCCGCCGCCGGCTTCGGGCTCTATCTGGTCGGAGGCTCCGTTCGTGACGCCGTGCTCGGCCGCCTGACCAACGACCTCGATTTCACCACCGATGCCCGCCCGCAGGACGTTCAGGAACTGCTACGGGGCTGGGCCGAGGCGATCTGGGACACCGGCATCGACTTCGGCACCATCAGTGCGGTCAAGTCGGGTCACCAGATCGAGATCACCACGTTCCGGGCCGACAGCTACGACCGGGTCGGCCGGAATCCGGAGGTGCGCTTCGGCGAGTCGCTCGAAGACGATCTGATCCGCCGCGACTTCTCCATGAACGCGATGGCCGTGAGGATCGGCGCCGACGGCGGGCAGGAGTTCGTCGATCCGCTCGGTGGACTCGAGGCGTTGCTCGCGGGGGTCATCGACACCCCGGCCGCCCCTGAGGACTCGTTCAACGACGATCCGCTCCGCATGTTGCGCGGTGTGCGGTTCGTGTCGCAGCTCGGCTTCTCACTCAGTCCCCGCGTGTTCGAGGCCACCGTGGCGATGGCAGAACAGATCGACCGGATCACCGTCGAACGCGTCGCCGTCGAACTCGACAAACTCATCCTCGGTGAGCACGCGGTCGAGGGCATCGACATGCTGTGCGAGACGGGCCTGGCGCAGCGGGTGATCCCGGAGATCCCGGCCATGAAGCTCGCGATCGACGAACACCATCAGCACAAGGACGTCTACACCCACTCGTTGACGGTGTTGCGGCAGGCGATGGACCTCGAGGACGGTGACCCCGACCTGGTGTTGCGGTGGGCGGCCATCCTCCACGACATCGGCAAACCCGACACCCGTCGACACGAAGCGAATGGCGGCGTCAGCTTCCACCACCATGAGGTGGTCGGCGCGAAGATGGTCCGCAGGCGCTTGCGCGCATTGAAGTACCCGAAGGCCGTGATCGAGGACATCGCGCAACTGGTGTTCCTGCATCTGCGTTTCCACGGGTACGGCGACAACCAGTGGACCGATTCCGCGGTCCGCCGGTACGTCAACGACGCCGGCGATCTACTCCCCCGCCTCCACAAACTGGTCCGCGCCGACTGCACCACCCGCAACAAACGCCGGGCCCGTCGACTGCAGCAGAACTACGACAACCTCGAAGAGCGGATCGCCCGGATCGCACAGAACGAGGATCTGGCCCGCGTCCGCCCCGATCTCGACGGCAACGCCATCATGGAATTGCTCGGTCTCCCACCGGGACCCAAGGTCGGCGAGGCCTGGCGCCATCTCAAGGAACTCCGGCTCGATCGCGGCCCGATGTCGCATGACGACGCCGTGGCGGCGTTGCGCGAGTGGTGGGATCAGCAGGGCTGACAGCTATTCCCCCACCCGTTCTCGCACGGCCCACCGGATACTGCGGGCGGACGGTGCGAAATCGGGTGGACGGGCGCCGGCGAGGCCGCAGGTCAGGTGATCGAGACCAGGTCCGCCAGGTCGTCGGACGGCAGTTGGCCGTCGACCACCGCGGTGACGGTTGCGCTGTTCAAAATGATTGCGCCGCCGTGGTTGTCGAGGAATGCGGTATCTGCGGCGTCGCGGCCGGTCGAGATGCGGACGAGGGTCTGCCGGGGTGCCAGACAGGTCGCGTCGACCACGCGCCACTGGTCGTCGACCACGGCTTCGGCAACGGCGTGGAAGTCCATCGGGTCGCATCCGGGCGCGTAGACCGCGACGAGTCGGGCCGGCACGTTGAGCGCTCGAAGGACCGCGACCACGAGATGCGCGTAGTCCCGGCAGACACCGGCCCCGGCGAGCAGGGTGTCGGAGGCGCCGTCGGTCGGACCACTGGCCCCGGGCGTGTAGTCGAGGTGGCTGCCGACCCAGGCCGCAACCGATTCGAGGAGCTCCGCCGGGTTGGCAGACGTGTCGAATTGCTTTGCCGCCCAGCCGAAGAACTTGTCCGCCTCGGCATAGCGACTGGGACGCAGATACAGCGATCGGTCGTATTCGGTGACCATTGCCGGTGCCGTGTTGCCGACGACGGTGGCCTGGTATTCGACTGTCAGCTTGCCGACACCGGCGTGCAAGAGATGGATCCGGTTGCCCTCGGCGGCGCTGATCTCCTTGGCGTTCACCGGTTGTCCGTCGAGCACAAATGACAGGGTCTCGGTCACCTGCGCACCCGGATGCGGTGCGACGGCGATCTGGAACTCGAGATCTGTCTCGTCGGTGATCTCGACATCGAGATGGGCTGATATATCGCGCTTGTGCACGCTTGCTCCTGAATTGCTCAGTGGGAAATCTCATGAGCCGGACAGGAGATGGTCTCACTCGCCCCCCAGCGCTGCCGACGCCAGGAACGATACCGCACCCGGCCGGACTTCGATGACCGCCGGCAATTCGCCGATCCGATCGCCATCCGCGTAGATCGGGGTGGTCCTCGAACTGCGCAGTTCGATGCGCCGGCCGCGGAGCTGTTCGACTTCCTTCCGATGAATGTGCTTGCCGCTGTATATGGTTGGGAACATCCCCATCAATTTCAATCGTGAACCGTGGTGCACCAGGATGACATCGAGGTGACCGTCATCGATCAATGCTGCCGGAGTGATCTGCATCCCACCGCCGTAGGATGCGGTGTTCCCCACGGAGGCCAGCACCAGATCGCGCTCCATGTGTTGGCCGTCCACGCTGATCTCGTAGGGGAACGGTTTCATCCGGGCAAGCTCGATCACCGCCGCAATCGGGTACCGCAGTTGACCTTTCGGCCACGGCAGCGTGTTGGCACGTTCGGTGACGAGGGCGTCGAGGCCGGTCGCGGCCACGGTGCCGAACGCGTGGATGCTGCCATCGGCGAGCGTGATGGTGGCGGTGTCGCAGAGGCGGCGGGCGCCCCCGGCGATGATGGCAGCGGCGGCAGGATGATCGTCGATGGGTATGCCGAGTGCCCGTGCGGTGTCGTTGCCGGTGCCCGCGGGCATCAGCCCGATGGGCAGTGCGTCGACACCCGCCTCGTAGACGGCCTGCAACGCCAGGCGAATCGTGCCGTCACCGCCGACCACCACCACGGCGTCGTGATCGGAGGTCTGCGCCGTGCGAGCGAGTTCAAGAGCTTCATCGGCACTCGCACCGAGCAGCGGGGTGACCTCCAGTCCGGCAGCGGTCAGCGCCTCGACCGCGGCGTCGGACGCCTCGCCGGCCAGACCATGACGTGCGGACGGATTGATGAGCGCGGCAACCCGCTGGATGGTCATGGAATGAGTTTGCCCGGATTGAGGATGCCGGTGGGATCAAGTGCGGATTTCACCGCGCGCAACACCTGGGAGCCGACGTCCCCGATCTCGGCGGACAACCACGGCCGATGATCAGATCCCACCGCGTGATGATGGGTGATCGTGCCGCCGGAGTCGACAATCGCTTGGCTCACAGTGGCTTTCACCGCCGACCACTCGGCGATCGGGTCGTCGCCGCAGCGGTAGACAACCGTAAGATACAGGGAAGCTCCGGTGGGGTAGGTGTGCGAGATGTGGCAGAGGACCAGCGCGGGGGAGCCGGATCGACCGATGGCCTCGGTGAGTGCGGCGGTGACCGCGACCTTGAGAGCGGTCAGGTTCGACCAGGTGGTGGCGGTCTCCAGGGTCTCGCACCCAACACCGATGGCCAGCAACGCATCCCGTAGGTAAGGGGCGTTGAAGCGCCCGTGCTCCCAGGCCTGTGCACCGGCGTCGCCGAGCGATGTCCCACCGGCCTCGGCCATCAGCGTTCCGGTCAGCTCTTTGCGCGCCCGGGCCACCGCTTCGGTGCCCTCGAACGTGGTGATCGCCAGGCATCCGCCGGAGGTGGTCTCGGTGTCGGCACCGATCTTGTCCGGGCTGGTCAGGTTCACACCGGTTTCGGCCTCGTCGGACAGGCGCATCACCGTCGGCCCACCACCGGTTTGTGCCACCGCGCGCAAAGCCGCTGCGCCGGAGTCGAAGTCGGGGAAATGCCAGGCGTCGTACAGTGTCACCGGAGCGATCCGGTGCACCCGCAACGACACGGAGGTGATCACGCCGAGGGTGCCCTCGGAACCGAGAAAGAGTTGCCGTAGGTCGGGGCCGGCCGCGGTCTTCGGGGCGCCGCCCAGGTCGAGAATCCCGGTGGGCGTGACCACTCGAAGTCCGGTGACCATGTCGTCGAATCGTCCGTACCCGGCGGATGCCTGCCCTGACGACCGGGTGGCCGCGAATCCGCCGATGGTGGCGAACTGGAAGCTCTGTGGAAAGTGTCCGAGCGAGAACCCGTGGGCGGACAGGAGTTCTTCGGCCTGCGGACCGGTGACCCCGGCGCCGAGCACCGCTTCGCCGGAGACGGTGTCGATCGACGCGAGCTGATCGAATCGTCGCAGGTCGAGGGTGATCACGGCCCGCATCGCGCCGGCTTCTGGATCGACTCCGCCGACCACACTGGTGCCGCCGCCGAACGGCACCACCGCGACGCGGGAGTCGGCACACCATCGAAGGAGTTCGGAGATCTCCTCTTCGGTCGCGGGTTCGACCACACAATCCGGTGCGTCCTGAGTGCGGGTCTTGCGGCGCAGGAGGTCGAGTGTGGACTTTCCGCCGGACCGTGTCAGGCGATCACCGTCGGTGCTCGACACTGCGGCGACGATCCCGCGGAGCTCCTCGAGGTCGGTGTCGGTGAGCCGGACGGGGGAGAGTTCCACCTCGGTGGCGGCCGGAGCCGCGACCGCGTCGCCGGAGACACCGAGAACCTGCGAGAGCAGCGCCCTGATCGGTTCCGACAGCTCGGTGGCTGCCTCGGGTGAGCCCCATCCGTCCCAGCGCATCGGTGGAAGTGGCAATGAATGTTGTGGAGATCCGACCGTCATGAGTTACAGTTTTACATAATATGTCAACCAGTAACGAAGAATCGGTCAGCATTGTGAATGCCGAGGTCGGCGAGCCGGACCCGGTGTCCTCTGCGATGGGCGGCAACATCACCGATCGAGTCCTCGACGCCACACGCGCCGCGTTGATCCGTGCCGAAGGCCGCAAGATCACCCTGGCCGAGGTGGCCCGCGAGGCCGGTGTCAGCCGGCCGACGGTCTACCGGCGCTGGCCGGACGTCCGGACTCTGACCGCCGACCTCGTCACCCGGGAACTGATCGGCACGATCGCCGACATCCCGGCTCGGGGTCCGACACTGGACGACAAGGTTGATCGACTCGTCGCGGTTGCCGAAGCGCTCCGCGGCAACAGGCTCCTCGACATACTGTGGCGCGACCCGTCGAGCGCCCTGGCGCCGTACGTTTTCGTTCGACTCGGCCGCAGCCAGCAAGCCGCCCTGACGATTCTGCGACGGGCCGTGACCGACGGGCAGCATCGGGGCGACGTCCGTGAGGGACCACCGGATCAGCTGGCGGCGATGGTGTTGCTGATCTGCCAGTCGGCGATCCAGTCCCACGCGATCGTGGAGCCGATTCTGGCCGATCAGTGGTCGGTGGAGTTGCGGCACGCGGTGCACTCGTACCTGCGGGTGCAGCCATGACCGCCGAGCAGCTGCCGGCCGGAGCGCTCAGCCCCGCGTCGCGTCTCATCGGTCTGGATGAATTGCGTTCGCGCACAGAACCGTTGGATGTTCTGGTGATCGGTGGGGGAGTGACCGGCGCCGGCGTCGCGCTCGATGCCGCGAGCCGGGGTCTGTCGGTGGCGCTGGTAGAGACCCACGACCTGGCGTTCGGCACGAGTCGGTGGAGCAGCAAGCTGGTCCACGGTGGTCTTCGATATCTGGCGAGTCTCGATGTGGGGATCGCCAGGGAGTCGGCCGTGGAACGTCACCGGATCATGACGGTGATCGCGCCGCATCTGGTTCATGCACTGCCGCAGGTGATCCCGGTCTTCCAGGACAGTTCGATGAAGTCCTCTATCGCGGCGCGGCTGGGCATGATGGCCGGTGATGTGTTGCGGTACAACGCCAAGACGCCGTCTGAGGTTCTGGCGCGGTCGCGGCGGGTGTCGGCGTCAGAAGCCGAGTCGCTGTGTCCGGGCATCAGGACAGACGGGTTGCGGGGTGCGGTGGTCGCTCATGACGGGCAGCTCATCGACGACG
>NZ_DATCVM010000156.1:0-2881 GCF_036566845.1 Williamsia sp.
GGAGATCCGGGGATTCGGCCCGGCCGACGACGTGGCGGTGGTCGCGACGGGTTATCTGGCGCCGCTGGTGTTCGACGAATGTGAAACGTTGCAGCACCATGAGCCGACGCTGACGCTGGACGGTCTGCGGCTGGTCTATGAGCGCCAACGGGAGAATCGAAGCAAGTCGCGGACGGACCGCTGACCCGGCCGCGCACGTCTGTGATCGTCGGCACTGGTGCAAGCCGAATCGATGTGGCAGAATCTCGACCGTGATGAACCGGAGCTGTCAGGAGTGTTGTCGAGGCTAACGCCTCTCGATGACCCCTATGCCCGATTCCGGCGCTTCGTCGCCGATCACTCTCGAAAGCACCCATCATGTCTGTGCTCTCCGCACCCATCTCGTTTTCGTCCGCTGCTCCCGTGTCCGCTCCGGCGACGGCGCCCCTGTCCATCTCGGCCGATCAGTTCCGGCCGGCTCTGGAAGCCGGTGCGGTCGCCGTCGACATCCGGAGCCAGCGTGTCCGCGATGACGAAGGAATTCTCTTGGGAGCGTTGGCAATTCCGGCCCGCAACGTTCTCGACCGGTTGACTCCGGGTTCGGCCCAGTCTCTGTCGACCGCATCGGTTGACCAGCATTGGATACTGGTCGGGGTCGACGGTCACGACGCGGAGATGCTGACCTGGCACCTGCAGGCCCGGGGCATCACCGGCGCACGGTTTGTCGCGGGCGGTCAGCGGGCACTGTCCAGGCACGCGGCGCCGGGGTTGCTCGGCGAGCACACCCGGCGCGAGCTGACCGCGTACGCCGCGCACTGATCCGCGGCCCGCGGCCGACCGCTGTTCGTGAGTGGTGAAGGCCGGTTGGCCTTGGCGAATGGATCGGGCGGAGCTCCGGCCGATAGGGTCGTTGGCGTGAACGAAGTCCGTGGCCAGGGCCGCACCAGAACAGATGCCGACACCGTCGAAGATCAGACACCGGAACAGCTGCGTATCCGTCGCGAAAAGCGTGACCGGATGCTGTCGGCGGGCACCGAGCCTTACCCGGTCTCGGTGGCGCGAACCCATTCGCTGGCGGAGGTCCGGGCCAAGTATCCGGACCTCGAGACCGACACCGCGACGGGCGAGCACGTCGGTGTCGCGGGCCGGGTCATCTTCGTCCGCAACACCGGCAAGCTCTGTTTTGCCACGTTGCAGGAGGGCGACGGCACCCAGTTGCAGGCGATGATCAGCCGCAGCAGTGTGGGTGAGGAATCGCTCGCGGCGTGGAAGGCCGATGTCGATCTCGGCGATTTCGTGTTCGTCCACGGTGAGGTCATCAGCTCCCGCCGAGGTGAACTCAGTGTCCTCGCCGACACGTGGCAGATGGCGTCGAAGGCGCTGCGTCCGCTTCCGGTGGCGCACAAGGAGATGAGCGAAGAGGCTCGGGTGCGGCAGCGCTACCTCGATCTCATCGTCCGCCCGGAGGCCCGCGCGATGGCCCGGACCCGCGTTGCGGTCATGCGAGAGCTACGCGGGGCTCTCGAGCGTCGCGGTTTCCTCGAGATCGAGACGCCGATGCTGCAGACGCTGCACGGCGGTGCCGCGGCCCGCCCCTTCGTGACGCACTCCAACGCCCTGGACATCGACCTCTTCCTGCGCATCGCACCGGAGCTGTTCCTCAAGCGCGCCGTGGTCGGCGGAATCGAGAAGGTCTTCGAGATCAACCGCAACTTCCGCAACGAGGGCGCGGACTCCACGCATTCGCCGGAGTTCGCGATGCTCGAGACCTACGAGGCCTACGGCACGTACGACGACTCGGCCACGATGATCAGGGAGATCATCCAAGAGGTCGCGCTCGGAGCGATGGGCACCCTGCAGCTCGAGATGGCAGATGGAACGATCAACGATCTGAGTGGTGACTGGACCTCGGTCGAGATGTATCCGTCGTTGTCGAAGGCCCTCGGCGAGGACATCACGCCCGACACGACGGTGGAGTACCTGTTGTCGGTCGCTGCCCGGGTCGGCCTGGAGATCCCGGAGGGCAAGGGCTACGGACACGGCAAGCTCGTCGAGGAACTCTGGGAACACCAGGTCGGGGAGACGCTGTCCGGACCGGTCTTCGTCCGGGACTTCCCGGTGGAGACCTCTCCGCTCGTCCGCGAGCATCGAACCGTGCGGGGTGTCAGCGAGAAATGGGACCTCTATGTTCGCGGTTTTGAATTGGCGACCGGCTATTCAGAATTGATCGACCCGATCATTCAGCGGGAGCGGTTCGTGGATCAGGCCAGGCTTGCGCGAGCCGGCGATGACGAGGCAATGGTGCTCGACGAAGAGTTCTTGGCTGCCATGGAGCAGGGGATGCCGCCGACCACGGGCACCGGAATGGGGATCGACAGACTTCTCATGGCACTAACCGGTCTCGGGATTAGGGAAACGATCCTCTTTCCACTCGTGAAACCGCAGTCTTGAAAACTTTCTTAAACTCGTTAGTGCGTTATTAGCGCGAAGTAGATATTCGCGCTATGCTGGCGGCCAATAGGCGGCCACCCCGAGTAGCGCTCGTTCCGAGTTGTGTTCTGAGAAACCGTCTTGTGTCGGGTAGCCATCAAGAATGGAGCATTATGGCTAAGAAGGTTACGGTCACGCTGGTCGACGATGTTGACGACAGCAAAACTGCGGATGAGACTGTCGAGTTCGGTGTCGACGGTGTCACCTATGAGATCGATTTGTCGACCAAGAACGCTGACAAGCTACGTGACGATGTCGCGCGGTGGGCAGAGCATGCACGTCGGGTTGGTGGCCGTAAGCGCCCCAAAGGCCTCAGCGTCGCAGGTAAGCCTACGGTGGACCGTGAGCAGACCGCAGCGATCCGTGACTGGGCGCGTCGCAACGGGCACCCGGTTTCGGCTCGTGGCCGTAT
>NZ_DATCVM010000157.1:0-7626 GCF_036566845.1 Williamsia sp.
ACGGGATCGGGTCGCCGTGTGGATCGCGGGTCGGATGATCGAGTTTGGCATCGAGACGGGCCATGAACCGGTCGGACACAGCGTGTTCGAGGACTTCTGCCTCGTCGTGCACCTCGTCCCAGCTGTAGCCGAGTTCGCGGACGAGGAAGGTCTCGAGCAGGCGGTGGCGCCGGACCATCAGGATCGCGGCGGTGCGCCCGGTATCGGTCAGGGTGATCGACCCGTAGCGCTCGTGCACCACCAGGTCCTGATCGGCGAGTTTGCGGATTGCCTCGGACGCGGTCGACGGGGAGACGCCGAGCTTTTCGGCGAGCATCTTGGTCGTGATCTTCTCGGGCTTCCACTCCTGGCCGGTCCAGATGACCTTCAGGTAGTCCTGGGTGACCGTCGACAGCTCGGAGACCGCCTTCAAACCCGCCAGCGTGGCAGGGTCCACCGTGGATTCGGGGGGAGTCTCAGAAGTGGGCACCGCCCGAGTTTATGTCGACTGACTGGAATCTGTGTCATTGCCGCACCAATCAATTCAACGTCGGGCACCAACCGGGCGACCCGTCGGAGGGCCCCGGCGTGTGCGCTGTCGCACCGGCGGGAGCGGAGTCGTACGCTTGTGCGGTGTTGCGTTGGCGAGGGCTTGACGAGATCCCTGCGGACTGGGGCAGATGTGTTGTCACGATCGGCGTTTTCGACGGTGTCCACCGGGGTCATGCCCAACTGATCACCAGGGCCATCCGGGCGGCCAAAGAGCGTGGTGTGCCCGCGGTTCTGATGACGTTTGATCCCCATCCGGCCGAAGTCGTGCGTCCGGGCAGTCACCCGCCACAACTCTCGACTCTCACCCGTCGCGCCGAACTGGCCGAAGAACTCGGTATCGACGTTTTCTGTGTCATGCCGTTCACGCCGATCCTGGCCTCCCAGACGCCGAAGGACTTTGCGCACGAAGTCCTCGTCGAGCGGCTGCACGCCCAGGTGGTGGTGGTCGGCGACAACTTCACCTTCGGCAAGAAGGCGGCAGGCAACGTCGACACCCTTCACAAGTTCGGCGAGCGTTTCGGTTTCGAGGTCGAAGCAGTCTCGTTGCTCGGCGAGCATGCGGTCACGTTGTCGTCGACGTACATCAGGTCGTGCGTTGATGCCGGCGACGTCGCGACCGCCACCGAGGCACTCGGACGACCGCATCGCGTCGAAGGTGTTGTGGTGCGGGGCGACGGCCGCGGCAGCGACCTCGGGTTCCCGACCGCCAACATTGCCCCACCGATGTACTCGGCCATACCGGCCGACGGCGTTTATGCCGCCTGGTTCACCGTGCTCGGCGCGGGACCGGTGGTCGGCCAGGTGGAGCCGGGGGAGAGCTATCGGGCCGCGGTCTCGGTCGGGACGAACCCGACGTTTTCCGGCCGGACCCGGACGATCGAGGCGTACGTGCTCGACACGACCGCCGATCTGTACGGTCAGCACGTCGCGGTGGACTTCGTCGCCCGGATCCGGGGTCAGGTGAAATACGACAAGGTGGCGAACCTGATCGATCAGATCGCCGCCGATGTGGATCAGACCCGCCTGTTGCTCCCGTAGGCGACGATTTGGCCAGGTGGCAGCGCCGCCGGTACAGTTGTTCGTTGGTGTGTGCTGCGGTTCGCGGTGGCCGCACCACGATCATCCGGTGACTTGAGGTCATCGGTGGTCGATCACTCACGCGCGATCGTCATAACCAGGAGTTTTTGTGGCACTGACCGTTGAAGAAAAGAAGACCATTCTGGCCGAGTACGGCCTGCACGAGACCGACACCGGTTCTCCTGAGGCCCAGGTTGCCATGCTCACCAAGCGCATTGTCGACCTGACCGAGCACCTCAAGCTGCACAAGCATGATCACCACAGCCGTCGCGGACTGCTGCTGCTGGTCGGCAAGCGTCGCCGGTTGCTCAAGTACGTCGCCAAGGTCGATGTGCAGCGCTACCGCTCGCTGATCGAGCGCCTGGGCCTGCGCCGCTAGGTGCCAACCCGACTCGCCTCGGCGGGTCGTCTGGTAACTGGTGCCTGACCGGCCGAATTGTTGAATCTCGAACAGCTGGTCGGGCCGAACCAACTCAAGATTGTCAAAGCCGAGGATGTCAAGTGATATCCTCGGCTTGGCTTTTGTGCCAGGAAAATGTTCGTCTGTGCGTCCGCACTGGTGAGCGGTCTTCGGTAGTGGCTCCCGGAATGAACGACAAAACTCCGGCGGCTTCGATCGACGGCCGTCACACGGCGACAGCAAGCATTCTCCTGGCTCAGGGCCTACTCGCGTGTGTTTGCCCGCGAGCCGGCCGACCTTCACAGGTCGGTCGCGAACCTCGATCCCAACCGTAGGAGATCCCCACACATGACCGACGTCACCAGCACAGACGCTGTGGAGTACGACGACGAGATCACCGAAGCGACCGCCATCATCGACAACGGCACCTTCGGAACCCGCACCATCCGTTTCGAGACCGGACGTCTCGCCCAGCAGGCCGCCGGCGCGGTGGTCGCCTACCTCGACGAAGAGACCATGCTGCTGTCGGCCACGAGCGCCGGCAAGTACCCGAAAGACCAGTTCGACTTCTTCCCGCTGACCGTGGACGTCGAAGAGCGTATGTACGCCGCCGGCCGTATCCCCGGATCGTTCTTCCGTCGTGAAGGCCGTCCGTCCACCGACGCCATCCTTACCTGCCGCCTCATCGACCGGCCGCTGCGCCCGTCGTTCGTCGACGGCCTGCGCAACGAGATCCAGGTTGTCGTCACCGTCCTGAGCCTTGATCCCAAGGACCTCTACGACGTCGTCGCGATCAACGCTGCGTCTGCATCCACCCAGATCGCCGGACTGCCGTTCTCCGGACCGGTTGGTGGCGTGCGCGTCGCGCTGATCCCGACCGATGAGAACAAGGCCGGCCAGTGGGTTGCATTCCCCACGGTCGAGCAGCTCGAAGGCGCTGTCTTCGACATGGTCGTCGCCGGCCGCATCGTCGGTGGCGAAGGTGATTCCGCCGACGTCGCCATCATGATGGTCGAGGCCGAGGCCACCGACCGGGTGATCGAGCTCATCGAAGGTGGCGCGCAGGCGCCGACCGAGGCCATTGTCGCCGAGGGCCTCGAGGCTGCCAAGCCGTTCATCGCCCGCCTCTGTGAGGCACAGCAGAAGCTCGCCGCCGAGGCCTCCAAGCCGACCGGTGACTTCCCGCTGTTCCCGCCGTACGCCGACGACGCCTTCGCCGCGGTCGAGGCCGCCGGTGCCGCACGCCTCGGTGAGATCCTGAGCATCGCGGGCAAGCAGGAGCGCGACGACAAGACCGATGAGCTCAAGTCGGACATCCTGACCGAGCTCGCGGGTCAGTTCGAAGGCCGCGAGAAGGAGATCGGCGCCGCATACCGGTCGCTGACCAAGAAGCTCGTCCGCAAGCGCATCCTGACCGACCACTTCCGGATCGACGGACGCGGTGTCACCGACATCCGTTCGTTGTCGGCCGAGGTCGCGATCATCCCTCGTGCACACGGCAGCTCGTTGTTCGAGCGCGGCGAGACCCAGATCATGGGTGTCACCACCCTCGACATGGTCAAGATGGCCCAGCAGGTCGACTCGCTCGGACCCGAGACCAGCAAGCGCTACATGCACCACTACAACTTCCCGCCGTACTCGACCGGTGAGACCGGTCGTGTCGGTTCGCCGAAGCGTCGCGAGATCGGGCACGGCGCACTCGCCGAGCGCGCTCTGATGCCGGTGCTGCCGAGCGTCGAGGAGTTCCCGTACGCCATCCGTCAGGTGTCCGAGGCGTTGAGCTCCAACGGCTCGACCTCGATGGGCTCGGTCTGCGCATCGACGATGTCGCTGCTCAACGCCGGTGTGCCGCTGCGGGCACCGGTTGCCGGTATCGCCATGGGCCTGGTCTCGGACGAGGTCGACGGCCAGACCCGTTACGTCGCACTGACCGACATCCTCGGCGCCGAAGATGCCTTCGGTGACATGGACTTCAAGGTCGCCGGAACGAAGGACTTCGTGACGGCCCTGCAGCTCGACACCAAGCTCGACGGCATCCCTTCGAGCGTGTTGGCTTCGGCACTGGCTCAGGCCAAGGACGCGCGCAACACCATCCTCGAGGTCATGGCCGAGGCCATCGACGAGCCCGACGAGATGAGCCCGTTCGCTCCGCGTGTCACCACGGTCAAGGTGCCCGTCGACAAGATCGGCGAGGTCATCGGGCCCAAGGGCAAGATGATCAACTCGATCACCGAGCAGACCGGTGCGAACATCTCCATCGAGGACGACGGCACCGTGTTCGTCGGCGCCACCGATGGTCCGTCTGCCCAGGCCGCGATCGACATGATCAACGCCATCGCCAACCCGCAGCTGCCCAAGGTGGGCGAGCGGTTCCTCGGAACCGTTGTCAAGACGACCACCTTCGGTGCGTTCGTCTCGCTGCTCCCGGGCCGTGACGGGCTCGTCCACATCTCGAAGCTGGGCAAGGGCAAGCGCATCGCCAAGGTCGAAGACGTTGTCAACGTGGGTGAGAAGATCCGCGTCGAGATCGCCGACATCGACGATCGCGGCAAGATCAGCCTGGTCCCGGTCGAAGACGAGGCCGCTGCTCCCGCCGCCGAGGCTGAAGAGGCGAAAGCCTGAGCAGCACAGCAGGTTTGACCGGGACGCACAAGTCTGTGTCCTCAGTTACCCACCGGGCAGTACGGAGATCCGTACTGCCCGGTGGGCTGCGGGTGGTCACCGAGTACCTGCCCGGCGTGCGGTCGGCGTCGGTGGGACTCTGGGTCGCGGTTGGATCAAGAGACGAAAAGCCTTCGGTCGCCGGCGCGGCACACTTTCTCGAACACCTGCTGTTCAAGTCGACGCCCACCCGATCTGCGGCGGGCACCGCCGAACAGATCGACGCGATCGGCGGAGAGCTCAACGCCTTCACCGGCAAAGAGCAGACCTGTTACTACGCCCACGTCCTCGACGAACACATGGCGACAGCTGTCGACATCGTTGCCGACGTCGTGCTGCGTGGTGAATGCCGCACCGAAGACGTCGGGATCGAGCGGGCGGTGGTGCTCGAAGAGATCGCCATGCGCGACGACGATCCCGAGGATCTGCTCGCCGACCTGTTCATGACGGCGATGTACGGCAACCATCCACTCGGACGGCCGGTCATCGGTTCGTCGGAGTCGATCACCTCGATGACGCGAGCACAGGTGCGGTCCTTTCATCAGCGCCGCTACACCCCCGACAAGATGGTCTTGTCCGTCGCCGGCAACATCGATCACGTCGAAGTCCTCGCCGTCGCTCGCAAGACCTTCGCCGGACATCTGGACAGGTCGGCCAAGCCTGCGCCGATTCGGCTGGGCGCCAAGGCGATCGGTGGCCGGCCCACGCTCGAGGTGTCGTACCGCGACACCGAACAGGCGCACCTGCTACTCGGTGTTCGGGGACCCGGACGCGGTAGCGGCGATCGATGGGCGCTGTCGGTCCTCAACACCGCACTGGGTGGCGGCCTGAGTTCTCGCTTGTTCCAGGAGATCCGGGAATCCCGGGGACTGGCGTATTCGGTCTATTCGTCGGTCGACTCGTTCGCCGATGTCGGAGCGTTCTCGGTGTACGCGGGCTGCTCACCCGACCACCTGGCCGAGGTCGCCTCCGTCGTCACCGGCATCCTGACCGAGGTTGCCGAACACGGGATCACCACCGAAGAGCTGGCGCGCGCCAAGGGCTCACTCCGCGGGGCAATGGTTCTCGGACTGGAAGACTCCCAGTCCCGGATGCACCGCAATGGCCGCGGTGAGATCAATTACGGCAAACGGATGACCGTCGACGAGGCATTGCGCAAGATCAACAGGGTCAGTGCGGCCGACACCGCGAGGGTGGCCCGTGAACTGCTCGGACACCCCTTCGGCGCGGCTGTGGTCGGTCCCTATCGCAGTCATCGTCAGCTTCCGAAATCGCTGACATCGCTGGTGCACTGACGCAGAGTCCCGGCGCTCCGGTGGGTGAGCTGGCACGATTACTCCATGATGACGCAGATCGCAGAGTTCCTCGTCGGGTACCCGCCCTTCGATGCGCTGTCGGACGACGAGGTGGCGCGGATCGCGTCCGCGTCGCGGATCGAGGATCACGAGTCCGGCAGCACGATCATGAACGGCTTCGTCGATCAGATCGAAGAGCTCGCGGTGGTGGTGTCGGGTCAGGTGGAACTGTGGAACACGCCGCGGCGCAAGCCTGACGGCCCCGACGAGATCCTCGGTCCCGGTGGAGTTTTCGGCTATTCGGGCATGCTGACCGGATCTGCCATCGGTCCGCTCGCCCTCGCTGCCGGTCCGGTCCGCGTCTACCGCATTCCAGGCCATACGGTGCGTCCGGTGTTCTCGTCGTTGGCCGGCGCGGAGTTCCTGGCCCGCAAACTGACGGTTGCCCAGCGCCTCGACGCATCGTCGGTCAACAGCTATGGCACGGTCAGCGAGCTCGTTCGCGCGGCACCGGTCGTCGGGTCCGCGGACATGACCGTCCAGCAGGCGGCGCAGAAGATTTCCGAACACCGCGGCGGATACATCGTGATCCCGTTCGGCGACGGGCGATTCGGCGTGCTGACCGATCGCGACATCCGCGCCCGTGTCGTCGCGACCGGTTCTGACCTGCAACAGCCCGTGCGCGACGTGATGACCTTCCCGGCGGTCACGGCTCTCACGACAACCCCGGCATCGGAAGTGCTCGTCGACATCCTCGAACGCGGCGTGACCTGCGTGCCGGTGATCGATCCACGAGGTGAACTACGTGGTGTCGTGGTCCCCGAGGACTTCGTCAACGCGCCCGCCGGTGCCGGTGTGTCACTGCGCGACCAGATCATGCGCGCCGATTCGATGGAGACGCTCGCCGAGCGCGGCCGTCGAATGCGCTACGTGGCAGCAGATCTCCTTCGGCGGGGGCGCCCATCCTACGAGGTGACGGCGGTGCTGTCGGTGCTCACCGATGCCGTGGTCCGGCGCGCACTCGAGATGGTGCTCGCGTCGCGGCCCGACCTCGACCCCAGCGCCCTGACCTGGTTGTCGTTGGGTAGCAACGCTCGTCGGGAGTCGGTGCTCAGTTCCGATGTCGATTCGGCGGTATCGTTCGACGAGTCCGTGTCCGATCCCGACCAGTTCGCCGCCTATCGTGCTGCTTTCGCCGAGGTCGGTGAGATGTTGCGCCGCTGCGGACTCGGCGTCGACGTCAACGGCGCCACCGCGGACATGCCGCTGTTCTCCAGGACCCACAGCCAATGGCGCGAGGTTGCCGGTCAATGGCTCGCTTCACCCCTCGACAACAAGGGCATGATTCTGGCCTCCCTGTTACTCGACGGACGTCCGATCTGGGGTGATCCCGGCGCGACCGCGGTCTCAGAAGTCTTCCGTGAATTGCGGCAACATCCCGGGACGATGCGACTGCTCCTCGCAGAATCGTTGTCGTACAAGGCGAAACTGCGGTCGATGCGGGACGTGTTGTCCCGGCGCGGCGGGACCTTCGACATCAAGAGCCATGCGCTGATCCCGGTGATCAACATCGCGCGGTGGGCGGCGCTGAGTGTGCAGAGTCCCGAGGTGGGGACCCGTGGGCGACTGTCGGCCGCCGCGGGGAGTGCGATGCTCAGTGAC
>NZ_DATCVM010000158.1:0-2684 GCF_036566845.1 Williamsia sp.
GTGTTCGCCCACTATCTGGCCGCGCACGACCTGGTCAGCGAACCGACCTTCGTCGTCGGCTCGCGGGCCGGCGGGAGGCGCGTGACCGTCCATCACCTCTCGGAGTCGTCGGCGGACGTGAGTGTGCTGATGGGGCGGGTGCGGACCGGTGCCGAGAGCAAGGCGAGCATCGGCGATCAGACGTATTCGGGGTTGTCGGTCAACGTCGGCAATCCCCATCTGGCCTGTGTGGTCGAGGGACTGAGCGCCGAAGGCCTCGGCAGCATCGACCTCACCGCGCCGATCACGTTCGATCACACCGACTTTCCCGACGGCGTCAACATCGAACTGATGACACCACTGGTCGAACGGACCGACGAGGCCCTGGTCGGCGAGGTGTCGATGCGGGTACACGAGCGCGGAGTGGGGGAGACCCGCAGCTGCGGCACCGGAACGGTGGCAGCAGCGGTCGCGGCCCTGCGATCAGTCGGGCGCAGCACCGGCGCGGTTGTGGTCAACGTTCCCGGCGGAGCGGTCACCGTCACCGTCGGTGAAGAAGACAACGAACTACGGGGGCCCTCTGTCCTGGTCGGCGCGGGCATGCTCAACGCAGGGTGGCGCTAAAACCGTTATGCAGTGCACGTGTCCGAATGTCACCATGGTCATCTCATGACTGAACACTCACCCGACTCACATTCACCCACCACCGGCGAACTACAACTCGACGAGCGCAGTTCGCTCAAGCGTGTTGCGGGTCTGTCCACCGAGCTCACCGACGTCACCGAGGTCGAATACCGCCAGCTCCGACTCGAACGGGTTGTTCTCGTGGGGGTCTGGATGCAGGGCAGCACCAATGCGCAGGCGGAGTCCAGCCTCGCCGAACTGAAAGCCCTGGCCGAGACCGCCGGTTCCGAGGTACTCGAAGGCCTCTTCCAGCGCCGCGACAAACCGGATCCGGCCACCTATATCGGTTCGGGCAAAGCCCACGAGCTCCGCGAGGTCGTTGTTGCCACCGGTGCCGACACCGTCATCTGCGACGGTGAACTGACGCCGGCACAGCTGACCGCACTGGAGAAGGTGGTGAAGGTCAAGGTCATCGACCGCACCGCGCTGATCCTCGACATCTTCGCCCAGCACGCGACCTCGCGCGAGGGCAAAGCACAGGTGGCGCTGGCCCAGATGGAATACATGCTGCCGCGTCTGCGGGGCTGGGGCGAGTCGATGTCCCGCCAGGCCGGTGGTCGCGCCGGTAGCAACGGCGGCGTGGGCCTGCGTGGTCCAGGTGAGACGAAGATCGAAACGGACCGTCGCCGTATCCGCGAGCGGATGGCGAAGTTGCGCCGTGAGATCCGCGAGATGAAGACGTCACGAAACACCAAGCGCACCAAGCGGAAACAGGCTGCGGTCTCGTCGGTTACGATTGTCGGCTACACCAACGCGGGCAAATCAAGTCTGATCAACGTCATGACCGGATCCGGCGTCCTGGTGCAGAACGCGCTGTTCGCCACCCTCGATCCGACAACCCGGCGGATGGCCCTCGACGACGGCCGCGAGATCGTGGTCACCGACACCGTCGGGTTCGTCCGGCACCTCCCGACTCAGCTGGTCGAAGCGTTCCGCTCGACGCTCGAAGAGGTCGCGGACGCGGACCTGCTGCTGCACATCGTCGACGGGTCGGACCCGATCCCGACCGATCAGATCAGTGCGGTGCGCAATGTCATCGAGCAGGTGATCCACGACGAGAAGGCCACCGCCCCGCCAGAGTTACTGGTGGTGAACAAGATCGATGCCGCCGATCCGACTGTCCTGACGCAGCTTCGGGGTCTGTTCCCCAAAGCGGTCTTCATCTCGGCCGCCACCGGCGAAGGTGTCCCCGAACTACTCGAACGGGTTCGCGAGTCGGTGTCGCGACACGACGTCCACGTCAGTGTCCGGGTGCCGTACTCCCGGGGCGACCTGGTCTCACGCATCCACGCCGAGGGCGATGTTTCGCGCGAGAGGCACGGAGCCGACGGCACCGAGATCATCGCGAGCGTGCCTTCGGCACTTGCCAGTCAGCTGGCGGAGTTCGCCGCACCCAATCTGTACTGATTCCCGCGGGGTCTGTTCCGATTCCTGTCTTTGGGGACGGTCGTGTCTTTGGGGACGACCTTGGGCTGAATGTAGAATCCAGTTACAGTTGCTGGCATATCCACGTTGAGACACCTCGTTATGGAGACATTGATGGAACGCGCGCTATTCGAGCCCGAGCACCTCCTCTTCCGCGATTCGTACCGCAGCTTCCTGGAGCAGCATGTGGCGCCGCACCACGACCGCTGGGAGGAGCAGAACATCGTCGATCGAGATGTGTGGATCGAAGCCGGGAAGAACGGCTTCCTTGCCGTCGACGCGCCCGAGGAGTTCGGTGGTGGCGGCGTCGACGACTTCCGCTACCAGGCCATCGTGTCCGAGGAGTCCGCACGCGGCGGGTTCAGCGGTCTGGGGTTCACCTTGCACAACGACGTGATCGCGCCGTACCTGCTGGAACTCACCAACGACGAGCAGAAGGCGCGCTGGCTCCCGGGATTCACCTCCGGTGAGCTCATCACGGCCATCGCCATGACCGAGCCCGGAACCGGCTCGGACCTGCAGGGCATCAAGACCAACGCCAAGAAGGACGGCGACCACTGGGTGCTCAACGGGTCGAAGACCTTCATCACCAACGG
>NZ_DATCVM010000159.1:0-43385 GCF_036566845.1 Williamsia sp.
GAATGACCCGGACTCACCGTCCGGCAACGCCGATACAGCCGACAAAGACACACTGCGGGCCGCTGCCCAGCGCGACACCCGCAGTCCGGGGCAGCGCAACCATGATGCGTTCACACGGTTGATGGAGATGGCGGTGGGGCAAGGCACACTCGGCCGTCATCGCGGGTTGCCGGCCCAGGTGATCGTGACGATGACGCTCGCTGAACTCGAGGCCGAAGCCGGGTTGGCGACCACGGCGTCGGGTGGGGTGGTCTCGGTCCAGGATGCGTTGAAGCTCGCGGGTGTGAGCCGCAAGTTTTTGGCGTTACTCGACGACAAGCATCGCCCACTGCATCTGGGGCGGGAAGAACGGTTGGCGACCGCCGATCAGCGACTGGCGTTGATCGCTGCCGAACGCGGTTGTTCACGGCCGGGCTGTGATGCACCGGCCACCGAATGCGCGGTGCACCACATACGGGAGTATTCCAAGGGCGGTCGCACCGACATCACGGTGCTGACATTGGTGTGCGATCCCGATCACGCGCAGATTCATGATGGTGAGACCGGGTGGATCACCGAGATCATCAACGCCGGCACCGGTCCACCGGGCTGGCATGGCCGGGTCGGGTGGCGTCAACGCGGGACGTTGGATCCGCTGCTGCCCAACAACGCTCATTTCCCGGAGAAATACTTCACCGATCCGGACATGTGGAACCCCGACAGCAGGGCCGATGCCGAGTGGTTCCAGGCACGTGCCCGAGAAGTGTTCGACAACAAGCACGAAACATCGCTCGCACCGGTCTATGCAGTCGACTTCGGCTGGAAGAAAGCCACCTACAACGCCGCCTGACTCCCCGGGTCGCTTGTCTACGGATGTGCCTCGTCTACGGATGTGGCAGTAGGCCGGCGGTGATGGCCGCAGTGAGCGCCGCCCGTTCCGCCGCAGTTGATGTGTCGCCGATCAACTGGTGGACTTGGCCGTCGACCGATGCGATCAGCAACCGCGCCCGCAACGGTGCATCCGAGGGTGGTGTGCCGGTTCGGATCAGGTGCGGGATGATCCGGTGGACAACAACTTCGGTGAATGCGGTGTACTCCGCAGTCAGCTCCTTGGTGCGCGGTGCGTGCTCACGCATCGCAGCATGTGCTCGGGGATGGTGCCCGTTGAGTTCCACAACGGTCTCGACGATCTCCGCGGCCATCGCCTCGCGGCTCGGACACCCGGCGTCGAAACGATCGAGCAGCTCGATCAGCGCAGCCTCCGATGTCCGGAGGTGTTGCAGGGCAAGCTGCGCCAGGATCGACTCCTTGTTCGGGAAGTACTGGTACAGCGAACCGATGGAGATCCCGGCCAGTTCGGCGATGCGGTTGGTGGTGCCGGTGATGCCCTCGTCGTCGAAAACGCGAGTAGCCGATTCCAGGATCGTGTCGACCATGAACCGGGACCGGTCTTGAACTGGCTTCTTCCGGGCCCTGCTCCCGCTGCTCATGAGGACCAAAAGCGAGTTGTCACGACTGCCCCCGTCGTCGAGGCTCGAGTGTATGAACGAGATCGAATATACCGAGGTCGAACGGTACGCGAGTTTCCTGCCCTCCGAACGTCGTCTGTCGATGCGCCCGCCGACGCCAACCTGGTGGGCGTGGCGCGATCATCGCGTTCATGTGGCCCGTGCGATCGCTCCCGAGGCATCGGTCCGGGCTCTGATCGTCCATGGAGCCGGAGGGCACGCGGGAGCACTCTGGCCGCTGGCCGGCGTTGCCGCCGCCGAGGATGTGGAGGTGATGGTGCCGGACCTGCCTCTGTACGGCAGAACCCTATGCCCAGACCGGTCGGCGGTTCGCTACCGCGATTGGGTGGACCTGCTGTGTGATCTGGTGATCGCGGAAAAGGCCGCGGACCCGCGCCCGCTGATCCTGTTCGGCGCCAGTATGGGTGGGCTCCTGGCCTATGAGACCGCCACCCGGACAGGGGTTGTCGATGCCGTGATGGCCACCTGTCTGCTCGATCCCGGTGACCGGTCGGCGCGTGAGAACGCCGCCCGCTGGTCGGTTCTGGGACGCTTCGCACCCCGGACCCTGCCGGCGCTGTCCCGCATCGCCGGAGATGTGCGGGTGCCCATTCGCTGGTTGACGCCGATGTCTGCGATGAGCAACAACTCCGGGTTGGCGAAGTTGTGTGCCACCGATCCGCTGGGTGGCGGAGGCCGGGTGCCACTGGGATTCCTGGCCGACTGGTTCACGTTCGAGCACACGCCGCCCGATCACTACCGCGGTCCGGCGTTGACGCTGGTACATCCCGGTGCCGACCGGTGGACCCCACCTGAGGTCAGCGAGAGATTCTCCGCACGCATCGCCGGACCGACCCGGGTGGTGAGGCTGGAGAACTGCGGGCACTACCCGGTGGAGGAACCCGGTCTGGCACAACTCGAGACGACTGCCCGGTCTGTCTTTGATGCACTGGTGGGGTAGACCAGATCTCCGCAGGTAGGCGGCCGACATGCGTCGATACAACCTGGCTATCGAACGTGGCGATATTTGACTTGGACAGGAATCAATAGCCGTCCTACGGTCGCTGTATGACCCGGGTCACGCCTTGACGAAGCCCCAGGTGTGACCCGGGTTGTCCACGTCCCCCGCAGCGACGGGCGCGAACGAACCCCACGAGGCAAGGAATCGACATGACAGCAACGGTTGACCGGATCGACGCGCTGACCGGCCAGATGATCATCGCGGGTCGATTCGTGACCGGCGCCGGCACGGTTGTGCGCGGTCTGGACCCGTCGACCGACACCGCGCTCGAGCCCGGGTACGCGCATGGCAGCGAAGACGACGTCGAGGCCGCCTGCGCCGCGGCCGCAGCAGCGTTCGACGCGTACCGCTCCACGTCGTCGGAGGTGCGGGCCGCATTCCTCGAATTGATCGCGGAGAACATCGAAGGACTCGGCGAAACGCTGATCAACCGGGCCTGCGCGGAATCGGGCCTGCCGCAGGGCCGGATCACCGGAGAGGTCGGCCGTACCGCCGGCCAGCTGCGCCTCTTTGCCGGAGTGCTCCGCGACGGCGGCTGGAACGGTGCGCGCATCGATCCGGCGCAACCCGACCGCACCCCACTGCCCCGCGCCGACATCCGGCAGCGCAAGGTGCCCCTCGGCCCCGTTGCGGTGTTCGGCGCCAGCAACTTTCCGCTCGCGTTCTCGGTGGCCGGCGGCGACACCGCCTCGGCTCTGGCGGCGGGCTGCCCGGTGGTGGTGAAGGCGCACGACGCCCACCCCGGAACCTCTGAACTGGTCGGACGTGCGATCACCGATGCGATCAGTCGCTCCGGGATGCCGGCCGGCACCTTCTCGCTGTTGTACGGATCCGGCCCCGGATTGGGAACCCGGCTTGTCACCGATCCCCGGATCAAGGCGGTCGGATTCACCGGATCACGCTCGGGCGGAACCGCTCTTGTTGCCGCGGCCGCGTCCCGGCCCGAGCCCATCCCGGTTTACGCCGAGATGAGCTCGATCAATCCCGTCTTCATCCTCGGCGAGGCATTGTCCACCCGTGGTGCTGAGCTGGGCAAGGCCTTTGTCGGTTCGCTGACCCTGGGATCGGGCCAGTTCTGCACCAATCCGGGTCTGGTCATCGCCGTCGACGGCCCTGGTCTCGACGCGTTCGTCGAGGCGGCCGGAGCCGCGGTCGCCGCGAGCAGCCCGACCCCGATGCTCACCCCCAACATCGCCAACTCGTACTCCGAAGGTGTCCAGGCGCTGGCGAATGCATCGACGGTCGAGGCCCGGGCCGCGGCCACCGATGCACCCAACACCTGCGGCGCCGCGGTGTTCAGCACCGACGCCGAGACGTTCCTCGCGTCGGATGTGTTGCAGCAAGAGGTATTCGGCTCGGCGAGTCTGATCGTGCGGTGCGCCGATGCGCAGCAGGTCCGCCACGTCGCCTCCGCACTCGAAGGTCAGCTGACCGCCACCGTCCACGCCGATGATGCCGATCTCGACGACGCGGGCCGACTGCTCGGTGTCCTCGAACTCAAGGTCGGCCGAATCCTGTTCGACGGCTGGCCAACCGGGGTCGAGGTCGGTCACGCGATGGTCCACGGCGGACCGTATCCGTCGACGTCCGACGCCCGCAGTACATCGGTCGGATCACTCGCCATCGAACGGTTCCTGCGTCCCGTGGCCTATCAGGATGTCCCGGCCGCACTCCTGCCCCCGGCCATCGCCGACGGCAACCCCGACAACCTCTGGCGCCGCATCGACGGCCGACTCATCCAAGACTGACACCCATTCCCACACAAGGAGACAATCCCATGCTCGACGGAGTCCTGTTCTTTCCCGTCACCCCGTTCACCGAGTCCGATGAGGTGGACTATGCGAACCTCGCCGAACACCTCGAAAAGGGTGTCGCGGCCGGACCGGGTGGCGTGTTCATCGCCTGTGGCACAGGGGAATTCCATGCCCTCGGCCTCGAGGAGTTCGGCCGGATCGTCGCGACCGCAGTCGACGTCGTCGCCGGTCGGGTTCCCGTTTTCGCGGGCGCCGGTGGCTCCCTGGTTCAGGCCAAGGAGTTCGCCGCGAGCGCCAAGGCCGCCGGCGCCGACGGCATCCTGCTCCTGCCGCCGTACCTCGTCACGATGCCGCCGGCCGGTCTTGTCGAGTACACCCGTGCGGTGGCGGCCACCACCGACCTCCCGCTCATCGTCTACAACCGCGGCACCGCGGTCTACGACGAGGCCAGCGCAGTGGCGGTGGCCCAACTGCCCACCGTCATCGGATTCAAAGACGGCACCGGTGATCTCGACAACGTGGCCCGCATCGTCATCGCGGTCAAGGACGCTCTCGCGCCGTCGGGGAAGGACTTCCTGTTCTTCAACGGGCTGCCGACCGCGGAGATCACCCAGCAGGCGTACCGCGCCATCGGCGTCACCCTGTACTCGTCGGCAACGTTCGCGTTCGCGCCCGAGATCGCTCTGGCGTTCTACAACGCGCTCGAGTCCGGCAACGATGAACTCGCGGAAGCCTTGTTGCGCAACTTCTTCCACCCACTGGTCCGTCTGCGCAACCTGGTTCCCGGTTACGCGGTCTCCCTGGTCAAGTTCGGCGTCACCATGGAAGGGATCAACGCCGGACCGGTGCGCGCGCCGCTCGTCGCGCTGACCCCCGAGCACGGGCAGGAACTGATCGCCATCACCGCGGCCGGGCGCGCGGTTCTGGCGGATGCCCTGCAACCGTCGGCGGCGATCTGATGTCAGCCGGCCCCATCCTGATCACCGGTGCGCGGATCACCCCGGTGGCCTTCGCCGATCCGCCGCTGCTCAACACCGTTGGTGTACACCAGCCCTACGCGCTGCGGGCGATCATCCAGCTCGACACCGACGCCGGGTGGGTCGGACTGGGCGAGACCTACGCCGACACCGCGCACCTGGCCCGCCTCGAGGCGGCGGCAGAAGCGATCGTCGGGATCGACGTGTTCGCGCTGGGCTCCCTGCGCGACGCCATCGACACCGTGCTCGGCACGTTGTCGATCACCGGCGGGGACGGTGTGGCCGGCATGATCACCACCGCCAGCACCACCGACCGGGTGCTGTCGCCGTTCGAGGTCGCCTGCCTCGACGTGCAGGGCAAAGCGCTCGGCCGGCCGGTGTCCGATCTGCTCGGTGGTGCGGTCCGCTCCGAGGTGCCGTTCAGCGCCTACCTCTTCTACAAATGGGCCGGTCATCCCGGCGCCGAACCGGATTCGTGGGGTGAGGCGCTCGATCCCGACGGCCTGGTCCGCCAGGCGCGGCGGATGATCGACGAATACGGATTCAAGGCGATCAAGCTCAAGGGCGGCGTGCTGCCGCCCGAACAGGAGATCGCCGCGATCAAGGCACTGCGGACGGCCTTCGGTGACCTGCCGTTGCGGCTCGACCCGAACGCGGCGTGGACCGTCGACACCTCGGTGAAGGTGGCGTCCGAACTCGCGGGCATCGTCGAATATCTCGAGGATCCGACACCCGGACTCGAGGGCATGGCCGAGGTCGCCGCCGAGGCGAAGATGCCGCTGGCCACCAACATGTGCGTGGTCGCGTTCGATCACCTCGAACCCGCGGTCCGCCAGAACTCGGTCGCGGTGGTCCTCTCCGACCACCATTACTGGGGCGGACTGCAGCGGTCCCGTTTGCTCGCCGGGATCTGCGACACGTTCGGCCTGGGGTTGTCGATGCACTCCAACTCGCATCTCGGGATCAGTCTGGCCGCGATGGTCCACCTGGCCGCGGCAACGCCGAACCTCACCTACGCGTGCGACACCCACTGGCCGTGGAAGACCGAGGACGTCATCGCACCCGGTGCACTCTCCATCGTCGACGGAGCAGTGCCCGTGCCGACCGCACCCGGACTCGGGGTCGAGATCGACGACGACGCCCTGGCCGCCCTCCATCAGCAGTACCTCGACTGCGGGATCCGCGACCGGGACGACACCGGCTACATGAAATCCATCGATCCGTCCTTCGAAAACACCTGCCCGCGCTGGTGAAATCGGGCAGGTCTGAGCCAGGCCGAGCACACGACACAGTACATTGATCCACCAGGGTGCAGTTGCGCCCGCTTCTCGATACCGGGAGTGGATCAATGTTCTCGCTGGCTCGACTCACCTGCTTCATCGCTGTCGCAGAGGAACTGCATTTCGGACGGGCGGCCGAGCGTCTGCACATGACACAGCCGCCGCTGAGCCGGCAGATCCAGCAACTCGAAAACGAACTCGGTGTCCAGCTCGTCGACCGGACGAGTCGCTCGGTGACGCTCACGGCGGCCGGCGCTGCGTTCCTGCCTGACGCCCGACGTATCGTCCGGCTGTCCGAGAGTGCGGTGCTGACCGTGCGGCGTGTCCCGGCCGGCGACCTCGGTACCGTCATCGTCGGATTCACCGGGGCGTCGGCGCATGCCGTGCTGCCCCGCCTGTTGTCCGCGGCACGGGAGATTCTTCCGGACGTGAAACTGGTTCTGCGTGAGATGGTTTCGTCCGCCCAGATCGAGTCGCTCTCGGGTGGGGAGCTCGACCTCGGGCTGGTCCGGCCCATCATGACCCGGCCCGGCATCTCCAGTCGGCCCATCCACCACGAACGGCTGATCGCAGCCCTGCCCGTCGACCACGAACTCGTCGATGCCGAGCATCTGACGATCGAGGACTTCGATGACCGGCCCGTCGTGATGTACTCACCGGTCGACGCCCGCTACTTCCACGAACTGTTGATCAGCACCTT
Source organism: Williamsia sp. (assembly GCF_036566845.1). Classification (GTDB taxonomy): domain Bacteria; phylum Actinomycetota; class Actinomycetes; order Mycobacteriales; family Mycobacteriaceae; genus Williamsia. The sequence goes on from NZ_DATCVM010000159.1 coordinate 7,220, forward strand.
CACGATCGTCGGCGCCACACCGAGATACGTCCAGTATGTGACGCAGGTGCACACGATGCTGGTGCTGGTGCGCTCCGGCCTGGGCATGGCGCTGGTACCGGAGTCGGCCGCCACGATGCATCCCGAAGGCGTGGTTTTCAAAGAGGTGAGGTCGGTGCGTGACCGTCCGGTCCAGATGAACGCGGCCTGGCGCCCGGACAATCCCAATCCGGCACTCGCCCGACTCATGGAAGACGTACTGCCCCAAAGGGAATGGCGCTAGCACGAATCCGAAAGTGGTGGGTCTTGGTGAGGCCGACCTGGGGAAATGCTCGCCAAGACCCACCACTTTCGGGTTGGAGACTAGACGGCGGCGCGGACCGGGGGCTTGACGGCTGTGACGGGGCACTGGGCGTCGAGCAGCACACGCTGCATCGCACTGCCGGTCAACAGCTTTCCGACCGGCGAACGGCGGCGGAGCCCGATCACGATCAGCTCGACATCGTCGCGATAGGACGCGTCGATGAGGTTGTCGGAGTGGGAGAGGCCGGGCTCATTGGGGTCGACCTTCACCACGACGTCGGCGGCGTCGGCCGCATGCCGGGCAGCGGCCAGATCGAGTTCGAACTCGGGAGCCGAGGCGCTGTTGTCCTCGGCGACGACAAGCAGATCGGTTCCGCGCATCCGTGCTTCGGCGAAACCGAAGGACAGTGCGCCGCGACCCTCGTTGGTCGGTACGTAACTGAGCACAACGCTCATGACCGCACCGCCTTCGGCTGCACCACGGCGGTGGTGAGCGTTCCGGTGGCGATGAACTCGTCGAGGTTCTGCAAGGTGAGCGCCTCCATCGCATCGCGGGTCGCGGTGGTGCCGCTGCCGACGTGGGGGAGCAGGACAACGTTGTCGAGGTCGAGCAATTCCGCGGGCACGTTCGGTTCGTCGGCGAAGACGTCGAGTCCGGCGCCGGCGAGGCCGCCCGAGCCGAGCAGTTCGACCAGTGCCGTCTCGTCGACGACGCTGCCGCGCGCGACATTGATCAGGAACCCTTCGGGCCCAAGTGCTTTCAGGACGGATCGGTCGACGAGTTGCTGGGTCCCCTTGCCGCCCGACGCCGCGATGACGAGGATGTCGACGGACGCCGCGAGGTCGGCCGGCGACGTCGCATAGCGGTACCTCGAGCCGGGGATCTCACGGCGATTGTGATAGGCGATGTCGCAACCGAAGCCGGCGAGCCGGTCGGCGATGGCGGTGCCGATCCGCCCGAGCCCGATGATGCCGACGCGGGATCCGCTGACTTTGCGGGTCAACGGGACATTGCCCTCGCGGGGCCAGCGGCCGGCCCGCACGAAGCGGTCGGCGGCAGAGAAGCCGCGCAACGTGTCGATGAGGAGCCCGATCGCGGTGTCGGCAACGCAGTCGGTGAGGACATCGGGTGTGTTGCTGACGCCGACACCCTTCTGTGTGGCGACCTCGACGTCGGTGGTGTCGTAGCCGACCCCGAAGTGGACGATGGCACCGAGATTGGGCAGGTCGGCCATCAGCGCGGCGTCGACGCCGGTGCGGCCCGAGGTGACCACCGCGTTGACGCTGTCCCCGTGCGTGGCCAGGAAGGCTGGGCGGGATTCGTCGACGGGGAGCAGCAGGGCGTCGTAGTCGGTGGACAGCGTGCGGGCGAGCGACGGCTTGAGTGGCCCCACCTGCAACACCTTGCCGTTCGTCGAGGAACGTGTGATCGGCTGCGGCGCAGCTGGTTCGGCTTCGGCAGTGGCAGCTTGTGCGTTGACCATCGCATCTCCTGACGGCAGGTGAGAACCGGCGTGGTCCTCTACTGGGCTCATCACACGGTAGGCCCGGCCAGGAATACCTGTCCAACTCGTAAATAACATGGACTGATACCGAAACGGCATGATTGTCCGGCGGCTGATCCGTGGCCGTTGTGGCCACCCGCGGAAACTGGCAGGTCAGACGGTATATTTGTGATGATTCACGTCACCGGTTTGGCAAAGCAGTGATGCCCATCACGGGTGAAAAGTGCGCTCTACAGGCGTTTTGGCCTGTTGACGCGCTTTCAGGGCCCTCCTACGTTGTGGCTACCGTCACAAACGGTCAGCGTCTGACGATCGACGCGATTCATCTTCACTACGGAGGAACCATGCACGCCGCAGCCCCGACGCCGCCGGCTTCCCGCCGCCAGAGCAGGTGTGCGGTGCTCGCCCTGAGCGCCCTCACCGTTGTCGCCACCGCGTTGGCCACCGGCTGCTCCGTCGCGAACACCACGCAGACCGACGCCGCCAACCCCGACACCTTGCGCATCGTGCTCCCACAGGAGCCGCCGACACTCGAACCGTGCGACGCGTCGTTGACCGCCACCGGCCCGGTTGTCCGGTCCAACATCACCGAACCTCTCATGGAGCGCAATCCCGACAGTGGAGATCTGGAGCCGAAGCTGGCCGACTCCTGGGAGCAGACTTCTCCGAACATGTGGACGTTCAACATCCACGAGGGCGTCAAGTTCAGTGACGGCACCATGTTCGACGCCGAGGACGCTGCGTTTTCCATCAATCGCACCATCAATTCGACAATCGGGTGCGAGGTCGACGGGTATGTGTTCGGTGACGACGATCTGATCGTCGAGGCGATCGACCCGGCCACCGTGACCGTAACCACCCCGACGTCAGATCCGATTCTGCCACTGCGGATCTCGTTCATCGAGATGGTCCCGACCAGCACCGACGCCACCGACAAGGTCCGCATCCCGATCGGAACCGGCCCCTACCTGGTTGACTACTGGGACCCGGGCCAAAAATTGGCGCTCGCGCTGAACCCCGAATATGCCGGTCCGACACCGGAATACACCCGGGCGGTCTACCAGTGGCGAACCGAGGGGAGTGTCCGGGCCGCCATGGTGGCCAACGACGAAGCGGAAATCGCCACCTACCTCGGCCCTGAGGACGGCGCCGGCGATCTGGGTGTCTCCTACCCGAACAACGAGACCACTGCGCTGCGGATGCAAGCCGACGAACCACCGCTCGACGACTACCGTGTCCGCGAGGCCATCGACCTTTCGATCAATCGCGGCGGCATCATCAAAGCCCTGTTCCGTGGCCTCGGGGATCCGGCGGCACAACTCGTCGGGCCGAGCATCGTCGGTTTCAATGACCAGATCTCGCCCACCCAGTTCGATCTCGATCGAGCCAAAGGACTTGTTGCCGAGGCCAAGGCCGACGGCGTTCCGGTGGACAAGCAGATCAAGCTGATCGGGCGGACCGGGATGTTCCCGAAGATCAACGAGACGATCGAGGTCATCCAGAACTCTCTCGACCAGGCCGGCCTGAACGTGAAGATCGAGATGATGGACACCTCGGGCCAGATGGCCTACCAGATTCGGCCCTTCCCCGACGAGGGCCCGATACTGCTGATGATCCAGCACGGCAACCAGGCCGGTGACGCCCAGTTCACCGCCGAGCAGTACCTGCTGAGCGATGGGTACCAGAGTACTTACGGCACAGCGGAATACGACGCCGAGATCGCGGCCGCGGAAGAACAGATCGGCGAAGCCCGTCAGGTCGCGTTCTCCGGTGTCCTGGCCGACGAGCCCCGGCTCATCCGGCAATACGCCTACATCGCCCACATGAACGCGGTGCTGGCCAAGGACGCATCGGTTGCCTACCAACCGAACTCGGCAACCGGTGACGAGATGCGCCTGGCCGAGATGACACACGCCGAATCGTCCGGCAATGACTGACACCCGTTTTGTCCAGCCCACCCACGCTCTTTCAGCTCTTTTGGGAGTACCCGTCATGATCCATCCGCCCCATCCGAGAAAGCGGTGAGAGATGTTCGCATTCCTGAGGCGCCGCATGTACACCAGCCTCATCCCGCTGCTGGTGGTGCTCTTCGGAGTCTTCCTGCTCGCCCGACTCACCGGTGACCCGACCAACCTCTACCTGCCCGTGTCGGCAACACCTGACCAGCGCGCCGAGTTCGCCGCCGAGAATGGGCTGGACAAGCCGGTCTGGGGCCAGATGGGCGACTACCTCTCCGGGGTGGCGCACCTGGACTTCGGTGAGTCGCTGCGGACCGGCGAGTCCGCTGCCTCCATGGCGCTCCGGGCGTTCCCGGCGACCTTGCAGCTCGCGTTCTTCACGATGTTGCTGGCCATCGTTGGTTCCGTGATCCTCGGCTGCTGGGCGGCACTGCGGCCCAACTCCCTCGCCGACCGCTTCTCGTCCCTGGTGTCGATGACCGCAGCCAGCGTCCCCGACTTCTGGTTCGCCATCACCGGCATCTGGATCTTCGCCGTGGTGTTCGGCTGGTTGCCCACATCGGGTACCGGAAGCAGCCTGTCGTGGATCCTGCCGATCGCAACGTTGCTGATCCGCCCACTGGGGGTCTTGACCCAGGTGGTCCGCGGCGCGATGGTGCAGGCCCTCTCGGCGCCGTATGTACGACTCGCACGCAGCAAGGGCGCCGGTGACTTCCGGGTCGTCACACATCACGCCCTGCGAAACGCCGCCGCCCCGGCCCTGACCGTCGCCGGCGACCTGGCTGTCGCGCTGGTCAACGGTGCGGTGGTTGTCGAGGTCATCTTCGGCTGGCCGGGTATCGGCAAGCTGATGATCGATTCGATCCTGCAACGTGACTTCGCTGTCCTGCAGGCCGCGGTCCTGCTCACCGCCGTCAGCATCTTCATCCTCAACGTCGTCATCGACGTCGGATACGCGCTGCTCGATGCGCGGGTCCGCGAAAAGGTCAAGGTCTAGGAGAACACCATGTCGATTGCCACCGGACCACTCAGTTCCACCGACGTCACCGACCCGACCGGTTCGCAGGTCGCGCCCACCGACCTGACGGGCGATTCCGTTGCCAAGGGCAAAGCGCCTTCGGGGAAGATGCCGCTCTGGCGTCTGCTCCTGCGGGACCCGATGGCCACCGTCGCGGCCGCGATCCTCGTGTTCGTATTACTCGTCGCCGCGTTCGGGCCCTGGCTGGTCGGCGGCGCGGCCACCGATCAGAACCTGGACGAGTCGAACCTGGCACCGTTCAATCTCGACACCGGGTGGATGAACGTCCTCGGGACCGACCCGCTCGGCCGCAGCATGCTGGCCAGACTGATCGTCGCCTGCCGCACCACGATGATGGTGGCCCTACCCGCCGTCCTGATCTCCTGTGTGATCGGTTCGGTCGTCGGGATGTGGGCCGGGTATCACCGCGGCTGGCGTGAGACCACTGCGATGCGGATCGCCGATGTGATGATGAGCTTCCCGTCACTGCTGCTCGCCGTCGTGGTGCTCTACGTCTTCTCGCCGAGTGCCGCCAACATCGTGCTCGTGCTGGCCTTCACCCGCATCCCGATCTACCTGCGTACCGCCCGCGCCGAATCCGCCGAGTTGCAGAGCCGGATCTTCGTCGATGCGGCAAGGACATTCGGCGCCAGCAGCGGATCGATCATCCGCCGGCACGTCCTGCCGATCCTGCTGCCGACGTTGCTGACGGTCGCCACGCTCGACTTCTGCTTCGTGATGCTCGCCGAATCGTCATTGAGCTTCCTGGGCATCGGCATCCAGCCGCCCGACATCAGCTGGGGCCTGATGGTCTCGCAAGGCCGCACGTACCTGCAGACCGCGTGGTGGCTGTCGTTTTTCCCCGGTCTGGCCATCGTGGTGACCACGGTGTCGGCAACCGTCCTGGCCGCGTGGGCCCGGATCGCCACCGATCCCGGGCAGCGCTGGCGTCTGACCGTGCCGCGCAAACGCCGCCGGATGTTCTCCTCACGAAAGGCAGTCGCATGAGTGCTCCAGCCCTCGCCGATTCCGATTCCGACACCGCAGGCGATCGCATCGCCCTCGACGTCACCGACCTCACCGTCGACCTGCGCACACCCACCGGTGTGGTGCGCGCAGTGGATCACGTGTCGTTTGCCGCCCGCCGCGGCGAAACCCTGGCGCTGCTGGGCGAATCCGGATGTGGCAAGTCGATGACCGCCCAGGCGCTGGTGGGCCTGCTCGATCCGATCGCCGACATCACCGACGGTTCGGTTGTCCTCGGCGACACGGACCTGATCACCGCGAGCAAGCGCAAGCGCCGTCAGATCGCAGGCACCGAGCTCGCCATCGTGTTCCAGGACGCCCTCACCGCACTCAATCCCGTGTACACCGTGGGAACCCAACTGGCCGAACCGTTCCGTATCCATCGCAAGATGTCGTCGAGAGATGCCAGGCGCGAAGCCATTCGGCTGATGGAGCACGTGGGCATCCCCGAACCGGAGTCGCGCGTCGACTCCTATCCGCACCAGTTCTCCGGTGGTATGCGCCAGCGCCTGCTGATCGCGATGGCGGTCGCTTTGAGCCCGAAAGTGCTGCTCGCCGACGAGCCGACCACCGCGCTCGACGTCACCGTCCAAGCCCAGATCATGTCGTTGCTGAACGATCTGCGGACCGAGTTCGACATGGCCGTCATCCTCATCACCCACGACCTGGCGCTCGTGGCCGAACAGGCCGACCGGGTGGCGATCATGTACGCGGGCAACGTCGTCGAGACGGGCCGTGTTGCGGATGTCTTCGCAAACCCCAAGCATCCCTACACCAAGGGGCTGCTCGAATCCGTGCCGGTCAATGTCAAACGGGGCGAGGACCTCAAGTCCATCGGCGGCACCCCGCCCGACCTGCATTCGGTTCCGTCCGGCTGCGTCTACCAAGCGCGATGCCCACTTGCCCAGGACATCTGCGTCAGCACCCGGCCCGCATTGCTCTCGGTCGACACAGACCGCGCGGCCGCGTGCCACTTCACCGAGGAGGTCGGCAATGCCTGAACTCACCAAGTCTGATTCCACCAAGTCTGATTCCACCAAGTCTGATTCCACCGGGTCTGATTCCACCGGGTCTGAATCGACCAAGTCCGAATCCACGAGTCCCGCAGTCCTGGAGGTCCGGAACCTCACGAAGACGTTCAAGGTCCCGGCGGGGAAGGACGGAAAGACACAGCTGCGAGCCCTCGATGGAATCGATCTCGATCTCGCGCGCGGGGAGACGCTGGGGCTGGTCGGTGAATCCGGTTGTGGCAAGTCCACTCTCGCGCGAACCCTGATGATGCTCGAGCGTCCCGACGACGGCACGATCAGCTGGGACGGCACCGACCCCTACGCCCTCAAGAGCAAGGATATGCTCGCACTGCGCCGACGGGTGCAGATGGTGTTCCAGGATCCCTACGCCTCCCTCAACGCGCGGATGAGTGCCGGCGAGATCATCTCCGAGCCCTGGCGCACCCACAAGGGGCTGTACAAGTCGAAGCGTGATCGCGCCGCCCGCGTCCGCGAACTGCTGCAGCTGGTGGGACTGCGTCCGAGCGACGAGCACCGGTCCCCGCAAGAGTTCTCCGGCGGTCAGCGTCAGCGACTCGGTATCGCCCGCGCGCTGGCCCTGCGCCCGTCGGTGCTGATCTGCGACGAGCCCGTGTCGGCGCTGGACCTGTCGGTGCAGGCGCAGGTGCTCAACCTGCTCAACGAGCTGCAGCAGGAGCTGGGCATCTCGTACATCTTCATCTCCCATGACCTGTCGGTCGTGCGGCATGTCGCCGACCGGGTCGCCGTGATGTATCTGGGCCGGATCGTCGAAACAGGCCCGACGGAACGGGTTTTCGACACCCCGATGCATCCGTACACCGAGGCGCTCATGTCGGCGGCGCCGACACTCGATCCCAGCACGCGCCGGACCCGCATCATCCTCGAAGGCGAAGTGCCGTCGCCGCTGAACCCGCCGTCTGGTTGCCGGTTCCGGACCCGGTGCGTGCACGCGACCGACGAGTGCGCGCAGTCGTCGCCTCCCGTCGCCGTCGGGGTACCGCCGGGCACATCGATCCGCGCCGCGCTCGGCGAATCGGCGCAGTCGTCGACCCATGTCGCGGAGTGCTTCCATCCGCGCACCGCGGTCTCCCTCGGCATGCCCGCCGCCCACGTCTGACGAATGTCCCGACGTCTGAAAGTTGCTGCCGGGTGAGCGCCGGCGCGTTTGCGCTGGTTGCCGTCGCGGTCTTCGCCGCGGCCTGCATGCAGGCCTCGATCGGCTTCGGCATGGGCATGCTCGCCGCCCCGGTCGTCGCGCTGGTGGATCCGACGCTGATCCCGGGAACGCTCATCATGTCGGCGGTGGTGGTCACGCTCCTCGTCGTGGTGCGTGAACGCCAGAGTCTCGATCTGGGTGGGACCGGGTGGGCGCTGGTCGGCCGGGTGCCGGGGACCCTCGCGGGCGCGGCGCTGCTGTTGCTGCTGCCCGAACGTGGCCTCTCGCTGCTCCTTGCCGGGGTGGTGCTGGCCGGTGTTGTGATGGCGACGATGGGATGGTCGCCGCCGCCATTGCGCCGCAATCTGGCGACCGCGGGCGCTGCGTCCGGCCTTCTCGGCACCGCCACCTCGATCGGCGGACCGCCGATGGCGCTGGTCCTGCAGAGCTCAACCGGCGCCCGCCTTCGCGGGAACATGAGTGCGTTCTTCCTGGTGGGATCGCTGATGTCGATCGCGGTCCTCGCGGCGGCCGGTGCCATCGAGCGGGAGAACACGGAGATGTTCGTGGTCCTGATCCCGGTGACCGTGCTCGGCTACGTGGCGTCCCGCTTCGTCAATCGCCTCCTCGATCCGGCTCGACTGCGGTGGCTCTCGATCGGTATCTCGTCGGTGGGTGCGGTGCTGCTGATCGGACAGCAGATCCTCTGATACCCATAGCGCATCGTTCTATCCATCAAGAGTGTTGGACGCGCATCAATTACCACACCTATTCTCGACTGTGAGCGTGGTCACGCAAGCGAAAGGCTCGAACCAATGACGTCAGACACCAGCCGCGGAGCCCCGGTGGTCACCGACATGCGGGTGATCCCGATCGCCGGCCGGGACAGCATGTTGCTGAACCTGTCGGGGGCCCATGCGCCGTTCTTCACCCGAAACCTGTTGGTGCTCACAGACTCCGACGGGAACACCGGGGTCGGTGAAGTGCCGGGCGGAGAACCCATCCGGCAGACCCTGTCCGATGCCCGCGACCTTGTCGTCGGACGCGGTATCGGTGACCACAACGCTGTACTGGCCGCGATCCGTGGCGCGTTCGCCGACCGCGACGCCGGCGGCCGCGGAAGCCAGACCTTTGATCTGCGCGTGACCATCCACGCGGTGACGGCCGTGGAATCGGCGTTCCTGGACCTTCTCGGCCGGCACCTGGATGTGCCGGTGGCGGCGCTGCTCGGCGACGGACAGCAGCGCGACCGCGTGCAGGCACTGGGTTATCTGTTCTTCGTCGGAGATCGAAACAAGACAGCGCTCGACTACACCGACGGCGCCGGTGAGACCGACGACTGGCTGCGACTGCGGCATCAGGAAGCGCTGACCCCCGACTCGATCGTTGCACTCGCGTCGGCCGCGCAGGCCCGCTACGGTTTCGCCGACTTCAAACTCAAGGGCGGCGTACTGGCGCCCCGCGAGGAGGCGGCCGCGGTCACCGCACTCGCCGAGCAGTTCCCCGACGCCCGGATCACCCTGGATCCCAACGGTGGATGGCTGCTGTCCGAGGCGATCGAGACCTGCCGCGGGCTGCGCGACGTGCTCGCCTACGCCGAAGACCCGGTCGGCCCCGAAGGCGGCTTCTCCGGCCGCGAGGTGATGACCGAGTTCAAACGGGCGACCGGACTCCCGACCGCCACCAACATGATTGCCACGGACTGGCGCGAACTGGGCCACACCATCCGGTCCGGTGCGGTCGACATCCCACTCGCGGATCCACATTTCTGGACGATGGCGGGGTCGGTCCGTGTCGCCCAGCTCTGCGATGCCTGGGGGCTGACGTGGGGTTCGCACTCCAACAATCACTTCGACGTCTCCCTGGCGATGTTCACCCATGTCGCGGCCGCCGCACCCGGCGCCATCACCGCGATCGACACCCACTGGATCTGGCAGGACGGACAGCGAATCACCAAGGAGCCCTACGACATCGTCGACGGCTACCTCACGCTGCCCGCGGCCCCGGGCCTCGGTGTCGACCTCGACATGGACGAGGTGGAGGCCGCCCACGAGTTGTACCTCCGCGAAGGGCTCGGATCTCGTGACGACTCGGTGGGCATGCAGTATCTGGTACCTAACTGGACCTTTGACAGCAAACGCCCCGCCCTGGTGCGGGCGTGACCGACGAGGTGCCCGCCATGCGCATCGTCGTCGGTGACCGAAATCTGTTGCCCCACCGCGATCTGTTCGAGAGCCTGCTCCCGCCGGACGTCGAGGTGATCTGGCATGCGCGCTTCGACGAGGCCGTGATCATCGATGACCTCCCCACGGCCGACGTCTACGTCGGCGGCAGGTTCACCGCGGCGATGGCCTCGGCGGCGCAGCGCCTGCAGTTGGTGCACGTCGCGGGCGCCGGCACCGACAACGTGGCGTTCGCATCCCTGGATCCACGGACCAAGGTGGCCAACACCTTTCATCACGAGGACTCGATCGCGGAGTACGTCCTGTCCACCGCGATCATGCTGCGGCGCGGATTCCTCACCCAGGATCGGGCACTGCGCCGTGGGGTGTGGGCATCGTCGGTCTACGACGATTTACTGGCCCAGCCGCTCTCGATGAACAACGCGCACATCGGTTTTGTCGGGTTCGGGCACATCGGATCCAAGAGTTGGAACCTGCTGCGGACTCTGGGATGCACCGGATCGGCGGTGACCGGACGCGGCAGCGTCGACGCCGCTGCGGCAGGTCTGTCGTGGGCCGGGGACGGTTCCGACCTTCACCGGCTGATGGCCGAGTCGGACGTCGTCGTGATGTCGGCGCCGCTGACCGACCATACCCGCGGCATGATCGGTCCGGATGAGCTCGCCGCGCTCGGACCCGATGGGGTCCTGATCAATGTCGGGCGCGGGCGGCTGGTCCAGCAGCAGGCGCTCTATGAAGCCCTGAGCCGCAACACCATTCGCGCCGCGGCCATCGACGTCTGGTATGCCTATCCGGGGCCCGACGGACACGGCGAACCCGGCGAGCTCCCGTTCGCGGACCTGCCGAATCTGCTGATGACACCGCACTCGTCGGGCGTCACCCGGGACACTTTTGTCGGCCGTGTCCGTGACATCGCCGACAACATCCGCAGGCTCGAGCGGGGTCAGGGTCTCGCGCGCACTGTTCGCTGATCAGATCCACCTCGTTCAGTCATAACCACCTGTTGCAACAGCTGGTTATGACTGAACGAGGTGGATCTGTGGTGGTGTTCGGCTCGCGGGACCCCGCGTAGCGGGGCTACTCCTGCGAGTTGTTGTTGTCGTTGCCGCGCCGCAACAGGTCACGAACGCTGATCTGACCATCGCCACGTTCCCGGGCCCGCCGACGTCCGCTGGACGACGAATCCTCGGGTTCAGGTGTTTCCGGCTGCGGTTGCTGCGGCGCCGGTGGTTGCGTTCTGGGCTGCTGCCGAGGCGGCTGCGGCGGCTGCTGCCGAGACTGCTCCGGGTTCAGCGAGGCGATCAACGGTTGTCCGCCTTCGGAACCCAGCTCGGGCCGGCGGCGCAACGGACTGCTCTGCTCACCGTCGTCCGGACCGGTTGTGGTGGGGCCGCGACCCGAAGGATCTTGACGACCGGCCGGGACCGGGCGAGGTCCGGTGCTCCGAGGCTCTGTGCTCCGAGGCTCTGTGCTCCGAGGCTCCGTGCTCCGGGTTTCTGTGCTCCGGGACGCAGGGGGCCGGTTGTGCGGTGCGATCGAGCCCTGCCCGGACTGGATCGGCTGAGGTCGCGGCGGACGGCCCGGCTGACGTGTGGGTTCGGATCCGCCGGCCGGTGGAACCGGGGCGCCGGTCCCGTTTGCGACCGGGGTATCGGTGCCGCCCAGGCGAATTCCGCCGGCGCCCAGACTCCACCCACCGGTGTCGGGCCGGTTCCGGCGAGCGTTCTCACGACTGGGCATCCGGGGTGCCACCGGATCGGATTCCGGCGCCGGACGACTCGGTGACCGTCGGATCGGACCGCTGACCGGAGGAACCGGCGGACGGTCGGGCCGTCGCACGGGACCGGAATCGGCCGTCGGCGCCGGCATCCGCCCCGTCGGTACCGACGCCGGAACAGAGCCGTTCCGGGGTGCGGTGGAACCGGGAGCCTTCTGAAGTCGGGGATTGGACGGCTGGGCCGGATCTGCCTGCCTGCCACCATGCCCGGTGTGGGGCGCCGGTGGGCGCGGGGGCTGTGGTGGCCGGTTGATGGGACCGGAGGGCCGGGTGGGGCCGGCTGCGGCGCCCACCGCGACCGGGCGACGGCCGTCTGCGGGCGCCGTGCGGAAGGCGGAGGTCGGAGCCTCGGCGACAACGGTTCCCGCGCTGCGGTCACCGCGTGAGGCCTGCGCCGAACGACCGGCGCCGATCTCGTCGTCGAGGATCGTCTCGCCGAGTCCGATCTTCTCCTGCAACTTCTTCATCCACTTCGGAGCCCACCAGCAGTCGTCGCCCAGCAATTTCATCAGCGCCGGGACGAGCAACATGCGAATGATGGTGGCGTCCAAGATCAACGCCGCGATCATGCCGAACGCGATGTACTTCATCATCACGATCTCCGACAGACCGAAGGCTCCCGTGACCACCACCAGGATCGCGGCGGCAGCGGTGATGATGCGGCCGGTGTGTGCGGTACCGCGTCTGATCGCCTCGGTGGTACTGGCACCTTTCTGTCTCTCCTCGACCATGCGGGAGAGCAGGAACACCTCGTAGTCGGTGGACAAGCCATAGATGATGGCGATGATCAGCACCAGGACAGCCGACATCAGCGGCCCCGGCGTGAAGTTGGCGATGGACGAGCCGTGCCCGTCGATGAAGATCCACGTCAGGATGCCGAGCGTGGCACCGAGACCGAGCGCCGAGACCAAAGCGGCCTTGATCGGCAGGACCACGGAACCGAACGCCAGGAACATCAGCAGGCTCGTCACAAGGATCAGCAACACCACCATGAGCGGCAGATCAGACAGCAACGCGTTGATCGAATCCTGCGTCAGGGCAGGCGTTCCGGCGACGTACACCTGCAGCCCCTGGGTGTCGATCGCCCGGAGTTCGTCGACGGCCTCACCCGCGGTGTCCATGTCGATCAGACCGGCCGACATCTCCACCAGGTTGCCCTCGGCCGGAGCACCGTCGAGCGTGAACTCCTTGGTGAAGCCGGGAATCTGATTGGCCTGATCCGCGATCTGCTGGAGCTTGGCCGCGTCGTCGTTGCTCTCGGGGTCGTAGAGGATGACGAGTTTGATCTCTTCGGTGCGCTCGGTGGGGAAGTACTCGTCGAAGTGCTGCTGCGCGACGCGGTTGTCGTTGTCCGGCGGCAGGTACTTCTCCGTGATGCCACCGAACTGGATGTTGGCGAACGGGATGATGAGTGCGAGCAGCAGCAGGACCACCGGGATGGCGATCTGGAGCGGATGCCGCATGACCCACGCCGCGAGCTTGCCCCAGAAGCCGTCCTCGACCTCTTTCTTGGTCTTCGTCCGGCGCAGGAACGAGAAGCCCCACATGTCGATGCGGGGACCGAGGATCGACAGGATCGCCGGCAGCACCGTGATGGACAGGATCGCCGCGAGGGTGACGGACGCGATCGCGCCGTAGGCGACGGACTTCAAGAAGCCCTGCGGGAACAGCAGCAGACAGGCCAGCGCCGCCACGATGATCGTTGCCGAGAACACCACGGTCTGCCCGGAGGTCATCACCGTCCGGCGGATCGCGTTGCGGGTGTCGTAGCCTTCCGCGAGTTCCTCCCGGAATCGGCTGACGATGAACAATCCGTAGTCGATGGCGATGCCGAGCCCGATCAGCGTCACCACCGATTGGGCAAAGATGTTGAGTTCGGTCACCTGGGCCAGGATCTTCATCACGCCCAGCGACCCGGCGATCGTCAGACCACCGATCAGCACGGGCAGACAGGCGGCGATCACACCGCCGAAGATGAAGAACAGCATGATCGCCACCAGCGGCAGCGCGATGATCTCGGCCCGGTGGATGTCCTCGTCCATACCGGCGGCCATCGCGCCCGCGACCGGTTGCAGACCGGCCAGTTCGAACGTCGTGCCGGGCAGGTCGTACTTGACCGCGAGATCGTCGAAGAACGGTGCGACCGTCTTGTAATTCTCCAAGATCGTGGTGTCGTCGTCGCCGCGGATGCCGATGCTGATGAAGGCGTGTTCGAGGGAATCGTCGAACAATCGGTCCTGGATCTGTTGCTGAGCTCCCTTTTGGAACTCGTTGGTCGCTGCGGCGAACGGGTCGACGATGCCGGGATCGTTGCGGTCGACGATGGTCGGGTATTGCGCCACCAGGTCCTGGACGATCTGCTCGACCTTGGCGCCGAAGGCCGGGTCGTCGACCTTGGTACCGGCCGGTGGCGTCACCAGCAGGATCACGTCCGACTTGTGGTCGCGGCCGAGGACCTCGTCGCGCAACTGCGAGCCCGCGACGGACTCCGAACCGGGATCAAACCAGCCGGACTGGCTCAGATGCTTGTTGAGGTCGAGTCCGTAGAGACCGAAACCCGCCATCAACGCGACCATCACAGCGATGACCGCAAAACGCATCCGGTACACGAAGTTGCCTATGGCACCAAACACCGCAGCGTCCTTTCTGTACTCAGGCAGTCATTGTTGTGGCGCCGACGGTCATCGGCGCAGGGTTGGTCACATCGTGAACCGGGCTTGCACACCACTGCTTGACAATGCTTTCAGTTCTGGCGGCCGGACAGCAGAGCTGTGAGCGGCCGGAACGGCGCCAACCAGGCGCCTTCTTCGGGAAGCGAATCCAGGTTGATCCGCGGCAACGGCTCGCGGAACACCCCCGGGATGTCTTCTAGGTCTACAAACTCCAAACTCTCCGACGTCAGTGCCCACGCGGCGTGCTCCCGGAAACCGAGCACCTGGACAGGCACACCGCCTGCGGCAACATCGAGCAGCAGCTCCCGGAAGGCCTGTCCGTCCGCCGACGCGACGATCAGACCGGCCAGCCCCACAGTGTGCCTGCGAAGCTCGATGTGGTCGAGCATGTCCGAGTCCACGTCGCTGTCTTCATCGACCTTGGGCTTGGCAAAAACAGCAAAGCCAACATTACGCAACGCCTCGACCCACGGGCGTACCACTTCGGCGGTACCAGGGGCGATGTTGGTGAACACGGTCGCCTCGGGGATCGGAGAGAGCCCGGCCTTCGGTCGGTCGTCGCCCTCGGCGGCGATGCGGGGTGCGGACGCGGAGATGTCTGCGGTCCGGGCCAGCAACCACCGGCCCAGCGCGTCGAAGCGGGGGCGATGAGCTGCGGTGGGACGGCCACCGAGGATCGATCCGAGTCCCATGTCGAGGTTCGGCGCATCCCAGATCAGCAGGACACGCTGCTCCTGGCTGGCTCCTGAGATGGTGTGGGCGACCGAATTGTCGGCTCCGCGGGCGGCGTCATCGCCATACGACGCAGGGCTCATCGGGGCACCCGTGTGAGAACGAACTCAGTGACCGGCCGGCCTTCGACCGCGGCCCGTCCCTCGAACTTGGTGACCGGACGCTCCGTCGAGAACGGCACGGACTTGTCGGTGGGGACGAGCAGTGTCTGTGCGGCGAGGACCTCGGCGATCGATTCCGCGTACTCGGCGTGGTCGGTGGCGATGTGCAGAGCGCCCCCATCCATCAGGACCCCGGCGATCAACTCGATCGTGCTCGGCTGGAGGAGTCGTCGTTTGTGGTGTCTGGCCTTGGGCCAGGGATCGGGGAAGAACACCCGGACGCCGGTCAGGGACGCCGGGGTGAGCATGTTCTTCAGGACGATGACGGCGTCGCCGCGGACGACACGGATGTTCTCGAGATCGCCGCGGCCGATCGCACCGAGCAGCTGGGCGATGCCCGGGCGGTAGACCTCCACGGCGATGACGTCGTGGTCGGGTTCGACGGCGGCCATCGCCGCGGTCGAGGTGCCGGTCCCGCTGCCGATCTCCAGGATCAGCGGCGCGGTACGTCCGAACCAGGCGGCCGGATCGATGACCTCTGAGTCGCTGACGTCGCGGCCCATGAGGGGCCACAACCGCTCCCAATTTGCCTGCTGGGCCGCGGTCAGGGCGCCTCGCCGGGACCGGAAACTGGTCACCCGGGGATACAGCCGGGCGCGTTCTCGTCGCTGGGCGTCGTCATCGAGGGCCGATTCGACCACCGCAGGGGCGTCGGATTCGGTATCGACGCCCTCATCGGTGTCCGGGTTCGGGTTCGAGCGTGGGCTGGTCACCCGGCCATAGTCCCGCATTCGGCACGGATGTGACAGCAGGGGTTTGCCAATCACCTGCCGATTGTTACCCGCAAGTGATCGGAACCATGGCGGCGCGGGCTGCGTCTGACCTGTTGGCGGTGGGTTTTAGTCGGGGAGGGTGAATTGGATCAAATCGATCTGCGAGTCGGGGATCCGGCCTATGCCGATCTGACGGTTCGGCTGGAGTCGTTGTGCGCGCGGCTCCCGGGGGCCGGCGAGCTGAACCGGGCGGTGGGCCAACTGCGCGGTCCGCTGCGGGTGGCGGTGACGGGACGGTTCGGCACCGGCCGCGACACCGTGGCGGCGGCTCTGCGCCGCAGATTCGATGTCAGCCCCATCGGCCCCGGAGACGACGCCGAGGACGCCGACGCCTGGCTGCACGTGCTGGCGGGCTGGCCCCGGGAAGACGATGTGGTGGCGCTGGCGGCTCTGGACCCCCGACGCAGCCTGGTGTTGCTGGGTAAGTCGGACAGCCTGGGGTCGTGGCCCGCGGCACGGGTCCGGGCGGGTGAGTGCGCCGGAGAACTGGGCAGGCCGGTCATCCCGCTGATGGCAATCCTGGCGATCGCCGATCTCGGCGACGAAGAGATCGAGATGCTCGCGGCGATGGCCGCGGCCGGTGAACAGGTCCCGCCGATGCAGGCCACGTTCATCGACGCGGGCGGTCCGGGGCAGCGCCTGGGGCGGATGGCATTGCTGCGGCGCCTCGATGCATATGGCATCGCCGTCACGATCGCGGTGCTCGGCAGCGGTCGGTGCGAGGCTGCCGAACTCGCCGAGCTGCTCATGCAGCGCAGCGGGCTCGATGCGCTGGCCGACCCGCTGCGCGGATTCGCGGCCGCGGCTCCCGTGGTGCGCTTGCGACGGGTCGCGGCTGAGCTCGAAATCATTGCGGCACAGGGTGTTCTGCGCGACGGGATCGAAGACCTGCTGTCGGGTTCGATGCTTGCCGCCGCGGCCGAGGAGGCGTTTGTATGGATGTGATGCAGATGAGGTCGGTCATCGCCGAGGTCGCCGGGCTGACCGGAACCGGCCTGGCCGGAATCGACGCGAGCGAAGTGGTGGTCGGCGGTACCGGCAAGGTCGGCGTCACATCGGTGACCCGAGTGCTTGTCGACCGCGGCGTCCGGGCGCGGGAGTGGTCGGAGTCGGGACGACGGGCTGCCGTGGCGTTGTTGATCGTCGACCCGTCGTCAGGGGTGTCGGACGTCGAGGTCGCCGCGGTCCGCAGGCTTCGTGATCGTGCGTCGTTGGTGGCCGTGGTGTGCAACAAGATCGATGCGTACTGGGATTGGCCGACGCTGTTGAAGGTCAATCGGGGCATCGTCGATCCCGATGGCCGGATGCCGATCTTTGCCGTGTCGGCGGCCGCGGCGCTGGCGGGATATCGCACGGAATCGGGATTCGACGAGCTGATCGAGTGGTTGCAGGACCAGGTGGACGGCCCGGCGCGGCCCGAACGACTCGAATCGCTCGAAGCCGAACGTCACCTCGACACCTTGATCTCCGGGCTCGCGGCCGAACGCGGCGATCCGGCCGCGGACCTGCTGACGGAACGCGCAGACGCGGTCGCATCCCGTGATCGCGGCCGATCCGACCGGCTGGCTGCGGTGCGAGGTGGTGCGAACCAGATCCGCGCCGCCGGGGTCACCGAACTGGAGGTGGCAGCGCGCGACCTGTCGACGGATGCCGCCGCGAGGGCATCGGCGCTGTGCCGATCGGACACGCAAGACTTCGAGCAGTGGCTCGCCGCACGTCTGACGGACCTGCGGGATCGGGCCCAAGAGCGCTTCGACGACGCCCGCGGCGCGCTGGCGGCCCGGGCATTGCTCGGACTCGAAGCAGTCGGCCCGGCGCCCGCCCACACACCGTTGCCCATCTCGATGCCGCCGGTGCCACCTCGGCGCCGAGGTGTGGAGGAGGCCTTGCTGGTGGCCTTCGGTGCGTCGGCCGGGCTCGGGCTGGGACGACTGCTGGTAATGCCGCTGTCGGCCGTCGACACACTGCAATGGGTCGCGATGCCGCTGACCCTGCTGCTCGGTGCCGCCATCGCGGCCGGATTGGTGCGGCTGCGACGGCTGTCCGCGCTACGGACGTCGATGGCCGGCTGGGCGGGTGAGGCGATCGTCACCATGCGAGGGCGGATCGAACAGGACGTGTCGCGGCAGGTGCTCGCCGCCGAATCCGTGATCGGTGGACGACTGGCCCGGTTCTACGAGCACCGGGCGCAAATCGTCTCCGACCGCGTCACCGAGCTCGATGCGCAGATCCGGGCACTTCGGCGGGTCGCACCGCAAGAACGCGAGCGCGACCTACGCCGACTCGCCGCGGCCCTGGAGGCCAGGGATCGTCTCGACGAGGTGCTGGTCGCCATCGGTCACTGATCGCTTCGGCGCGGAACCGCCTGCCGCATCGATGCGTCCAAGACACCGGACCTGCGACCACGATGACTGAGGGATGAGGACGGGGCGGACGAGATGGACGGCGACTTTGGATCCGAGTTCGGTGACGATCCGGCCGATCGGGGACCGTTGTATCACCTGGCCGGTGCGGTCACGCCTGATCCGGGTGTGGTCGGCGAGACGTACGACAATCTCTGGATCGTCGAGAACGACCGGGTGTGGGACCTCGGGCCAGCCGATCTGGACACCGATGCCGACGGCGTGGCCGACTCTTTGACGCGGACCGGGCCGGCAGGGATGACGGTGTACACCGATACCGATCGGGACGGTCAAGTGGATCTGATCACAGAGGTCAACCGCGACGGCGGATACCGGACGTCCCGACTGGATCCGGGCAGTGGCCGATGGACGGCCACCGACAGCGGCCGGCTCGAGTGAACAACGCCGCCGAGTTGCAAATCTGACCGTCACGATCATTTGGGTCGACTGGCGGGAATGCCGAGGTCAACCGCGATGGCGACCCCTGAACCCGGGGAATCGATCCGCGGAGTCGAGGGTGGAACGTCACCGGTAGCGGTAGGCTCGAATAGCCGATTTCGCGATAATTGTCACACCAAAAGTTTCGACATCGAGTAAGTGTTTGCTCACCTCGCGTGATGAGATGTGCGGTAACGCACGTACCCGATGCACCAGATCGGATGCGGTCGAAGTAACCTGACAATGCACCCCCATGGAGGGGCTGACCGGCGCAGACGCATACCTTGGCGTTACTCGGCACCGGGCGGTCACCAGCAGGAGAGATAACAATGACTTCAGCGACAATTCCTGGTTTGGATCCCGACAGCGCTCCCACGTCGCATTCAGAGCTTCTGGCCTGGGTTCGGGAGATCGCCGAATTGACCCAGCCGGACCGGGTCGTCTGGTCCGACGGCTCCGACGCCGAGTGGGACCGCCTCACCGCAGAGCTCGTCGAGGCGGGCACCCTGACCAAGCTGAACGAGGAGCGCAAGCCCAACTCGTTCTTGGCCAACTCAGACCCCGCCGACGTCGCGCGCGTCGAGTCGCGGACTTACATCTGTTCGAAGAAAGAGGTCGACGCGGGGCCGACGAACAACTGGGTTGACCCGACCGAGATGCGCGCCACGATGACCGACCTGTACCGCGGCAGCATGCGCGGTCGCACCATGTACGTCATCCCGTTCTGCATGGGTCCGCTCGGTTCGGACGACCCGAAACTCGGTGTCGAGATCACGGACTCCGCCTACGTCGTGCTCTCGATGCGGATCATGACCCGTGTCGGCCCCGACGTGGTCGCCGCCCTCGGTGAGGACCGCTTCTTCGTCAAGGCCCTGCATTCGCTGGGCGCGCCGCTCGAGGCCGGCCAGGCAGACGTGCCGTGGCCCTGCAACACCGAGAAGTACATCACCCACTTCCCCGAGGATCGCGAGATCTGGTCCTACGGATCGGGATACGGCGGCAACGCCCTGCTGGGCAAGAAGTGCTACTCGCTGCGTATCGCCTCGGCGATGGCACACGATGAGGGCTGGCTCGCCGAGCACATGCTGATCCTCAAGCTGATCAGCCCCGAGGACAAGGCCTACTACATTGCGGCCGCGTTCCCGAGCGCCTGTGGCAAGACCAACCTCGCGATGATCCAGCCCACGATCCCGGGCTGGCGTGCAGAGACCCTGGGCGACGACATCGCCTGGATGCGTTTCGGCAAGGACGGCCAGCTGTACGCCGTGAACCCCGAGTTCGGCTTTTTCGGCGTTGCACCCGGCACCAACTACAGCTCGAACCCGAACGCGATGAAGACCATCGAGGCCGGCAACACGCTGTACACCAACGTGGCGCTGACCGACGACGGCGACATCTGGTGGGAGGGCCTCGAGGGCGACCACAAGCACCTCATCGACTGGCGCGGTAACGACTGGACGCCGGATTCCGACACCCCGGCAGCGCACCCGAACTCGCGGTACTGCACGCCGATGGCGCAGTGCCCGATCATGGCTCCCGAGTGGGACGACCCGCAGGGTGTGCCGATCTCGGCGATCCTCTTCGGTGGACGTCGCAAGACCACGGTTCCGCTGGTCACCGAGGCCCGCAACTGGCAGCACGGTGTGTTCATGGGTGCCACGGTCGGCTCCGAGCAGACCGCTGCCGCCGAGGGCACCGTCGGTGCCATTCGTCGCGATCCGATGGCCATGCTCCCGTTCCTCGGCTACAACGTCGGTGACTACCTGAATCACTGGATCAACCTCGGCAAGAACGCCGACGAGTCCAAGCTGCCGAAGGTCTTCTACGTGAACTGGTTCCGTCGCGGCGACGACAAGCGCTTCCTGTGGCCAGGATTCGGCGAGAACAGCCGCGTGCTGAAGTGGATCGTCGAACGCATCGAGGGCAAGGCCGGCGGTGTCGAGACCCCGATCGGCATCGTGGCGACTCCCGAAGCGCTCGATCTCGACGGACTCGATGTCTCCGAGGCCGACGTCGCGGAAGCCCTCGCGGTCAACCACGACGAATGGCTCGGTGAGATCCCGTCGATCGAGGAGTGGTTCAACTTCGTCGGTGAGAAGCTTCCCACCGGACTCCAGGACGAGTTCGACGCGCTCAAACAGCGGTTGGGCGCCCAGTAGTCCGAGGATTTCTCAGACGCTGTTGCTTTCACACAAGCACCCACAGGCACTGCCTGTGGGTGCTTGTGTGTTCAGAGGGGCGAGCGAAATCGGTTGCGCGTGATGGCCGAATCGTCTTTAACTTGAAGGGACGCGGCCTTGTGGAGGATCTGGGGGGAAAGATCAGGGTGGTCCCCGATGATTCGGGGGCGCCCGGGCAGTCACTATTTGTACTGCACGAACGCTGCCGAAGACCGCCCCGCTTTATCCGGGAGTTCACCGGCGGCAATCGAGAGTGCCGGCGACGCCACCAGAAGTTTGTGCATCACTGCATCACTGCATCACTGCATCACTGCATCACTGACCCGACATCTAGAAAGGCCAGAACATGACTGCCCCACCGCTTGAAGTTGCAGCCCGCGCGACCGAGTTGAGGAAGGTGTACGGCACCGGAGACACCCAGGTGATCGCGCTCGCCGGCGTCTCCGCGGACTTCGCCCGCGGAGAGTTCACCGCGATCATGGGCCCGTCGGGTTCGGGCAAGTCGACACTCATGCATTGCCTGGCCGGCCTGGACACCGCCAGCAGCGGTTCGGTGACCATCGGTGACACGGCACTGTCCGGACTCTCGGACAAGCAGATGACCTTGTTGCGCCGTGATCGGATCGGGTTCGTGTTCCAGTCGTTCAACCTGGTGCCCACGCTCACCGCCCGCGAGAACATCACCCTCCCGCTCGACATCGCCGGTCGCAAGGCCGACCCGGAGTGGTTCGACACCGTGATCGGACGTCTGGGAATCGGCGATCGCCTCGATCACCGGCCCAGTGAACTCTCCGGTGGTCAGCAGCAGCGTGTTGCCTGTGCTCGTGCGCTCGTCGGCAGGCCGGAGATCATCTTCGGCGACGAGCCGACCGGTAACCTCGACTCCCGGTCGTCGGGAGAAGTTCTCAGCATCTTGCGGGCCGCGGTCAGTGAGTTCGGTCAGACCGTGGTGATCGTGACCCATGATCCGCGTGCCGCGAGCTATGCCGATCGCGTCGTATTCCTGGCGGACGGCCAGATCGTCCAAGAGTTGCGTAACCCTGACGCCGACGAGATCTTCGAGTACATGAAGAACCTCGACGAGACGCCGGCGAGTGGAGGCTTCTCGCAAGCTCCCAAGGAGCTGTGATGGCTTCGAACACCATGCGTAAGGTGTCGCTGAGAAACCTTGCGGCACATAAACTCCGGCTTGTCCTGACGGTTCTTTCGGTTGTTCTCGGTACAGCTTTTGTGGCCGGGTCGATGATCTTCACGGCGACCATCTCCAGCGCCTTCGATGGCATCTTCGACAAAGTGGCGCTCGGGGTCGACACCCAGGTTTCGCCGGAGGATTCCAACTCGTCCGGCGTCCCGGATTCGGTGTTGACGCAGCTGCAGGACAACAAGACCGAACTCGGCATCGCCAAGATCCTGCCGACGTACTCGGGCCCGACAACCATCGCCAAGGAAAACGGCAAGGCACTACAGACGGGAGGTGCACCGAGCATCGGTTCCGCCTTCCAGTCCCCGGATCAGCGGTTGTCGGACACGGAGAGCAACCTCATCGAAGGCCGCGCGCCGCAGGCGCCCGATGAGGTCGCGCTCAACGAGTCGTCCGCCGACGAGGCGGGGCTCGCGATCGGGTCGACGACGAAGGTGGCCACCACCCGGGGTAGTGGCGGCACGATGGAGGTCACGGTAGTCGGTATCCTCGATGTCCCCGGCGCCACCAGTGGTTTCACGAATGTGCAATTCCTCGAATCGACCGCGCAGGATCTGTTCACCGACGGTTCGCACTCGCAGGCCATCGATCTGCAGGCGGTGCCAGGTGTCAGTCCCGAGGAGCTCAAGTCGCGGGTTGCCGGTCTCATCGGCGACGACTACAAGCTGCGAACCGGCGACGAGGTCCGCCAGGACGAAAAGGACAGCGTCAACCAGTTTCTCGACGTCTTCAACTACATCCTGCTGGCGTTCGCGGCCATCGGCCTGATCGTCGGAACGTTCATCATCTACAACACTTTTTCGATGATCGTGGCACAGCGTGTCCGAGAGTTGGCTCTGCTGAGGGCAATTGGTGCCAGTCGTAAACAGGTCACCCGTTCGGTGCTGCTCGAGGCGTTTGTTGTCGGCTTGTTCGGCGCGCTGGTCGGATTGGCCGCCGGCGTCGGAATCGCGGCGGTACTGCGGGCACTGACCGCGTCCACCGGTCTCCCGAGTACGTCGCTGCAGGTCGGACCGTCATCGATCATCGCCTGCCTGCTGGTGGGTATCGGTGTGACGATGGTGAGCGCCTATGCACCGGCCCGGCGGGCCTCCAAGGTATCGCCGGTGGAGGCGATGCGGGAGAGCGCCACCGACGGCCAGGCGTCGCTGAAGGTGCGTACCATCGTCGGAATCGTGTTGGGCGTCATCGCAATTGTGCTGTTGGCGATCGGTACCTCAGGTGAGGGCGGCAATGCTGCCGCCACGGTTGGTCTCGGCGCCCTGGTGATGATCTTCGCGGTGGTCTTCGCGTCCCCGGCGTTGTCGAGGCCGGTCGTCGGTGCGCTCGGTGCAGCGCTGGCGCGCCCATTCGGAAAGATCGGTCAACTGGCCCGCACCAACGCGGTCCGTAACCCGAGGCGCACTGCGGCAACGGCTTTCGCGCTGACGTTGGGCCTGATGCTGGTGGCCGTCATCGGCACACTCGGGTCGAGCTTCAAGGGCACCATCGATGATGCGATCGATACCGGTCTGACCGCGAATCTGATCGTTGCCGGGTCGCAGGGAAGTGGCTTCTCGCCGTTGGTGAGTGAGGCCATCGGGGACATCGAGGGGGTCGAATCGGTGGTGTCGTTCGGTGCGGTCCAGGCTGAGGTCGACGGAAAATCGGTATGGGGATACTCGCCGATCGGCGACATGTATTCCGTGACGCCCTACGAGATGGTGGAGGGATCGAGGACGATCGAGCCGGACGGCATCATCTACAGCGAGCGTGTTGCCACGGAGAACGGATACAACGTCGGTGACGTTGTCGAGTTCACCAACTTCGACGGGACCGTGGTCCCGGTGAACGTGACCGGAATCTTCGTCGACAACGTTCTGGTCGATCCGTGGGCCATGGGCAGCGACGCGTATCAGAAGCTGATCCCGGAATCTCTGCGTCAGGACGTGTTCGCGGCGATCAAGACGGTTCCGGGTGCCGACGTCGACGCGGTCAGTGATCGTGTCGAGGACGTGACCGCCGATTACCTGACGGTCAAAGTGCAGACCCCGTCCGAGTTCAAGGGCGAGCAGTCCTCTCAAATCGATCAGATGCTGAGCGTGCTGTACGCGATGCTCGGACTCGCTCTGGTGATCGCCGTGCTCGGCATCGTCAACACGCTTGCGCTGTCGGTGATCGAACGCAAGCGCGAGATCGGGATGTTGCGGGCGATCGGTATGGCCCGCGCTCAGGTGCGCCGCACGATCTACATCGAATCTCTGCTCATCGCGATCTTCGGTGCGATCCTCGGTGTGGTGCTCGGTGTCGCGTTCGGCTGGGCGCTGGTCCGGACCCTGCGGTATTGGGGCCTCGGAGATCCGGTGCTGCCGGTGGGTCTGATCATCATCACGCTGGTCGGTGCCGCGCTGGTGGGTGTGATGGCCGCGCTGTGGCCTGCCTCCCGTGCTGCCAAGACCAAACCGTTGGAGGCGATCGCGGAATAGCCACCCCTGGCAGCGGTCGTCCGCTGCGCTCGAGCCCTTGCGCCGTCACTCGGTGCAGGGGCTCGGTGCGTTGTCGGGGTGTATCGGTCAGTCCTTGCCGGTCAGTTCTTGCCGGTCAGTTCTTGCCGGTCAGTTCTTGCGCAGCATCAGAACGAGGTTGCTGCCCAGCAGTTCTCGCAGCAGTGGTACCCGCATGATCCACCACAGCCGGCCGGGCAGGTATCGCGGAAACGCGGCGAGCAGTGTGGCCTGGCCGGCGGGGACGGAACGTGCCCAGCGGAGTCCGTCCGCCGCGGTGACCTTGAACAACGATGTGCCATAAAGGTTCTTGGGTGGATGGCCGTGTTTGCGGGTGTACCAGCGGGCCGCCCGGGCGCCCCCGAAGTAGTGGGTCAGGCCCATCTCGTGACCCCCGAACGGGCCGTACCAGAGTGTGTAGCTGAGGAGCATCAGCCCGCCGGGTTTGGTGACCCGCAACATCTCCTGGGCCATCGACCACGGATCGCGGACGTGTTCGGCGACGTTCGAGGAATAGCAGATGTCGACGCTGCCGGTGAAGATCGGCAACGCCATGCCCGAGCCCCGGACACTGGCCCGCTGGGGCAGTCCGGCCGCGTGCATCTCGGTGGGATCTGGTTCGACCGAGATGTAGTCGGCGCCGCGCGACCGGAAGACCTCGGCGAAATAGCCGGGACCACCACCGACATCGAGGACGGTCAGGCCGTCGAGGCCGGTGTTGTTCACGTCCTGGTGGAGAGCCTCGATGAGTTCGACGGAGTCGTCGGCGAGCGCGCCGTAGAACCGGTCCGGATCGGGCTGCTCGTAGCGGAAGTGGTTCAGCAGAGCAGCTGACCGCGGCAACGTTGCCCGCCGTTGCGCTCGGGAAGTGGCAGCGTTCACCGGCCAAAGGATACGGGTGGTGACATCCGGTCCCCGGCCGCTACCCTGTCTTGCAGTGAAAACCATCGATGACAGCGCCCCCGGCGAAGACTCCGGGCCAACAGCACCTCTGCGTGAGGTGCTGTTGCTGTGCTGGCGCGACAGCGATCACCCGCAGGGCGGCGGCAGCGAGCGTTACCTCGAGCGGGTCGGTGCCGAGCTGGCCCGCAGCGGCGTGAAGGTGACCTTCCGGACCGCGGGCTATCCCGGGGCTCCGGCCGCCGAGTCGCGGGCGGGGATGCGGGTGTCGCGGGGCGGCGGGCGTCTGGGTGTGTACCCCCGGGCGATGACGGCGATCCTGGCCGCACGATTCGGCCGTGGCCCGCTGGCCGGGATCAACCCCGACGTCGTGATCGACACCCAGAACGGGATCCCGTTCTTTGCGCGATGGGTCAGCCCCGCCCCGGTGGTGGTGCTGGTGCATCACTGCCACAAGCGGCAGTGGCCGGTGGCCGGTGTGCTGATGGGCAAGGTCGGCTGGTTCATCGAATCCTGGTTGTCGCCGCGGGTCCACCGTGACGCCCAGTACCTGACGGTGTCGTTGCCGTCGGCGGAAGACCTGGTGTCGCTGGGGGTGGACGCCGCGCGGGTGGCCGTGGTGCGGGCGGGTACCGATCCGTCGCCGGTCGCCCTCCCCGACGACCACACCGCCCCCGATGCGCGGCGCCTGTGTGTGTTGTCGCGGTTGGTGCCGCACAAGCAGATCGAACATGCCCTCGAGGTGATGGCGCAGATCTCCGGGACCCATCCCGATGTGATGCTGGATGTGATCGGCGACGGCTGGTGGTCGGAAGAACTGCGGGCCAAGGCATCTGAACTCGGGATCGACGATCGGGTGGTCTTCCATGGTCACGTCACCGAGGAACGCAAGCATCAACTCCTCGCCGGTGCCGCGGTCCACCTGATGCCGTCTCGCACAGAAGGCTGGGGCCTCGCGGTGATCGAAGCCGCCGGTTACGGTGTCCCGACCATCGGTTACCGGTCGTCACGTGGACTGACTGACTCGGTGGTCGACGGTGTGACCGGCGTACTGGTCGACAACATCGACGAACTCGCGGTGGTGACAGCGCAATTGCTCGATGAGCAGGCCTGGCGCCGCGACCTCGGCGACAAGGCGCGGGAGCGTGCCCGTGGATACTCCTGGGCCGCGGCCGCGGCCGGCGTCAATCAGGTGCTCGCGGCAGCCGTCGCCGGTCAGCCGATCTCCGGGCTCGTCAAAGATTGAGTGCGGCTCCGGGTTTGCACTGAAAACTCGGGATGTCGTCGAGTGACAACGTCGCCTCGTAGGTGCGTTTGTATCCGGTCGCGCAGATCTTCCAGCCGTCAGCGGTCCGACGGTACCGATCGCTGTAGAACGCCGCTCCGAACAGCATGAACCTGAACTCGGTCACGATCACCCGGTCTTGCAGGTACCACTCTCCGGTTGCCTCGTCCCCGTTCACCGTGATCTCCGGATGATCGGCGCGATGCTCGGTGATCACGGCCGGACCGACCGTCGAACGCATGAAGTCGACCAGTGCGGTGCGGTCGGCGAAGGACAGGTTTTCGCCGTACTCGCCGGTGACATCGGTGGTGAGGGTGTTCTCGAAGTCGTCCCACGCCTTGGTGTCGAGGGCCCGCAGGTAGCGGTACTTGACCTGCTTGATGGCTTCGATGTCGTCCACTATCTGACCTTCTTCCGGTGCGCCGATCGGTGCGCCCATTGCAGCACAATAGCCACAAATCCATTGGCGATCAGCACAATCCACAACAGGTGGGCGATCCAGACCAGCGTCCGGTCGACGGCCGACGCGGATACCGTCGTCGGGTTCTCGATCCGGTACACCCGCAGGTCCGCACCGTCGAAGACCTCGGTGGCCGCGGCCAGTGTCTGCTGGGCCGGTGCATCGGCGGGAAGACGGCCCTCGACCACCACCCAACCGACACCGAACTCTGCCAGGTCAGCGGGCGAGGCACCCGCCAGCACTGCGGATTCGGCTGCGGTGGCACGGGACTCGGTGCGGTCGACCGTCGTGTCACCGACCGTCGTGTCACCGACCGTGAGCTCGCCGGTCTGCAACACGTCGGCGCGTAGCAGGCGGGGTGCGGGATCGAGCGAGACATGGCCGGTGAACTCGTACAGCCGGTTCATGCCGGTCGGGAGCAGTAAGACGTCGCCCTCGTCTGCGGGGATGAGGTCGGCGACCTGCTCCCAGTCGGACGGATAGGTACTCACCGTGACCTTGCTGCCGACGCCCCACGCGAGGTCGGGCAGGGGTGCGATGATCAGCACCGCGATCACGCCGGCCGCGAAAGCCCGTGGGACCCATCGCCGGCACGCCGCTGCCGCTGCCGCCGCCGCGAGCGCGTAGAGCGGCACGGCCAGGGCAACCCACTTCTGGGTATCGCGGAGCAGACCTGCGCCGGGAACGGTGTCGACCGCCCACTCGAGGATCGCGATGCCCAGATCGGTGGAGGCCAGGGCGACCAAGACAATCGATGTCGCGGCGAGGCCGGCGGCCCCGGACACCAGTGGATTGCGCCGGCGGCGGTAGAGCGTGGGCAGGCCCGCGGCGACAACCAGCAGGAGCAGGATCGTGGCCACAGCCGCCCAGGCAGAGGTGCGGCTGGCGGGGACGGCGTCGGCATTCCAGATGCCGCCGAGTCCGAGCAGTGAACCGACAGTTCCCAGTCCGGGTTCGGCGCGCGCGGCGAAGACCGCAACGGAATCGGGATCGGCCGAAGCGGAGCCGGAGCCGAGCACTGCCGCCATGATCCAGGGCAGCGCCGAAACCACCCAGATCGCCAGTGCGACAACGCCGGTCTTGACCGCAACTCGCCACGGTCGGGTGATGGACACCGGGATCACCAGCGCGGCCAGCACGGTGAACAGGGCGAGCATCGACCCCGTGGGTGTCAACCCGGCAACGGCGAGCCAGGCGGCGAGGACCGAGAGGCGGATGTAGTCGGGGTGGCGCCGGACGTCGTTGGCGCACAGAAAGATCCACGGGACCGCGGCGTACCCGAACAGCAGGCTCCAGTGGCCCTGCAGAAGACGCTCTGCGACATAGGGATTCCACACCGCGACCGTGGCACCGACCAGCATGCCGGCCGAACCCGCGCAGGGGAGGACACGTCGCACCAACCGGCCGTGGCCGACGCCGGCAAGGACGAGCGCCAGCGTGGTCAGGACCTTCACGATGATCCCGCCGTCGAACACCTGCGAGGTCAGCGCGATGAACCAGTCCTGGGGTACCGCCCGGGGTGCCCCGACCCCGAGCCCGAGGGCCGAATCGGTGAGATGAGACCGCGGGGTGCTCACCGCGTCCGCGAACAACAGGTAGCCGGAGCGGAAAAAGGGTGCGGTGATGACCAGCGAGAGGGTGGCACTGGTCAGCCACAGCGTGATCCAGTGCCGGCGGGTCATGAACGGACCCTAACGGAAATGCCGATGACCACCGACGTGGCCTTCGACTGCGCAGCGTCTGCGCGTCGGATCAGCCGGGTGGCAGGACCCGCGCCAGCCGGGTCACCGCCTCGGTGATCATCGGCGCCGGCGTCTCGCCGAAGGTGAGGCGCAGGTGGGAGTGGTCGAACCCGGCCGGGAACCACGGAGTGCCCTCGCCGACCAGGACGCCCTCGGCGTAGGCCGCGGCCGCCACGTCGCGGTCGTCGACACCGGTGGGTAGCGCGACCCACAGATGCAGACCACCGTGGGGCACCTGGGGGATGTCCACGTGCGGGAGCAGGCGGGTCATGGCGGCGAGCAGGGCATCGCGTCGCTCGCCGAGGGTCCGGCGGACCATCTGGTTGTGGCGGGGCCAGGCGGGAGAGTTCAGGAATTCGACGGCGGTCTCCTGGATCGGGCCCGATACGTAGAAGTCGTCGAGGGTTTTCGCCGCCCGTAGTCGGGCCAGCGCGGGACCCCGGGCGCACAGCGCTGCGACCCGTAGCCCCGGTCCGACCGGCTTGGACAGCGAACGGACGTGCACCACATGGCCGCTGCGGTCCTGGCTGATCAGCGGCGGTGGCGGTTCGTGGTCGATGCCGAGGTAGCGGGCATAGTCGTCCTCGAGAACGAACAGCGAATGCTGTTGTGCCAGAGCGAGTACCTCGTCGCGGCGGGCACGAGACAGGGTGACACCGCTCGGGTTGGCGAAGGCCGTCTGGAGCACCACGAGACGGCTGCCGGTGCGGTCGATGGCGTCGGCGAGCAGGTCGGTTCGGATGCCGTCGGAGTCGGTCGGTACCGGGATCACATCGGCGCCGTGGCTTCGGGCGATGGCGATTGTGCCGGTGTACGTGGGGCTTTCGACGATCACCGGCTCGCCGGGCCGGACCAGCGCCCGGATGGCGACGGACAGCGCGCTCTGCCCGCCGGCGGTCACGATCACCTCGGATGCGTGCACGCCGTCGATCTCGGCGGCAAACCAGCGCCGGAGGTCTTCGCTGCCCTCGATCGGATATCGGCCCCAACTCGGTGTCCGCTTGATTGCACGGGTCATCGCGGCGTCGAGGGCGGCGCGGGGGAGGAGTTCGTTGTCGAGGTAGCCGCCCTTGAGCCGGATGACATCGGATCCCGGGATGCGCCACAGGTCCAGTGTCCGGGTGAGTTCCGGTGGGATGCGGCTGCCGAGAACCGACTCCTGCCATGAGGTGTCGGCGGGTGCTCGCGGCGGTGCGGCGGTCGCCACGAACGAACCGGCACCGGGACGGACGTCGACCAATCCTTCGACCGCCAGTTCTCGCAGGACCCGCTGGACGGAGTTGGGCGAGACCCGGTGGTCCTGCTGCAGCGACCGGACCGAGGGGAGTCGGGTCCCAGGTTTGCTGCCGGCGATCAGCGTGCGCAGACTATCGCGAAGCACTGATACTCCGCTATCGTTGAACATGAGAGTCAAGGATAACAGTCCATCGAAAACGTGGATATCGGATAACGCCGATGGTTCGCGTGTTCTTCCGGCGGGGCTCCTGCTCGGTGGGCTGGGTGTCCTGGCCTTCAGTTTCTCCCTGCCGGCCAACAAACTCGCGGTCGCGGGGATCGATGCCTTCACCG
This sequence comes from Williamsia sp., assembly GCF_036566845.1. Classification (GTDB taxonomy): domain Bacteria; phylum Actinomycetota; class Actinomycetes; order Mycobacteriales; family Mycobacteriaceae; genus Williamsia. The sequence continues at coordinate 38,154 of NZ_DATCVM010000159.1, forward strand.
TGACCGCATTGCGCGCCGCACTGGCCGGGCTGCTGGCGCTCGCCTACCTGTTCGCCGTCCGGGCGTCGCTGCCCGGCCGTGGTGACCTGGCCGCACTGGTGTGCTCGGGCCTGGGTGTGGTCGTCGGGTTCCCGCTTTTCTCGTCACTTGCCCTGGAACGCATCGACTCGGCCACCGGAGCGGTGATCCTCGGTCTGCTGCCTGCACTGACGGCAACATTTGCCGCACTCCTGGCCGGCGAACGACTGCCGGGGCTGTTCTGGGCGGCGACCGGCGCCGGGGTCCTGGTGCTGATCGCCTACCTGCTCTCGACCAGTCCGTCGGGCCTGTCAGGGTTCACTCTGGGGTGGGGTCATCTCTGGATGTTCCTGGCCACCGTCAGCGCCGGGTTCGGCTATGCGGTCGGCGGATCGGTGGCCAAGCGGATCGGCGGTGCGCAGAGCATCTCGTGGTCGTTGGTTCTGCTGCTCCCACTGTCGATACCGGTCGCGATCGCGGCTCTGATCGGGGGCACGGTCTCGCTGACGGTGTCGGTGGTCGCGGGGATGGTGTACATCACGGTGATCTCGCAGTTCCTCGGATTCTTCGCCTGGTACGGCGGTCTGGCCCGCGGCGGCATCGCGCGGATCGGGCAGCTCCAGCAGATCCAGCCTCTCCTGACCATCGTGTGGTCGGCGCTGTTGCTCGGCGAACGTCCCGATGCCTGGATCTACGTCGTCGGCATCGTCTTGGGCCTGCTCGTCTGGATCGCACAGAAGGCGAGGACGCACACCCCCACCACACCGAATTCGCTCCGCGTACCGGCATACGCACCCGTTGCAACAGGATCGAACGTCGGGAGGCGGAGCGAATTCAGGGGGGAGCGGGGGCCCTGAGACACTGAACGCCATGGCGAACCGGATGGCGGGTGTGGGAGGTGTTGCGGTCGGGACGATGGTCGCCAACATCTGTGGCTACCTCATCCATGTGCCCGCCGCCCGCTGGTTGACCGAGAGTGCCTACGGCGAGTTCGCCGTCCTGCTCCAGGCGATGCTGATCCTCGGCGTGCCCGCGCTCGCCCTGCAGGTGGTGATCGCCCGGGAAGTGGTGCGGGGCCGGGCAACCGCCGATCTGATCTCGATCACCCTGCGGACGACCGCTGCGGTGCTGGTCGCCGCCGCGATCGCGGTGCCGGTGATGATGGCGATCGCCGACACCGGCCCGGCCGGCACCATCGCGGCGTTCGCCACCGCGCCGTTGCTGGTCCTGATCGCTGCCGGCCAGGGAATTCTTCAAGGACGGCAATACTTTTCGATTCTCTCGTGGGTGCTGGCGGGCGTGGGCATCCTGCGCACCGTCCCCGGTATCGTCCTCCTGGCGGCCGGTGGTGGTGCCGCCGGCGCGTTGACCGCCACCGCGTGCGGTGCCGCACTTGCCGCAGTCGGGGTGTGGGTCGCGGTGACACGGACCGGAGCCTCCCCGTCGGTGCACGGGGTGTCGACGCACGCGTTGGCATTGACCATGGTGTTGCGCGCATCGCAGGTGCAACTGGTCCTCATCGCGCTGTCGTCGGTGGATCTGCTGCTGTCGCGTCCGTTGCTCGGCGAAGACGACGCGGGGGTCTACGCCTTCGGGACCATCGCGACCAAAGCCGCCTTCTGGTTGCCGCAGGCCATCGGGGTGGTGCTGTTCCCGCAGTTCGCCGATGCCACCCAGTCCCGCGACGCGTTGAGAACGGCGGTCGTGTGGCTCGCCGGGATCGGTGCGGTGGTGGTGGCAGGGGCGGCGATCTGCGCACCGCTGATCCCGGTTCTCGTCGGCGATGAATACCGCCCGGTGGTGCCGATTCTCTGGGTGTTCGCGCTCACCGGAAGTGCCCTGTCGATCCTGCAGGTGGGCCTTCTCGCCGCGATCGCCGCCGACCGCACCCTCGTCGCTGCGTTGAGCTGGGTGGTGCTGGTGGTCGAGATCGTGGTGATCGTGGTGTGGGCGCACAGCATCACGACGCTGGCGGTGACCGCCGCCGGCTGCGCGGTGGTCGGGACCGCACTCACGTTCGCCGCACTCGGAACCCATCGCCGGATCGGCGAGAGTCGTACTGTTGACGCATGAGCATTCGACTCGGTTATCAAATCCCCAACTTCTCCTACCCCGGTGGCGTGTCCGAACTCTTCCCGACGGTCATAGCGCAGGCCCAGGAAGCCGAAAGTGCCGGATTCGACACGGTTTTGATGATGGACCATTTTTACCAATTGCCCGGTATCGGCGATCCTGACGAACCGATGCTCGAGGCGTACACCACCCTGGGTGCGCTGGCCACCGCGACGTCGGACATCAAACTCTCGACCCTGGTCACCGGCAACACCTACCGAAACCCGGCGCTGTTGGCCAAGACCATCACCACCCTCGATGTGATCAGCGGAGGCCGCGCGATCCTCGGACTCGGTGCCGGCTGGTTCGAACTCGAACACCAGGAGATGGGTTACGAGTTCGGCACCTTCACCGAACGCTTCGAGCGTCTCGAGGAAGCGTTGCAGATCATCGAGCCGATGCTGCGCGGCGACAAGCCCGAGCTCGACGGCAAGTGGTACCAGGCGCACGGCACCCGGAATCATCCGCAACTCCGCACCGACATCCCGATCATGCTCGGCGGAGGCGGCGAGAAGAAGACCTTCGGCATGGCGGCCCGCTACGCTCAGCACCTCAACATCATCGCGCCGGCCACCGAACTCCCGCGCAAGCTCGAGGCGCTCGCGCAGCGGTGCGACGAGGTCGAGCGTGACCGCAGCACGCTCAAGACGAGCTTCCTGGCGACCGTGCTCCTCGACCCGGACGGCGACAAGGCCCGCGCCAACCTCGTCGAGATGATGAAGGCCCGCGGACTCGACAGCGAAGAGGTCGGTGCCGAGAAGTGGGCGGAGGCCACCGATCGGTTCTTCGTCGGATCGCCCGACGAGGTCGCGGTTCAGATCAAGAACCGGGTGCTCGACGTCGGCATCGACGGCATCACCATCAACATGATCTCCAACGGGCACGTGCCGGGGATGATCACGCTCGCGGCAAATGCGTTGTCCCCGTTGGTGAACTGATACTCACCGCAAACCACCCGTTCCGGTCGAACCCAGCTGTTGCACAACAGGTGGTTCTGACCGGAACGGGTGGTTTTGTCTCAGGAACCTCTGGGCGGGGACCAATCGGTGAAACCGTCGCCGTCATCCTTGACGACCGGGATCTGCCTGGTCTGATCCGGATCATACGGCTGCTCGTACTGCTGTGGTTCGTTGTACTGCTGCGGCACGTACTGCCGTCCCGAATACTGCGGTTCTTCGGGTTCTTCGGGTTCGGAGGGGCCATCGGCCGCGGCGGCCGGCTTCGGCTGACCGCCGCCTCGGAACAAGAGCCAGATACCCACCGCGAGCAGGAAGACGCCGACGATGCCGATGACGATCGGGATCCAGCGGCCCCACAGGGTGATCGGATCGCTCAGATTCTTCGCGTCCGACGCCAATGCCTCTTGGGTGTCCTGGTCGTATGAGAACACCACGTCCAGCGCGGTGAGCCGGTAGTCGAGCATCTCCTGCGGAGAATCCTCGCTGACGTTCAGCTTGTACGACTGCCGAATGTGTTGCTGCTCATTGAGAATCGTGCCGCTGACGGGGTCGACGTAGAGATCGCGGGTGCTGGACTGCACCAGCGAGGCCGGCAACCGGTCGCTGTTGCGGGAGCCGGGGAATCCGCCGTACCAGCCCGCGGTCTGATCGAGGGACGTGCCCGCCAACTGCTGATCGTTGGCATCGACGAGGGTGCTCAGGTCGACTTCCGGAACCTCCTGGGTGAAGTGGAGGGTCTTGACTCCGTGGATCTCGGTCGAATCATCGACGTACGTCAGCGGATTGGTGGTTCGCGTCGTCAGATCGAAGTACTGGTACTTGTCACTCTTCTCGACACCGAACGGGAACCGGTACTGCAGGCCGGTGCGATCGGGAAGGCTGACACTGTTGTCGCTGGCGTCGACCTTGACCTCGGATTGGCCGCCCCCGGAGATCTGCGGCTCGGCGGTCTCCCGATTGGTGGTGACGAGGTCGCGCGTCGCGGTGAGCAGCGACGTCATGCACCCGTCCTCGCCGCCGATCGTCGACGGCGTGACCGTCTCGTCGCCGTTGGTGTAGGAATCGATGCGGATGGAGTTGCCGGCCTGGAACGTTGCGATGTCGGCGTCGGCCGGGTCGACCACGATCACGCGCTGCTGCTGCGTCAGGCGGGCATCGGAGACCTCGGCACGGGGTTCGCTGACCGAACAACTGTTGAAGATCTTCGCCGGCTGGCCATCACTCCCGGACACCCCCTGCTGGGGCTGGCTCGCAGCCACACTCGTCAGGTCGAGGTCCATCGGCGTCTTCTTGAGCGTGTCCGTGTAATAGAGCGGCAGGGCAATGGCTGAAACCAGCAGCAATGTCCCAAAGAAGATCGCGACCGGACCGATGAGGTCCTTTGCTGAGATTCGTGGCGCAGGTGCCATCCGGCAATTCTCCTTCAGGTCTGAGCGGCAACGCTTACGGGCACAGCGAGACTAACAGCCACGGCATGTGCGTTCGCTGCCTCGACGCCGCTTTCTGAGGGCGTGCCAGGTACGTTTGGGCTCATCATGAGCTCTCCGCCACCGGCCGCCGGTTTCAATCGGGCACTCGAAGGCATGCGGGCACTCGCCGCCATCGGTGTGATGGTCACCCACGTCGCGTTCCAGACCGGATCGGTGGACGGCAGCTGGCTCGGAGCGGTGTGGGGCCGCTTCGACATGGCCGTGGCAGTGTTCTTCGCGCTCTCGGGCTATCTGCTCTGGCGCCCGCACGCCGAAGCCGCCCGGAACCTGCGCCGTAAGGTGCCCACCACCTGGCGGTACCTGCGTCACCGGGTGGTCCGGATCTGGCCCGCCTACGTGGTGGTCGTGGTGGTGGTCCTCTGCCTTCTGCCCGATGCGCGGCCTGCCAGTTTCACCGTCTGGATCGCCAACCTCACGCTCACCCAGGTGTACGTGCCATTGACCCTGACCGCCGGACTCACCCAGATGTGGAGCCTGTCGGTGGAGGTCAGCTTCTATCTGGCGTTGCCGGTGATCGCCTGGCTGATGCTGCGCCTGCGTGGCCCGGCGGCGCGGTGGCGGATCCCGGTGCTGGTGACCACGGGTGTGATCAGCCTGGGCTGGGCCTGGGTTGCCGATGCACTGCCACTGGCCGCCGGCGTCGAGGCGAAGAA
>NZ_DATCVM010000160.1:0-49068 GCF_036566845.1 Williamsia sp.
GATTGCTCGGGGTGGCGGGGTAGTACGCGATGTACTCCCCAGTCGGGGTGTAGAACCGGGAGTAGCCCTTGCTGTCGTCGGTGACTGTCCAGCCGTTGTCCTGCGCCCAACTGGCGAGGTCGCGGATGGCACTGTTCATTCTGGCCCTTTCCCTTGCGATATGTCAATAGTTTATCCAAAACTAGTTACATTGCCAAGGGTTATGTTCTGGGTGGTCGGTACCGGGCCTTTGGGAACAAGGACGTTAGATCCAGGACCACGGGCTACGACCAGGTATTAATCTCACTCTCGTCGCCGGTGGCGACGAATCGCACGACGCGCTGGGCAGGTGTGGGCGGGGTCGTTAGCGGTGGTGGCGAGTTCGTAGAGCTGGTGTGCGTTACCGCTCGGCCCAAGGTTGGCGGACGCCGCCGGTTATGTAGGTCTTTCGATTGCTCCAACTGAGGTCGCGCTCATTGACCGTTGTCTGCGGCCGGGGGAGTTCGTACCACGGGTCAGGCTTGGCGGGAACGATTCTGTCGAATGTTTCCTGTTCGAAGCCGACTAGCTCTGTCGTTGAGTCGTCCACGGTGGCCACGGTTACGCAGCGCGCGGCGACGTCGGCAACTGTGAACTCATTGGCGGACAGGCCTTGTGCGATTGCTGTTCGCAGTGGATCAGCGGTGTCGTAGGTCAAGAGAAAGTGGATCATGCTGCCAGGGCCGAGGTCTTCGGGTGCTTTGTCTTGGGCCCTGAGGTTCGTGATGAGATCAGCAGTGACCGCTTTGGCAAGTTCCTTGACGACGTCGTCCCAGCACGCTGGTTGCCGGCGGCGATTGGCGAGCACTAAGGCCGACGCCGACAAGGCTGAGACGATGGAGGCTCGGCTATCGACGGCCCGTGTCGCCGCAGGCTGCCAGGTCTACTGGCCCGCCCTCTTCGAAGTTTGTGGCCTGATCAGAGACAAATACAACCAGATGGGCGGACCCAACAGCTTCCTACTGTTCCCCAAAACCAACGAGCTTACCAACCCTGGAAACACCGGAAAACGTACTGAGTTCCTCGGCGGCAACATCTATTGGTCGGCAGCCACGGGCGCCAAGCCAGTAGCCCACGACTTCCTCACCAAATATGGTGTAGCAGGGTATGAATCCGGCTACTTACAATACCCCACAACTGACGAAATCGTTTTATCCAACAATATTAACCGTCGACAAGAATACCAGGGCGGATCGATCTATTGGGCAGCCGGAATTGGAGCATATATTGTCCGTGGAGCCATCAGGGACAAATGGCTAGCCATTCGAGTCTGGCCGAGGCGAGCTTGACGCGTGCGAGGCTGTCTTACGCGGACCTGACCGGTGCGAACCTGACCGCCGCAGACCTGACCGCCGCAGACCTGACCGACACGAACCTCACCGACACGATTGGTCTCAAAATGCCCCAGACCGGTTAGCCAACAGTCGGGGTTCAACCTCGCCCCGGTTGGTCCAGGGAACCATCCCGGGTGCCTGGGCTCGAAGGACTACGCCGGCGGGAAGCTTGACTCCAGCTACGTACCGTCGCGGTGGCGAACGATGCTGTTTCGCAATGAGTGAGTTACGTCGACATGCCGACTATTATCGATCGCCAGGCCCGATTTCAGAGAGGGCACGTTTTGGGCATCCCTGGGAGCAGACGCTGTGCGTGTTCGGACCGTGCCTGGTCGAGCTGGGACGCACGCTAGCGACATGGTTGCCAGCGAAGCGGATCATCGGCCGACCGGCCTAGATCTCAGTCGAGTTCCGAGGCCAAGTGAATCAGGATTCGTCGGGCGCGCCAGGCACGTTTCGTTCCGTCATTGGTGACGAAATCCGTTGTGCTACACCGATTATAGAGATTTCGTCAACTAAACTGGGTCAACTAAACTGGATAGCGTGGGCGACTCTGCGGATCAACCGCCTGATGTGGAGCCGGACGCCAGTCCCAGGTAGCTGGCACTACTCCCAACTCTGCTGTCACCCGGCAGTGGCGGCTGTCGGACGGCGCGGGAGGTCAGTCTGTTGGCGGCGGGTCAAAGTAGTCGTCGTAGGGTTGCCGCAACCTGTGATAGCTCACTGGGGCCGCGTTGCGCTGCTGATCGGCGGAGAGCCCGAGCTTCGCGAGCAGTACCAGGTGCAACAAGGTTTTCGTTACGTAAGTTAGTGCGGGTCTGACCTCGTGAGGGATCGTGTTCATGTCGTCCCAGGCTGAATGGCCGATCGCGTTGCGCGCCCTGGCTATCCACGTGACCCACTGGTCCCGGTCGTGGAGCAATCTTTCAACGGCCTCGCCGTCAGGGATTGCGGCCAACTCTTTCATCCGGGTCGTGAGGCCCGGCTGGTTCTGTCTGATCTTTGAAAGTACCCATTCCTTCGCTGCGCCATCGGGCAGAGCCTTGATGTGCTTCTTGAGCTCCTTGTGTGCCTGGGCGGAGATGCCGGTTGTGTCTGGACACAGAATCTGGTGGATGCCCTCGGCGGCGGAGGCAACGCTGAACAGCTTGTTCTGGTAGTAGCCGCGGCCGCCGTAGTCGAGGCTGAACAGCACCGAACCCGACATTCCCAAATCAACCGGGCATGAAGGCGCGGAGTTTGCCGGATCTGCGCAGTAGCTGTCATGCAATCCGACCTCCCAATCCTGGATCTCTGTATCAGAAACATATGGGCTTATTATTCCTTGAAAAACGCCGCCATTGACGTAGATCGTGCCTCTTTGGAACTCCTGCCGGGTGGAGCCGGCGTCCCCAGCAACCGGTGCGGCATCGGTTGTGGGATAGCCGTAATCGCCAGCTTCGTGACCGGCATCTGGACTAAGTTCGCGCCGATCAGCCTCGCGTGGGACAGGTCCGCGCGAGACAGGTCAACCTTGAACAGATACGCTCCCTGTAGCTTGAGCGGCTGCGGGGATGGTTTTGACCAGGCACCGAATCTAATTTGTCGGCTTAGCACTAGTCCTGCGGTCTCCAGGGTCGATGTCAGAGACTGCCACAGCTGTTCTTCCTCAGATGTTTTGAATAGTTGCGCATCGGACTCTTCCCCGGGGCGGGCGTTGGTCAGGTGAGTTCGTCGACGATGTTGGCGATTCGGCGTAGTCGAGTCATGGTGTTGCTGGGGACGTTTCGACACCTGTCGCGGGCGCGATCGTCAACGAGCTGATCTGGCCGGTGGTGTCGACTGCGAATCGGGACGCGAGGTCGATTCGGCCGCCGGGGAAATTCCCTTCGATCCGTTCGGCGACAACGACCGAGTGGTCGTGCAGATCGGTATGTAGCCGAGTTGTCGTATAGGTGAACGAACGAGCAACATCTGTTCGCCAAGAAACGATTTCAGCACGCCCGCGATAAATGTGGCCATCGTCGACCACCACCGCATCGGGTGCGAACAGACCGGCGATGATCGCTGGATCGGCGCCCGGCGCGGCAGCCAGGTAGGCGGTCACGGAAGCCGGCAGCTCAGGGATCTGGGTAGTCACGGTTACTCCTTGTTGTTCGATTTGTGATCGGCATCGGCTCAGATGTTTGGGATGCGCTCCAGACACACATTGGCCGTTCCCCTGGGGGCAAGGTCAACAGCGGGACCGCTCTTGACACCAGGAGTTGAGGTTCCCCTGGGGGCAAGGGGATGATGACGGGGTGTCCCGCATGATGACCATCGGCGACTTCAGCCGTGCGACTCGCCTCAGCGCCAAAGCGCTCCGGTTCTATCACCGTGTCGGCCTCCTGGAACCCGCGACCGTGGATCCGATCAACCAGTACCGCTACTACCGAACCGAGCAGATCAACGATGCTCGCGTGATTCACCATCTGAGGTCGCTCGACATGCCCGTCGAGCAGGTCCATCGAGCGCTCCATGCACCGGACGCAGACGCCAAGAACCGCATCATCGCCGATCACCTGCGGCGCATGGAACAACGACTTGCACAAACACAGTCCTCGGTCGAGTCGCTACGCCGACTGCTGGCGCAAGAGCAAGCATCGCCGGTACAAATCGAGCGACGCGAGATCCCGAGCGCGGACGCCCTCGTCATCCGCGACACCATCGATCTGAACGACCTCGGGACCTGGTTCATGGCAGCGAACCTCGACCTTGATGATGCACTCGCCCAATCAGATTCGTCGCGCCTGGGACCTCGCGGAGGACTGTGGTCGACAGAGCTGTTCCTCGATGAACGAGGCGACTGCGCGCTCTTCGAAGCGGTTCCGCGAGGCAGCACACCACCCCGAGACAGCCGCGCCGCGCTCGAGAGACTGCCGGTCATGCATTTGGCGATCGCAACGCACGAAGGCAACGACGCGACCATCGGCGAGGTGTACGCCGACCTCGGCGCCTACGTCAACGAACACGGCATCGGCGCTCCCGGCCCGGTCAGAGAGAGTTACCTGAGCGGTACTCCCGGCGGAGGGGGGATCACCGAGATCGGTTGGCCCATCACCACCTGACCAGCGCCCGATCAGGATTGATATGGGCGCTGGTTGCTTCCGGCCGGAGATACTTGCTGCGGACGTCGACCTCATCGCCGCGGTCGGCGAAGATCTCACTGTTGAGCGCAGCCGTTACGACTTGCCGCCCGCATCCTGGGAGTTGCTGGAGAACGCCGGGTTGGTCCGTCGCGAACGCGTGCCCGCCGACGCGCGTTCATACCTGATCGTGATCACTCCCGAAGGCACGCGTGCGTGGCAGCGCGTAAGCGAGACGCGAGATCCTGCGCCAGGCCCCTCGAGCAGGTCGACGAGACACATGCGGCCGCGGCTGCCGATGTCGTGCGCGGCATGGCCGAACACGTGTCCCCGATCCCAGCCCCCGCTAGCGAGGCGCCCGCGAGCCGCACTTCGGCGAGCGCGACAAGGGTTGTCACACAGCGACTTCAGAGGCGGTCACCGCCACCGCGGCCGAATGCGACGGCCTGCAATTCCCGTCAGTCTTGATCTTGGATGCGTGCCCGGATGGCCTCGGCGGCTTCGGCGTTCTCTGACTCGAGTTTCTGGATGTACGCCACCGCATCGCCGACGGTTCGGAGTCCGGCGAGGTCCTCATCGGGGATCTTCACGCCGTACTTGTCTTCGGTTTGCACGGCGATCTCGACCATGGACAGTGAGTCGATGTCGAGATCGTCGACAAACGATTTCTCGATCGTGACCTCGGCGGGTTCGATCCCCGTGACCTCTTCGATGATCTCCGCGATGCCGGCGATGAGTTCTGATTGTGATGCCATGGATGTCCTTCTCTCAATGTGGTTGCAGCTACCAGTGATCAGCGGTTGGTCTGACGTTTGACTTCGGTTGGGTCGGATTGCGCATCCGCACGGGCCGGGTACCGCGGTGTCGTGCCCGGGCGTCGGCGCAATTCGTTTTCGGGGTAAGACGGGTCGAACACCTCGTAGCGCTCCTCGATGGCCGCAGTGAGGACCTTCCAGACCTGGTGCGCTGTCGGTTTGCGGTCATTCCAGCCGGACCCGTACACCTCGGCGCCCTCCTCGAGACCAAGCGCGGTCGGCTCGATCACGGTGTGGGTCTTTGCGCACCCTCCGGGAATGAGGCCGGGACAGCGATGGATGAGGTAACTGCCGCGATGGTCCCACCCCAACTCGGCAGCCTGATCGGGATAGCCATTCCATCGAGCCTGGGAGAACACCAATATCCGCTCCCCCGTGGTCATTTGAACGTACTCACGCGACAACGTGTCCGCGCGTCCGAGCGAGGAAGGAAATGCGAGTTCGATACCGTGAGCGACCATCCGTTCAAAGCTCGGGACGTCATCACCGTCGACGACGAACTTCTCACCCGCGAGGTCGGCCATGTCGACCCACACCGCGTGGGCCAGTCTCTCGACCTCCTTATGGAGAGCGGAGTCGACCAGGGGCGCCAGAGACATGGCTCGAATCGACGACTTGGAGATCCCCAGCTCCGCAGCAATCTTTCGATCACTCAACCCCTCTGTGCGCATCAAAGCGATTGCGGCCGCGGTGACTTGGCGCTGCGCGAGGTCGGCCACCGCCGACCGAGCACGACCAGCAGCAACGGCCGACACGGCGACATCGACGCGATATGAGTGCAAACGGGTCACTGCAGCAGTGTGGCACAGCAAGTTGCCAAGTGTCCACCTCATTGGACACTCGAATATCGGGTTGGACACACCCGACCGCCACGCTCTGGCGACGCCATTGCAAGGGGTTTCGGGTGTGACCGGTGGCGAAAACGACACCGTCACGGCCGATCTCCACAATCCCGAACGGGCCTTCGGCCTTTTCACGTTCATCGCCGGCAGCAACGTCCTGGGAACCCGGCTCGCTCTGGACGGCCACCATCTGGTGGCCGCGGTCCTACTGGCCGTCGCGACCGTTGCTTGGGTCATCCTGGGGTACGCCATCCCGCGGACCGCTGTCCTGAGCACCCCGCAGCGACCGGTCATCGAACGCGCCAACGGCACCTGGTTCATCTGGATCGTCGCGAGTCAGTCGGTCGCGGTTCTGGCCGCGGTCCTGAAGCCGGTAACCGAAACCTGGCGCGACACCCTTTCCACCCTCACAGTCATCTCGTGGGCGGTGGGCGTTTTCCTCTACGCCGGGGCCGCGATCGTCGTTGCGCAGCGCATGCTCATGTATCCATTCACACCGCGCGAAATGACACCGCCCTGCTGGGTTTCGATGGGGGCCGCAACGATCAAGGTGTGGATCGAGTCGTCGGTCAGTTGCGCTCGGCCGCACGGGTCAGCAACGTAGCGCGGATACGTTGGTATTCACGCACGTGTGCACCATTTCTGCTGAGGGTGTCCTGCGAGCACGTCAGCAGCGACATGTCGGTGACCGCGATCCGCAGCAAGGCCCCTGTCAGATCAATACCTGAGTTTGTCAGCGCCCGTGTCAGTTCGGGTAGCCATGTTCCGACATCGGGGAGCTCAGCACCGGGCATCCTTGTGATGGTCAGGATGCACCAGTGGGCCAGCTCTGCAAAACGGCGCTCGGCAGTGCGGTGCAGCGCCAGTTCGAACGGCTGGACGTCTGAGGAACTCTGCTCGAGGAGCTCGATCATTCCCTGACGTGCCGGCTGGTCGGCACAGCGGTACAGCCATGCAGCACAGGCAAAGATGCCCAGGGCGTTGCCACTTCGCTGCCATCCTTTGACAGTGGTCAGCAGGTCCACAGCGAAGTCCCCAGGGTCGTTCTCGAGATGTTCGACAGCCCGGTGAGCATCGGGAGAGCGCGGGCGTCGGTGTGGCCCCTTTCGCTGTTGATCCACTTCACTGTTCCCTCATTCACCCACGCCTCCATTGCGATGCGTCCACCGCGCATCGCTAGCCATTCGTAGCCACCGCAGCCCAGGATGAGTCGATCAACGACGCGAAGTGCACCCGACAAGCAGCGATCCCGGCGAAAACCCCGATGCACGTGCAAAGTCGTATTCACCTCGGGGGATAATCACCGTGCCACAAATCCTCCCCACTCCCGAGGCTCAGGCCGATGGCAGCTGACGACCGAAAAGGATCCTGATGATGCGCAACACGTCCACCTCTGCTCTGGCCGGTCTGCTCACCACCTGCGCCCTCTTGCTCACCGCCTGCGGAGAGTCCGGCACCACCGCCGAGCGCACCACCGAATCAGTCCTGGACGACGCAATGACCGCATCGAACCAGGCCGCCGTCACAGTCACTCGGATCGGTTACCCCACCACCGACGGAACAGATCCCGACCAGGACTACGGCGACCTCTATCTGCCCGCTGGACCCCAGCAACCCGACTCGATACCCCTCGTCGTCCTCATCCACGGCGGCGCCTGGATGTCGAACCTGGGTGCCGACCTGTTCAATCCCTTCGCCCAGGACCTCGCAGCGAAAGGTATGGCGGTCTACAACATCGAATACCGCCGCGTCGGGTCCGGTGGCGGCTGGCCCCAGACGTTCGAAGACGTCGCCGCTGCCCTCGACAATGTCGCCGCCATCGACCAGAAGTACCCTCAACTCAACGAAAAGGACGCCCTGGTGGTCGGCCACAGCGCCGGTGCGCAACTGGCCGTCTGGGCCGGCACCCGACATCGCCTCGGCGGCAACGAACTCGGCGCAAACCCCAGATTCCGCCCGACGAAAGTGATCTCACTCGCCGGCCCCCTGGATATGGTCCAAGCCGTCGCCAACGGCGACCAGAACATCGTCCGCGCACTCGGCGGTACGCCGGCCGAACATCCCGATCGCTATACCTCCGTCGACCCCATCCAGAACATCGACCCCGATACCCCAGTCATCGCGATCCACGGTACCAACGACCGCGTTGTCCTACCGTCGCTGTCGCAGCGGTACATCGCCGCACTCGAAAACGACAACGGCAGCGGACAAGTGATCCTGCTCGACGGACAAGACCACGTCTCCATCGTCAGCTCCGACTCCCCCGCCTACGGCAGAATCATCGAGGTCATCGGTGGCGCCGCCAATATGACTGCCGAACAACTCTCGGCCAATTAGATACGTCCAGTGCCGGGTGGCCCCTTGCCCACCCTCGCCTTCGTTCGACCAGCACACGGTGATGTGATGTGCACTCTGCACCGTTCGGCGTGAAATGTACTGAGCTGCACTGTTCGTCCGAGTGTGTGCTCGGAACGCTGCTCACCACGCCGGAGAAGGGCCGGAAATCCGCCGACCCGCGGCACGTGCTCGCTTCGAACAAAGGCTACCCACTACCCGGCAATCACTTCATTCCTCGATCAGGTCGTATTCCCAATTGGCATGCTGAATCTCGAGGTCGACCAATCGGATCTCTTTCGCGAGATCATCAGCAGAGGAACGTAATTCGGTCACGGGCAAGGCAGCCACGTAAACCAGTTCCGATCGCAGCTGTCGCGGCCCGTAGCGGTGGTGGTCGTGCTCCCGCCCCGACGCCGCATCAGCGGCCGACGAAACGACTTTGTGCCTCATTCGCAGCACATCACGTAACGCGAGCGCGTCGGTGACGGTGCCGTCGCGTAACGTCGCCGCACTATTGGTCCGGTTGATCCTGCAAATCAGCACTTCCAACCTGTCGAACACAACAGTGAGGTTCGACAACAACTTTGAGGCGTCCTCGGCCGGCGATTCGCCGTCCTGATACCGAGCATTCGCGAGAATCCGAACCTTCAGATGTTCGGCACGGCGCAAGGGATCCCCACGCTCTGCGAGGGCCTCAGCAAGTTTCATGATCGGCACCCCAACGTCAGAATGCGGGGGGCGGGAATGGTGCGGGCGCTCATGCGCCTTTCGACGTATCGAATGTGTTCATACTCAAGCAGTACCACACCCTGCCGCGTACCGGAACCCCCACACTCTGCCCGTCAGACCGTTGGCGCGATCAAACATGTTGGTGGACAGAATAATCCCTGAGTTCGGCGGCAGGCCGTCAGGTTTCGGTCGTCTCGACAGGACTCCGCCGGCGCCGGATGATCCCGGTGACCACCGCGAGCACCGAACCGACCGCAAGGACGATTGCAGAGGCGTACGGGAGCGCGTTGTCGACGAGTCCGACCACGAGCACCACGGGAATCGCAGCTGCCGGCCACGGGATGACCGTCTTCCAGTTGCTCGAACTCCAGCCGAGGATGGCGCACACGCCGAGAATGAACAGGGCCAAACCGCCGCAGAGGATCCAACGTCCGGCGGCAGTCAGTTCTCCTACCGGATGGACGACGTATTGCTGGATCCCAACACCGAGTAATGCAGCGCCCAACACCAGTGGCAGGTGTCCGTAAATGTAGCCGTCGGCCCGGCCACTGCCGACCGCACTGTCGTCGTCCTGTATCTCGGTCTTGGCTTCGGCGCCGCCGATGTCGAAATACATCCACCACACCGATGCGGCGATGGTGAATCCCAACGCCGCGACCGCCGTCGACGCCCAATCCCACTGGGTGTCACGCATCCCGAGCACGACAGCCGAGATCGACTCGCCGAGTACCAGGATCACAAAGAGACCGAAACGTTCCGGCAGGTGTTCGAGATGAAGGGGCACATCGGGTCCCCAATGGGTGGCTGCGAACGGCGCCATCGCCTCTATCGCAATACCGATTCCCCACAGGATGTACGTGATCGGCGAGGGTGTGAACAGTGAGATCGCCCAGATCGCCGCGCTGGTGACAGTGGCCGCGAAGTACAGATCGATCATGACCTGTGCCTCGCTGATGTGTTTCCTCGCCCGCAGATACAGTCCGGCGAGTATCACCCTGGTGGCGATGTAACCCGCACCGAATACCACGGTTCCGTCGCCACCGACCGCGGTGGCTGCGCTGGCCGCCATGACGGCGACCGCGAACGTAGCGGCCAATTTGAGTACGCGATACAGAACGTCGTTGGTGTCGAATCGATTTGCGTACAGCGTGGTGGTGACCCACGCCCACCACGTGACAACGAACAGACCGCTGAAGACTGCCACGCCATGCCATCCGAGGTCGTCCTTCAGTGCGATCGCGAGTTGGTGGATCACCAAGACGAACGCAAGGTCGAAGAACAGCTCGAGCCTCGTCGCCCCGCGATCGTCTTCGGTCCGCAGCCGCGGCGGCCGCAGCAGCGGTGTGGGCTGGTCTGACCCGGCGGATTCGCCGTCGTCGGGATGGTCGCCCGGACGCTTAGCTGTGCGATCACCCATGTCGTGTCCTGAGTTTCGGCCCTCACGGGTGCGCGCTGCGCCACGGCGGCACAGTTGCAAACAGCAGTCGGGGGTCAGTCGCGCGACTTGGTCCCGTCTGTCTGATCAAAGAATCGCCAGTCGCCATCCACGTTTACCTCCATGCGGAAGCCCAGCTGTCCAGATGGAACCTCACGGTTCTTGAACCACTCGTAGGCGTCTTCGGCGTTGTTGAACTCGACTTCGTCGATTACGTCCTCATCTGGGTTCAGCACTCGATACTCCGCCATGACTTCCTCTCGTTGTCCTTCGTTCCCGGGGGTCCTAACGGGACGTCACCCCGGGTACCCGGGAGTGCACGGCGCTACACATCGCGGTGTAGCAGCACCGAAAGGAGGGTCCACACGGGCGGCACCCGCCTGGCGGCGGGACCTTTTCGGACTCAGGACAACACTCGGTAGCTCACATGGGTCACCGATTCGGTTGCCCGCGAATAGATCTGCTCCAGATCAAGCGGCGGAACACCATCGAAGAGCCGCGT
Organism: Williamsia sp.; assembly: GCF_036566845.1. Lineage (GTDB taxonomy): Bacteria > Actinomycetota > Actinomycetes > Mycobacteriales > Mycobacteriaceae > Williamsia. Next base: position 11,117 of record NZ_DATCVM010000160.1, read on the forward strand.
ACCGGCACCCAGCGTGAACGGCACGATGTGCAAGCGAAACTCATCGATCAATCCGGCAGCAAGGTATTGGTTGATCGTGTCCGCACCGCCCTGTATCGAGACATCGCCATCACCTGCGGCGTCACGAGCCCGACTCAAGGCTGCCTCGATTCCATCGGTGACGAAGTGGAACGTGGTCCCACCGTCCATCGGTTGCGGGTCACGCGGATGATGGGTGAGCACAAAGACCGGGGTACCAAACGGAGGATCCTCACCCCACCAGCCGTTCCAGGGTCGATCCCAGGTACCGCGGACCGGACCAAACATGTTCCGTCCCATGATGTATGCCCTGGCATCTGCGATCTGATCGATCTCCGCTCGGTTGTCGTCCGGGCTGTCGAACATCCACGCGTGCAACCTGCGGCCCCAGCCGTCGCCGCCGTCGTCACCGAACGGGCGCTGCTCAGTCTGATTGTGCCCAGCTGAGTAGCCGTCGACCGAAATCGAGAGGTTGCAGGTGACCATGCTCATGCTGACCTCCTCGGGCCCGTGGGCTGCGCGATCGGGCGATCCGACGAGCAGCGCTCCCCCCACTGACGTCTACACAGTCTGCTCCTTCACAACCGCCGTTCCCATAGAAATCGAATGTCACACCTGTGCTGTATCGGGAATCGGAGACAGTTCTGGCATCAGAACATCGGTGACACTTTGGTGGTGTTGGTGGTCACACAAGAAGTCACGCACCGCTGCCAAACACGCATACCGCCAACAAGAACGACAACTCAACCGCAGACTCCACGAAGAACAGCAGAGGAACAGCCCGCCGCCGACCTACCAGCGAGATTGCCAGGTGTCAGATGCCGCGGTCACGCGATGCCTCCGTTGGCATACAGCGTCTGACCATTCACCCACCTCGCCGGACCAGCCAGGAATGCGACGACCTCGGCGACGTCGTCTGGTCGGCCCAATCGTTCCAGCGGAGCCGCCGCCGACAGTCGATCGATCAGGTCCTGAGGTTTGCCATCGAGAAACAGCGGCGTCGCCGTAGGCCCCGGTGCAACTACGTTCACCGTGACATCGCGCCCACGTAGCTCGCGCGCAAGGATCAGCGTCAGCGCGTCGACGGCCCCCTTGGTCGCCGCGTACGCAGCGTAATTCGGTTGCTGCAGACGGGTTATCGACGTGGAGAAGTTGACCAACGCACCGCCGGCCCGCAAGGCCCGCGCAGCGAGCTGGGACACAACGAATGTTCCGCGGACGTTCGTGCGGTGCATGCGGTCGAAGTCATCGAGGTTCATGTCGGCAACAGGCGCGAGCAGCATGATGCCGGCGGTGTTGACGACCACGTCGACACCCCCGAACCGATCTGCAGCCTGTTCGAAGACGCCCGCCATCTCGATCTCATCCGCCACGTCGCCGGAGGCGGTGACGGCCACTCCCCCCGCCTGTTCGATGGCATCAACCACCTCCTCGGCGGCCGCGGCACGTCCTGCGTAGTGCACGACCACGTTGAAGCCGTCCACGGCAAGCCGTTCCGCGACCGCACGTCCGATACCGCCGGATCCACCGAAAACGATCGCCGTGCGGGTTGGTTGACCTTCATGCGTCATTGGTGCTCCCATTGAGATATGTACTATTCGTCCATTACATTGAATGTAGACTACTTGTACATATGTGGCAAGGGAGTTAGCTCATGGCACAGACCGACTCGACGGTGGACAAGGAGATCACGCTGCGCGCCGGCCGAGGCCGCCGCGCGGCAGCCGACGTTCGCCGGGCCGTACTCACCGCGACCGCAGAATTGCTGTTCGACGGGGGCATCAAGTCCGTGACCTTCGAGAAGGTCGCACATCACGCCGGCGTCAGCAAAATGACGCTGTACAAGTGGTGGCCATCCCCCGGAGCACTCGCGCTCGAGGCCTATTTCGACGCCGTGGAACCCGAACTCAGCTTTCCCAACACCGGCAGTCTCGCCGATGACCTGAGATCACAGCTGCACTCGTTCATACATCTGCTGGTCGACGAGAACGGCGGACGAGTGATGGGCGAATTGGTCGGATTGGCCCAGTCCGATCCCGCACTCGCCTCAGCGCTGGAATCGACGTACACACGTCCGCGCCGACAACTCGCGGTCCAACGACTCGAACTCGCTCGAGCGGCGGGCGAGATTCGGGACGACGTCGATCTTCAAGTTGTCGTCGACCAACTATGGGGTGCGGCCTACCACCGACTACTGCTCCCCGCGGAACCCTTGACCATCGCTTTCGCTGACGCGCTCATAGACAACGTCCTGCGCGGCATCAACAACTCGGCATCGTCCTGACCCGACCGCGAAACATCCTGGGCGCCAAGCTCAAACTCCCGGCGCGGCCACCAGTCCAGGCACCCGATCCCCCCGGAGCCGTGAGCTAAATATTGTTGGCGTAACCAACGGTTGTGATATGGTCGATCCGACAACCGTTGGTTCGACCAACATTTGTTGGTCGACCGGATCCCTGGAGTACGACGATGATCAAACCCTTCCGCATCGATGTGCCCGACGCCGACCTCGACGACCTGACCGATCGACTCGCTCGCACCAGATGGCCGAACGAGGTGGCCGACGCCGGCTCCGACTACGGATTTCCGCTCTCCCGGCTGAAACAACTCACCGAGCACTGGCTCACCACCTACAGCTGGCGCGAACACGAAGCCGAACTCAACAAGCTGCCGCACTTCACCACCGAGATCGATGGCCAGACAATCCATTTCGTCCATGTCCGGTCGCAAGATCCGAACGCACTCGCGTTGGTCCTCACGCATGGATGGCCCGGATCGTTCCTGGAGTTCGTCGATGTGATCGAACCGCTGTCGCAGGACTTTCATCTGGTGATCCCATCCATCCCGGGCTTCGGGTTTTCCGGCCCGACCCACGACCGCGGTTGGGGCATTGTTCGGATCGCGCATGCCTGGGCGGAACTGATGCGGCGTCTCGGGTACGAGCACTATGGCGCGCAGGGCGGCGACTTCGGATCGGGTATCTCGATCGCACTCGGTGCAGCAGCTCCCGATCAAGTGGTCGGCGTCCACGTGAACTATCTGCCTACCCCACCGGATCCGGAGGCCTCGGTCGCGCTCTCCGAATCCGACCGAGCCAGGCTGGCGAAGATCAAGGGCCTGATGGCGAATCGGCCGCCGTACCAAGCTCTGCAGGCCGCCACCCCGCAAACCATCGGCTACGCACTCACCGATTCTCCGGTAGGTCAGCTCGCCTGGATCGCCGAACGATTCGCGAAGTGGACAGATCCTGGTTCGTCGATCAGTGACGAAACGATGCTCACCGACATCTCGCTGTATTGGCTCACCGCCACGGCCGCCTCCTCGGCGCGACTCCACCACGACGCCGCGAGAAGTACGGATCCGTGCCCGGTTCCGGTCGGCGTAGCAGTCTTTGCACACGACATCACACAGTCGGTCCGACCGCTTGCCGAGACGCGGTACAACATCACACATTGGTCGGAGTTCGAGTGCGGTGGCCATTTTGCTGCGATGGAGGTGCCCGACCTGTTCGCCGAAGATGTCCGCAGCTTCTTTGAGGGGACAAGATCGACCGGTAGCCGAATCGAAATCGAGTAGCGCTCCCGCGATCACAGAATGACGGCGCTGAATACCGCGCTCGGAAGCCCGATGGCGTGGATGCCGTGGCCACAGTCTCGCCCGCCGCCGCTCAGGAGGTGATTACTGCAGAACCCTGCCTCAATTGTTCGACTACGTCGTCGACACGCATTCCGGCGATCCGTCGCCTAACTCCCTCGTACGCAATCGGTTTCCTGGACACCCGATGAACAGATCTTCCCAGATGCCTTGGGCGTCAACCGGCAGATCCGCGCGGAGCGCGATCAGAACAGCAACAGGCGTCCGGTGCACCCCGTTCGGCGGGTCAAGTCCTACAACATTCCGACCAACCCGACGTCGACCGCTGGAATTGGGAGATCGGCGAGGAACTCAACGAAACCGGGATGCCACTACGTGATCTCAGTGATCCACCCGTCGAGGGCAACCCGCCCACATGGACGACTACGTTGTCACCGCCGCCGACAATGGTCGCGTCCACAAGAGCAGCGGTATCCACAACGAAGCAGCCGTCAACCTGATCACAGCACAGGCCGAGAGCGCCCACGTGTTCACACCGGCCGAATCCGGCGCCATATTCTGCCTGGCACTCATCAACAACCTGTCACGGACATCCGGGTTCCGCGACAGCCGCCGCGCGGTGGAGTTGGCCGCCAAATCCCTGTTCCGGCAAGAAGAACAGGTAGCGCGTGAGACGAAGATGTCTGCAATCGGCGGGGCGTGCGACGCCGTCGGGATTTCGGGATCCTGACGGCATTCCGGTACGCGACGAAACCCAACAGGCATTCCGGCTGCCTGACCTGGCGCGACGCAGCAGGCGCGGTGGAAGTCAATCACCGACTTACCGCGAAAAGCACGGGCCAAGTCATCTATGGTTGCGTCCATCACCCGCCACGGAAGGTCGGAATCCCCAATGACGACAGAGGAAGTGGCAGACCCAGCCGGGTCACGCGGCCAGACTGCGGACCCCGCCACCGGCCCAGAGCTGAAACGCAGCCTCGGTTCGTTTCAGGTCTTCGCAATTTCGTTCGCGTTCATCTCGGTGGCAGTCGGAATCTTCGCCACATACGACGAGTTGCTGCAGTCAGCGGGCCCTGTGGGAATCTGGCTATGGATCATCGCAGCGGTTGGTCAGACCTTGGTGGCGCTCGTCGTCGCCCAGTTCGCCGCCCGCATCGCCCTGAGCGGGTCGTCCTACCAATGGGCTTCGCGATTGGCCAATCCGAAGATCGGGTGGCTGTTCGGGTGGATGACGTTCTGGTACTTGGCGATCGCCGTGGTCACGATGGACAACGCCATGGCCAGCCAGGCATTCATGCCTTTGGTCGGGATGTCCGAGAGCGAGGACACAGCCCGACTGATCACCCTGGTGATCATGGTTGTTCAGGCTGTGTTGGTGATCGCATCGACACGACTGCTCGGCATGATCACGGCGGGTGCAGTGGGCATCGAGATCGGCATTGTGGCGGTTCTGGTGATCGCGTTGGCCGCGGTGGTGGTGTTCACCGGGAGCGGCGACGCCGCGAATCTGACCTCGCGCGGGATCACCGCCGGTGACAGTGACTACTTCGCGATCGGCGGAGGCCTGATGGCCGGAATGATCTTGGGCCTGACCACACTCGTTGGTTTCGACTCCGCCGCGAACCTCGCCGAAGAGGCAAAAGACCCTTTCCGGAGCGTTCCTCGCGCGATCGTCGGATCCGTGGTCGCGGCCGGGGTGGCGGGCCTGCTGTTCTTGATCGCACTCACCGTGTCCATCAAAGACGTTGACGCTGTCAGTACCGGTGGCTCCCCCGTAGCCGCGATCATCCGCGATCAGCTCGGACCAGTCATGGAACGAATCCTGCTGGCAGGTATAGCGTTTGCGATGTTCGGCGCCGGAATGGTGGTGATGGCAGCATGCTCACGGCAAGTGTTCGCCATGGCGCGCGACCGACGTTTTCCGGCTCATGCACTGATGCGGCGGGTCAATCCGCGCACCCAGACCCCGGTGCCGGCCACTCTGTTGATACTCGCTGTCGGGGTCGTCCTGATGGTCGGATTACCCGGTGACGCGCTGCTCAAATTGATCATCGGTTCGACGATCCTGCCGGCGATCATCTACGGCGCCATCGTGATCCTCTATCTGGTTGTGCGCCGGCGGCTGGAACGTAGAGAAGGCGGATTCAGCCTCGGCCGCTTCGAGTTGCCGGTGGCCATCGCCGCACTGATCTGGGTGGGTGTGGCGTTGTTTGTACTCGTGACGCCGAAAGACGCCGGTGTGCCCAACCTGATCGTTCTGGCGCTGATCCTCACCGGTGGTGTCTACTTCGCCAAGATGATGATCTTCAACCGTGAAGTTCTGGAGACCGAACCATCGGGCGGCGCCGCTGTCCACGTCGAGCCACAGACAGACGGATAGACATTACAGCCGTGGACTGCACACGGCGGAGCCTCAGCCATCGAACAGGGACCGCTCCCCGGCGACGTCGTATTCGGCGACCGATGCCGAAAGTATTGCGGCGCTTTGGTCGTCGCTGGGTCCGCTACCGCGGAAATGTTCAACCGCCGTCGGGGACTCCCACCGTTCGAAAATGTTGATACGCCCGGGGTCCGCGGCGTCGGCGGAGATCGCAAAATCGAGACATCCGGCCGCGCCACGCGCCTGCACGACCACCGTCACGCAACCCGCCAGATAGGCATCACGTTGACCGGGTTCGACGGTGATGTGGCCGGCGACGATGACCATGGTGCGCTCCCTCGATGAGTGTCGAAATCTGTTGTTCCTATGGACACGGCGCGAAGTCGAAACTCATCGGAGGCGCGACGATTGCAGACGGTGGGTCAGGGCTGCATCAACTGGGCCAGCCAAGGCGTCGAGTCGCCGGTGGAGGTCATCACCGTGCCACTGTGGTCTGTCGGGTAGACCTTCAGCGTCACCGGTTCTCCATTGGCGGCAAGTGCGGCAGCCAGTGTCAGCGCCGACGGCGCCGGCACATCTCGGTCGAGCAGACCTTGTCCGAGGAAGATCGGCCGGTCGTAGCCGCGGTCCGGGATCGACATGTAGGCGTTCAATGCGTCGGTCAATCCCGGCACCTCGGCGATCGGCTTGCTGAACAGTGTCCGTAGATCCAGGCCCTCGGTGAGTTCAACCATGGCCGGGAGACACACGCTTCTCGCTTGCCCGATGAGCTGCGCGGCGCGTGGAGTCAATGCGGAGGTGGTGGCGATGTCGGGGCGGGCGTCGAGGAACCCGGCGAGGATGTACAGCACATAGCTGTTGAGTCCGGCGGGCAATGTCACCGGAGGGAAATCTGGCCCGGCCAGGCCGATCGGGTAGTTGATGTACGCCGGTGCCCCGGTGGCAACAACCCCGCGGTAATCGAGACCTGACCCGGAAGACAGCGTCGTGGCCGGGTGCGCGGCGCTGAGTCCCGCTGCAGCGCCCTGGGATTGGCCCACAATGGCCCAACGCTTCGCCAACGGAAGACCCAGGTTCTGGGCTGCGATCACCGAGTCGACGATGTTGCGTGCGGCAGCCTCACGGTCCAGATATTGCATGGGACCGGGCGTGCCGAGTCCCGCGTAATCGGAAGCGACGATGGCATAGCCCTGACCCAGCCAATGCCCGAGATAGGCCTCATCACGTTCGGACCGCGGCAGAGCAGACGGCGTGCAGTCGTCACCGAGTCCGGTGGTGCCGTGCGCCCACGCGATGACCGGCCATCCGCCCGTCGGAGCGGTGCCGCTCGGAACGAATACCGCAGCGGTACTCGTCACTGCCGGACCATCAGCGGAACGGTTGGTGACATAGAGGAATCGGCGCGCATCCCCCACCTCTGGAAGCGAGACCGCGGGGTCGAGTGGCACCTGCGATATGAGCTCTCCGCGGCCTGAACCGGCCGGGGCCGGAAGGTCGCGGGCATCAAGGCCCGACCACCGTGGTGCAGCGAACCCGGACTCGTCGTCAGCAGTGGCGGGTGGCGCGATTCCGGCAACGACCAGCATCCACGCCAGGGCCGCCAACGCGACCCCCGTCAGCCTGCTCATACTCGTTGATGCTAGCCGCGGCCCACCTGGCTGCCGGGAGAACGGCGTCAACCGCTGGGGTCGATCTAGGCACCGCTGTCGTCGAGGACCCCGACCGAGACGCCGTACGGCAAGAAACGCACCTTCCGGCTGGAGTCCAGGTTGTCCTTGTGCGCCCGCAGCGCATCGAGTTCCGACGAGTACACCTGGTCGATGCGCGCAGATCCGTCTTCGTCGACCGTGTAGATCGCCCACACACCCTCACCGGCATCGCCGGCGGTCTCGCGTGTGGGTGCCGACGGGGCCGGACGCGCCCCGGCGTTACTGAAGAACGACATGAATTGCTGGTCAGCACCTGTTTTCGACATGCCCTTGGCCACCTGGCCGAACAAATCGCGGAGCCCGTCTCCGGCTTCGCGCGCGATGCGATCGATGTCTTCGGGATCGAAACCGAAAGGTCCGTTGGCACTCATAGATCTCACTCCTTGTGGACGTAGACCTCCAGTGTGCACGCACTGCCGTTGCATCGGGGCGAATAACTATGCTCTGTGGACGACGGACCATCCTGAACGGGAGCTGACTCGTGGACTTCACGAAGTACGACGCGCTGAGTTTTGACTGTTACGGCACGCTCATCGACTGGGAAGCAGGCATCGCTTCCGTGCTCACGCCCTGGGCTGCGGAAGTCGGACTCGCCCTGTCGAACGAGCAACTCCTCACCGCATACGCCGACAATGAGGCCGATGCCGAACGCGAAGCGCCGGCCGACTTGTACTCCACCGTTCTGGCCGAGGCATTTCGTCGCACCGGGCACCAGCTCGGAGCGCCGGTGTCCGAACAATGGGCTGCGCGGCTCGGCAATTCGGTTCCGTCCTGGCCCGCCTTCCCGGATTCAGCTGCGGCTCTACGATCGCTGGCCGAGGACTACAAACTCATCATCCTGTCCAACGTTCACCGAGAAGGATTCGCGGGCAGCAACATCCGACTCGAAGTCGAGTTCGACAGAATCATCACCGCGGAGGACGTCGGAGCGTACAAGCCCGCGAGCAACCACTTCGACGCCCTCGACGCCGCGCTCGATGACATGGGCATCCGACGCGAGCGCCTGCTCCATGTCGCGCAGAGCCTGTTCCACGATCACGTTCCCGCCAAACGCCACGGTCTGGACTCGGTATGGATCAACCGTCGCCACAACCGCCCGGGTTGGGGTGCCACGCCTGAACCAGCCGACGACTACGGCTACTCGGCGGAGTACCCGTCGATGGACACGTTCGCGCACGCTGCGCGCAAGGCCTGATGAACCGGGTCAACCCGCGCAGCAGGTCCCGCCTTGAACGCCGTCCTCGGCCAGGACCGTCGATGAGGTCCCGAATGTCTCCGAATCGGCGAGGACCGTGTAGATCTCCCACCTCTCATTCGCCGGCCCGGACACCCACACCTTGTCCTGTGTCGCGAAGCAACAGGTGGTCCCGATCTCCTCAGCGGTGAACAGACCTTCGTCGCTCAGCCGGGCGATCTCAGAATGTACCTTCTCACTCGAATCCACCTCCACACCCAGATGATTCAGGGATCCACCGCCGCCTGGATTCTCGATCAGGACGAGTTTGAGCGGTGGTTCGGCGACCGCGAAGTTGGCATATCCCGGCTTGCATTTCGCCGCCTCGACACCGAACAACTTCGTATAGAACGCGACCGCCTCATCCAGATCGTCAACGTTGAGAGCCAGCTGAACACGAGACATGACTTCCTCCACCTCTGTGACATACATCGAAGTACTGCGCCACCCAGAGTGCCACCTTTTCGACATATATCAATGGGAATCGACCCGGAAGATGCCTCTGCGATCTGGCGTCCGCCCCGTTCCACGGGCAAGGTGGACGGCACACCCATCGACGACCATGGAGCAGCATGAATCAGATACAGACCGCGCCGCGACTCCAGTACGGGGAACCGGTCAGGATCGACGATCAAACGACCGTGATTCCGGTGTCGCGCCGAACAATACGAGGCGGCTCGACCCCGATCGGCCTGTACACCGTGACCAACGGCGAGACCGTCTGGACTCCGGCGATCGACGGAGGTCGAATCGCGTTGATCGGAGTACTCACCGGACTCATCGCCGCGACGCTCGGGACGGCCGCGGTGTTCAAGCAACCGCCGTGGCCGCGGATGACCATCGTCAAGTGAGCGGACGCAAGCGGTTTGTCGACGCTCGACCACCAGTGTTCACCGTTAATTTTTACTGATTCCAGAAAACACCACACCGATAGCCGCGAACTTGCCTAACGTGGAGTCGTGGCTCCCACACCGGACAACGCGGATCGGCTCCGCGGCTCAGACCTTCGGGTCACCCGGCCGCGAATAGCGGTCATGGACGCTGTCCACGACAATCCGCACGCCGACACCGAGACGATCTTTGATGTCGTGCGTACATCTCTGCCCACTGTGTCGCGTCAGGCCGTCTACGACGTACTGAACGCGCTGACGACCGCGCAACTGGTTCGCCGGATCCAGCCCGCCGGCCACGTCGCCCGCTACGAAAGCCGCGTGGGCGACAACCACCATCACGTTGTCTGCCGCATCTGCGGTGTCATCGCCGACGCAGACTGTGCAACCGGCGAACGCCCCTGTCTCACCGCCTCCGACGACCACGGCTTCGTTCTCGACGAGGCCGAGGTCATCTACTGGGGTCGATGTCCCAAGTGCACCGAGCCCGCCTGATACCCGATCGCACCCAGTGATCGCAGCCCAATTCACTACCGTCCGAAAGGAATAACGTGGCTTCTGAAAGCGAGAATCCGGTCATCGACTCCCCTACGCCCAAGGGGACGGCACCACTGACGAACAAAGACTGGTGGCCCGAGCAGATCGACCTCTCCGTGCTGCACGCCCACACGTCGAAGTCCAACCCACTTGGTGAGGACTTCGACTACGCAGCCGAGTTCGCGAAGCTCGACGTCGACGCACTCAAAGCCGACGTCATCTCGGTGATGACAACGTCGCAAGACTTCTGGCCCGCCGATTACGGTCACTACGGCGGCCTGTTCATCCGGTTGAGCTGGCACGCGGCCGGCACCTACCGCATCTACGACGGCCGCGGCGGTGGCGGGCAAGGCGCCCAGCGCTTCGCACCACTGAACAGCTGGCCCGACAACGCCAACCTCGACAAGGCCCGTCGCCTGCTCTGGCCGGTCAAACAGAAATACGGCAACAAGATCTCGTGGGCCGATCTCCTTGTGTACGCGGGTAACGCAGCACTCGAGTCCATGGGGTTCAAGACATTCGGCTTCGGTTTCGGACGCCCGGACATCTGGGAGCCCGAAGAGGTCTACTTCGGCGAGGAAGGCGAGTGGAAGGGCACCGACAAGCGCTACTCGGGAGAGCGTGATCTCCAGAAGCCTTTGGGCGCCACCACCATGGGCCTCATCTATGTGAATCCCGAAGGGCCAGAGGGCAAGCCGGATCCGATCGCCGCAGCGCACGACATCCGTGAGACGTTCGCGCGCATGGCGATGAACGACGAGGAGACCGCCGCGCTGATCATCGGCGGCCACAGCTTCGGCAAGACCCACGGCGCCGGCGACGCCAGCCTGGTCGGGCCGGAACCCGAGGCCGCTCCCATCGAGCAGCAGGGTTTGGGCTGGAAGAGCGGCTACGGCAAGGGCAAGGCCGAGGACACCGTCACCAGCGGCCTCGAGGTCGTGTGGACAGCCACCCCCACCCAGTGGGGCAACGGCTTCCTGCAGAACCTCTACGGCTACGAGTGGGAACTGACCCAGAGCCCCGCCGGCGCCTGGCAGTTCACCGCGAAGGACGGAGCCGGGGCCGGCACCATCCCGGATCCGTTCGGCGGTCCCGGACGTGCTCCGACGATGCTGGTCACCGATGTGTCCCTACGCGAAGACCCCGTCTACGGGGCGATCACCCGGCGGTGGCTGGATCACCCCCAGGAGTTGGCGGAGGCCTTCGCCAAGGCCTGGTACAAGCTGCTCCACCGCGATCTCGGGCCCATCACCCGCTACCTCGGCCCCTGGATCCCCGAGCCGCAGCTGTGGCAGGACCCGGTGCCGGCAGTCGACCACGCACTGGTCGACGATGCGGACGTCGCGTCACTGAAGGCCAAGGTCCTCGATTCCGGACTCTCCGTCTCGCAGCTGATCAACGTCGCCTGGTCGTCGGCAGGTAGCTTCCGCGGCACCGACAAGCGCGGCGGTGCCAACGGTGCACGTATCCGCCTCGAGCCCCAGAAGAGTTGGGAGATCAACGAACCCGAGAACCTGGCCAAGGTCCTTCCGGTTCTGGAGAAGATCCAGCAAGACTTCAACGCCTCGGCATCAGGCGGCAAGAAGATCTCGCTGGCCGACCTGATCGTGCTCGCCGGCTCGGCAGCGGTCGAGAAGGCCGCGGAGGCGGCCGGCCAATCCGTGACCGTGCCCTTCGCGCCAGGTCGTACCGATGCGACGCAGGAGAGCACCGACGTCGACTCGTTTGCAGTCCTCGAACCGCAAGCCGACGGTTTCCGGAACTACTCGCACGCGGGCGAGAAGACTCCGCTGGAGTCCCTGCTCCTGGAGCGGGCGTACATGCTCGACCTGACCGCTCCGGAAGCGACCGTGCTCCTCGGTGGCCTGCGGGTGCTCGACACGAACCACGGTGGCAGCAAGCACGGTGTGTTCACCGATCGTCCGGGTGTGTTGACAAACGACTTCTTCGTCAACCTCCTCGACATCAACACCGTGTGGAAGACATCCGAGACGCAGGAGAACGTCTTCGACGGCACCGACCGCGCATCGGGCGACGCCAAGTGGACGGCCACATCTGCAGATCTGGTGTTCGGTTCGCATTCTCAGCTGCGGGCGATCTCCGAGGTCTACGCACAGCAGGATGCGGCAGCCAAGTTCGCAAACGACTTCGCCGCCGCCTGGGCAAAGGTCATGAACAACGACCGCTTCGACCTGAGCTGACATCTCCAGCGACTGCACCCCACTTGCCATCTGGCAGGTGGGGTGCAGTCGTGTCCGTTGGATTCATCCGGCCCTGACGACATCGACGGAGCGACATGATGCACGACACCAGCGCGTCCGGCGAGACCTCACCCGACGTCGCGATGATGTTCGCCCGGATGTCTGCTTCCGGGATGTACTTCACACTCGGAACCGGGCCCGTGGCCGGCGGTGATTGGCAGCCCACCGCGACCCTCCGGCAGCCTGCTATCCGAGACCGTGTTGTAGCAGAGGTCGCCAGGCAGCTCGGGGTCGACGAGGTCCGGGTCGCCGCCTCCACTCTGTTCTTCGGCTTCGCGGCGCGGTTGTGGTCGGTCGCGGCCGGCACCCGACAGGCCGACGGGCGATGCGTGAGCATCGCACCGGAGGAACTCTTGTGGCGCAGTGTCAACGGCTCACTGCACCTCCACCTCGAAGTGCCGCGGATGGGGCGATCGCCGGGGGTCGAAGTCCTCGACGATCAACTCGAACCGTGCATCGAGGCATGGAAAGACATCGTTGCACCCGGATTACTCTGGGGGAACACCACATCCGCACTTCTGGGCGCGGCGGGCGTCACCAAAGACACCACGGCGGGGTGGGTCGTCGCACTGCTCGGTGATCCTCGACTGCAGCAGACACTGGATCCGAACACCGGACTGCGGCGTAGTTGCTGCCTCTATTACCGGACACCGGGCGGTGGCGTGTGCGGCGACTGTCCCTTTCCCAGTGCCCCATCAGCAGGCCCTGTCACCCAGGAGTCGTGACCTCGACCCGGTTTCAATCGAGACAGAACTCGTTGCCCTCGGGATCAGTCATGACGATGTGCCCGCCACCGAGTGGCGGATCGGGTTCGAACCGCTTGATACGCGTGGCCCCGAGTGCAACCAGCCGAACCGATTCCTTTTCGAGCGCCGTCATACGTTCTTCGCCGGTCAAACCTGGCGCAGCCCGAACGTCGAGATGAACGCGGTTCTTCGCCGCCTTGCCCTCCGGGACACGCTGGAAGAATAACCGGGGTCCACTCCCATCGGCGCTGACAACCGCCGATGCGTCGTTGCGACGTTCGGGCGGAATGTTCATCGCTTCCAGCGCCGCCTCCCAAGTATCGAATCCCGGTGGCGGAGCCTGGATTTCGCAAACCAGCACATCAGCCCAGAAGTTCGCCAAACCACCCGGATCTCCGCAGTCGAAAGTGACCTGAAACTCGCGAGCCATGACAATCGCCCCTAACGTGGTGTGCAACGTGGTCGGAACTCCACACTTGCACACCACGAGGTCAGAAACGGTCCTGAATGCCAGGGCGAATCCGATCAGTTGTGATTCGGATTGTTGCCCACCGGGATGGTGATGTTGATCGGCATTCTCAGTTCAGACATGTAGAAGAGCACAAACTGCCGAAGGAACTCGTCGATCAGCCAGTACGCCTCCTTCGGCGTACCCAGGTCCAGGAGACCCTCACGCACCGTCACAAAAGGCCCCCACGCGGTTTCCAGCAGCGGCGTCCACACCGGTTCAGTGGGCAACCGGAGCCAGTCACCGATCTTGTCGCCGAGCATGAATCGCGTCAACGCGCCCAGAATTGGCCTGCTCAGCAACGTCAGATCCAGGTTCATGCCCAGGTCGAGAAGCATGTCGGCAAGCTTGATGCCCTCCGGGGTGGGCGCGAGAATGGGGTCGAGCACCTGCTGTGCCTGAGATTCGGCAGTCGCCCACGTAGCCGGGATGTACTCGTCTTTCACCCCGAGTAGGTGTGCGCTCAACTGCCACGAATGCAGGAAGCCCTCGGATTCGTCAGGCGCGATGGGCACGTTCCATCTCTTGAAATTGCGCATCACGGTGGTCGGCAAGCTGTGCCAGGTGACCATGATGTCGGCCTGGCTGATCGGGATCTCCTCCGAAGCCGAGTTCACCCAATGTGCGGACTGTGGAAGCAGGTGCCGCACCGCCGCATGCGCCAGGCGGGTCTTCACGCACGTGACCACCATCTCGCCGTCGGGCTGATAGGCGTTGAGGGATCCGATGTCGTAGCCGAGTTTGGCGGTCTTGGTGATGCGGTCCTTCATGTCCGCACCGCCCTTGGAGTAATAGACCGCGCGGGCTTCCCTGGGGATGACCGTGCTCATCATCCCGCTCGCGAAGCCGTAGATCACTCCCAGATACGTACCACGCTTCTGATTGAATCTGACTGCGTCAGCAAGCTTTTGCTGATCCGTCCAATCGGGTAGCTGCCGCGCCTGTTCCATGAAGTCCCGCAACTCGGTGGGCAAGCCCGCCGGCAGTGGCTGACCGTTTTTCGTCCAGTGACGCAGCAACTCATTGACCTTGGGCACCTCCCCGCGTTCGAAGAGTCCCGCGACAACGGGATCGGCCTCCACATCCCATACCCCGCGCGGATCGGCACCGCCTCCGGCGCCGGGCACCGAACCTGCCGGCGACCACGTCCACGGCGTCGCGGGCGTGACCAACGCAACTGCTCCGGCGGCCCCGACAACCCCACCCGCCTTCAATACGCTGCGCCTGTTCAGTTTGTCCATTTTCTATTGTCCCCATCCCGGTGCCTGTTGCAGTGAAACACCAACCGTTTCTCTGTATCATTGTTAGCAGAGTGTGTCGCGCATCACAAGACTGGCGGGCGGGATTATGATCGTGCGAACAGCAGCAAAACCCGACAAGGAGGGCTTGTGGCATCTGCGCCGACCGACAGCCCCCGATCACCCGAGCCCGAGTCCTTGATCGAACGCGCCTTCCATCAGGCAGTCGAGCAGGCAGACAACGGCGATCGAACCCGAACGCGCCTGCTGGATGCGGCGTATGAGCAGTTCTGCCGCATTGGGATTCAGCGATCCTCGATGGAAGACGTCGCCCGCAGGGCCGGCCTGTCCCGGATCACCGTCTACCGGCGATTCGCCACCAAGGACGAACTGGTCGAGCAGGTGATGCTCCGGGAGTTCCGTCGATACTTCGACCGGTTTCTCGTCGACATCCAGCAGGCCGAGTCAGCGGCCGACCGCGTGGTGCTGGGATTCGTCAGTTCATTGCGGGCGATCCATGGCAATCCGATGATCGGTGGCCTCATGTCCGCCGAACCCAATCTCGTCGCCGGATCGATGATCGGCGACGACGGCCTGATGCTCGCCACCGTCCGCCAGTTCGTGGCCGCGCAACTACGCCAGGAACAGCGCGCGGGCAACGTCTCGGGAGACCTCGACACCGATCTCGTCGCCGAGATGATGGTGCGGGTTTCCGCCTCGTTCCTGGCCATCCCCAGCCACGTGGTCGACCTCGAGAGCGACGAGGAATTGTCCGCACTCGCCTGGCAATTCCTGGTACCTATGCTCGATCCACCTGCCACACCGCGGTGACAACCGCGCGATGAGTTCCGCCGCCCGAAACGGTCTACACCGTCGAATCGGGAACCACCCGGGTTACGACAGCCGGCGGCGGAAGGCATATCTACATGGGCGCACTCGAAGGCAGGATCGCACTGGTCACCGGAGCCGCCCGCGGGCAGGGACGAGCGCATGCGGTGACCCTTGCCCGCGAGGGTGCGGACATCGTGATGTGCGATGTCGCCGCACCGGTCGAGGGCGTCGAATATCCGGCCGCCACCGCCGACGATCTCGCCGACACCGTACGGATGGTCGAAGCACTCGACCGCCGCTGCCTTTCCGCTACGGCGGACGTCCGCGATCTGATGGCGCTGCAAGACCTCGTCGACCGGGCGATCGCCACGATCGGTCCCATCGACATCGTGGTGGCCAACGCCGGGATCGCGACCAGTGGGCCGATCGCGACGATGTCGACACTGTGCTGGCAGACCATGCTCGACGTCAATCTCACCGGCGTGTTCAACACATTCCGGGCGACCCTTCCCCACCTGATCGATCGCAAAGCGGGCCGGATCGTTGCCACGTCGTCGATAGTCGCCGGCACCGGCGCCACCAATTCCGGCCACTACGCCGCCGCCAAAGCGGGGGTTGTGGCACTGGTGAAGTCGGTGGCCTACGAGGTCGCCGAATACGGCATCACGGTGAATGCGGTACTCCCCTCCGGCGTGAACACGCCGATGATCCACAATCCGTCGACATACCGGATGATCCGACCCGACCTCGACGAACCCACCCGAGATGACGTTGAATCCGTGTTCTCACAGGGCCGCCCGCGCCCTGGACTCCTCGAGCCCGACGACGTGGCCAACGCCGTTCTCTACCTGGTGTCCGACGTCGGACGGTGCCAGTCCGGCGAATCCATCACCCTCTCGAATGGTTTACAGTAATACCTACCGCAGAAGAGTCGCCGGGATCGATCGGCACGCCGACCCAGGTCCGATCGTGCCAAAAAGATCCATGTTCTCTGCGAATGAGAGTATCGTTCTCATAGCCTGCCCCCGGGGCACTGCTGCCCAGTACGAGAGGACTCCGATGAACATTGACGACATGGTGATGGTCAGCATCGACGATCACGTGGTCGAACCTGCCGACATCTTTGAAAAGCACTTCCCCAAGAGCCTCATGGATCAGGCACCGAAACTGACGGCCAATCCGCGCAATCCGAACGTGCAAGCGTGGCTGTTCCAGGACACGGTGGTCGGTAGCTCCGGCCTCAACGCCGTTGTCTCCTGGCCGAAGAAGGAGTGGGGCATGGACCCCACCGGCTACGAGGAGATGCGGCCCGGCGTCTACGACATGGACCTGCGCGTGCGCGACATGGACGCCAACGGCACCCTCGCGGCAACCCTGTTCGCCACCTTCCCCGGGTTCGCAGGTACCCACCTGGCCGCCTTGCCGGACAAGAAGCTCTCACTTGCGGCCTGTCAGGCATTCAACGACTGGGTCGTCGGCGAGGTCCCCGACACCCACCCCGGACGCTTCATGCCGCTGGGCATCATCCCGTTCTTCGACCCCGACGAGTCCGTCAAAGAGATCCATCGGCTCGCGGCAATGGGGTGCCGTTCCATCAGCATCCCGGAGACCCCCTACGGCTCGGGTTACCCGGATTTCAAGTCCGGATACTGGGATCCTATGTTCGCGGCGTGTGTGGAACACGGAATCGTCCTGAGCCTGCATATCGGTGGTGGATTCAGCCTCGTCAAGCGCCCTGAGGGCTTCAATCTCGACGACATGATGGTGCTGACACCGCTCATCTCGACCATCGCGGCGAACGACGTGCTGCTCAGCGGCGTTTTCAAGAAGTTCCCAGATCTCCGCTTCGCGATGAGCGAGGGCGGGGTGGGCTGGGTGGCGCCGTGGCTGGACCGCGTCGAACGCCACATCGACAACCAGTCCGAATGGTTGGGCTCGAGCTTCCTGCCCAAGGGAATGACCGCAACTGACGTGTGGCGCAAGAATTTCCTGGCGTGCTACATCACCGAACCGAGCGGCCTGAGCAACAGGGACCGGCTCGGCATCGACACCATCGCCTGGGAATGCGATTATCCACACTCCGACTCCACATGGCCCAACTCCCCCGAGTGGCTGAAAGCAGAACTCGACGCGGCGAACTGCACGGATGAGGAGATCGACAAGATCACTTTCGGTAACGTCGCACGGTTCTTCAACTGGGACCCGTTCAAGCACATTCCGCGTGAGCAGGCGACCGTGGGCGCATTGCGTGCGCGCGCCAAGGATGTCGACACCACCGAGACCTCCAAGCAGGAGTACCGCCGTCGCTACGAGCTCGAGCATTCCTCGTAGACACACTCTTCGTAGGCAAACACACACGTTGTGGTCCACCGGATCTGATCCGGTGGACCACACGTTTATGGCGAGTGTCCGGCGCACCGTTAGCCTGATCGGGAGATGAACGAGCACACAACACACCGACACCCTCCCGAGCAACACCGATGACCAGACTGCTGGTCTTTGCGGTTGTCACCGCACTGTTGACCTATTGGTTCCACCGGCGTCTGGTCCGGGCGACTCGACTGCCGCGGCCGTGGTCGGCAATCGTCGACAGCTGCCTGGTGGTGTTGTGGGCGCTCGCGGTCATCGGCATCGCCAGCGGCGATCAGTTCGCCACCACCTGGGCGCGGCCTCCCGGATATGTCGGCTGGGTCTGGCTGGGTGTCGGTTTCTACCTGCTTCTCGGTCTGCTCCTGATCGCCATCGCATCGGCGATCGCTCGGCTCGTCAGCGCGGCGCGCAGACGCCGATCAACCACTGCGCCCAGCGATTCGGACGATGCCGGTGCCGGACCCACAACCGGGCCCACAACCGGACGCACCCGCCTGGTGGTCGTTCGGGTGGCCACGGCCGCCGTTGTCGTCGGTGCGCTGGTCACCACCGCGTATGGGGTCGTCGTCGCGGCACAACCGAGAGTCGTCGACGTCCAGGTGACCCTACCGAGGTTGCCCGCCGAGTTCGACGGCCTGCGGGTGGCACTGGTGTCCGATCTGCACATCGGCCCGGCTCGCGGCATCGGATTCACCAGGCGGGTGGTGGATCAGGTGAACGAACAGCGGCCGGACCTGATCCTCATAGCCGGAGACCTCATCGACGGCACTGTCGCAAAAGTCGCATCCGACCTCGAACCGTTGGCCGCGTTGTCGGCGCCGCTGGGCGTGTTCGGTGTCAGCGGCAACCACGAGTTCTACGCCGACGACGGCGGCAGGTGGCTCGATGCGTGGGATCGCTTGGGCATCCGGACCTTACGCAATGAGCGGGTGTCGATCGACCGGGGAGCACAGAGCATCGACATCGTCGGCATCCACGACTACACATCTCCGGCACCCTACGAACCCGACCTGCCCGCAGCCCTGAACGGTCGCGACCCCGCGACGTTTGCGTTGCTCCTGGCGCACGAGCCGCGGCAGGCATTCGAGGCGTCCGATCTCGGAGTCGACATGCAGATCTCCGGTCATACCCACGGCGGCCAGATGTGGCCGTTCATGTATCTCGTCGACCTTCAACAGCCGTCGGTCTCGGGCCTGGACAAGATCGGCAACACAGCTCTCTACACAACGCGGGGGGCCGGCGCATGGGGGCCGCCGGTCCGGGTCGGCGCACCTCCGGAGATCACCATCCTCGAACTGCGCGGCCGGTGAGCGCCTCGAAATACGCCCCGCCCGAGCACAACCGGCCTGATCTCAACCCCCCGAGCACAATCTGATCAGTCGCGATCGAACGCGGCGAGCAACATGCGTGCCGCCGTGGCGATCAGCCGATCGCGGTCGGCCTCTGGCGAGCGCATCACGGCTATCCGCCAACAGAGATTGGCCGTGGCGCCCATCGTGAGGAACGCGAGGTCGTCGAGCGCCGCCTCGTCGAGGTCGGGCCGCAACCGCGTCGGGATGATGCGGGCCAACAGCACCAGCGGACCCTCCACCTGCAACTGGAGGTTCCCGAATTCTGACTCGTGCGTCTCGAAGGACGCTCGCAACACCGTTGCATGATTCTCAAACGAAGAAGTGAGGGTCTCCACCACGGTGACCATCGCGGCCATTGGGTCCTTGTCCATCGCCCGCCCGACACCGGTGGCCAGATCGGTGGTGATATCACGAATCGCAGCGTCCAGGAGCGTCTCGACGATCGCATCCATAATGTCGAAATACCGATAGACCGTACCGATCCTCAGGTGTGAAAATTGCGCCAGCTCTTGGGTTGTCGGTCGGCGCGGTGCCGATCGAGCTAGCAGCTCGACAGTGGCGTCGAGTAGTCGGGCGCGCATTTCGACACTGCGTTGCTGACTCGGCGTCGCGCGCCTCGGCGTCTCCGACGCACTCCCCGGTGGGTACCCATAAAGTGAACAGCAAGTGAGCAATCCTCGTGTTTCACTGATTCCATGGTCAAACAGCCACCCACGGAGCTCGTCGACACCGACGAGGCGATCGCGCGGTACGGCGATGCCGGCCGAATCTGGCTCGATGCGATGTGGTCTGCCGATCCGTTGGCCGACGCCGTTGCCGCCGATACCTTCACCGGTACTTCGGGCACCGCCGCGGTGCGTGCGGCCCTCGTGGGGGATGTCGAGTCGGTCACCGATGCACCGACATCACTGCGGGAGCTGTTCGCGTTCCTCGACGACGAACCCGAGTGGGTGGACCACACCCGCCTGGATCACGCAGCCGACGTCTTGGTCCGACACACCGCGGCGCTGGGCATCGTCCTGGGAGCGGCGTCTCTGGTCCGCGGCGCCGGCAACACCATCGCGGGCAAACCTCTCGCACTCACCGGGAGATATACGTCCATGCCTGCGATTCGGTCCGTCGAGGTCGGTGAATGGCTGCGCGCGGTGCTCACGCCCAGTGGCATGCGCCGCGGAGGCGACGGATTCGCCTACACCGTCCGGGTACGAGTGATCCACGCACACGTCCGGCGCGGGCTCCTGATGCAGGGCGTCTGGGTCGACGCGTCCTGGGGCGTCCCGATTCCCCAGCCCTACATGGCTTTTACGCTGGCGGAGTTCGGTCACATCGCACTCGAGGCCATGCACAAGGTCGGTGTCCGCCTCACCGACCACGAACTCGACGACATCTATCACCTGTGGCGATACGTCGGCCACGTCATAGGAGTCGAGCCAGAACTCAATCCCTGTGGCGAAGCCGATCACGTGCGTATCGAGGGGCTGTACCGGCTGACCTCACCGGGCCCCGGCGACGACGACCGTGACTTCGTCCGCGCACTCACCTACGACTATCTGGTCCCCGAGCTCGCAAACCTCATACCGGGTCCCGACCAGATGAGCCGAATGCGCACGAACTACCGGGTGACCCACGACCTGGTGGACGCCGCACCACCCACCGCCGGCGGATCCGTCGACTGACGCCGCCCCGTCAGCTCACCGAATACGGGCCATCTGCCAGCGGCCCCGGATCGTCGTCCCAGTGGTTCAGAGACACGATGTCGCGCAACGGCTTTCGACGGACCGGTCCGTGATGTCCGCGGGGCCAGCCGACGACCACGTGACCGGCGATGATCCAGTCCGCGGGTACCCCGACAGCCTCACGGAACAACGGTTCGCCCTCGTATGAGGCCCAACCGGTCAAGCAGGCGCCCAGGCCCTGAGACCTCGCGGCAAGCAGGAAGTTCTGCATGGCCGGGAAGATCGAGCCACCGAGCAGGAGCTCGGAGGCGGTGGTGAAGTTCTGCTGCACAAAGAGAACCGACGTGTATTCACCGGCCCGGTCATGCAGTTCGTAGGTCGCCCGGTTGTTGCGGGCCCGACGGCTGTTGTCATCATCGGCCGGGCGCGACATCCCATAGACAGGCTCGATCACATCGAGCGCGTGTTTGGCCGCCTTGCCGACGACAACCCGCTGCTCCGGCGAACGCAACACCACGAACCGCCAGGCCTGTGCGTTCGCACCCGACGGTGCCCACGACGCTGCTTGGAGGCAACGGGCCAGAGTGGCGTCGTCGACCGGCTCGTCGGTGAATCTCCTGATCGTGCGAGCGGTCGACATCGCTTCCCAGACATCCATCGTCGTCTCACCCATGCAAACTCCCCTGACATCCCGTTCCGGATCGCGTAGACACGCCCGGCGACGCGTACCGGCTGACAATTCGGTTGTTGACCTCAGCCACTGTCTCACGTCGGGTTTTCTGAGGTCACCCCCGCCGACGCTTCGTGGGATGTTGCAACCGACATGCGGCCCCAACCATCGAAAACCCGATCAACCAAACCTGCTCGATACGGGTGACCGCGGTCGCGTAGTGTCTGGAACGACAACTCGCTCCGCAGCCTTCGAACAACCGAGGGCTGCGGTCATATTTCGGGAGGAGCTGGTTTTCCGTTGTACACACCATTCGACGCCGCCATCGACACATTCTTGAACACGAATGCCTGGGCGATGGATATCCTTCGATTCTTCATCGCCGGACTGCCCTGATCGACCTCTGACCGGGCACCGACGTCGCTGCTCGCACATCAGTCTTCCGACCCCGCACATCTCACCCGATGTTGCGGGGTCGGCTTGTTTGTTGGTCAGCCCTGATCGCGGACGCCGTGGTAGATCCCCCGGCGGACGATCCAGGGCTGCAGAACCCGCTCGATGGACCACGCCGGGAATCGAAACGCGTGGCCGGTGGGTGCAAAGACCTCGAGACCGTCGGACTGGGGCCCGAGCACCGAGCCCCATCGATGGTCCTTTGGCCGGTAAGAACTGAGTCGACGTCCTGCGAGGTGGGCCCGGACGTTGTGCGCGACCAGACGATCAGCCCTGTTGCGCGCCGACGAGCGGAGCCGGTCTGAGGCTGCCACGTCGCCGACAGCGAACACCCCGGGACACCCCGGAACGCTCAGAGTGCTGTCGACCTGTACGAATCCCCGATCATCGAGGATGTCGGCGGGCAACCATCCGGTATTCGGATGGGTCCGGCCGATCGCCCACACCACGGCGTCCGCTTCGGACGGCGACTGGCCCGTTGCCCACCGGACCGGCCCCTGCGTGATCCGGTCGCACTCAAAGCCGTTGGGTACCAACGCGCGATGCCCGCGATGCCGACCGACACCGAGTTCGTCGAGCCGGGTCTCGACACGCTGCCAAGTGCGGGGGTGATGGTGAGGCAGCGCGTGCTCACCGGGGTAGTAGAGGTCGACGCGGGTGTGCGGCCACGTGGCAGCGATATTCGCTGCGCTACTGACCGCGGCCGCACCGCCACCGACAACGATGACCGAGCCCGCCCGCTCGACGATGTCATGTGCCTGTCGCAGGTCGTCATCGATGTCGGCACCGGTCTGCACGGTCGGGCGACGCCAGAATCCGTTGGTGACGCCGGTCGAGATCACCAGGGCGTCGTAGTCCTCGACGGCCGTCGAACCGTCCGGTGAAGAGATGGTGAGACGGCGGCCAGCGATATCGGCGCCGGTGAGCATTCCATGGATGGTCCGCACCCGGTCGAGTCCGCGGAATCGTTCGAAGTCGACGCGGTAGTCGCGTGCCCAGACTTCCGGGCGACTTATCCGCAATCCCAGTTCCTGGCCGCTGACCAGACCGGGTTTGACCGAGATCCCCACCACCTCACAGTGCCGGGCCAGGTGGATGGCGGTGAGCACACCACTGTCACCGAGTCCCGCGATCACAACTCGGCTGCGGGTCACACGGTCACCGGGCGTGGGAGCCGCGGAACGAATCGGGGCACCCGATCGATCACATCCTGGTAGCCGGGCCGACGCTGCAGGCTCCGCTCCTCCATCATCGGGATGGAGGCGCCCTGGAACATGGCGAGCATCGCGGCAGCACCGACGAACAACCACCATGCATCGGCGGGCGAAGCCGCGACACCGAACAGCGCAAGCGCAAACCAGAAGCTGAACTCTCCGAAGTAATTCGGATGCCGCGACCAACTCCACAAACCTTGATCCATGATCTGGCCGGGCCGTCGATCACCGACGAAACGGCGCATCTGGCCGTCGGCGAGGTACTCGAGGAGTACCGCGGACAGCGCGAGCACGCACGCAATCCCGCTCAGCCACAGCATATTGTCGCCGGGGGTGGTGACGGCCACGTACACGGGGACCATCCCGAGGAACACCTGCGCGGTCGGGATGAGGTGGATCCCGACGAGGTCGGCGACAAACCCGAACCCGCCGGCGCGATCCCGGAGCATCCCGTACCGCCAGTCTTCATCGTGGAGGCCCTGAAACGACCGGGCCCAGTTCACGGTCAGACGCACCGACCACACCACCACGGCGATCGACACCAGCCAGCAGTGAATCTGATCGACCCCGAGCCCACCGGCAAACCACCAGTAGAACAACATCACCGGCGGAACCACACTCCAGTAGGCGTCGTAGCAACTGGAGTTCCGGTACCGTCGGCTGAATCCGAAGACAACCAGGGTTCCCAGCAGGTCGGCTATCAGGGTGTCGAGCCACAGCAGATCGGTCCTGGGACCCCACCCCAGCCAGCTTCCCGCGACAATCAGCGCGATCACATAGGCGATACCAACCCGGCCAAACGACGCGCTCCTGGTCACGATTCCCGATACTGCCACGGTCGGTGCGATCTCGACGGTGATCTGAACCCGCTGGACCCGCTGGATTTCGCTCGACAAGGTTGTCGCGGTCGACTGCCCGGTTCGAACGACCGCATCGCCGGATTCGCGTATGCGAAACCCGGGGACGTGTGTCGTTCGAGCACCTACGCTGGTCACGTGACCTATTTCGTCACCGGCGCAACCGGGTTCATCGGCCGGCATCTTGTTGGGCAACTTCTCGACAACCGTGTCGGGACGATCTTTGTCCTGGTACGCAGCGGGTCACGGTCCAAACTCGACAGACAGATTCGACTTTGGAATACCGACCGCGTGGTCCCGGTGGTCGGAGACCTGCAAGAGGATCGACTCGGTGTCGAGCAGACCTGGATCGATGAGCACCGGGGCACGATCGATCATTTCTTCCACCTCGCCGCGATCTATGACATGACCGCATCAGCAGAGAGCAACGAAAAGCTCAACGTCGGTGGCACGAGGGCCGCACTGTCCCTGGCCGGCGCACTCGAAGCCTCCTGCTTCCAGCATGTTTCGTCGGTGGCCGCGTCGGGTGACCACCGCGGCATCTTCGACGAGACGATGTTCGACGAGGGTCAGGGCCTGCCGTCCCCGTACCACCGCACCAAGTTCGAGTCCGAGAAGATCGTCCGCGAAGAGTCCACGCTTCCGTGGCGCGTCTACCGGCCGGCGATTGTCGTCGGGCACTCCGAGACCGGCGAGATGGACAAGATCGACGGACCGTACTACTTCTTTCCCTTGATCAAGCGGATGCGTGCGCTGCTGGCATCCGCCGTCCCCCTGGTCGGTATCGACCTCGGTGATACCAACCTCGTACCCGTCGACTACGTGGCCCGGGCGATGGACCACCTCGCCCATCTCCCCGACCTGGACGGGCAGGCCTTCCACCTCGTCAATCCCGAACCGCAGAACACCGTGCGGATGGTCAACTGCTTTGCCGCCGCGGCCAGGGCACCGCAGGTCAGCCTGCCGGTCGGCCGATCGGTCACCGACCGCATCCCCACCAATCTCCTGCCCCGCGCATTGCAGCCGGCCGAGTTGCTGGGTACCGCACTGCGATCCGGGGTCATCCACTTGGCGCTGCGCGAGACCGTCGGACGCCTCGGCATCCCGCCAGAGGTGTTGGCGCACGTCTCTTTTCCTGCCGTGTACACGTCGGGCCGCACCGTGCGCGCACTGACCGGGTCCGGGATCACCGTGCCCGACCTCGACTCTTACGCGGCAACGCTGTGGACGTATTGGGAGCAGTTCCTCGACAATTCGATCGCTTCGGATCGGCGCACCGTCGATGCGTTGGCAGGCAGGACGGTGGTGATCACCGGAGCGTCATCGGGTATCGGGCTGGTCACCGCCGTGAAGATCGCCAAGGCAGGGGCCACTCCGATCCTCGTCGCACGCGGACTGGAGAAGCTCGAAGCCACCAAAGATCTCATCGAAAGCCAGGGCGGATCGGCGCATGCCTACGCCTGCGACCTCTCGGACATGGACGCGATCGACGCTCTCACCAAACAGTTGAGTCTGGATTTCGAGCGCATCGATTTTGTGGTCAACAACGCCGGCCGCTCGATCCGCCGGTCCCTGAAGTTGTCGGAGGACCGCTTCCACGACTTCGAAAGAACCATGCAACTCAACTACTTCGGGGCGATCAGGCTGGTGATCGGGTTGCTTCCGAAGATGCGTGAACAGAGCCGTGGACACATCGTCAACGTCTCATCCATCGGAGTCCAGACCAACCCGCCGCGATTCAGCGCCTACGTCGCGTCCAAGGCCGCACTCGATTCCTGGTCCAACGTGGTCTCGTCAGAACTCTTCGGTGACGGGATCTCGTTCACCGGCATCCACATGCCGCTGGTCCGGACGCCGATGATCGCGCCGACCAAGCTCTACGACAGGTTCCCAACGATCAGTCCCGGTCAGGCGGCGGACAAGGTCGTCGCCGCTCTCGTCGAGAGGCCTCACGAGATCAACACCAAGATCGGAAACCTCGGGGCAGTCGCACACACCGTCACGCCGAAGCTGGCGTTCCGGATCCTGAATCTGGCTTATCAGGTCTTTCCCGATTCGGCTGCCGCCCGGGGTGAATCCGGCCGCAGCGAATCCGAGCAGCTCTTGTTGGCCCGCCTGCTCGGCGGGGTCCACTGGTAGGTCGTGCCCGTCCCGGCGCCGGGGAGGCCGATGAAGGCCACCCCGGCACACACGGCCGTTCCCTATCAGCCGACGAGCGCGGCGATGGTCTGCGGACTGAGCCCCAGTCCGGAGACCAGGTAGTTCTGCACCGATCCATAGTCGGCCTACATCTGGGTCAGCCCCGCCTGCAAGTAGCTCGCGTCCACCCGGAGGAGCGGTCCGGCGAGCGCTCTCGCCTCCGGTCCGCGCGCCGCCTCGACCCCGGCGAGCTGGCGCTCGATCGACGCCGGAGCTCGAGACAAAAGAACTTCCTACCCTGGCGGGAACAAGTTACTTCCGGACCGTACACAAACCGCAGGTGCCGAAACGCGGAAGTTCCCAAAACTCGAATGCCACTCTCGGATTCTCCGCTTGGGCCCGACGCCCTTCACGGAACTCCCACCAGGCCCGACACCTCACTACACCCCGCCTGCGGTTACGTGCCTTCCGTAGACGAGAATGGCATTTCCGGTTATTGTGAATGATGTGCCGCGAGCCGTTCTGGGCTCGAGTGTGGCACCAGACCTTGGAGGATGGCTCATGACGACGAAGGCGCTCGCGCCCGACGTTTCCACCTGGCCCGCGGAGAACGCGCAGCTCATCGGTAGCAGGTGCGATGCCTGCAGCGCGACGACGTGGCCACGGCAAGACCGCTGCCCACGATGCAGTGGTCCGGATATGTCGGAACTCCTACTCCCCCGCCGCGGCACGCTCATCGCCTTCACCACCCAGGGTTTTGTACCGAAGCTTCCCTACGCCGGCGGTGAGACCGCGGCGACGTTCGAAACCTTTGGTGTCGGCCTGATCCAGCTCGGCGACGACGTCCGCGTCGAGGCACGCCTCACCGAAGCCGATCCGGAAAAGCTCGCGACCATCAAGGACGTCGAACTGACCTTCATCCCGTTCTACACCGAAGAAGACGGCACCGAGATCATCACCTGGGCGTTTACGCCGGTGGCAGAGAACAGCTGAGCGAGGAGACCGAACATGAACGACGTTGCGATCATCGGCGTGGGTCTGCACCCATTTGGTCGATTCGGCACCAAATCAGCAATCGAGATGGCCGCCGACGCCATCCAGCTCGCCCTGGCCGACGCCGGCGCGCAGTGGAAGGACATCCAGTTCGGCATCGGCGGCAGCTATGAGGTCGACAACACCGACGCCGTCACCCGCCTGGTCGGGCTGACCGGCATCCCCTTCACCAACGTGTTCAACGCCTGCGCCACCTCGGCCAGCGCGATCGAACAGACCGCGGACGGAATCCGATCGGGTAAGTACGACATCGGTATCGCAGTGGGCACCGACAAGCATCCGCGTGGCGCCTTCACCGCAGATCCGGCCATGCTCGGACTGCCCGCGTGGTACGCCGAGAACGGCCAGTTCGTCACCACGCAGTTCTTCGGCATCAAGGCCAGCCGCTACATCCGCGACCACGACATCTCCGTCGAGACTCTCGCCAAGGTCGCGGCGAAAAACTACCGCAACGGCGGATTGAATCCAAAAGCATTCCGCCGCAAGCCGATCAGCGAAGAAGAGATCCTGAACGCCCAGATGCTCAACTGGCCGTTGACCCACTACATGTTCTGTGCGCCCGACGAAGGGGCAGCAGCGGTCATCATGTGCCGCGCCGACATCGCCCATCGCTTCACCGGCTCTCCGGTGTTCTTGCGTTCCACCGCAATTCGCACCCGGACGTACGGCGCCTACGAGGTGCACGCCACCTGGGCCGCAATCGACGAAGATGTGTCCCCGACGGTCTACGCCTCCAAGGCCGCATACGAGATGGCGGGCATCGGACCCGAGGATGTCGACGTCATGCAGCTGCAGGACACCGACGCCGGCGCCGAGGTGATCCACATGGCGGAGAACGGCTTCTGCGCCGACGGCGATCAGGAGAAGCTGATCGCCGAAGGTGCCACCGAGATCGGCGGCTCGATGCCGGTCAACACCGACGGCGGTCTGATCGCCAACGGTGAACCGATCGGCGCCTCCGGCATCCGCCAGGTGCACGAGCTGGTGCTGCAACTGCGCGGCCAGGCGGGCGACCGCCAGGTTCCCGGCAACCCGCGCGTCGGCTACGCGCAGGTGTATGGCGCGCCGGGAACGGCCGCCGCGTCGATCCTGTCGCTGTAACACCACCGCGAACGCTCCGTTTCTACGAAGACGCTCCACATGTATGTGGAGCGTCTTCGCATTGGTGGAGCGTTTGCGGGACGTAGGATTCGCACATGACTCTCGATCATGGCGACCCGGGTGACGCACCCTCCGTTCCAGCACCTCTCACCGAGGTCATCGACTCGACTCGACCTTCGGCGGCCGAAGAGGCCCAGACGATCGCGGCGTCGACGAATGCCGGCACGCTGGCCAGCCTGACCGCAGACGGCGACCCCTGGGCCTCGTTCGTCACCTACGGATTGCTCGCCGGGGCACCGGTCCTGTGTGTCTCGAACATGGCCGAACACGGACGGAATCTTGCCGGTAACCCGCGCGCCAGCATCGCGATCGTCGCCCCCAACGCGCAGTCCGATCCCCTCGCGAGCGCGCGGATCACACTCGCCGGCCACGTCGAACGCCCGACCGGTGACGAACTCGCCGCGGCACGCGAGGCACACCTGGCCGCGGTCCCGGCTGCGAAGTACTACGTCGACTACAGCGATTTCGCTCTCTGGGTCCTGCGAGTCGAACGCGTTCGATGGGTGGGCGGCTACGGCCGGATGGATTCAGCGTCTGCGCAGGCCTATCTCGCGGCCACCCCGGATCCGGTGACTCCCGGGGCCGCGCCCGCCATCGAGCACCTCAACAACGATCACGCCGATTCCCTCAAAGAGATGGCACAGGGGCTCGGCGGATTCCCGGACACCACGGAGGCCGTGTGCACCGGCGCCGATCGCTACGGCCTCGACCTCCGCGTGGTCACGCCCCGCGGAATCGCGTACACCCGCGTGGGATATGCCACGCCGATCACCGCGGCCGCCGACCTGCGGATGGCCACCGTCGAACTGGCTAAGCGCGCGAGGTCGGCGCTGTCAGACCCACCTGCCTGACGCCGGCCTTCCGGACCTCGGTGGGTGTACTACCCCACCACCGACGCGCGCACCGGGTGAGCGTTGCCTGCTCGGTGAGCCCGATCATCGCGGCCACCTGCCCCATCGGCATGTCGGTGGTGGTGAGGTACCGGCGCGCCTCGGTGCGCCGCACCGAGTCGAGAATCGCCGAGAAAGACGTCCCCTCCGCAGCCAGCCGGCGCTGCAGCGTGCGTGGATGGGTGGCGAGTAGCCTTGCCACAGAAACGATCTCGGGTGGAGAAGTACCCAGCACCTGCCCGATCGCGGCCCGGACCCGCGGCGCCGCGTCGGGACCGGTATCGGACGCCTGCTCGGCAAGAAACGCCCGCGACAACATTCGGAGGTTCTTGTCGGCACCGGCCAGAGGCCGGGCTGCGAGGCTGGTGGGAACGCGCAGCATCGCCGCCTTCCGGTTGACCCGAACCGGCACGCCGAAGAACTCCTCGTAACGGTCGAGGGATGCCGCGGGTTGATAGGGCAGCTCCACGGTCCGCAGGCCGTAGGGGCCACCCATCAGTCGCTCGATCGATCGATGGAGAAATCCCAGTCCGAGGTCGGTGCCCTGAACCGTCACCTCCAGGTCGGTGCGGGACCCGTACCGTAGCGCCACCACACCGGAGACCTCATACGGATCGGCCTCGAGCCCCAGACTCAACGACTCGGCGTGCACGAACAGGTACCTCGAGGTGCATTCGAGCGCATCTGCCAGGGTCGACGAGTTCGCGATCGCCAGCGCGAGCGGACCGAGCATGCCGAGGTCCTGCCGTGCGGCGAGCCTCAACCCCAGGTCGGGGCAATCCAACTGCTGCGCCGCCAGTTCAAGCGTGTCCGCCATCGCGAAGTCGGAGACCAGCAGATCATCGCTGTCGAGTGCGGCGGGAGGAAGCCCCGCGGACCGGGCGAGGTGTTCGGCATCGCCGCCCAGTTCGGCCACCAGTGCCCGAAAGCCCCGCAGACCGGCCGATCGGATCACGGACATGTCGTCCATGATCAAATAGTTGTCGCCCAGAATCAAGCGGTGAGACGAAGTAGTACGGAGACTTGATGCATGTCGATCACAGTGAATGACGAATTCCCGGGCACCGCTCCGACGGCCGATCTCGACGTGGTCATCATGGGTGCGGGGCTGTCCGGAATCGGAGCGGCGTTCCGCCTCCAGACCGAATGCCCCGATCTGTCGTACGCGATCCTCGAAGCCCGCCACGGCATGGGTGGTACGTGGGATCTGTTCCGTTA
Source organism: Williamsia sp. (assembly GCF_036566845.1). Taxonomy (GTDB): domain Bacteria; phylum Actinomycetota; class Actinomycetes; order Mycobacteriales; family Mycobacteriaceae; genus Williamsia. The sequence continues at coordinate 42,116 of NZ_DATCVM010000160.1, forward strand.
TCCGGGTGTGCGTTCGGATTCCGACATGTTCACTCTGGGCTATCAGTTCCGCCCGTGGCGTGGCGAGAAATCCATCACCGACGGCCCCTCGATCCTGCAGTACATCCAGGACACCTCCGCCGAGTTCGGCATCGACGACAAGATCCGCTACCGCACAAAGATTGTTGCCGCGGACTTTTCGACCGCAGTCGGCCTCTGGACCCTGACCACCCGGGAGACCAACCCGGTGGGCGCCGTCACCGAGCAGACCCTTCGATGCCGGTTCCTGTATTCGTGCGCGGGCTACTACAACTACGACAAGGGTTACTCCCCGGACATCCCCGGCCTCGACACCTTCGCCGGACGTGTTGTGCACCCCCAGTTCTGGCCCGAGGACCTCGACTACGCCGACAAGCAGGTGGTCGTCATCGGCAGCGGCGCGACCGCGGTGACGCTCGTTCCGTCGATGGCCCCGACAGCCGCGCACGTGACGATGCTGCAGCGCTCGCCGACCTGGATCAGCGCGGTCCCGAGCCGGGACAAGATCGCCGACAGGCTCCGCTCGGTCCTGCCGCCTCGCGCCGCACATCGTCTGATCCGGACCAAAAACATCCTCTACAGCACCGGCGTCTACCAGTTCTGCCAGCGACGGCCGCAGGCCGCACGTGCGCTGCTGACCAAATTGAGCACCAAGATCCTCGACGATCCGGCAGTGGTGGCCGAACACCTCACGCCGTCGTACAACCCGTGGGATCAGAGACTGTGCGCCATCCCGAACGCCGATCTCTTCCGGGCGATGAAGAAGGGTGACGCCGAAATCGTCACCGACCACATCGCTTCGGTGGTCCGCGACGGTATTGTCCTGCGGTCCGGACGGACACTGCCCGCCGACGTGATCGTCACCGCCACCGGTCTGGAACTACTGGCCTTCGGCGGTCTCGAACTGCGGGTCGACGGCGACCCGGTCGAATTGTCGAAGCAATTCGTCTGGCAGGGCGCGATGATCACCGGGGTTCCCAACTTCGCCATCTGCATCGGCTACACCAATGCCTCGTGGACGTTGCGGGCCGATCTGACGTCGCGACTGGTGTGCAAGGTCCTGAACTTCATGGAGCGCAACGACTATGCGGCAGTCGTTCCCAAGCGTGACCCATCGCTGAAAGCGCAGCCGCTGCTCGACCTGGCATCGGGTTACGTCCAGCGGTCGATCGATTCCTTTCCACGCCAGGGCGATCGCAGCCCATGGAAGGTCCGGCAGAACTATCTGCTCGATTCGGCCACCACGCTGAGGGCAAATCTGAGCAAAACACTGGAGGGAACGCCTCGAGCGTCAGCGACATCGATGCGTTCCGCTTCACTCGCGGCCCAGAAATAGTCCGGCACAACCCAATCCACCGACAACGACTCAGCGGGCACCGAGGATCTCCTCGCGTGCACCGCTGATCACGTCGTCGAGGTCGAGACCGTACGTCGGACCCGCGGTTACCCGATACGCCGAAAACGCCGCAGTTGCCCGCTCCAGGACTCGCGTCGCACCGCGGTGATTGCCGCGCGCCTCGTGAGTCAGCGCCACACAGACCTGCGCGAGGCCCTGCCACAAAGCTCGTTCGTCCTCGGGGCACGTCTTCCATCGAACCTCGTACACCTCGTGCGCCGAGAACGGCCTGCCCTGTTCGAGTAGCGCGGTGGCCGCGGTGATCGTTTCCGCCGGCGGCAGCGGCTCTTCGGACACCGGCTCGACACCGACGGAGCCATACGGCAGCGGACGACCGAGTTCATCTCGCGGTCGCGCCTGCCTCGCACGACCGTCACCGTCCCGGTCACGGTGACCGTTCATGTGGAAATCACCTCCCTCACCGACTTCCTCACCTTCTGTGGGTGAACTTCCATCGTGACGCACTCCGGCGCGCAGTCAACGGTTTACGGTGATGGTCGGCCGCGTTGATGACCGACCACTCATCTGCGTGCACCGTCTCGCAGCCACCGAGGATTGAGGATCACCCATGGAGCCATCCCCTGTCGGCCAGCCCCTCGACGAATCGGAGCGCGCTGAACTCCTCCGGCTCCGCCGCCAGGTCGCCGATGCACCAGCCGGACAGTCCGCTGACGGCACCACCAGAAGCGAACACCGGGGCCTGCGCTGGACCGCCACCGCCTTGCTCCTCGTCCTCGTGGCAATTCTTGCGTACTCGGCTGTGTTGTCGCGTTTCGCCCGCGCGGAAGTGCTCGACACCGATCGCTACATCGAAACAGTGACGCCGCTGGCCGAGAGCACCGTCCTGCATGACGAGTTGGCAGCGCAGATCACCGACGAGATCATGAGACAGGCCAACATCGAAAAGGTCACCAACGACGCGCTGACCGCGCTGACCGAGAACGCCCCGAACGTTCCACCGGCCGTGGTGGGTCTGGCGCCGGTACTCGCCGGGCAGGCCCAGTCGTTCATCGAATCGACCGTGCAGCGATTGCTCGCCTCCGATCAGTTCCAGACGCTGTGGGTCGAGGCCAACCGGCGGGCCCACGAGAATCTGGTTGCTGTTCTGACCGGTGATCACGCCAAGGCCATCCAGGTCGACGACGACGGCACCGTCAGCATCGAATTGAAGCCCGTCATCGACCGGGTCAAAGGGGCCCTGACCGACCGCGGGTTCTCCTTCGCCTCGAACATCCCGGAGATCAACAAGTCGTTTGTGATCTTCCGGTCACCCGATCTGGTGAAGGCACAACGCGCGGTCTCCGCATTGGACAAGGCCGCAACGGTGTTGCCGTTCCTGGTCCTGCTGGTCGGTGCGGCGGCGATCTGGGCCGCGCCCAAGGGATCTCGACGACGGGCGTTCTCATTGTTCGGCGTCAGTGTCGCCATCGCGATGGCGTTGCTCGCCATCTCGATCAGTATCGGCCGATCGATCTATCTCGACGCGGTGCCGCCTGATGTCATGTCGACTGACGCGGCAGCCGTGCTGATCGACACCCTGGTGGTGCCGTTGCGCACCAGCCTGCGCGCCGTCGCGGTTCTGGCCATCGTGATCGCTCTCGTCGGCTATCTCACCGGTTCGTCCACATCGGCGGCAGCGATTCGCGGTGCCTTCAGCAAGGGCCTGAACCGTACGAGGGGCAACGCAAGTGGTCGTATCCCGCACCCGGCGGAGATCTACGCGGCCCGGTTCCGCCTGCCGCTGCGGGTCGGGATCATCGCGATCGCGATTCTCGTCCTGGTCTTCTGGGATTACCCGTCGGGCCTGGTGGTGATGATGACCGCACTCATCGCGGTTCTTGCGTTGCTGGCGGTCGAGCTGCTCGCCAGACCCGCCATCGGGTATGCCCCGGCCGACCCCGAGGTGGACACGACCGACCAGATCGCGACGACCAGTTCGACCGGTGCCGACGAGCAGGGCACCTGATCGCCTATCGTTTCCGACAGGCACTTCACAAGAGCGGAGACGGTATGAAAAAGCTTGTCGCACTGGTTTCATTTGTCAGCTGCATGCTATTTGCGGCGGCGTGCAGCAGCGAGGACATCGACAAGGCCACCAGCGCGGTGCGCAGCAGCGCCGAAAGAGCCATGGACAACGTCTCCACCGCAGCCGGAGACGTCCAGGACAACGCCTATACCGAGGCACTGCAATCGCAGGACGCCTCGTTTGGCACCCGCGAGGAACAGATCGCCGCGGCACGGACGGCCTGCGATGACCTGTCCGGTGGAACAAGCCTGAACGACACGGTGACGTCGACGGCGGACTCGACCGGGCTCAGCGACTCGAAGGCTCGCACGTTGATCAACATCGGGGTACCGATCTACTGCCCCTCAAATGTCGGCAAGTTGGCCGGCAACTGAGCCCGAGGTAACCAGTATCAGCGGGGGATCACCGGCTGGTGATCCCCCGTCTCGCGCCTTCAGTCCGCAGCCAGTGTCTCGAGCCTGGTGCGGATCTTCTGCACCCGCGCGCGAACGTGCTCCAGCTCCCGATCCGACGTCGCGACCTGACCTGTTGCGGCCTGCTCCGCGCGCCGGGCGAACTGTAGTTCCTGTTCCGCCTGGGTGAGTTGCTCCCGCAGATCGTCGACCCTGGCGGCCGCGTCGCTCAGAGTTGACGCCGCCCGATCCGCGTCGTCTTGTGCTGTGCGGGCCGTCGATTCCGCCTCTCGCTGCGCTTCTTCGGCGTCGACGAGCTGTGACCGCGCCTCGTTGAGCGCCTCCTCCGACACCTCCTCCCGGGTGGCCCGAGATCGTGCGCGCTTCTGCTCGCTGCCGCCGACCAACGTGAGTCCGGCCGGCCCCATTCCGCTGTAGCTGACGGCGGACAGCAGTCGCCCCGCCCGGACGAGTTCTCCGATCTCGGGATCTGCCAGCGCCGCGTGCAACGACTGTCCGACCTCTCGAAGCGCAGTTTCGCTCGCCTGATATCCGTGATCGGCGGCCAACGCGCCCGCCTGCTTGGCCATCGCCCGAACGACGTGCTGGCGCTGGGTGGTCAGGGTTCGCAGGTCGTCACCGGCCAGGTGCCGTTGGGCGTCACGCATCGCCTCACCGAGTTCGAGGAGATTCGTGACGTCCTCGGCGCGTTCGCGCGCCAGGATGTTGACCATCCACGCAACAGTGGTCGGGCGTCGCAGCGCCGCGATCTTGTTGGCGAGTGCGCGATCCCCGTCGGATCGGGCCTCCTTCGCCCGCGCTGTGCGGATCTCTACAAAATCTGCCGGCTCCAGGCCGTACAGTTCGTCGGTCACCTCATTGATGTCCACTGCGATCGCCCCTGCCGATGACTACGAGTCGGCGGTCACCTTACTCAGGAAGAACACCGGGATCAATCGATCGGTCCGCTCTTCGTAAATCGCGAAGTTCGGCCAGATGTCGAGCATGATCGCCCACACCTCATCACGCTCGGGTCCAGTGATCTCTCTCCAGTTGACCTTCAACGTCTTTCCGCGATGGACGACCTCGGCCGTCTGGCAGGCCCGCAGGTTCAGCACCCACGTGGGCATCTTTGGATTGCCGAAGTACGAGCCGGCGATGAGCCAACCGTCATCCTTCAGCGCACACAGAAGGGGTGTCGACCGAATGTTGCCGGTCTTCCGTCCGGGCACGCGCAGAACGATGTTCGGCAGGCCCGCGATGTCGAGCACACTCACGCGCCCTCTCGTGAGGCGCTGGAGTTGAACGTCCGACTTCTCAATCAGCGGAAGCATTTTCGGCATCCACGAGACCGCGCCAACTTTTACCGCCAATGGCGTCAGAATCCCCACTGGCACAGGCTACCCATTACAGCCCTTCCCCACCGCATGGGTCCGCCGCGGACTCCGCGCCCTGACCGGGCGCGGAGTCCGCGGCGGACCGGACGGCAACGTCAGCGGTTGGCGCCGACCAAGTCGTCCGAGCGCTTGCTGTCCGCGCCGAGCCAGCTCACCTTCGTGCCCAGCACGCCATCGATGCTGAACTTTCCGGCGCCGACCACCGCGAGCAGCAGCGCACCCATTCCCAACGACAAGACGAGTTCGTAACCGCCATCGGCCACCCAGATGCCGTTGTCGATGTGGGTGACGAAGAGCGCGCCGAGCATGTCGAGGAAGAACAGCGCACCGATGATCGGGGTCAGGACGCCGGCGATCAGAGCGATTCCGCCGAGGATCTCGAGCCAGGTGACCACAAAGGCCGACACCGTGGGGAGCGGCACGTCCATCATCTCGAACCCGGTCTTGGGTCCGGCCCATCCGTTCTGTTGGAACTTCTGAAGGCCGTGCGCGAGGAAGACGACGCCGAGACCGATGCGCGCGACGAGAATGCCGGCGCTGCGAATGACGGGGTTATTCATGTCTGAACTGCCTTAATGTGGGTATTTGACTTGACGTATCAAGTTGACAGTACAAATTTATAGTTGATGTGTCAAGTGACTCGTCAAGTGACCGCGGTCGTAATAGACTGCGAAAATGCAGACTGGGCCGGAGCCGAATTGGCTCGACGACGAGGAGATGGACGCCTGGATCCAGGTCGCGATCGCACTGGCACGCCTGCCTCACGCACTTGACGCACAGCTACTTCGCGACGCCCAGCTCACCCATTTCGAGTACGAGGTCCTCTCGGCGTTGTCGGAGGCCCCCGACCGCACGTTGCGGATGAGCGCATTGGCCGATCTGTCCTACGGGTCCCTGTCGCGGCTGTCCCACGTGGTCACACGACTCGAAAAACGCGAATGGGTTCAGCGGTTCCCGTGCCCGGAGGACGGGCGGTTCACCAACGCCGTACTGACGGACGCAGGGTGGGACAAGGTGGTCCAGACCGCACCGGGATATGCCGCCAATGTCCGGTCACTGGTCATCGACCGGCTCAGTCGCGCCCAGATCCGGCAGCTCGCGGCGATCGGCAAACGCATCAACGCGGGCTCGCCGCCCGCCCGCTGACCCCCCGCCCGCGAGACGATCGCCGACTCACGGAGCCAACGTGAACCAATCGGCGAATCCCGAGGGGTCGTGACGCCCCAGCGCGCCGTGTTCGAACAGCCCGAACCCCTCGACACCATCGCCTCCGGGTCCGGTGCAGACGGCTCGTCCGACGTGGTCGATCACCCCGAACATCATCCGGCCGGCCACCGCGGGGTCGGTGATGTCGTAGCTGACCCGTTCGACGAACTTCTCACCGTGCCACGTGCCGTGAATCCAATCGGGGTCACCGCCGTATCCCCCACCGACGTGAATGGGGACCGCCAGTCGCGATTCGACCTCGAGCAGCAGCGGATGTCCGTCTGCCGTGGTGCATTCGATCGTTGCGCCGGTGGGAGTCCGGGTGCCGGACGCATAGCGGATGGCCACTCTGGGCCACCCGAGTTGCTCGGTTCGGCCGTCAGCCCACACTCGGGTGCAGTCGTTGAGGGTTCGGAAGCCGGTCGGATCCTCCTGAATGATGAGGATGACCGCGAAATTCTCGAAACGCATCGGCACGTAGAGCCACCACATGCCCTCGAACGGCGGATCGGCGGGCC
>NZ_DATCVM010000161.1:0-2896 GCF_036566845.1 Williamsia sp.
TCCACGAACGCTTCCGCGCCCAAGGACTCACGGCCCGGACCTGCTGGCGGCCAGCGAGGCAGTCGGCAACCACTGCTCGACCTCGTCGAACCCACCCTTGTGTATTTCCACCGGCGGGCCTATCAGCGCGCCAACCGCGAAGACCTACTTCGCCATCTCGCCGAGCCGACCACACCGCCGTCGACCACACCTGGCCAGGAGCAGGCCACCGTCCTCTTCGTCGATCTGGCCAGCTTTACCCCACTGACCGCGACCATGGGCGATCATGCGGCAGCTGAAGTATTGCGCAGGTTCGGCATCACAGTGCGCAGCAGCGCCGCACAACACCGAGGAAGGATCCTCAGGCGCGCCGCCGGCCAGTTCCTGATCACCGAGACCTCCGCGACGCGACCGGACATCATCCCCCAAGCCGACTTCACTGCCCTGCCCCGCGGCGACTCAGGGGAATTCCCGATCCGATGTGTCTTGTCGAAGTCCGGCAGCGCATAGGCAGCCGCTCTACCCGCACGACGGACCCCGTGTGCGGCATGCTCCTGCATCCCGCCGACGTCGTAACCCAAACACCTTGGATGGAACGGAATGCATTTCTGTAGCGAGGCCTGTAAGCAAGCATTCGTCGACCACCCCGATCGCTTCGTCACCACTGAACGCCGTTAGGCAAGCCGCCAACTACCGCGCCCGCCACCGCCTACCAGAGCATGAGTGTTCATCGAACACCATTGCTGTGTTCGCACAACACCAGACGCGCCGGGGACTGCCGTGACTGGGTGCTGCCATCTGAACTACTGGCCGCGTACGTACACAGTAGACTGGCCGGCGAGGCATCGCAGCCTGCGTACCGTACGACACTCGACAACACTCGCGTATGACCGGAGGTGACAATGCGCAAGCACACCAGGTACAGGCTCGCCGCAGCGATCGTCATGGTCGGCCTGGCCTCGGTTCTGGCGATAGGCAGCCCATCTGCGCTGGCACAGCCCGGTGTGCCACCACCTCCTCCGGCCCCCATCGATCCGGCGGCGGCGCCACCTCCGCCAGCCGATCCGTTCGCGTTCCCGCCGCCACTTCGACCAGCGGATCCGTTTGCGCCACCGCCACCGAACCCGTTCCTGCCGGCTCCGTTGGCGGCGACGTCTCAGCCGGTCCCGGAAGGCACCCCGGCGGGGCAGAACCCGACTCCGTACGTCGGGGAGCCGGTTTTTGCGCCGCCGTCGTTCAACCCGGTCAACGGGTCGATGGTGGGCGTCGCAAAGCCGATCTACATCAACTTCGCCCGGCCGATCGCCGACCGCGCGATGGCCGAACAGGCGATCCACATCTCGTCGAACCCGCCGGTGCCCGGCCGGTTCTACTGGACGAGCGACACCCAGGTGCGGTGGCGACCCCAGGACTTCTGGCCCGCGAACGCCACCGTCAACATCGACGCAAGCGGCGCCAAGTCCAGTTTCCGCACCGGCGAGTCGCTGGTGGCGACGATCGACGACAAGACGCACCAGATGCAGATCCACCGGAACGGGAAGCTGGAGAAGACGTTTCCGGTGTCGTTAGGCAAGAAGGGCTTCGACACCAAGAACGGGACCTATTACGTGCTGGAGAAGTTCGCCGACATGGTGATGGATTCCTCGACTTATGGCGTGCCGGTCGACTCGGCGGAGGGCTACAAGTTGAAGGTGCAGGACGCCGTCCGGATTGACAACAGCGGCATTTTTGTGCACAGCGCGCCGTGGTCGGTGGCCTCGCAGGGCAATTCGAACGTCAGCCACGGCTGTATCAATCTCAGCCCGGCCAACGCGCAGTGGTTCTTCGACAACTTCGGCAGCGGTGACCCCGTCGTGATCAAGAACACCGGTGGCGGCCTGTACAACCAGCCCGACGGCGCCTCGGACTGGCAGATCTTCTGAGCCGACGTCGTCCGCGGCGTTGAGAACCGCTATGCACGCGCGCTGCTGCATATGTGGGGTAGGCATGGAAGATTTGGGCAACCCTATGACCTCGCCACAACGTCTATCGTGCGCTGTCGAGAACGCCGTTAGCCCGGGCCAGTTCAACGTTGACAAGATGGCGACATCCCCGCGTCGGACCACCGCGCTGTGCAGTGCCATGGTGGCCAGCCGGGACTTCTGTTCGACGCGGACAAGGACGACCCTGAGTTCGGGTACCGCTCACCTTTCATCCGGGAGTCGATGCTGTATCTGACGATCCTGTTGGAGAACACTAGGGCGTTGGCGCGGTAGGCCTCGGTGATGGGATGGGCCAGCCAGCGGTAGTAGGGCTGGCGGGCGAGCTTGAGGAACCCGCACGTCCTAGCGCGGCGATCGCGTCGTTGTCATCCTCGTTGCCTGTGCGGGTACTTGCCAGAAAGACGTCGCAAAGTTTCGTCGCGATTCTCACGACTTCGGTATCTGGGATCAGGTCGCCTATGGTTTTGAGCGCTACGCACGCGCACGCACGGATGCTGCTCGATCTGCTCGGAAGGAGATCCGAGCAGTCGGAGTACTCGGCGAGCTTTGCCGCAGCGTCTCGCACGTCTTTCTTATTGCCGACCAAGATGAACTGACTTGTAGACCACGCATGCGAGTCGGCCATCGCTAATGCGTTGCAGTCATCGAGTAGCGCGTTGTGTTGTGCTCATGCAGTCCGATACCGATGAGCAGCACGGGCAGGGGAAACTCGTTGGCGATGTATTTGAACTGGTTACTCACATCGGTCATGCGTTCCTGGCGGCCGCGCAAGAAGTGCAGGTCGTCGATGATGAGCAGCCGTGTCTCACAGGAGGACACATCGTCAAGAGCGAACCGCAGCAGTTGTTTTGCCCAGCCCGGGCAGTCCGCTGAGTGCGATCATCGGTTTGGTGTCCTCACCGGTCTGGCAGTTGCAGGCCACGAAGTCTTCGAGT
>NZ_DATCVM010000162.1:0-3754 GCF_036566845.1 Williamsia sp.
TGCGGCTACTCAGGTTCTTGTGGGTAGTTTGGCCTGCAGTCCGCCGAGGCAGAGGTAGATCATCGAGGTGAGTGTTTCGGCGGAGTGGTGGCCGTAGCCGCGTGCGTTGATGAGGCGGATCTTGGCGTTGATGCTTTCGGCGAGGGCGTTGGAGATGCCGAGTTCGATGGCGGCCAGGATGCCGTCGAAGTAGACCGCGAGTCGTTTGCCGAGCGCGACGAACGCGGGGATCCGGCAGCGTTTGGCGGCGGTGATCCAGGCCTTGAGCAGTGCACGGGCGACGCCGGGTTGGTGGTCGTGGCGGTAGAGATCGCGGGCCTGTTCTTTGAGCGCCCATGCCCGTCCGACTCGTCGATTTCGTTTGGCGATCTGGTTGACCAGTTCGCGCTTGTTGTCGGTGAGTTTGTTCTCGCCGGTGCGTAGTGCCCATCGGGTGGTGCGCCATTGTGCTGAGGACATGTGGACTTTGTCGGGGCCGGCTGCGGCCTCGGAGAAGACGGCGTCGAGGGCGCGGTTGATCCATCGCATGATGTGGAAGCCGTCAAAACAGATGATCGCCTCGGGCACCTTCGAGCGAGTGGCGCCGATATAGGGCTTGCTGACGTCCATGCTGACGGCTTGGATCTGCTTGAGCATCGAATCGGGTTGAGCTGCATAGAAATCAGTCAAGGATTGCTCGCTGCGGCCGGGTCGGATGTTGACGACGGTGCCGGTATCGTGGTCGCCGATGATGGTCAGGTAGCGGTGCGGGTGTCGGTAGCAGATCTCATCGACCCCGATCCGATAGAGCGTCTGCAGGCGCCGCTTGTCGAGCAGTTCGGCGACGCCGCGGTTGATGATCGCGGTGACCGATTCCCAGGCGCAGCGCATCAGTGTCGAGACGGTGGTGCGGTCGCTGCGTTGGGCCAACCACAGCACCATGTCTTCGAAGTCGCGGGTGAACCGGGCTCCGGGCCGCGCCCAGGGCACCGCTTCGGTGATGACCCCGCAGTCCGGGCACTTCAGGCGGCGGATGTCATAGACCAGCCATAATCGTTTGATCCCGAGATCGAGGTGGCGCCAGCGTCGGCGACGGCGGTCATAGACGCTGGGCTGGCGTTTGCCGCACGGGCAGGTCAACAGACGGGCAGTAGGGCGCAGTGTGACTTCGACATCACGTTCACCGATGACGACATCGGTCACCGATGCCCCCGGAATCGCCAACAGACGGTTAAATGCAGTACTGACGCGCACGTGGGTCGTCCTCGCGGTTGAGGTTGGTGTGGTAACCCCGAAACCTAGAGCTCGACCACGTGCGCGTCCTTCATCTCGGCGCTGACACGCCGAAACCCTCACCACACCAACCGAAAAAACCGCTGAACAGCAGAAACGCGCCCACTAGAACACTAGGAGCGCCACATACATTCGACCACCGACAAGTTTTCGCCTCACGACCCAGTCAAATCCGGGAGGCGAAGGTCACCATCCGACGCGAGGTCGGCCACAGCCGACGCGCTACTCCAGTTCGGCGAACCTCTTCAGATACCGCCATGCGATATCCGGCGGCATCCCGCCGCACAACGGTGAGAGGTTGAACATCTCTCCACCCGCGAGGCGCTGTCTCGCCTCCTCGACCGAGAGGATCACGTGGGACGCCGACGTGCGGCGGAGGTCGTCGACGGTCCTCGCGGTGCTCATGTTGGCCGACACCTGATTGTCCGGGTTCCACTCCGAATAGGTCATCGCATCGTGGAGCAGATACTTGCCGATCTCTTCCCATGCCGCGTCGACATCCTCGGCCACGAAAAGGTTCGCCACAACGTCCCGTTCGGGGATGAGCACGAAGCCGGGTTCGAAACCGTTGTCGCGGCACGCCTTTTCGTACGCCTCCTGCATACCCGGCACCCCGCCGTTGGCGAGCAGGCCCAGCCCGTTGCGTCCCGCACGCCTGGCCGCGGCGAGGCTCGAACCGCCCCAATTCAGCATGAGCCCTTCCGGCGTCCGAGGACGCGGCGTCACCTTCATCCGCCTGCCGCCGTGTTCGACCTCCTCTCCGGCCAACAGTCGGCGCAGCACCCCGAGCTTCTCGTCGGCGATGCGACCACGATCGGACATGGACAACCCGAAGTGGCCGAACTCCTCAGCGCGGTAGCCGATCCCGAACACATACGTGGCCCGGCCCGCACTGATGTGGTCGAGCACGCAGATGTCCTCCGCCAGTCGGGCCACGTCGTAGAAGGGCAGGAGGATCGTCAGGTTGAGCATCAGCTGTTCGGTGCGCGCTGCGATCGCCGCGCCCATCAGCAGCGGCGACGGGAGATAACCGTCGTCGGCGCAGTGGTGTTCGCACAGCACCACCGCGACACAGCCGCGGGTCTCCGCCCAGGCCGACATCTCGCATGCCGCCGCGTACAGCTCGGTCGGCGGTGCACCGATCGACGGCGCACGCATGTCGAATCGCAGGGTGAACATCGCGCCTATCCACCCCGCGGCGCGTCGGTGCCCATGGTGTCGGCACTTACCTGCATGATCAGCCGCACCACGTCGTTGCGCGACATGGACTTGAACAGTTCGAGACCCATGCGGACGTCATCTGCCGTGGCGATCGTGGGTCCGTTGCCGAGGTTGGCGAACGCCTCGTCCACCACGCTCTCGGGCGTGACCGCACCCGCGGGGACCTCGTCGAGCGATGCGAGACGTCCGCGCTCGAACTCCAACTTTCGCAACGCGGGCGTGTCGGTCATGCCGAGGACTAGGCCGAGCACATCCACGCCCTTGTCGTGCAACTCCACCCACAAGCCTTCGGTGAACACCATGTCGAAGGCTTTCGTGCCACCGTAGACGACGATGTTCCGGCCACCGGCCAGCGCGGCGCCTGACGTGAAGTTCACGATTCCACCTCGTCCCCGCTCCACCATGGGGCCGGCGAAGTGATGACACAGCCGCATCATCACCAGGCAATTGCGCTGCAGGAGTGCTTCGGCCGCCGATATCGGAGTGGCAAGGAAGGGTTCGTAATTGGGATCGCCGCCGGCGCAGTAGACCAGCGTGCCGACCTCGATGTCCGCCGTGGCATCGATGATGGTTTGCGACGCATCGGCGTGGGTCAGATCGATGGCGAGCGTTCGCGTCCGGGCACCGGTGCGCTCGCGAATGCCCTCGGCCACCTCGTCGAGCACGTGCTGGCGACGGGCGACGAGCACCACGTCCACCCCTTCGCGTGCGAGTCGCTCGGCGAACAGCGCCCCGACGCCGTCGGACGCACCGACGACGATCGCCCACGGCCCGTACTTGGTCACGAAGTCGGCGGTCATCAGGCCGGCACCGCCACCAGTCGAACGGAGGTGTATGTGCGGCGGGCGATTCGCCAGCCGTCGGCGGTGCGCACGACGTGATCGTCGTAGTAGCCGATGGGGTTGACACCGCCGCCCTCGAACAGGATGAGGGCGTCGACGTAGGTCCGCACCGTCGCTGCGTCTCCGTCGATGTCGACGGCCTGGTTGGTCATCCGGTGCATCGTGTGAGTGGCCGCGACGTGCGCAGCCTCCATGAACGCCGCCACCTCTGCGCCTCCGGTCCACTGGCCGATCTCGCCGTAGTCCACGCGAGCGTCGTCGGTGAAGACCTTTGTCAACAACGAATATTGGCAACTGTCGATGGCGGTCGCATAACGCACCGTCAGCTCGACGATCTCTTCACGATCGGTCATCCGGGTCATACGACATCTCCGTTCGGGTGAACGACGACGCGCGGCGGCCCCTCGGCTCGGCGGGCC
>NZ_DATCVM010000163.1:0-24569 GCF_036566845.1 Williamsia sp.
GGACCGTCACGCTGCGGGGACGTCTGCCCGTCGGGGCAAAGAGATCAGGGACGCGACCAGGAAACACAGCGCACCGACAAAGGTCCCGCCCTGACTGAGCAGCGGTTTGAGGACATCTCCGGAGGCATCGACGTACGCGCCGACGGCGGAGAAGCCGAAGGCGATCGAGCCGATGGTGTTCAGCACGGTCGCCGACCAGCCGGGTGCGTCGGGCTCGTCGCGGCGCCGGTAGAGGTCGGTGGCGTACACCGCGAGTGCCGAGCTGACGAGGAAGGCGATCGACCCGTAGACATCCGGACGCCAGCTGTAGTGGTCGATGTCGGCGATCGAATGCACCACCAGGGCCGCGCCGGTGCTGATGTTGAAGGCGATGGTCCCGAAGAACTGCACCGCGGCCGACAACCATTCGGAGCGGTGGACTTCCCGTCCGACCCGCTGTGATCCGGCGATGGGATCGGCCTTGCTTCGGAACGGGCCGCACAGCTGCAGCTGGACAAACGCCGCGAACGTGAAGAACCACGAACCGACAAAGAAGGAGCTGTTGGCCACCGTCGATCCGGCCCACTCCGCGAACCCGGGTGCAGAGCCCAGTGCGAAGAGCGCCGACCCGATGGCGAACCCCCAGCATTCGGTGCGCGCGGAGTGCCGGATCACGAGTTAGACATTAGCGCCCATCCCCGGATCAGGCGTCCTCTGACCACCGACGATCCTCATTGCAACTTTGATGCAACTGCGCCGCTCGTAGTGTGTGGTTCAGGTCACAAGGGACCGACCGCTGCGGGTCGGTCACCGAGAGGCAACGAGGCGAAGAGGAGCTCAGAATGACCGTTTATGCCAACCCCGGAACACCCGGCGCCGTGATGAACTACGAATCACGGTACGAGAATTGGATCGGTGGCCAGTGGACGCCGCCGGTCAAGGGCCAGTACTTCGAGAACCCGTCGCCGGTCAACGGCAAGACCTTCTGTGAGGTTGCCCGGTCGACCTCCGAAGACATCGACCTCGCGCTGGACGCGGCCCACAAGGCTGCTCCGTTGTGGGGCAAGACCTCGGTCGCCGAGCGTTCACTGGCCCTGCTCCGCATCGCGGACCGGATGGAAGAGAACCTCGAGAAGATCGCCGTCGCCGAGGCCTGGGACAACGGTAAGGCTGTTCGCGAGACCCTCGCCGCCGACATCCCCCTCGCGATTGATCACTTCCGCTACTTCGCCGGCGCACTGCGCGCCCAGCAGGGTTCGCTCTCGCAGATCGACGAAGACACCGTGGCGTACCACTTCCATGAGCCGCTCGGTGTTGTCGGACAGATCATCCCGTGGAACTTCCCGATTCTGATGGCGGTCTGGAAGCTCGCACCGGCGCTCGCCGCCGGCAACGCGGTGGTCCTCAAGCCGGCCGAGCAGACACCTGCCTCGATCCTGTTCCTCATGGAACTGATCAAAGATCTGCTCCCCGCCGGAGTCCTGAACGTTGTCAACGGGTTTGGCGTCGAGGCCGGCAAGCCGCTGGCATCGAGCAACCGGATCCGCAAGATCGCCTTCACCGGTGAGACCACCACGGGCCGCCTGATCATGCAGTACGCCTCGGAGAACATCATCCCGGTGACGCTGGAACTCGGCGGCAAGAGCCCCAATATCTTCTTCGCCGACGTGATGGCGCAGGACGACGGCTTCCGTAATCGTGCGCTCGAAGGCTTCACGATGTTCGCCCTCAACCAGGGCGAGGTGTGCACCTGCCCGAGCCGCGCGCTGATCCAGGAGTCGATCTACGACGACTTCGTGGACCTCGCCGTCGAGCGGACCAAGAAGATCAAGCAGGGCAACCCGCTCGACACCGACACGATGATGGGTGCGCAGGCGTCGAACGATCAGTTCGAGAAGATCGCCTCGTACCTCGCGATCGGCAAGGAGGAGGGCGCCAAGGTTCTGACCGGTGGTGAAACGGTCTCTCTCGACGGCGATCTCGCCGGCGGCTACTACATCCAGCCGACCATCTTCGCCGGAACCAACCGGATGCGGATCTTCCAGGAGGAGATCTTCGGTCCGGTGCTGTCGGTGACGAAGTTCTCCGACTACTCCGACGCGATGTCGATCGCCAACGACACGCTCTACGGACTCGGTGCCGGTGTGTGGACGCGTGACGGTGCCACGGCCTACCGCGCGGGACGTGAGATCCAGGCCGGTCGTGTGTGGACCAACACCTACCACGACTACCCGGCGCACGCGGCGTTCGGCGGTTACAAGCAGTCCGGTATCGGCCGCGAGAACCACCTGATGATGCTCGAGCACTACCAGCAGACCAAGAACCTGCTGGTGGGTTACGCTCAGGATGCCAAGGGATTCTTCTGATCCAGCTCCATCCCCAAGCGTTACAAGCTATTTCATCGAGAAGGTGAACACAGATGACTCCCGCAGACAGAGTCGTCGCAACAGACTCCGCCGTGGAGCTCTTGACCAAGTTGTCGGAGCTCCACGGCGGCCTCATGATCCACCAGTCGGGTGGATGTTGCGACGGAAGCGCCCCAATGTGCTACCCGGAAGGCGAGTTTCGTGTGGGCAGTCGTGATGTGCTGCTCGGTGAGATCGCGCTGCCGGCACTGTTGCCGGCGGTAAGGGTATGGATCCAGGGCGACCAATACGAGCTGTGGAAACACACTCAACTGATCCTGGACGTGGTACCCGGGCGTGGAGCCGGCTTCAGTCTCGAAGCGCCCGAAGGAGTGCGTTTCCTCGCGCGCTCCAGGGTTTTCGACGAGGCCGAGAACACCTGGCTCGACGCGTGCCCGCCGCGTCGGGGTGCAGACGTCACCTGATGCGCGAAGTATCGGTGGTGCTGTTCGACGGCTTCGAATTGCTCGATGTCTTCGGACCTGTTGAAATCCTCAGTGTGTTGCCTGAGCAGTTCCGGGTCACGATGGTGGCGGCCGAGGCCGGCCTCGTCGCGAGTTCGCAGGGGACGAGGGTGGAGGCGACTGCCGGTTTCGTCGGTGCAGCGACTCCCGACATCGTCATGGTCCCCGGTGGTATCGGCTCACGAACGCTGGTGGGCGACAACCAGTACCTCGAGAAGTTGCGCACGTACGTGGCCGGCGCGAACCTGGTGACGTCCGTGTGTACCGGTTCGGCAATCCTCGCCGCAGCCGGACTGCTCGACGGATATCGGGCAACGTCGAACAAGCGATCATTCGACTGGGTTGAGACACAGGGCAACTCGGTCACCTGGGAGCGCCGTGCCCGCTGGGTGCAGGACCGCGACCGCTGGACGTCGTCGGGGGTGGCGGCCGGCATCGACATGACCGCCGCACTGATCGCCGACCTCGTGGACACAGAGACCGCGCAGCATGCAGCCGCACTCATCGAGTACGAGCCGCAGACCGATCCGGACAACGACCCTTTCGCCGATCGTTAGTTGCGGGTCACCCTCGCCGGGTGTCGGCGCTGCGGGGTCGAGGTATCTCCGACGTACAGGCGGAACGTGTCGGATCCGGACATTGCGGGCACACTCACCTCCATGAGCAGATCTGAAGTGGTGGCGATCGTACAGGCCGGCGGCAAGGGTTCCCGGATGGATGTGCTGACCGAGAGTCGGGCCAAACCTGCACTGCCGTTCGGCGGGAATTACCAGTTGATCGACTTCCCCCTGTCGACTCTGCACCGCAGTGGCATCGACGAAGTCTGGTTGTGCGTTCAGTACGAAGCACACTCGCTGCTCGAACAGGTCGCGGGAGGCCGTCCATGGGACCTCGACCGCACCACCGGTGGTCTCCGGTTCGTGCTTCCGCAGCAGACGAGCGACCACGACACCGAGGACGGATTCGCAACCGGTAACGCAGATCTTCTCTATCGGATCCGCGGCCAGATCGCGGATCGGGCGCCGGAAGTGGTGATCGTCATGAGCGCCGACCACGTCTACTCGTTCGATCTCGAAGATGCTCTGCGGACACATCGCGACGCAGGCGCCGAATGCACAATCGTCACCACCACCTGTCCGCGTGAGGAGGCGAGCGCACATGCCACGGTGACCGCCCGCGCCGACGGCACCGTTACCGGATTCGCGTACAAGCCGCAGCGGCCCACAACCACCGTCATCGCGGCCGAGATCTTTGTCTACGACCCCGAGATCCTCGTGGAAGCGTTGGAGGAACTGATCTCTCGTACCCATGACGGATCCGATGACGGCGACACCGGCTTGGGCGATTTCGGAGAGCACCTCGTGCCGTGGTTTGTCGGACGGGGCCGGACGGTCACCCACCGGATGCCCGGCTACTGGATCGATGCGGGACGCCCCGAGACCTATATGCAGGCCCACCGCGACCTCATCGACGGCACCATCGATCTGGCCGACTCGCGGTGGCCGATCCTGACCCGCCAACCGCAGCGTCCTGCGGCGCGGATCGCGGACGGTGCCCACGTGGCCGACAGCATGATCAGCGGTGGGGCTCGGGTGTTCGGTGAGGTCAGGCGCAGTGTCATCGGCCCCGGCGTCGTGGTCGAGCGCGGTGCCAGGGTTTTCGATTCCGTCGTGTTCGCCGACAGTGTGATCAGGGCGTCCGCGACCGTCGACTGGTCGATCATCGACGAACGCGTGGTCATCGGCCAGGGTGCGTCGGTCGGTGGACGTCCCCGCACCCGTCCGGTGCCGAGTGAAAAGATCACCATCGTCGGTATGGACGCCAGCATCGCGAAGAATTCGCACGTGGCACTCGGTGGGCGGGTGCCACCGTGCGGCCGAAAGCCACGATGATCGCCCGGCGGGTCGTGGGCGAGACAGGCGCGGCCGACGATTGCAGACCCGGCCGGCGTTCCTGGCGGCCAGGCCGGTGATGAATGGTGCCCGGACTCGCGTAACCTACGCGCGGAGGCGGCAACTCTGACAGAGCCGCACGGTGAGGGTGAAACCCGTTGCGGAGGGAACGAAAGAGTGGGTACTGGTCGCTGCGTGAGCGGTCCCACGGCTGTCCGATTTCGTTCGACGATGCGCAGTCTGGGGCCGGCCACCGCTCCTGGCCAGCCGCGAGAGTTTCTGCGGGCCGGAGCCGGTGTGGTGGTGGGCCTGGGGCTGGTCGGGGTGCTGTTCTTACTCATGCCGGGCGAGAGTTCTGAGCTTGGCCTCTACCTGATCGCACCATTTGGTGCCACGGCCGTTCTGGTCTTCGCGGCGCCCAGCAGTCCGTTGGCGCAACCGTGGCCGGCGATCGTCGGTAACACCCTGGCCGCGGTGGTCGGCGTTGCCGTCACCCTGATGGTGTCCGACACCACGCTGCGGATCGCGCTTGCTGTCGGGCTGGCGGTGGCCGCGATGATCCTGGCCCGCGCGGTGCATCCTCCGGCCGGTGCGGTGGCGATGACGGCCGCGCTGTCGCCGGATGTGGTTGATGCGCTCGGATTTCGTTTTGCACTGGCACCCGTGGCGATCGGCACCGTACTGCTCGTGATCGTCGCCGCCCTGTACGGACGTGCGACCGGCAGGCACTATCCCTTCCGGCAGTTCGACGCCGCGACACCACCGGCGCAGCGGCTCGGTCTGAGCGAAGACGAACTCGCCGGGATCCTGCAGCACTACCGACAGACCCTCAACCTCGGTGTCGCCGACCTCGCCCGCCTGATCGGGGCCGCAGAGATGCAGGCTGCCACCCACCGGGCCGGGCCGCTGAAGGCCGACGACGTCATGTCCCGCGACCTCGTCACCGTGGCGCCCGAAGCCACACTCGATGACGTCGCGGAACTGTTTCGTCTGCACGGGTTCACGTCATTGCCGGTGGTCGGCGACCGTGGCAGGTTTCTCGGGATCGTCTACCAAATCCACCTGATCGTCCGGCTCCAGGACCCCGAAGCGCGTGGTGGGTTCGGGAAGCCGACGTTGCGATGGGCGGATCGTCGCGGTGAGGTGCTCAGGGCGAGGGACCTCATGGCTGTTGATCCGACCATCGCGGCGCCGTCGACGCCGGTCGCGGCTCTTCTACCCGAGCTGTCCCAGAACGGTGGCGAGGCGGTACCGGTCCTGGACGGAACGATCCTCGTCGGCATCCTCACGCAGACCGACCTGATCGCCGCACTGGCACGGCAGACCCTGAACCTCGACCCCACCTGATCCGGTCATCACGGCTTCACCGACTACTCGACGAGTGATATGGCCTGCCGTGGACACTGCCTCACCGCTTCCCGGATCTGTGTTTCGTTCACCGGTGTCACTTCCGGAGACAGGACCTCGAGGTTGTCGTCGTCACCGAGGTGGAACACCTCCGGGATGAGGCCCGCACAGATGCCGTTGCTCTCGCACAGGCCCAGGTCCACCTCTACTCTCATCGAATAACCCGTACCGGTACGTTGCTCCAGCCCGCGACGTTCTGCATCCTCACCCGCTCACAGCCGTCCCAGTCCACCGTGTAGCGGGGCATGAAGTCGAGCAGCTTGTCCAGCGCGACAGCACTTTCCATGCGCGCGAGCGCGGCTCCGAGACAACTGTGGATCCCGTAACCGAACGCGAGGTTCTGCGCCTCCGTTCGATCGCGGTCGATGTCGAACACGTCCGGATCGGTGAAGGCATCGGGGTCGCGGTTCGCCGACCCGCCGAGGAGAAAGACCGGCTTACCCGCCGGAATGGTCTCGCCGTGGAGGTGGACCTCCCGGAGCGAGTAGCGCACGTTGTACTGCGCCGGGGCCTCGTATCGCAGGAGTTCTTCGACCGCGGCCGGGATCTTGCTGCGGTCCGCGAGCAACAGTTCCCACTGCTGCGGGTTCCGCGCGAACACAACTGCCGCATTGCCGACCAGCTTTGCGACGGTCTCCGCGCCCGCACCGCCCAACAGCGTTGCGAAACTGGCGATCTCGATGTTGTCCAGCCCGGTTCTCTCGCCGTCTTCACGTTCGATCTCGGCGTTGACCAACTTGGTGAGCATGTCGTCCTGTGGGTTGTCGCGCCGCTGCTTTGCGAGCCCGTAGTAGAGCATCGCGGACTCGATCGCGGCTGCCATGCCGGTCTCCGACATCTCCACCTGGCCCGGATCACGGTGCAGCAGTTCATCGATCCACAGCCGCACCTGCTGACGGGATTCGGCCGGGACACCGAGCATCCGGGTGATGACCTCCACCGGGAACAGCACCGAGAAATCCTGGACGAGGTCGAATCCGTCGGGGTCCACCTGCCCGAGGAAGCGATCGATCTGCTCGGCAACCATCGGTTCGAGGGAACTGATCGCACGCGGGGTGAACACCTTGCTGAGGAGTCCGCGCATCTGACGATGCTCGGGTGGGTCCATCACGATGATCGACTTGTGCTCGGCGATACCCCCGGTACGCACCTGTGCCAGGTCAACCCCGCGCGACGACGAGAACGTGGCGAAATCGGTGAGCCCCCACGACACGTCGGCATGACGGCTGAGCGCGTAGAAGTCGTATTCCTCGCTGTAATACACCGGCGCCTCTTCGCGCATCCGCCGATAGACGTCGTACGAACCGTCGAAGAACTCCTGTGAGAACGGGTCGAATACGAGCTCTGCCTTCGTCAATGCATCCTCCTAGGGCGCGCGAAATGATCGAGGATTGCCCTGTCACTTCGGCGAGTGTGTCCGGTCGACTCACCCACCATACCGATTACCGTAAGCCATACTATAGGCAACCTCAGGACAGTTCGGCCAGTTGTGGCCGGATCGGGTCCCGGTGGCGCAGGCGTGAGGAATGTGTCGACGCGTGGACGCCGGGCGATTCTTGCCGGGCGCACAATATGCGTTTACAGTTTCACTTACAGTTGAAGACACAAGCGATGGGATTCTGGCGAACATGGATACTGGGCAGCGAAGAGTCGTCGTCGTCGGAGCCGGATCGGGGATAGGCGCGGCCACGGCAGCCCATTTCCACGCGCGTGGGGATCACGTTCTCGCAGTGGATGTCAGACCGAACGAGACCCCGGCATCGCAACACCTCCTGGTCGATCTGCGCGACCCCGCCGCGATCACGGCGCTGCTCACCGAGATGGGCGCGGGCTGGGATCTGCTGGCGCACGTCGCGGGAGTTCCCGGAACCGCACCGGCAGACGACGTCCTGCTGGTCAACTACCTGGGCGCGCGTCTGATGACCCAGGGGATCCTGGCGCTGATGAACCACGGAGGTGCCGTTGTCGCGGTCGCTTCCGTCGCCGCCATCGGCTGGGAGCAGCGGGCCGGCGATCTCGCCGGTCTGCTGGACGCGACCGACCGCGAGTCGGTGGTGACCTGGCAGGCCGGACAGGACCCGAACTACCCGGTCTACAGCACGTCGAAGCAGGCATTGATCCTGTTCGCCAAGCGAATTGCGGGCCCGGCCTGGACGAAATATGGAGTCAGGGTCAACACAGTGAGCCCCGGTCCCACCGACACGCCGATCCTGGTCGATTTCGAGGCATCGATGGGCAAGGACGCGCTCGACATGGCGAAGGCGGCAGTGGGTAGACATGCCCGCGTGGACGACGTCGTCCCGGTCATCTCGTTCCTCGGATCCCGCGACGCCGGTTGGATCAACGGACAAGACATCCACGTCGACGGTGGCTTCCTGTCGTCTCTCACCGCGGGTATGCCGGTTCAGTTGTAGGACGACCCGCACGGCAGCGCCTCGGCCCGGGGCGACAGCGGCCCAGACAAGAACTCTCCCGGAGGAATCAATGACCATCGACAGCCCACCCACGTCGCCGCATCCCTACCATCGACTCGACGTCTCGGCCGAAGCCTTCTGGCGCAGCGGCGATTTCCGATCGCGGGACGACACCTTTGCCCAATTGCGGGCCGAGCCCGGCGTGAGTTGGCAACCACCGACCTCCGCGGTATTCCCACACGAGGAGACCGGCTACTGGGCGATCACGCGGCACACAGACATCCGCGAGGTCAGTCAGAACAACGCTGTGTTCGGATCCAGCCTCGGTGTCGCGCTCGATCCCATGCCCGCCGAAATCCAGCGTATGACAACGTATTTCCTCTCGATGGATCCGCCGGATCACACCCGCAACCGGCGCCTGATCAGCTCCGCGTTCACGCCGCGACAGGTCAAGCGCATCGAAGGTCAGATCCGGGAGAACGCCCGACAGGTCGTCGACGACCTGCTCGTGGCCCTGCGGACCGGGGACGAGCTCGACTTCGTGTCGGCCTGCTCGACAAAACTCCCGATGAAGACCATCTCCGACATGATCGGTATCGAACCGCAGGATCAGGAGGCGGTCGCCTACGCGGCGGAAAGCCTGTTCAGCGGTAGCGATGACGAATACGCGTCACTGGAGGAACGTGCGATGCACGTCATGGGCCAACTCGGCATCCTCCAGAACGCGGGTATCGAGCTCGCCAAGCTCCGCCGAGAAGATCCTCGAGAGGATCTCATGACGAGCATCGTCAACGCGGAGGTCGACGGACACAAGGTGTCCGACAACGACATCGGATCCTTCATGGTGCTGCTCGGTTCCGCCGGCAACGACACCACCAAGCAGACCACCACGCACGTGTTCAAGGCCCTGGTCGAGAATCCGGATCAGCGGGCCTGGCTGCTCGACGACTTCGACGGCCGGATCAACACCGCCATAGACGAATTCGTCCGGTGGTCGACCCCGGTGGTCTCGTTCGCCCGCCACGCCCTGGTCGACACCGAGTTGGCCGGCACCCCGATCGCGGCCGGCGAGAAGCTCGGATTGTTCTACTGCTCGGCCAACCGGGACGAGGAGGTGTTCGATCGTCCCTACGAGTTCGACATCACCCGCGCCCCCAACCCCCACGTGGGCTTCGGTGGGGGAGGCGCGCATTTCTGCCTGGGCGCTCAGCTGGCAAAGATGGAACTGCGGCACCTTTTCTACGAGTTGCTCACGCGCGTCCCCGATGTCTCGCTCGGTGAGCCGGAGTATCTCACCAGTAGTTTTGTCCACGGGATCAAGCGAATGTCCGTGAGTCTCGCTTAGCGCCAGTGCCTCGGACGGGTGCGGCGTTCGCAACATCCCGATCGCGCCTGGGGACGCCGCACATACCGTATAGATTCCAGTAGCAATGTCCCGAAGTTCGGCGTCAGAGGTGGTGCAGCAGGTGGCTGGGCAACGCGCGTTGGTGATGGGCGCGAGTGGTTTCCTCGGTTCGACGGTGACGAGGCTTCTTGTCGAGCGGGGCGAAGAGGTCAGTGTCCTCGTGCGCGAGACGAGCAACACGCGCGCGATCGACGACCTCGACATCCGGCGTCACAACGGTGGCATCGACGATCTCGAATCGATCCGCGGGGCAATGACCGAGGTCGACGTCGTCTACTACTGCATCGTCGATACCAGGGCGTGGTTGCGCGACCCGGCACCGCTGTTCGAGACCAATGTCGAGGGGTTGCGCCGCGTGCTCGATGTCGCGATCGGATCGGACCTGCAGCGGTTCGTGTTCTGCAGCACGATCGGTGCCATCGCGATCGGCGGCCCGGGCGAGACCGTCAACGAGGACACCCCGTTCAACTGGGCCGGCAAGGGCGGTCCGTATATCGAGTCCCGCCGCCAGGCCGAAGATCTTGTGATGGACTACGTCCGCAATCGTGGTCTGCCCGCCATCGCCCTGAACATCTCCAACACCTATGGAGCCGGCGACTGGGCGCCGACGCCCCATGGGAGTCTGGTCGCCGCTGCCGCTCTGGGAAAGATGCGCTTCTATCTCAAGAACGTCGGGTCCGAGGTGGTGGGTATCGACGATGCCGCTGAGGCGATGATCGCGGCTTCGACCAAAGGCCGGGTCGGCGAGAGGTACATCATTTCGGAGAGCTTCATGTCGGCGAAAGAGATCTACGGGGTGGCGGCCGAAGCGGGAGGTGTTCCGGGGCCGAAATACGGGGTCCCTCCGGTGGCGTTGACGGTCGCCGGTGTTCTCGCCACGTTGTTCGGCAAGCTGCGCCGCCGTGATTACCCGTTCAGCACAGTGAGTGTGAGCCTGTTACGACAGGTCTCGCCGCTCGACCACAGCAAGGCGACCCGCGAACTGGGTTGGGTTCCGCAGCCGACCACGGATTCGATCCGGGCGGCGGCGCAATTCACCATCGACCGGCGGCAGCGCAGGCGCGAACGCAAGCTGCTGGAACAGTGAGGCCTCACTCGAGGTGTGCCAAGGGGGAGATCGCCGAGCTCGACAACGCCGGATACAAACCAGGAGTGTGGAGATGACCGATGCAGAACGCATGCTCGACGAGCTGGGCTACTACCTGCTGGCCGGGGCCGG
The DNA here is from genome assembly GCF_036566845.1 of Williamsia sp. Lineage (GTDB taxonomy): Bacteria > Actinomycetota > Actinomycetes > Mycobacteriales > Mycobacteriaceae > Williamsia. Next base: position 11,186 of record NZ_DATCVM010000163.1, read on the forward strand.
CGGACTGGGGCCCGCCACGCTGGTCGAGGAGGCCCGGCAAGGCGAGCAGTTGGGATTCGGCACCGGATTCATCTCGGAGCGATGGAATGTCAAGGAGGCCTCCTCGCTCGTCGGTGCGGCACTGGCGGTGACCGAAAGAATGCAGATCGCCACTGCCGCAACAAATCACAATACCCGCCATCCCCTGATCACCGCATCGTGGGGCACCACCATGCACCGGATGTCCGGAGGCCGATTCACCTTGGGGATCGGACGGGGCGTCGCTGCCATGTACGCGGCATTCGGCGTGCCGGCGGTGACCACCGCGCAGATGGAGGACTGGGCGCAGGTCACCCGCAGGCTGTGGCACGGTGAGGCCATCATCAACCACGATGGACCGATCGGAAAGTATCCGGTCTTGTTCCTGGACAGCGACTTCGACGAAGACATCCGATTGGCGATCGTCGCCTTCGGACCCAACACCCTCAAGCTCGGTGGCCGCGAGTTCGACGACGTCATCCTGCACACCTTCTTCACCCCCGAGACATTGCAGCGTGCGGTCAAGACGGTGAAAGACGCTGCGGAGCAGGCGGGACGGGACCCGGCGAGTGTGCGGGTGTGGTCGTGCTTCGCCACCGTCGGCGACCACCTCCCCGAAGAGTTGCGGTTGAAGAAGACCGTCGCCCGACTGGCCACCTACATGCAGGGCTATGGCGATCTGATGGTGTCGACCAACGGCTGGGATCCGGCGGTGCTGGAGCGCTTTCGGGCGGATTCCGTCGTGACGTCGGTCCCGGGTGCGATTGACGGCAAAGCCACTGCCGAGCAGATCGAGCACATCGCGACGCTGATCCCCGACGAATGGCTCGAACCGTCGGCCACCGGATCGTCGCAACAGTGCGTCGACCGCATCCGCAAGGAGTTCGAGTACGGGGCCGACCGGGTGATCCTGCACGGGGCGACACCCGCCGAACTCGCGCCCATCATCAAGACCTACCGCGAGAGTGACGCGCGCTGAAAATGCGGTGAGCTATACGGTAAGGCATACGGTTGCTATTGTGGGGGAGTGACCCCCGACGAGCAACGGACTTCGACGATTGCCGGTGTCGGCGACGCCGCGCGTGGATTCGGGGAGAAGCCACTCGCCCAGACCGCGGCTGCCGCGGCGGCAGTGCGGGAGCTGATCGGTACGCTGCTGTCGCTCGAGCACGAGCACCCGGCGACCGACGCAGTCATCGCCCGGTGCGCGGAATGGCAGCGCGAACTGGCGTCGGTGACACCGTCGGACGCCGCGCCCCGGATCGGGGCGTTCGCCGAGGACCACACACGCCGGCTGTATCTCGACCACGCCTCCGATATCGGTTCCTTCAACCCCTGTTTCCCCGAGTACCGGTTCGATCACCTCGATGCCGAATCGGCCACGGGCACGGTGACGTTTCCGGTGCCGTACGAGGGTCCGCCCGGTCTGGTACACGGCGGGTTCCTGGCGCTGTTCTTCGACTCTGTCACGCAGCACCAGAATTGTGCCGTGCGGCTGTCGGGCAAGACCCGGTCCCTCACCACGACCTATCGACGCCCGACACCGATCCTGACCGAGCTGACGTTCGATATCGCGCGCGCGACCGAAGAGCGCAACATCGAGTCGACCGCCCGGTTGCTGCTGGACGGTGAAGTTCTCTGCCGGGGCGAGGTCGTCACGGTGGCATCGCCGCCCGGACAACTCGCCGGGAGCACATACGGCAAGCGCCGGTCGCACGAATGAAAAGTGTTGTAGCGCAGGTTCGGATCAAAAGGAGATTGAGAGATGACGTCGTCGAATGTGGTTGGTGATCGGATCCTGTTCGATGTGGATCGAGAGACCAGGATTGCCACGATCACGCTGAACAATCCGGAGCGGCGCAACTCCTACGACGCGGTGATGCGTGATGATCTGGCCCGTTGTCTCGAGAAGGTCGCCGATGACGACGACCTGACGGTGGTGCTGCTGCGCGGAGCCGAAGGTGTGTTCAGCACGGGCGCGGACATGAACAACGCGTACGGCTGGTACGGCGACGAGGGTGGCGCTGCGGCCGGAAACGGGACGCGCGCGGCGAATCGTCGCCCGAGTCAGCGTCGCCGGCTCACCGTCGACCGGAAGTCATTCGGCTTCTACCACGAGTTCATGGGGTTCCCGAAGGTCACGGTGGGTGAGATCGGTGGGTTCGCGCTCGGCGGCGGTTTCGAGATGGCGCTCATGTGCGACATCTCGGTCATCGCGCGGGACACCAGGATCGGGATGCCGGCGACCCGCTTCCTCGGCCCGGCGCTGGGGAGTTTGCACATGTTCTTCCATCGTCTGGGACCGGTGCTGGCGCGGCGGATGTTGCTGACCGGTGACATCATCACCGCCGGTGAGGTGGAGCATCTGGGGGTCTTCACCGAGACCTGTGAACCCACGGAGCTCGAGGCGTCAGCGCGGTACTGGGCGCGCAAGACCGCCAAGATGCCGGCAGACGGCGTGGTCATCGCAAAGGAGGCGTTTCGGATGGTCGAGCAGAGCCAGGCGTATCAGGGAGAAGAGGTGGCCAGCTATCTCTTTCATGCCTACGGTACCAATCTGCAGTTCGCACCGGGCGAGTTCAACTTCGTCAAGACCCGTGCCGAGCACGGGACCAAAGAGGCATTTCGGTTGCGGGACGAGCACTTTCACGTCGACCGCGAGATCTGACCAACCGCGCCTCACACACCCACACCGTCCAGTCACAACCACACGTTGCAACAGGTGGATGTGGCTGGACGATGTGGTTTTGTGGTTCAGCCGGGGACGACGGCCGGGGCGAGGGTCATCGACAGGAACCGGGCCTGATGGTCGGCGATCGCCTCGTGCCAGGGCTTGCCCGGGTAGACGTCGAAGTGGTCGCAGGGGTAGTGCCGGATCTGTGCACGTGCCGCGACCGCGGCCTTGACCGCGGCGCTGACCGAGACGCAACGGTCGAAGTCGGCGATCTGGAACAGGATCGGGACCCGTAGATCCTTGGCAAAACGGTTCGGGCGGTGGCGCATCGCGTCGATGGCGATCGATGCGTTCACCTCGTTGCGCCAGGTCGGTCCGGCGATCGAGGCATAGTCGGGGTAGGTTCCGGGGAGGTTGAGGAGCGCAACCTCCCCCGGGCGTCCGACCGCGGGCAACAGTACCCGGGCGCGTCCGGTGGCGGCCGCCCGCTTGTCCCGAATGCCCTGTGCCAGAAGACGTGCCGTCGTCGCAACGCGGTGAGGGGGCAGATGCTGGTCCGGAGCGGTCGGCGACGCGACCGGGGCCGGCCGGTCGGCGGTGCTCGAGACCAACGGTGTGAGGGCAATGACGGCGGCGATGTCGGTGCGCCCGGCGGCGACCTCGAGGACCAGGCCCCCCGACATCGACACCCCCCACAGCACCAGACGATCGGGGTCGACGCCGGGTAGGTTCGCGGCGGTTCGAAGTGCGGCCCGGTAGTCCTCGACCTGCCCGGTGAGCGAGATGACCTGCCGCGGCTCGCCTGCGCTCGCGCCGAACCCGCGGTAGTCGAAGGCCAGGACATCGAGTCCGGCGGCGGCGAGTTTCTCTGCGAAGGATTGCAGGCCGCAATCCTTGGTTCCGGCGAATCCGTGTGCCATCACCACACCGGGGCGCCCGGCGGCGGTCGCGAGCCGATCGTCGACGGCAGGGAAATGCCAGGCGTCCAGTGCCACACCGTGCGATTGAAACGTGTTTGAGGTGAGCACTATTCGGTCTCCGTTCCGTAGATCGCCCGTAGCCAGATGGTGACGAGCGTGGTGATGCGTTGCTCCAGATCGAGGTCGTCGTCGCGTGCGATCGATTCGATGGAGCGGTCATTGAGTTCGAGGAGAACGGTCGCCAACGCCGTACTGTCCGGCCCGTCGGGCGCGGTCCCCGCCGCCCGTTCCGCGTCGATCATCACGGCGAGGGGCCTGATGAACGCCCTGCGACCGGTCTCGAACTGTTCGTGGACGGTCGCGTTGCTGTATCGCGCATCGAGCATGGCCCGATACAGGTAGCGGTGGTCGGACCAGGCGGCGACCAATCCGCGGATCAGCGTCTCGAATCGGGCGCGCGGCGGACCGTGCATCTCGAACACATCCCGTGCCGCGCCGGCCGCCTCGTCGTTCATCTGCGCCGACAGTGCCGCCACGGCGTCGGCCTTGCCGGCGAAGTAGAAGTAGAACGCCGACCGGGTCACGCCGGCGCGCTCGGAGATCTCCGCGATGTTGATCGATTCGAGGGAGCCGTCACGCAGGAGGTCGTCGAGAGCCGCCAAGAGCCGCTGCCGGCTCCGGTCGCCGCGGTCGGTGCCGGCGCGGTCCGGGACCGGTTCGCTCACACCCGGACCCGGCTGTGTACCGCAGGTCCGAATTCCAGTGCACGACTTCGCCCTTCGGGGAGTTCCTGAACTCTCATCTGGCGCTCGTAGTCGTAGAAGTCCACCTGCTGGGTGTGGCGTGGCCGATCGAGAACGTGCCCGATGTACATCTGCTCGTCCGCGGTGATGATCTGTTCCATCTCGTCGACGGCGGGCGGGCGGTACTGACCGGCCGCGTAGGCGGCGATCAGACGCGACTGGCATTCGACGAAGGGGAACAGGGTCGGTACGGACTGCGCGAACCCGGCGAAGGCCAGATCGTCGAGCCCCGGCTTCAGGATGCGTTTGTAGAGCCCGATGCGATTGCCGGTGGCGCTGATGAACTCGGGGTCGAAGAACGGGAACGTGATGTTGTAGCCGGTGGCGTAGATGATCACGTCGAAGTCGGCGGAGGTGCCGTCTTCGAAATGGACGGTGTCACCGTCGAGCAGGCTGACGTTCGGTTTGGGGGTCACGTCTCCCGACCCGAGCCGGAGCGGCAACTCGACCGACTGGGTCCCGTGCGCATCCATGAAACGGTGCTGTGGCCGGGGCAGGCCCCACTGTTCCGGATTCCCGGAGATGAACTCGGCGAAGTTGTTGATCAGCCTGCGCTGCAACTTCTTCGGGACGAATGGCATGGCGCCGCCGTACTTGTCGACGGGGCGCCCGGCCATGTACTTGGGAACGATCCACGAACCGGACCGGGTCGAGAGGTACACGGTGTTCTCCATCGCACGCGACGACACCTCGACGGCGATGTCGGCGGCGCTGTTGCCGATGCCGACAACAAGGATGCGTTTGCCGTGCAGGTCGAGCGGATCGAGTGGATCGATGTAGTGATGCGAATGGATGGTCTGCCCGGCGAAGGTGCCCGGAAACTCTGGATAGCGCGGGTCCCAGTGATGGCCGTTGGCCACCACCAGAAAGTCGAACTCCCGGGCGGATCCATCGCGGGTGTGTAGGTTCCACCCGCCGCCGTCGCGATGTTCGGCTCGGACGACACCGTTCTCGAATTCGATTGTGTCCAGCAGACCGAACGCGTCGGCGTACTCGTCGAGGTAGGCCTTGATCTGCGAATGGTGTGGGAAGTCGGGGTACTCGTCGGGCATCGGGAAGTCCTGGAACGACAGGCGGTACTTCGAGGTGTCGATGTGCAGTGACCGGTACGCGCTCGAATGACCGTTCGGGTTGCCGAAGGCCCAATTGCCCCCGATCCGGTCGGACGTCTCGAAACACGTGTACGGCACACCGTAATCGCCGAGCATCTTTCCGGCTGTCAGGCCGGCGATTCCGGCGCCGATGATCGCCGTGGATGGAATGTTCGAGTTCGGGGGCATGGGCCGCATCCTTGTCTGAAACGCAATCAGAAGCGTTACTGTCTGCCATACTATAAGCCAGAATTGACAGGCGTCAATTCTGTCGGGCGGTGTAGGGAAATGAGGATCTCGGGATGAGTGAACGCGTGGCCGTCGTGATCGGCGGAGCCTCCGGTCTGGGAAAGGCGACGGCACTTGCCTTGCACGAGCAGGGATATCGCGTCACCGTGGGGGATCGTGACGGGGCCGGCGCAAAAGCCGTTGCCGCGCAGTTCGGCGGGATCGGCGAAGCGGTCGACGTCACCGACGAGGCGGGTGTCGAGGCGTTGTTCAACGGTGTCAAGCAGCGGGACGGGTCCGTCCACACTGTTGTCAACACGGCAGGACTGAGCAGCTGGTCGCCGATCGTCGACCACGACGTCGAGGAATGGCGTCGAGTTGTCGACATCAATCTCGTCGGCGCCTTCATCGTCCTGAAGCACGCCGGCCGGGTGGTCTCCGACGGCGGCGCACTGATCTCCCTGACATCGCTCAACGGCAGACAGCCGGGAGCCGGCCTGTCCGCCTACTGCGCGGCCAAGGCGGGACTGTCGATGCTCACCCAGGTCGCCGCGCTCGAGCTGGCCCCGCGACAGGTCAGGGTCAACGCCATCGCCCCGGGCCTGGTGATCACGCCCCTGACCGAGGGCATTTCGGGAGTACCGGGCGTCACCGAGGATTACGTGGAGAACACGCCACTCGGCCGCGCCGGCACACCCGAAGAGATCGCGGCTGCCGCCGTGTACCTCAGTTCCGATCAGGCCGCATGGATCACCGGTGAGGTCCTCGACATCAACGGCGGTGCGCACATGCTCCGCTACCCGAACATTCAGAAGCATCTCGAGAGGCTGATGTGAACGCGAAACATGTAGAACGCTTCAGCGGCCGCAGCGCGATCGTGACCGGCGGTGGCTCCGGGATAGGCGCCGCCCTCACCGCGGCCCTCGTCGGGGTCGGTGCCCAAGTCTGGTGCGCTGACATCGATCTCGCCGCAGCGGAGGCCGTGGTGTCGAAGGTGAGCGGACCGGGATCGGCACAGGCGGTTGCCCTCGACGTCACAGATGCGGCGGCTGTCCAAAGTGTGGTGGACGATGTTGTCGCGCGCTCGGGCAAGCTCGATCTGATGTTCAACAACGCCGGGATCGTCATCGGCGGCGAAACCCACCTGCTCACCCTGGAACAGTGGAACCAGATCATCGACATCAATCTTCGCGGTGTTGTCCACGGTGTCCACGCGGCGTATCCGCACATGATCGCGGCCAGGAGCGGGCACATCATCAACACGGCGTCGGCGGCGGGGCTGATGGCGTCGGGGTTGCTCACCAGCTATTGCGCGACGAAGTTCGCCGTTGTCGGTCTGTCCAATGCCCTTCGGTCCGAGGCCGTCCGGTTCGGCGTCGGTGTCACCGTGATCTGCCCGTCGGCGGTGGATACCCCGATCCTCGACAAGGGAGCCGTCGGCGACTTCGCCGGCCGTGACTTCTTCCTCGGTGCCGAGAAGTCGAAGCGGGCGTATTCACCCGAACGCCTCGTCGCGGAGATCCTCACTGCGGTTGTCGACGACGAACCGTGGCTCGTGGCGCCGCGCAGGACCCGAATCGGCTGGACCATCGCACGATTCGCGCCGAGGTTCATCCAGAACCGGTTGACCGGCTACATCGCCGAACAGGGCCTCCACGTGGCCCGGACCACGAGCGACCGCTGAGTCGACCGGCCCGGGGAAGAACAACAACTAGCGCGCCGCCGCGGTCTTGCCACCACGGCGGGCCGCGGCCGGCTTCTTCTGGACCTTCGCGTTCGATTCGATGAGACGACTTGCGTGATCGAGGATGCAGTCGAGGCCGTAGTCGAAATTCTTGTCGTCGGGTGCGCCGACGCTGTGGCCCCGCTTGATTCCTTCCGCGAGGTTGGGTGTTGTCTCCGGAGTGATCACCAGATGCTCGTAGTAGGCCCGCGATTCGGGATCAGCGGCCTTCTGCTTCTGCTGGAGTCGCGCCAACACCACTGATCCCCGGACATGCAGTGCGACGGCCGAATACGTGTCGAAGGCATCGTCGAGTGGAAGGCCGGCGTCCACCAGGTTGGCCACTGCTGACTCGATCGGTGGCGAACCGAGCTGAGCAACCTTCGGGCTCAGGTTTGCCCTGATCAAGATGAGGTCACACAGGATCGGGTTGCCGAGGAACGTCTCTCGCATCGAATGGGCATGCCTGCTCAGGGTCTCGCGCCAGTCGCTGGCCTCGAGAAACGGTGTGGCGAACACGTACCGCTTGAGTGCGCGGTCGGTCATCGCATTCAGGAGGTCGTCCTTCTTGCGGAAATACCAGTAGATGCTGGTGACACCGACACCCAGATGTTTGCCGAGCAACGGCATGCTCAGATTGTCGATCGAGACCTCTTCGGCCAACTCGAAGGCGCCCTCGATGATGTCGTCCGGATCGATGGACCCGCGTTCGCGCCGTTGACGTTTCTCTGGTGCGTTCTGTTTCGCCATGTCCGACTACCTCCACTCGAAAGTCACACTGTAAACCTTACCGAACGTGGAGCTGGACATTTGGTATCCGTATTGTGACATCCATCTCGGCCTGCCATCGGCATCTCGCCCGGCGTTTCCCAGTAGCGAAACAGCGTTGTGGTGCCGGGTTCTGTTTGCAGTATGCCACCGTCGGCGCCCCCGGGGGATGCTGCATCCGGGTTCTGTCCGAACTCGGAGTGTGGCCGGGCGTAATGGGCGATCGGTCGCGCGAGGCTTCCGAAAGATCGTGGGATGCAACGCCTCACGGCCTCCTGGGTTGGTCTTCGGTTCCACGGTGAAATGCCACCGCCGGAATGTCTTGAAAACGTAACTATTGTCCTTACAGTTCCTGCTACGGTACTGTAATGCACATCACAGGTCCCCGATTGAGGGGTCTGCATCAAACGATCACCAGATGTAGAGCGAATCCAAGAGTGCCAACGGATTCGGGGCCGGGATCCGAAGGAAGCCGACCATGACACAGCATTTGCAGTTCCTTGTCCTCGGGATCAGCGGTGGTGGTGTGTTCGCCGCGCTCGCCGTGGCGCTGGTCGTCATCTACCGGAGCTCCGGCGTGGTGAACTTCGCAACCGGTGCGATGGCCCTGTACGGGGCATACATGTACGCATTTCTGCGGAAAGGCGAGCTGGTCATCCTGATCCCCGGCTTTCCGAAGACGGTCGACGTGGGTTCGGATCCGGGTTTCTGGTTGTCTGCGCTTGTTGCCGTGGTCTTCTGTGCGCTCCTCGGACTGGTGTTGTACCTCCTGATCTTTCGGCCGCTTCGAAACGCGCCGCCGATCGCACGTGCAGTCGCCTCGATCGCGTTGATGATCGTGTTCGTCGCGATCGCGGTCCAACAGGTCGGTACGAATCCCGTTGGTGCCGAAGCCATTTTCCCGAGCGGGATCTGGACCGTCGGAGACGTCCGCATCCCTGCGGATCGGATCTACTTCGGCATGACAGTGCTGCTGATCGCACTCGCCGTGGCGGCAGCGTATCGATTCACTCGGTTCGGGCTCTTCACCCGAGCAACCGCGGAAAGTGAGGAGGGCGCCTTCGTCAGCGGTGTCTCCCCGGACCGGATCGCGGCCCTCAACTGGATGATCGGTTCCGCCGTGGCGGGACTGGCCGGCATCCTGATCTCGCCGATCGTGCCTCTCACACCGACCGCGTACACACTGTTCATCGTCCCGGCTCTTGCCGCGGCCGTCATCGGACGATTCTCCTCGGTCGTCGGTGCGGCGGTGGCCGGCATCGCGATCGGAATGCTGCAGTCCGAGGCCACTTACCTGCCGCGGGTCTACGACTGGCTGCCCTCTACCGGATTGGTCGAGTTCATCCCGCTCATCCTGATCCTGATCGTTCTGGTGGCGTGGGCGAAACCGCTGCCGTCACGGGGCGGGGTCATCGTTGCCGAACTCGGAAATGCCCCGTATCCCAGGCGATTGTGGTCGACCACCATCGTTGCGACAGCGGTTGCTGCCGTCGGGCTGATCGCACTCGGGGGCGACGTGCGGTCGGCGCTGATCACCAGTCTGATACTCGGTGTCATCGGGTTGTCGCAGGTGGTCGTCACCGGCTATGCCGGACAGGTGTCGTTGGCGCAGTTGGCCTTGGCGGGAGCCGCCGCGTTCCTCGTCGGACCGATGACCGCGGACTGGGGGATCCCGTTCCTGTTCGCACCACTGCTGGCTGCGTTCGCGGCGATGGTGCTGGGCGTTGTGGTCGGGCTGCCGGCGCTGCGTATACGCGGGCTGACAGTCGCGGTGGTGACACTGGCGCTGGCCTACGCGATCGAGGCAATGTGGTTCCGTAACACCGACATCATCGGGTCCACGGGTATCGACGTCCCGTCCCCCAAGATCTTCGGGCACGACATGGGAATCGGTGTCGGCGACACCTATCCGCGGGTCGAGTTCGGTCTGCTGTGCCTGTTCGTCCTAGTCGCCGTGGCACTCGGTGTGGCCTTCCTGCGCCGGAGTCGTCTCGGAACCAGGATGCTCGCGGTGCGCGCGAATGAGCGTTCCGCAGCGGCGTCGGGTGTGGATGTGGTCCGAACGAAGTTGTTGGCCTTCGCAATCGGGGCCTTCATCGCGGGTCTGGGCGGATGTCTCTATGCGTACCAGCAGACGAATGTGTCGTTCCAGCCCTTCATGGCGATCGCCGGGCTGACCCTGTTCGCGACCGTCTATCTCGCGGGTGTCACCTCGATTTCCGGAGGTGTGCTGAGTGGCCTGCTCGGCGCGGGCGGGTTGGTCTTCTACGCGATGGATCGCCTGATGGGCGACAGCGGCGGCGATTGGTACCAGGTGGTCGTGGGAATCGGGCTGGTGCTTGTTGTCCTGATGAATCCCGAAGGCCTCACCGGTCCGGCGCACCGCGCCATCGCACGCGCCGGCAGCAAGGGCGACCGCGGCCGGATCGGTTCGGTGGTCACCACCGACGTTCCGGGAGCCGTCGACGAGCCGGTTGTCCTGGGGGAGCCGATACTCGAATTGCGCCACGTCAGCGTCCATTACGGCGGGGTTGTGGCGATCGACGACGTGAGCTTCGATGTGCCGCGCGGCGCGATCCTCGGCCTCATCGGACCCAACGGCGCGGGAAAGTCGACGTTGATCGACGCGATCAGCGGACTCGCACGATCAAGCGGGACCATCACGCTGGACGGTACCCGGATCGATGGCAAGCGGACTCACCTACGCATCCGTGGTGGGCTGGCGCGAACGTTCCAGGCGATCGACCTCTACGAGGATCTCAGCGTTCGCGAGAACGTTCTCGTGGGTCTGTCGGCCGACCGGCCGGCCGGCGGATCGACCGGGGCGGCAACCGACATCGACGACATCTTCGAACTGCTCGGGCTCGCCGAGGTCTGTGAGGTGCGGGCCGGAGAACTCTCGCAGGGCCAGCGTCAGCTGGTGTCCATCGCCAGGGCGCTGGCAGGCCGTCCCGAGGTACTTTTGGTCGACGAACCGGCCGGCGGCCTGGACACCGTCGAAAGCCATTGGCTCGGTGAACGTTTGCGTGCCATCCGGGCGAGTGGGGTGACAATCCTTCTGGTCGAGCACGACATGAGTCTGGTTCTCGGCATCTGTGACCACATAGAGGTCCTGAACTTCGGGCGATCCCTCGCGGCGGGCACACCCGAAGAGATCCGTAACGACCGCGCCGTCACCGAGGCCTACCTCGGCAGTACCTTCGCCGGGGAGGCGGTCACATGAGTCTTCAGGTCAGCGGTCTGATTGCAGGCCACGGCAGGGTGAAGATCATCCACGAGTTGGATCTGGATGTGCCGAGCGGTTCTGTTCTCGCGGTGCTCGGACCGAACGGCGCCGGCAAGTCGACGCTGATGATGACCCTGGCAGGCTTGCTCCCGAGATTGGGTGGTTCGGTGGCCGTGGACGGTCACGCGTTGCCCAGCGGGCGCGCTGTGAGTGCCAACCGTGCGGGTCTGGTTCTGGTGCCCGACAGTCGGGCGTTGTTCAGTTCGCTTTCCGTGCAGGAACATCTCTCGATCGCGCGGCGCAAGGCCGGGCCCACGGTCGCGGAGATCAAGGAGTTGTTCCCGGCCCTGGAACCGAGGTGGCAGGTGGCGGCCGGATCTCTGTCCGGAGGCGAACAGCAGATGCTGGCCATCGCACGCGCTCTGGTCCAGATGCCGAAGGTCCTGCTCATCGACGAGATGAGCATGGGACTCGCCCCGGTGATCGTCGAGGGACTCTTGCCGGTGGTCCGTCGGATCGCCGAAAGTACCGGCGCGACAGTGATTCTTGTCGAGCAGCACGTCCGGTTGGCGCTGGAGGTTGCCGATCAGGCGATTGTGATGGTGCATGGCGAGGTCACGCTGCGAGGCTCGGCAGCCGAATTGAGACTGGCGCCCGAACGGCTCGAAACCGCCTATCTGGGAGGTGACGTCGTCACCGCTCCCGAACGAAACTGAGTTTGCATCAGCAGGTTTCGACCACATCCTCTCCACGTAGCCACGAACTGCGAAAACCCAACCAACAAACAGGAGATCGATCAATGTCACTCTCTTCCAGGAAGCGGTGGGCGCTGTTGCCCTGCGCCGCACTTGCAGTGGTGCTTGTCGCCACCAGTTGTTCGAGCGACGACAGCGGTTCATCCGACGACTCGGCCACCGTCGACCTTTCCGTATTGGGCACGGAGAATCGTGCCACCGGTGAGCCACTCAAGGTCGCGTTCGCCTGGACGGGTGAGAACTCGGTGACCAACGTGAACGAATTGAAGCCGGCGCAGGCGGCAGTCGGCTACATCAATGACTACCTCGGCGGCATCAACGGCCGGCCGATCGAGCTGATCGATGTCTGCGAGGACCAGCTCCAGGTGAGTGCGGCCCGCGAATGCGGGAACAAGTTCGTCCAGTCCGACGCGGTGGCGGTGGTCACCGGCGAGTTCTCCAACGCGGATGCACTCGCGAGTATCACCTCGGCGTCGGGAATGCCGTACCTGACCGTGGCCGGCGGACAGCAGTCGATGTCGCTGCCGAACACGTATGTGCTCGGAAACCTGCTCGCGCCGATCATGGGAACACCCGCCGCGTACGCCAAGGAAGAGGGCTACGACCGGGTGGCCATCCTGTCGATCGACAGCCCTACCGCGATCCTGCCGATCAAGGCGCTCGGGCCCCTGGCATTCGGAAACGCCGGAGTCGAAATGGATCTCGTCGCGGTACCGCCCGGCACCCCGGACATGACCTCACAGGTGCAGGCCGCCCTCGAGAAGGATCCCGACATGTTCCACGTCCTGGGAGACGCGCCGTTCTGCGCGGCTGCACTGAAGGCGATGCGCACGCTCAATGCCAGTCAGGAGACGATGCTGATCACCCAGTGCATCGGCGACAAGGAAATCGGCGACCAGATTCCCGGCGGATACGCCGACAGTCCGATCGCGGCATCACGCACCCTGGATCCGACCAACGAGGATGTCGCGATCTTCCAGGCGGCTCTCGAGAAGTACAACGGCCAGGGCACAGAGGAAGGCGCATCGGCTTACGTCGGATTGCTCGGACTGCAGCGCGCGCTGGAGGGTATGGAAGGTGAGATGACCCGGGAGACCATCGCCGCTCGCCTGTCCGCGATGCCCGAACCGCTGCCGGTCCCGTTGGGTGCCGGGGTCACATTCCAGTGTGGCACCAAG
>NZ_DATCVM010000164.1:0-3272 GCF_036566845.1 Williamsia sp.
CAATCGCTCTTGCTCTTCCGCGAGACGGGCGGCATTCGCTGCGCGTGCCCGTTCCCTCGCGCTGATCGTGGATGTGTTTGAGGACGCCATGCCGCAAACCTTACCGCCGGCAGCGGCGATCGGCCATCAATTGTTCCCCGCCCACCTAACGGTTCCCGGCTCAAAAACTCGGGCCAACCATCACAACTTCACTGAACCTTTTCACACATCACCATGTCAAACCATCTATCCACCCATGTCATCCATATTTTCCAACACTTCGCTTCCCTCAGCGCAAACAGTTCGTCCCTCACCAAATGCACTTCGTTTCACTCAGCCAAACGCACAAATTCAGACACACCTCTTGCTGAATTTCAGACTTTGGGGGTGTCTGCCCTCCACCAGGCCGCCTGCGGCGACTATGGTGGCCTTGTGATGACGCTCCACGTACTGCACGCGGGCGATGGCTACGAGTACCTGACAAAACAGGTCGCCACCGCTGACCGCGAGCTGGAGCACGGGCAAGAACTCACCGATTACTACACCGCCCACGGCACCCCGCCGGGCACCTGGTTCGGCGCAGGACTGAACGACCTGGCGCGCATGGACGCCGACGCAGCAGTCGATCCCGCGGACCGAATCGGTACCGGGGAGACCGTCTCCGAACCGCAGATGAAGGCACTGTTCGGCGAGGGAATGCACCCCAATGCCGACGCGATGATCGAGGACTTCATCGCCGCCGGCGCCAAGCCCGAAGCCGCCGTCAAAGCCGCCCGGCTCGGACGCAAGTTCCCCAAGTTCACCAACGACATCCCGCTCCTGACCGAGCACCGTGCCGCTCTCGAACAGTTCGCCGCCGACAACGGACGTCGACCGTCGAAAGCCGATTCAGCTGCGCTCATGGAGAGCGTCGGAACCCGGCTGTTCGAGCAGACGCATGGCCGAGCAGCCGAAGACAATCGCGAGCTGTGGTCGTGGATCAGTGCCCAGAAGTCCCGCGTCCGCCAACCCGTCGCAGGCTACGACCTGGTGTTCACACCACCCAAGAGCGTGTCGACGATGTGGGCACTCGCCGACGACGACACCCGCCGCGCAATCGAACGCATCCACCACGAAACCGTCACCGACACCCTCGGCTGGATCGAGCAGGAAGCGTGCTTCACCCGCACCGGCGCCACCAGCCAGGAAGTGCACGACACCACCGGCCTCGTCGCCACCCTCTACAACCACTACGACTCCCGCGCCGGGGATCCGAACCTGCACACCCACGCCGTCGTCTCCATCAAGGTCTGCACCGAAAACGACGGAAAATGGCGTGCCCTCGACGGGTCCACCCTGCACCGCTACGGCGTGCCGGCCTCGCAGCGCTACAACGCGACCGTCATGGCGAAGCTGCACACCGAACTCGGATTCGACCTCACCGAACGCTCCACCGGACGCGGCCGCCAGGACATCGTCGAGCTGGCCGCAGTCCCCCAAGAGCTGTGCGAAATGTTCTCCTCACGCCGCACCCAGATCGAGGCCCGCCGCGATCAACTCGTCGCTGACTACCGCGCCTCGCACGGCCGGATGCCCTCTGCAAAAGCGATGTACGCGCTCTACCAGCAAGCGAACCTCGACACCCGCGCCGGCAAGCAAGAACCGGAAACATTGCGCGAAATGCAGCACAACTGGGTCACCCGATCCGCCCAGATTCTCGGCACTCCCGAACACGTCGACGGTCTCGCACAACACTGGCGCAACATCCAAGACGCCCACGCCACAGGAACTCTCAGCCCGACGACCATGCGCGCCGCTGACAGCGTCGACGTCGAAGCCGCCCGCGTGCTCGAACGCCTCGAGAACGTCCGCGCAAGCTGGGCGATCACCCACATTCACAGCGCCGTCGAAGCGAATTTCGCGGCCGTCACCTTCCACGACGACAGCGCCCGCCGAGAGGCAATCGACGCCGTCACCGCCCACGTTCTGACCGAGTCCGTGCACATGCCGGCCGCCGATCTTCCGCCCGTCCCCGAGGTACTGCGACGCCGCAACGGCGAGTTCATCCTGGAACGACACGGCGCCGCACTGCACACCTCCGAAGGTGTCATCGCCGCCGAGCAATCCATGCTCGACGCCACCGGCACACCGACCACCTACATCGCGACGCAAGCCGGACTCGACAAGGTCGTCGAGAAAATCGCCCGCACGAGCGATCACCCACTCAACGCCGGACAGCGCGAGCTTGCCGAGCATTTCGTCGGCGCCGGAACACTCCTCGCCGTCGGTATCGGCCCGGCCGGCACCGGCAAGACGACGTCGATGAAAGCGGTCACCGACACCTGGACCGCCGCCGGATACGAGGTCATCGCGCTCGCACCATCTGCCGTCGCGGCCGAAACCTTGGGTGAAGAAATCGGCACCACCGCCCACACCCTCGCGACCCTGACGTACCCGTGGCGCGGACTCGAAGACTATGAACCGCGCAGCCTCCCCGAGCACATCGAGATCCCCGCCGGGGCGATGCTGCTCGTCGACGAAGCATCCCTGGCATCGACCAAAGACCTCGCCGCCATCACCGAAATCGCCGCCGCCAAGGGCGCCGTAGTCCGTCTACTCGGTGACCCGAACCAGCTCGACGCCGTCGAAACCGGTGGAGCGCTGCGACTGCTCGCCGAAGAAACCAACGCACCCGAACTCACGGTCGTCGTGCGCTTCGGCAAAGACACCGAACAAGCCGAGAACTCCCTCGCCCTGCGGCACGGCGAAGAGAGCAGCCTGGAGCTGTTCTACTCCCGCGGATGGGTCCACGACGGCACCGCCGCCGAGATGAAAGACGCCGCAGCAACCGCCTACCTCGCCGACATCGACGCCGGGAAATCGTCGATCGTCATGCTCTCCACCCGCGACGACGTCCGAGAAGTAAACCTCGCGATCCAAGCGCACTACCGCGCCGCCGGAACCGCCAAAGCCGAACACACGGTGACCCTGTCCGACGAACTCGACGCCGGAGTCGGTGACATCGTCCTGACCCGCAAGAACAACCGACGTCTTCGGACCAAGGGCGGCAAACGTCGCAACATGTTCGTCCGCAACGGCGACCTGTGGACCGTCACCGCCGTCAACGAGAACGGCTCACTGAACCTGCGCAGTAAAACCCACGAGGGCGCGATCACCCTGCCCGCCCGGTACGTGAAGCGGAACACCGAACTCGGCTACGCCGCCACCGTGCACCGCAGCCAAGGCATCACCGTCGACACCTCCCACACCACCGTCGGACACAGCACCAACCGGCCCGGCCTCTACGTCGCCAC
>NZ_DATCVM010000165.1:0-6135 GCF_036566845.1 Williamsia sp.
GGGGCCTGGGTGGTGACGGCGACCACCGTCGAACACGCCGAAGCCACCGACGTCGATGTTGTCGACACCAGTGGGTGCGGCGACGCGTTCTCGGCCGGCTTCATCGCCGGCCGATTGGCGGACTTCAGCATGCTGCGTGCGGCGCAGCTGGGCTGCGCTGTGGCAGGGGTGGTGGCGACCGGCCTCGGCAGCGACCACGGCGACTTCGACTGGGCCTCGTCGACGGCGGCCCTGCCGAGTTGATCCGCATGTCACGCGTAGCGGCCATCCGGTGAACTCCGCAAGGTTTCCACCCATCAATTCCGAGTGGAAACAATTGCACACAGAATAGGCAAACAATCATTTGAACCGGTGTGCCCGCACATCGGTGTGAAATCGCATTCGTCCGGAGAATACGTCCTCGAAATTCGATTTATCGTCCCGGCCTGCCCCCATCCTTCATCGACGTGTCCCGGCGCGTGGACGCCGATCCATGCACATCCACGTAATTGATGCGGGCGGAGGCGGACTCTCCGCGGCCGTAGCACCCATTCGAGGTTTGCGCCGCGCGATACGTCTGCACTGACAGCAGAGCACTTCCCAGGCCCTACCTGCACTGACAGTCGACACACGTGCCGACACCGGACTCCCCTTCCCGAGCTTGCCGGGCTGGTTTCTCGACGTGCAGCCATCACGACACCCAACTCACTCGATCGCCAACTTACACGCATAAGTAACCCTGCGAGGACCTTTCGGAAGATGTGTCGATCTGGCCCCCCATCCGGCGTGCGAAGACAGTCACATAAGCCCGAAAAACACTCTGGCTAACACCGAATGTGCGTGATAATGTGACTTCCGCTACAGGGTATTGCCGTTTTCCTCCGAGCCCGGAGAACGGAAAACGTATTCCTCTGTGGCCTCGAGCGCGCTCCGCTCTCGGGTGCGGACCTTTTCGAATTCCGTCGCAACAGCCGGCGACGGAATCGTCACGCACCTGGAGGCGCTCACCAGGTTGCCCACTTCCCCGCTCGCCTCAGAGCGAGCTTGCTGCACCCGACGCCCATCGGCGTCACGTGAACTCAGCCAACCAGTCGAACAGATGGAGAAGTAATGTCGCTTCATACCGCCGGTGCATCGTTGTATCCACCGGAAGGACTCGCCCCACCGAAAGACCGTCATGGGCACGCCGTCGGCGACCTCGGGCTCCCCACCGGGACGCAGGTGTTCTCCGCGGACAATCACATCTCGCTCGCGGACGATATCTTCTTCGAGCGGTTTCCCGAAGAACTCCGCGAGAAGGCGCCGCGTGTGTGGTACGAGGAAGGCGCTTTCCAGTTGGGACGCAAGGGCAAATCGTTCCTGCCCGGCGACTTCAGCCACGTCCTGATGCAGTATGACCCATTGGTCGGCTCCGGTAGCGCCAACATCGAGGCCCGGCTCGACGAACTGGCCGCGGACGGCGTCTCCAAAGAGCTCGCCTTCCCCAATGCCCTTCTGGCACTGCTGTATTACCCCGACCGAGACATCCGCGAACGCGCGTTCCGCATCTACAACGAGTACATCGCCGATCTCCAAGAGAGATCCGGCGGCCGGTTCTACGGCGTCGGCCTGATCAATTGGTGGGATGCCGCCGGCACCCGGCGCACGCTTGACGAATTGAAGTCGCTGGGGCTCAAGACCTTCCTGATGCCGCTCTCGGCAGGCAAGGATCTCGAGGGCACTCCCATCGACTACGGCAGCACGTCGATGATCCCGGTCTGGGATGCCATCGAGGAGTCCGGCGTCCCGTTGGCACACCACATCGGAGAAGCACCGCTGTCGAGCCCCTGCGAGGTCAACAGTGTTGCCGTCGGCATGATGCACAATGTGGCGCCGTTCCGGGAGATGTTCGCCAAATACATCTTCAGCGGCATCATCGACCGTCATCCCGGCCTCAAGATCGGCTGGTTCGAAGGCGGGATCAACTGGGTTCCGTCGGCCATCCAGGACGCCGAGCACATGCTGGCCTCGTTCCGGCACATGCTGAATCGACCTGTCGAACATGATGTTCGGCACTACTGGGACAAGCACATGAGCGCATCGTTCATCGTGGATCCGCTGGGCCTGCAGATGATCGAGCAGATCGGAATCGATCACGTCATGTGGTCGTCCGACTACCCACACAACGAGAGCAGCTTCGGCTACTCCGAGAAGTCGATCGGCGCCGTGGTCGATGCCCTCGGTCCCGAGAACGCGGTCAAGGCCGTCAGTACCAATGTGACGAAGTTCCTGGGCATCTAGCAAGAACAGCCCGGCATCTACCGAGAAAGCGACAGCTTCCCTTGACATCATCTGTCTTGACCAGCAACAGAACAACTTTGAAGATCCCGGACAAGCCCGACCTTGCCCGTATGCGTCGAAAAACCGGCGCCCGGATCCGAGCGGAGATGACCGAGCGCGGCATCGACGCGTTGATTCTGCTCGGCAACAACGCGGTGGCCTACGCGACCGGCGTGAGCTGGCCGTTGGGTGACGCAGGCCTGTCACACGTCGAACGACCGGTTGCGGTGATCCTTCCCGACGACGAATTGCCGTACCTGTTCTTACCCATTCGCGATGGTGCACCGGCAGATTCGGTCCTTCCCGACGACCATGTGTTCCCGCCGGTGTACCTCGAGTTCGACGAGGGTGTCGAAACGTTCGCCCGGATCTTGGCAGACCTCGTGCCCGCCGACGCCACCTATGCCGTCGACGAGAGCACCGGGGCGATGCTGCGTGCGGCCAAGCGACTCTTCCCATCCGGACCACCGCACGACGCCGCACTCGTCATCGGCGCCGCCAAGCTCATCAAGACCGTCGATGAGCTGTCGTGCATCAGGAATGCCTGTCGCATAACGGAAGAGGCGATGGTCGAGGTCCAGGCCGCTCTCGCGCCGGGGATGCGGCAGATCGACCTGTCCGCAGGCTTTGTCCGACGGGCGTTCGAGCGCGGAGCGACGGCCAACATGCTCGACGCCATCTGGCAGGTGATGCCTTCGAGCAAAGAGAGCGGCGTGTGGACCACCCACGGCGACCTCGCCCTCCCGCTGTTGACCACCGAACGTGAGCTCGCCGCCGGCGATGTCCTCTGGGTCGACGTCAGCATCACGTACTCGGGCTACTGCTCCGACTTCGGACGCACCTGGATCGTCGGGCAAGACCCGAATCCGCGCCAGCAGGCCCAGTTCAGGCAGTGGAAAGACCTGATCACCGCAGTGTTCGAGACACTGCGGCCCGGCGCCACGCTGGAGGATCTCGCCGACGCCGCCATCGCGGCAAACGGTGGAACGAAACCGTGGCTTCCGCATTTCTACCTCGGACATGGCATCGGTACATCCGCAGCCGAAATGCCCATGATCGGAACCGATCTGGGCCCCACCTACGACAAGAACTTCATCCTCGAGCCGGGGATGGTGCTTGTGCTCGAGCCGGTTGTCTGGGAAGACGGCACCGGCGGCTACCGCAGCGAGGAGATCGTGGTCATCACCGAAGAGGGCTTCGCGCCACTCACCGACTACCCGTACACCCCCTATGGCGACTGAAATCCTGGCCGATGACCGCGCTCTCCGCACCGGACGGCGAGAGCGCGCACTGGCCCAGATGGAGGCATACGACCTCGACATACTCGTCCTGGGTCGGCAGGCCAACGTCCGTTACGTCAGCGGCGCAACGCAACTCTGGGTCGCCGGTACCCGGCCGTTCGCACCGAACTGCGTCCTGTCACGGAAGACCGGTGAGATCCACCTGCTCAGCACCTGGGATGAGGGCATCCCTGAGGACATCCCCCACGATCACCTCTACGGAATCGCGTGGAACCCGATGAACATCATCGAGGTGCTCAAAGAGATCGAGGGCGCAGCAACCGCCCGGCGAGTCGGGATAGACGCTCTCTCACCGGGTTTCGCCGAGCTCCTCCCTCACGCGTTCCCGAACGCCGAGCTGATCGATGCCGAGGTCGCACTGCGCGCCGCGCGGCGGATCAAGACCGACGACGAGATCACATCCATCCGGGAGGCACTGCAGGTCGCCGAAATCGGGCTGGCGGCGGCAGTCGCCGAACTCCGGCCCGGGATCAGAGATCAGCGGCTGACGGGTGTCCTGCTGGAAGCCATGGCCGCCGGTGGTGTCAGCACACCGGCCACCCAGGACGGCGCGTGGATCACCTCACGGGACCACCACGGCCGCCGCGCAGGCGGGAGCGGTGAAGTCGCCGCCGGCGACCTGGTCGCATTCGCCGCCGGGGTACTCGACCAGGGCTATACCGGCGAGGTCGGACGTACCTGGCCGGTCGGCGACGTCACCGACGACACCCGCGCGCTGTACCGCCGCTCAGAGGCGCTGCGAGAACAGCTCTTTGCCGCCTGTGTACCCGGAGAACCGGCCGGTTCCCTGCTGTCCGCATATGAGGCGGCCGGCGAACCGCTACCCGCGACACCGGTGGCACATGGTTTGGGGCTGGGATTCGACCCACCCGTCGTATCGCCGCACCTGCCCGACACCAACGCCTCGGAACTGCTCGCGCCGGGCATGGTCCTGGCCGTCACCAGCTACGTCTGGGCCCCGGGAGTCGGTGCGGTCTTCGGCCGCGATGCCGTCCTGATCACCGATCACGGACATGAAGTCCTCACCAGCGCTCCGTGGTGGACCGGGTATGTGGCCGGAGACACCGTCGCGCCGAACACCATGGCGACGAACACCGCGGGTCCGAACGACAAGGAGGTCAGCACAGCATGACCGATTCACTTCCCAAACCCGAAGAGATCATCCTGTTCGAGAAGGACCGGAAGTCCAAGATCGCAACGATCACCTTCAACCGTCCGGACCAGCTCAACGCTCCCACCGCGGCCGCCCGTCTGCGCTACGGCGATCTGATCCATCGGTGCAGCATCGATGACGACGTCAAGGTGCTGGTGGTACGCGGTGTGGGCGACGACTTCGGTTCCGGTGCCGACCTTCCCGAGTTCATGGCCAACCAGAACGCGGAGTCGCCGGCGGCGCGGCTCCGCGAGTTCAAGCTCGAGGAGGACGATGTCACGGCACCGCCCCGCGGGTCGTTTCGGTTCGGTGCGTCGGTCAGCCAGTGGTACGCCAATCCGCAGGCCGGATGCCGAAGTCTGCAGGAGTTCAAGAAGATCAGCATCGTGGAAACCAAGGGCTACTGTTACGGCTGGCATTTCTATCAGGCCGCGGACGCCGACCTGGTGATCTCGGCCGACGACACCCTCTTCGGCCACCCGTCGTTCCGCTATCACGGCTGGGGTCCTCGGATGTGGACATGGGCGCAGGCCATGGGAATGCGGAAGTTTCAGGAAATGGTCTTCACCGGCCGGGCCTTCACCGCCGCGGAGATGGACGCCTGCGGCTTCATCAACAGTGTGGTGCCCCGCACCGACCTCGAGGCCGAGGTCGCGAAGTACGCCTCCTCGTGCGCGCGTACCCGTCCGACCGACACCGTCTTCATGCAGAAGACGTTCTTCGAGATCATGAAGCAACAGCAGGGCGAATACATGGGCAGCCTGATGTCGGCCTTCTTCGAGTCGATGGGCAGCAACATCATTGCCGATGGCGACGAGGTGATGCTCGAGGACGAAGACACCTTCGGACGCGGTCTCAACATCACCGTGAAGGGCAACGACGACCAGTACCCACCAGAGTTCAGGCTGAGCAAGTCCGGTCGCAAGAAGAAGAAATAGAAACCGATGCCGACCACGAATGCGCGACACCCACTCGACGGCTATGTCGTCGTTGATCTCTCGACGGGTATTGCCGGGGCGTACTGCACCAAGCTGCTCGCCGACGGCGGGGCACGCATCATCAAAGTCGAACCCCCCGAGGGTGATCCGCTACGCGGGTGGTCGGCGTCGGGTGCGAACATCGACACCGGATCCGACGGCGCACTGTTCAGCTACCTGGCGTGCTCGAAACACAGCGTGACGGTCGACCCGGACGATCCCGACGACCTCGGACTCCTGGAGAGGCTACTGACCGACGCGGATGCAGTGGTGTGGTCACAGAACTCGCGCATCACCGAACGGCCGTCGTTGACCGCCGCGGAGATTCATCGCCGACATCCGCATCTCACCGTCACCGCGATCACGCCGTTCGGTCTCACCGGGCCATGGAGCGATCGCCCCGCCA
>NZ_DATCVM010000166.1:0-12307 GCF_036566845.1 Williamsia sp.
GGGAGCAGCCGACTTCTGAGCACGCGCAAACGCGGCGGGCACGATTCGAAACACGAATCGCGCCCGCCGTTCTTTGTGTGCCTGCCCTTTTGTCCGCCGTTTGTGCCCCTTTGTCCGCCGGTTCGGTTCATCCCCCTACCGGGTGAGCATCGGGGAACCGAATCCCCACATAGAACCCCCACAGGTGCGGGGCTCATCCCCGTTTTGGCAAGCGCGATCGGCCAATAACGTAGTTGTCATCGGGTTACGAACCCGAGAAACCAAACAAAAAACGACACATCAAGGAGAACGATCATGACGAACTATGGCCAATGGACCGGCGGCGACCAGGTGACCGATATCGATTCGACAACCGCGAACGGAACCGGCTCGGTTGCAGTCGGAGGCGACAACAGCGGCCCGATCGCAACCACGGGTGGTGTGGCCGGCGACGGCAACGTGGTGGGGAACAGCTCGGACGACCACAGCGTCAACGTGGACAACTCGGTGCACGGCAACAACAGTGGGAACACCCAGAACACCCAGATCGAGGACAACAGCTACAACGACAGCCACAATTCGCTCAACGTCGAGGGTGGCGGCGGAGGAGAATGGGGTGGCGGCGGTGGAGATGTCCACCTCGAGGGTGTCGATCTGGGCAACGATCGCGAAGGTATCAACGTGGACAACAGCAACCAGTACACCGAGACTCATGACAGCCATGACATCACCGATTCGTTCAACGATCAGAGCACGCACGACTCGCACGATGACTTCTCCACCAACGATTCGTTCAACACGAGCGATTCGTACAACACGGAGGATTCGTTCAACTCCACGAGTCAGTCGCATGGAGTGTCGCTCGACCCGGGCGGCATCTTCGACGGCATCGGTGACGTCGCGGGCGGCGCGCTCGGTCCCCTCGGTGGAGCGGCCGAGGGCATCGGTGGAGCGATCGGAGATGTGGGCGACGCGATCGGTGATCTCTTTGACTGACGGTCTCGCCAGTAACCCAGGTGGTGGCCCCGCCCAAAGCGGGGCCACCACAACATGTTCGAATCGATGAGGAGCCTGCTGTGGACGACAACACCGCCAAGGTGACAAAGATCATCGATCGGCTGCGGGAAATGGTGGCGGACGCCGATCGCGGTGATATCGGTGCCCGACTCGATGCAGCACGTGACCGGGTTCAGGATCCTCGGGCCCGCGTGGTGGTGTTGGGACAACTCAAGCAGGGCAAGAGCAATCTGATCAACGCGCTCCTGAACATTCCGGTCTGCCGGGTGGGCGACGACGAGACCACTTCGACGGTGACCATGATCGGTTACGGCAGTGAGCCCGCCGCACGATTGGTCGTCGACGACGGAACTGATGCCCGGCGGATCGACGTACCCATGGACGACATCCGCAAAGACCTGAGCCGCGCGCCGGCAGCCGGTGGGGCGAGGGTGATACGCCTGGAGATCGAGGTTCCCAGCCCGCTGCTCGAGCGCGGACTGGTCATCATCGACACACCCGGAAGCGGCGGCGTCGGCTCTCCTCACGCCGCGGCCACCTTGGGATTGTTGCCGGCCGCGAGCGCGGTGCTCGTCGCCTCGGACGTCAGCCAGGAGTACACCGCTCCGGAGATGGCGTTCATCCGCCAGGCCACGGAGCTGTGTCCCACAGCTCTGATGCTGGCAACCAAAACCGACCTCTACCCACGGTGGCGCGACGTCGTGGCGGCCGACATCGGCCACCTGCAGAAGATCGGGAGTTCTCTGGAACCCCTGCCCACCTCGTCGGCGCTGCGCTCCCACGCGGTCCGGCTGAAGGACAAGGAACTGAACGAGGAGTCGGGTTTCCCGAAGGTGCTCGAGTTCCTCGGTGACAAAGTGCTCGCGGCAGACAAGCAGAAGATGCAAGAGATGGTGATGACCGAGATCGGCTCGGCCGCCGGTCATCTGATGCTGGCGATGCGCTCGGAGCTGAGCATTCTGCGGGACCCGGAACTGCGTAAGAGCGTTGTCGCGGAACTGGAGAGGGCAAAATCCGAGGCGAAGGAACTGGCCGGCCGGACGGCGTTGTGGCAGCAGGTGCTCGGAGACGGCATCGCCGATCTCTCGGCCGACTCGGATTTCGACCTGCGCAACAGATTCCGGAAGCTGACCAAGGAGTTCGAGCAGGAGATCGACGGATGCGATCCGGCGACCGTCTGGGAGGACCTGGGTACGCGATTGAAGGACGAGGTCAGCGCCGCCGTCGGTGACAACTTCGTGTGGACCCACCAGAGATCGATCGAGGTGGCCGAAGCCGTCGCCGAATCATTCGCAGCAGTCGGTGACGTGATGATCCCGCATATGGCGCTCGCGTCGGTCGGTTCGGAGATCGCGCCCGTCGACAGCCTGGTCGACCTCGAACAGTCTCCGTCCGGTGTGGTGAACAAGGTGATGATCGGGATGCGGGGGTCGTACGGGGGGATGATGATGTTCGGGATGATTTCGACTCTCGTGGGCATGTCCATGGTGAATCCCTTCTCTGTGCTGGCCGGAGTGATGCTGGGCCGCAAGACATTCACCGAGGACCGGGATGCCCGATTGGCGCGCAGGCGGGGTGAGGCCAAGATGGCCGTGCGACGTTTTGCCGATGACGTCCTGTTCGAGGTCGGCCGCGAATCGCGGGAAAGACTGCGACTGATTCAGCGGGTTCTGCGTGATCACTTCCGGGAAATCGCGGAGCAGACAACACGATCGCTCACCGAGTCGATCCAGGCGACCGAGAAGGCCGCCAACAAAGAGGTGTCGGACAGGGAGACGAGGGCCAAGATGGTCGAGCAGCAACTGAAGTTCCTCGGCGAGGTGCACACCTGGTCCGGGGCCAAGTCATGAACGCCTTCGATCGGGTTCGCGCGATGCTGGCGGAGGCCGGGCAGGTGTATCGAAATGATCCCGCGTTCGGTGGCACCGGAGCCGCGCATGAGATCGCCCGGTGTGCGGCCCGTCTCGAAGAGCCACTGCGGATCGCGCTTGCGGGCACCCTCAAGGCCGGTAAATCAACCCTGTTGAACGCCCTGGTGGGGGAGGAGCTCGCACCCACGGACGCCACCGAGTGCACGCGGATCGTCACCTGGTTCCACCACGGCACCACCCCGGCGGTCCGGGCTTTTCACATGAACGGCCTGAGCGCGGCCGTGCCGGTGGACCGCCGCGACGGACAGCTCCACTTCGATATCGAAGCACTCGATCCGGCGGGCATCGACCGCCTGGTGGTGAACTGGCCGTCAGCTGAGCTCAGTCGACAGACGATCATCGACACTCCGGGTACGGCCTCACTGAATTCGGAAGTGTCCCAACGAACTCTGCGGCTGCTCACCCCGGAGGACGGTGTCCCGGGGGCCGATGCCGTGCTGTATCTGATGCGGATGTCGACAGCCGCCGACGTGAACATGCTGTCCGAGTTGAACCGTCAGGTGGGCGGTCGATCCGGTCCGCTGGGTGTGATCGGCGTGGTGTCGAGGGCTGACGAGATCGGTGTCGGCCGGATCGATGCGATGTTCTCCGCGAAGGAGATTGCCGCCCGCTACTCGGCCGAACTGGCGTCGTCGGGTCTGTGTCAGGCGGTGGTGCCGGTGGCCGGGCTGCTGGCCCTGACCGCGCGGACACTGAGACAGAGTGAGTTCAAGGCACTGAAGACGTTGTGCGGTGTGGCTCCTGACGATCTGCAACTCGCGATGCTGTCGGCCGACCGCTTCTGCCGACCCGACAGCGTCCTGCCGCTCGACAGCGAGGTCCGGATCCGGCTGATCGAGCGTTTCGGCTTGTTCGGCGTCCGGATCGCATTGGCGTTGCTGCAGAGTGGCTCCGCCGACTCGATCGAATTGTCGAAGCAGTTGCTCGAGCGCAGCGGGCTGACCGAACTGCAGCAGGTGATCGACGTCCAGTTCGGCCAACGAGCCGATCAGCTCAAAGTCCATTCCGCGCTGAACGAGTTGTCGCGGATCCTGCAGCAGTATCCGACACCGCGGGTCGGCCCGATTCGAGCGGCCGTCACCAGGATGCTGGGCGACGTGCACGGCTTCGAGGAGTTGCGCCTGCTCGGCATGCTCCGGTCCCGCAAGACGTCGCTGACCGAGGGCGAACAGACCGAGGTGACCCGGCTGATCGGCGGGTACGGGACGACCCCCGACGATCGCCTCGGACTCGACCCGTTCGAGACCATGACGTCGGGCCGTGAGGCGGCGCTGGCGGCCGCGCACCGCTGGCGGACACGTTCGGCGAATCCGTTGAACGACGGTTTCACCGCCCGGGTCTGCCGGGCCGGCAGCCGCAGCGCCGAGGGAATCGTCGCGGATCTCTCGGCCGCGCGGGTGGCCGACCACTCCACCCACCGCCGCTGACCCCCGATTTTGGTGGCTTTTGGTGAGCAAACGCCCAGGTGGGGCCCGCCAAAACCCACCACTATCGGGGTGGGATGCTCAGTGCCATGAGGGCGGTGTCATCTTCCACGCCGACGCCGAAACCGGCGAGCAATTTACTCAGGTCCGCGACGATCCGGGCCGCTGAGGTCGGCGCGTGCGCGGCGGCGAACTCGAGCAGCGCGCCGTTGTCGTCGTACCTCTCCGGTCCCGATCCGATCCTCGCCTCGGTCAGACCGTCGGTGTAGAGCACGAGGGTGTCGCCGGGTGCCAGGTGAAGACGTGTTGACACGAAGGTGGGGTCGGGAAGGATGCCGACCAACTGTCCGCCCTCCGTACTCACGTACCGGGCTTCGCCGGCGGCGGTGAGCAACAGCGCGGGAGGATGTCCCCCGCTCGCGAGGTGAATGTCGAATCCGTCGTCGCGGCGGGTGAGTACACCGAATATCACCGTGCAGAACCGCGGTTCGTCGTCGTGGTGGTTTGCATGAAGGACGGTGTGGAGGTTGAGCAGAACGGCGTTCGGATCGTCGTCGTACACGGCGGCGGCGCGCAGGGTGTAGCGGGTGAGTGAGGTGACCGCTGCCGCGGTGGCACCCTTTCCGCACACGTCTCCGAGGAAGAAACCCCACTTGCGATCCGACAGCGCGAACAAGTCGTAGAAATCGCCGCCGACGTCGTCGGCCGATGCCGGGTGATAGAAGGCCGCCGCCTCCATGCCGTCGGGAGGCCGGAGCGAGGGTGGGAGCAGTGATCGCTGCAGGGTCGAGGCGAGGAGCTGCACCCGGGCATGTGCCTGCTCCGCGTGCCGACGTGCCTCGATCAACTGCTTCTCGTACGCACGCCGGTCGCGTGCATCCTGAACCGTGATGCGAACGAGCACGGCGGTTCCATCGGCGCCGGACTTCACGTTCGCGGTGACGAACACCGGCAGCCGCCGGCCGTCCGCGGTGACGAGATCGACGGTGATACCGCTCAGTTCACCTTCGATCTGGAGCAGTGGCGCGAAGTGGGTTTCGTAGTGGATCCGGCCGCCGGCGGTGAGCAGGTCGGTGACAGGTCTGCCCAGCAACGACTCCCGGTCACGTCCGAGCCACGTCGCGAGGGTGGTGTTGACCTTCGCGATTCGGCCGTCCGGCCACGTGGACAGATAGCCGCACGGTGCGTTCTCGTACAGGTCTTCCAGACTCTCGTCGAGTACGTTCGGCGACGAGGTGTTGTCCTGAGTGTGGCTCATCGACGACTTCGGACGAAGTCGATGATGGCCCCGGCGGTGGGTTCGGGGTCGCTCAGCTGAGGGCAGTGACCGACGGCGTCGAGCGTGACGAGTTCGCTGTCGCCGATGTGGTCGTGAACGTATGCGCCGACATGGCGCGGCGCCAGCGAGTCGCGCGCGCATTCGATCACGAGGGTAGGCACGCTGACGCGCGCGAGATCGGACCGGTTGTCGGACAAGAATGTGGCACGGGCAAAGGCCGCCGCCTTCACCGGATCGGTCCGGCAGAATGCGTCGGTCAACTCGCCGCCGAGCTCGGGTCGCTCGGGGTTGCCGACGATGTCGGGTGCCATCGCCGCCGACCACCCGAGGTAGTTGCTCTCCAGGGATTCGAGGAGTTCGTCGATGTCGGCGCGGGTGAAACCGCCCCGGTAGCCGTCGGACTCGTCGTCGACGTATCGCGGCGACGGCGTCAGCAACACCAGCTTGGCGAACCGGCGGGGATCCGCGGCGACGGCAAGGACCCCGATCATCGACGCGACCGAGTGACCCACGAACACCACGTCGTGCAGGTCCAGTTCCGCCGCGATGTCCAGGACGTCCTGTGCATAGGCGTCGAGGGTCGAATAGCGCTGCTCATCCCATGCGGCGGGGTCGGAGGCGCCGGCGCCCACGTGATCGAACAGAACAACCCGGTGGTCCGGGATCAACTGCGTCGTCACCCGCCGCCACAGACTCTGATCGCATCCGAATCCGTGGGCCAACATGATCGTCGGTCCGTCTTCACGGCCGACGACCGTCACATTGTTCTTCACGCGCGCGTCCACGTGTCGATTCTCGCACCACATCCCGCGGCGGACCCCAGCAAACCCCGATCACTCCCGCATCACGGGGGAGCCTCACATCAGGTGGCGCGCGGGGACCAGCCGTGAGCACCGGTCAGTCCGGCCCGTCCGAGACTGTGGTCGCGCAATGCCTCCTCCAATTGAACCGGGCCGGCGAGAATTCCCAGGGGCAGCCTTCCGATGTCGACTGCGTGCACGGTGAACGTGAACCGTCCCGGCACCCCGGGGCCGGCCGGGGCCGCCCGACATACCGTTCGAGGCCGTAGTCGTTGCGCAATTGCCTTGCCAGACTGGGTAATCGCTCACCGGTTCCGTTGCCGGCGTCCACGACCAGCGAGGTGACACCGCCGCTGACGTCGGCGACCGCCCAGTGGCAGCGACCGTCCGAATCGGTGGCGGTCACCGCGTAGGACAGCGTTCCGACCGGTGCGCCCGTCCATAGCAGCGACGGGGACACATCGAGCCCACCGCCGCCGAGCAGCCCACTGCGTTGCGCAATCCGCAGGCGTCCACCGTCGGCGACCTCATTCGAGCACAGCACCAGCCGGGGCCGGGCCGCGACGCCCGGCATCGACGCCGCAAAGTAGTGGTCATGACCGGGCGTCAGTAGATGTTCGACGGACGGACCATGCCCTCGGCGAGGTCACCGAATCCGGGAGCGATGATGGCGCCGGGATTCTGGATCACCTCCTCGACGACGAGGGTCTCGGTGGTCAGGAGCAACGCCGCGATCGACGCCGCACTCTGCAGAGCCGACCGGGTCACCTTGAGCGGATCGATGATCCCGGCGGAGAACATGTCGCCGTAGGCGTCGGTCACCGCATTGAATCCGTGGCCCTCGGGCAGATCGGCCACGCGGCGCACAGCCTCGTCGCCGTCGAAGCTCGGCCTCTCCCGCGCCACCATCTACCGGAAGATCAAAGAGTTCGGAATCCACTAGCCCGACCCGCCGCGCCTCGCCTCGCCTCCGCCGAGCGTGCCGAAATCACCGTTGACCGTGCCGAAAACGCCGCCGAGCGTGCCGAAAGTCGCGCCGAGCGTGCCAAAACTGTTAGGTAACAGGCAGTTTCGGCACGCTCGACGGTCACAAGGGCACGCTCGACGGTGGTATGGGCACGGTCGGCGGTGGGCGGTCGCGGGTGATTATTCCTCGGAGACGGTTCTCGTCAGCAGATCGGCCAGCGTCTTGCTGAAGGCGGCGGGCTGCTTGGGCGTACCACCTTCGGCCAACAGTGCTGCGCCGTAGAGCAATTCGGCCGACTGCCGCAGGGCGGTGTCATCGCCGCGGTCGGCGAAGGCCTTCTGCAGTCCGGCGGTCAGGGCATGATCCGGGTTGAGTTCCAGGATCCGCTTGCTGTCCGGCATCGGGATGCCCGAGTCCCGGTACATCCGCTCCAGGGCCGGGGAAAGGCTCTGTGCCTCACCGACGATGCACGCCGGTGAATCGGTGAGCCGACTCGACAACCGCACCGCGCTGACGTCGTCGACGAGCACGCCCGTCATCCAGGTGAGCAGGTCGCCGAACTCCTCGTCCTTCTTGTTGTCGTCGTCCTTGTCCGCTTCACCACTCAGGTCGACCTCGCCCTTGGCCACCGACTGCAGGGGCTTGCCCTCGAAGTCGGTGATCGATCCGATCCACATCTCGTCGATCGGGTCGGTCAGAAGCAGGACCTCGATGCCCTTGGCCTTGAATGCCTCGAGGTGCGGGGACTTCTCGATCTGCTCCCGCGAGTCGCCGGTGGCGTAGAAGATCTGGCTCTGGGTGTCCTTCATCCGCTCGACGTACTCGGCCAATGATGTTGCGGTGTCGGCAGAGTGGGTGGAGCTGAGTGAGATGATCGACAGCAGGGCGTCCTGGTTGTCGGGGTCCTGGAGCAGGCCTTCCTTGAGGACCCGACCGTACTGCGACCAGAGGGTGTCGTACTTTTCGCGATCGCCTGTGCGCAGGTCCTTGATGGTGCTGAGCACCTTCTTGGTGAGCCGTCGACGGATAGCCTTGATCTGGCGGTCCTGCTGCAGGATCTCACGGGAGACGTTCAGCGACAGATCCGCGGCGTCGACGAGGCCCTTCACGAAGCGCAGGTATTCGGGCATGAGCTCTTCGCAGTCGTCCATGATGAACACCCGCTTGACGTACAACTGCACGCCGGCCTTGTGCTCGCGCATGAACAGGTCGAACGGCGCCGTCGACGGGATGAACAGCAGGGCCTGGTACTCGAACGTGCCCTCCGCCTTCATCTGGATGGTCTCGAGCGGATCGTCCCAGGCGTGGCTGACGTGCCGATAGAACTCGGCGTATTCCTCGTCCGTGACCTCCGAACGCGGTCGCGTCCACAGGGCCTTCTGCGAGTTGAGCGTTTCGGTCGAGGTGACCTCGGTGGGTGCGTCGTCGCCTTCATCGGAGTCCTCGTCGGCGGCCTTCGGGGGTGCCGGCTTGGTCACCTCCATGCGGATGGGCCACGAGATGAAGTCGGAGTACTTCTTGACCAGTTCCCGGATCTTCGACACCGACGTGTAGTCGTGCAGATCGTCCTCGGCGTCGACGGGCTTGAGGTGCAGCGTCACCGACGTGCCCTGCGGCGCGCCGTCGACCTCGGCGATCGTGTACTTGCCCGCGCCCGCGGACTCCCAGCGGGTGGCCTGGGTCTGCCCCGCCTTGCGGGTGAGCAGGGTGACCTTGTCGGCCACCATGAACGTGGAATAGAAGCCGATACCGAATTGGCCGATCAACTCTTCGGACGCCGCCGAGTCCTTCGCTTCCTTCAGCTTCTTCCGGACCTCGGCGGTGCCCGACTTCGCCAGCGTGCCGATCAGGTCTACAACCTCGTCGCGGGTCATGCCAATGCCGTTGTCGGAGATCGTGAAGGTGCGGGTGTCGGGGTCTGTGGCGATCTCGATGTGAAGATCCGAGGTGTCGGCGTCGAGGTCCTTGTCCCTGTACGACTCCATCCGCAGCTTGTCGAGGGCGTCCGATGCGTTGGACACCAGCTCCCGCAGGAAGGAATCTTTGTTCGAGTAGATCGAGTGGATCATCAGATCCAACAGTTGCCGCGTCTCGGCGGCGAACTCCATCTCTTCGACCTGAGCGCTCACGTGATGCTCCTCCATATTGTTGCAATGCTTTTTACGTGCTCCGACCCAACATTTTAGGCTGGCCGTCCGTAGTACATTCAGGGCTCATGCCAAAAGCCGGAACGGGGGGTTGCAGTGAGCTCGGTCATCCAGAGTGTATTGGGTCGTGAATTCGAGAAGCTGCACCCGAACTTGCAGTGGCGCTACGGAATTGACTCGAAGTCGCAATTGGCGCAAGCGACGAGCGGGATCATGGAATCGATTTACAGTTCGCCTGTTGTGTCAACTGCGTTGAGGCATTTCGGAAAACGTAACGCGATGCCGACCAAGTCCAGTCGCCTCGTGCCATTTACGATGCACAATTATTGTTACCAAGATGAACTCGGCCGCGAATCGATTGCCGTGATGCGATCGCTCAACTACACCAGTGGGCCCCAGGGACTGAACTCTCTGCTCGTGGATGGTCGTGAGGGGCTGGTCGACTATTTCGGTGACGGCCCCGAACTCCTCTGGCCGCTCGAGGCCAGGGTCGACCAGGAGGGCTCACTGCTGTTCGAGAGCGGACCCATGCGCCTGCTCACGGCGGGCCCCAAGGTCGGGATGCGCGGCCTGCTGGCGGCGAGGATGCAGTACGCCGAAGGCTGGGATGAGCGCC
This sequence comes from Williamsia sp., assembly GCF_036566845.1. Taxonomy (GTDB): domain Bacteria; phylum Actinomycetota; class Actinomycetes; order Mycobacteriales; family Mycobacteriaceae; genus Williamsia. The sequence goes on from NZ_DATCVM010000166.1 coordinate 10,161, forward strand.
GAAACCGGTTCCGCGTCGACGCGACCGTGCGCAACCCGGTGATCGGTGAGCTGATCCACTATCGCGGCTGGTTCACCGCCCAGGACGTCCCGTGCCGGCTGCGGGACATCCCGGATGAGGCCTGGCCCCACCGCCTCATCGAACGAGAGAGCTGAGCCGATGATGTGCCCTTGTGGCGAGTAAAACCTCAGGTCGGGGTCGCCAAAAAGGCACATCATCGGGATTAGATGGGCGACGAGTTCGTCGAGCCCGCCCGGGGTGATGTGGGGGACCAGGATGAATCTGTCGCTGGCGTCGGCCTGCACGAAGTCGTTGATCTCGGTGGCCACCGTCTCGGCCGATCCGATGAAGGCGCCGCCGATCTGTCCGGCGCACAGGCCGGTCCCGCGGTGTGGGGCAAAGACCTATCGGTGGTGCGCGCGCCACTTGCTGTTTCGGCATGACCGGATTCAGCGGCGTCCACGTTCAGGGTGAAACAGGCTGGGACCGGCGGGGTACACAGCCGGTGCAGAACCGAGGACGTCGACTCGAACATCTTCTTCCCACCGTCGGGCCGCCAGTACGCCAAGGAACGCCGTCGACGCGAAGCCGCGGCGAAGTTGATCTGCGAAAGCTGCCCGGTGGCACGCGAATGCCTTAGCCATGCCCAACGATACGGTGAGAAATATGGGATCTGGGGTGGCCTCACGGTTGGCGAACTGACCGGCTGACCCGACATCGATCGCTAGGGTGGTGTCATGACCGCACAAGTACCCACCATCGCATTGAACTCGGGCACCACGATTCCTCAACTGGGACTGGGTGTTTGGCAGGCCACCAACGATGAAACCGAAAAGGCGGTGCGGTCGGCCATCGACGATGCCGGCTACCGGCACATCGACACTGCTGCGATCTACGGCAACGAAGAAGGAGTTGGCCGGGCGCTGGCGAATGTCGGTGTCGCGCGTGAGGAACTCTTTGTCACGACGAAGCTGTGGAATGCCGACCAGGGATACGAACCGGCGCTCAGTGCCTTCGACAAGAGCCTGACGCGTCTGGGCCTCGACTACGTCGATCTCTATCTCATCCACTGGCCCCTGCAAGACGACACCCGGATCCTGCGGACGTGGGATGCGCTCGAGGTCATCGCGGAATCGGGTCGTGCCAAAGCGATCGGTGTCTGCAACTTCGAACCACGCCACCTCGAACTGCTGGTGGGCCGAGGCGCGATTCCCGCCGTCGATCAGGTGGAACTCCACCCTCACCTGCCCCAGCAGGCGGTCCGGGCCGCTGCCGACAAGCACGGCATCGCGGTCGAGTCATGGAGTCCGCTGGGCGGGACCAGCAACTCCGGCTGGGGACCGAACTCCAAGCCGAACACCTTGCTCACCGATCCGGTCATCACCCGCGTCGGCGAGCAATACGGGAAGTCTCCGGCCCAGGTCCTGATCCGCTGGCACCTGCAGAACGGGCTCATCGTCATCCCGAAGTCGGTCAACCCGCAGCGGATCGCCCAGAACATCGACGTCTTCGACTTCGAACTGAGCGACGCCGACCTCGCCGACATCGCGACACTCGACGACGGCGTGCGGGTGGGTGCACATCCAGATGCGCTCAACCTGGGAGCGCCCGAGTAGCCGATCCCCAAAGGTCGGGGCCGTCAACGTGATTCGCGTGCCGAGGCCCGCTCGGTGTCGAGCTGTTCGTGGCTTGCCGCCCACGAGGCGAGCAGTTTGAGGGCGTCGGCCGTGGGTGTACCTGCGGCGGCGGTGTAGATGTTCAGATGCAGGCCGGGTTCGGAGGGCAGTTCCATGCCCTCGAAGTCGAGGTCGAGCTGACCGACGACCGGGTGGCGCAAGCGCTTTCGGCCGCTGCGATGGAAGCGGACATCCTGCGACGCCAGCGTTTGCGGAACAGCGCGCTCTGCGTGGACATTTCACCGATCAGAGCGATGAGGACCTTGTCGTGTGGGTTGCGGCCCGCCTCGAGCCGGAGCATGGCCGCGGCGCCCTTCGCAATCTGATCGTAGTCGACGAAGAACTCCTCGGCAGTGCATGTACGGCGCGGGCGATGTCTGCGTGATCGACGTTCCCGACGCAACCATCAGCCGGCCCACCGACGCCCTGGTCCGGATGCCCGCCGATCCGGCCGGGACCGCGATGGGCCAC
>NZ_DATCVM010000167.1:0-29494 GCF_036566845.1 Williamsia sp.
CGGCAGCATCACGGAGATCCTCGCCGGCCGCCCCGGCTCCTGGGAAGCAGCCACGATCGAACAAGCCCTGGTGGCCACCGTGGGCAACGATCCGGCCGAGCTGCTGCGGCGCAGGACCGACCCGGTCCAGATCGTCTTACACGCTGAAAACGTGCTCAACGAACTCGACACCCCGGACCACCTCCACTCACGTAGCGGCGTCTACGACGACCAGTACCACACCGCCTACGCCGAGCTCGACGCGCGCAGAGAGCTGGTTGATGACCCGGACAGAATCACCGACCCTGACGAACTCGCAGCACTCCCGCACTACGACGTCACCGACCCAGAACAGCGCGCGGCGCTCGACGCTGCCGTCGCCGAAGCCGCGAACACGCCGCTGACGCCGCAACAACAAGCGACCCACGACGCCTACGACACCCTCGACAACCTGGCAGACCGCCTCGAGGAACAAAGAACCCGCGAACTCACCGACTACGCCGACGCACTGCGGGCAGCAATCATCGAGTCTCTGAACGGGCTCAACCTGCCGGTCCCCGTTAACGTCGAGATCATCCCCGACTACGACCCCGACCACCAAGCCACCGTGCCCGTCCACGGTGGCCTCATCGCCCCACTGAGTCCCATCGACGACGCCATCGCCGACGCGATCATGCTGGTGCCCACTCCAGACACACTGCCCGGCACACCGTTGCAGCGCCTCGACCCGACAGGTGGCCAGCAATGACCGCCACCGCCGACTTTGACCCCGAGTTCGCCGAACTCATCGACACCATCGGACCACGACGAGCCCAAGCCCTGGCTGACGCCGGCGACGCGGTGGCCGCCGACATCCGTGCCGACGCCGACATGCTCGACACCGCACCAGTGGACGGCCAACAACTCAGGGTGCTCCACACACTTCCACCAACCACGTTCGGCCAGAGCCGATTCTGGCGCTACCAACTCGCCGAATGTGCCACACGCCTGGCAGAAGACGCCAGACGGTGGGGTGCACCGGTCCCCCGCTGCACCGGCGAAGAAATGGTGCTGCACCTGATCCTGCACCGCGCCGCGGCCGCCGACACCGGCCTACCCCTCCCAGACGCGTTGGAATGGCCAGACGACCCCGACGACCCCGACACCTGGGGCGACCTCACCGAATACCTCTTCCAAGACGAAGACGTACTCACCCTCTACGACATGCCAGCCGAGGCCATCGCCGACATCGTCGGCGGAGTCAACCTGACACCCACCGAATGGTTCACCGAGTTCACCACACCATTCCCAGTCCCCGGCCGACCCTAACTCCCTAGTCCGGCAGCAAGTCCGGCGCCCGTAACGAGCGCGAATAGCTCCTCGGGAGTCGGCAGAGCGTGAAACCCCCGAGTCCCCCCCCTAGAGCGTCGTCGGGCGTTCCACGCGACCATTTCTGAGCGAGCACCCCCGACGCGCGACGCTGAAGCTGGCGAAACTTCCCCGTCAGCATGCCTCATCGACCGCAGCACTGGGAATCACGCAAACGCACTATCCGCCCACGACGCTGACGGCAGCCACCTGCAGCCCACCTTTTACGATGTGACGAACGCGCCGGGGAAACTGTTGCGCAACGCTTTCAGCTGACGGTGCACATCGTCGAGTTCGTACTGTTTGGCGGCGATCAACCTGGCAGTCTGACCGGCCTGGCTAACCTCGGCCTCAAGTTTGTCGGCCCAGCGCTCGAGTTCTGCTGCGAAGTAGCGCGCCTGCTCGACGTCCGCTCCCAGCCTGTCTTGGGGTGCCATGGTTCACTCATCGTAAGGTCCCCGACACCTACCTGGCGAACGATTGAACGACGGGCAAACGAACAGCCAACAGAGAATGAACAGATGTTCGGCACTTCGTCTACGGTCGTAACGTTGGACGCATGACTAGTTCTGCCGACAAGCACAAAAAAGAAGAGCGGCAACACATAGATCTCATCGCCGACAAGCTGATCAAGCAACACCCCAGTCTTCCCGCTGAGACAGTCAACCAGACTGTCGACGACGCCTACCAGCGTTTCAACGACCAACCGATTCGCGATTTCGTGCCCCTGCTGGTCGAGCGCAAGGCCCACGAAATGCTCGGCGACCAGACCACCACCGCAACCCCAGAATCACTCGACGACATCAACTAGCTCGCGAGCCACAACCGGCGCCGAATCACCGCCCGCATCACCTCAACATCGCCCGGAGCGACCTGATCCAGCGCGTACTCCCTGCCCATCAAGGTCTCCATCGCGCCGAAGAACGTTCGATCCGTCATACCGAAACGAGTGAAAATCTCATCCGATGGTCCACCGCCGAATCGAAACCAGCGTTCCTCGAACTCGAGCATCTCTTGGTCGATCGCGTTGTCCTCGCCCATGGCTGTCCCCCTTTTCGCCGACACTGTTGTGCTCCGTTGTACCGCCGCCGCATGAACTCCCAGCAACCGCCGAATGATCAACCGGCCCGTCCGCACCATCCAACCCGCCGCCGTCGGATACTAGATGACGTGAACGCCTTCAGCGAGCGGATCGAACGGGCTCTGCGCCACGTCGAGGATCGGCTCAACGCCGCCGATCCCGGGACGCAGACCGCACCTGGTGGTCAGCCAGATCCTCACGCGCCGCCTGATGACCGCGAAACCATGCAACTCAACGCCGACTTCATCGACCTGGAGGCAATCAAGGCGAACGTCGAGCCGCCCAACGGTGCCATCCCCAACACCGCACTGAGACAATTCCTCTGGGACATCGAGACGCGGTACGGCATTCAACCACCGGGCAACACCCGCCCATAACGCTGACTATCCCAGGACCGCCCACCACCATCCGCGAGCAAAGCCCGCAGCGTCGAAACTGCCGCCCGCGCCATAGCCCGCCTCATTAGTCACCCTGGCTCGCGCCTCAACCCCAAACTCCTGCACCTCCTAGCGACAGCCAAGGTCTGTTGAATGACCTGCATCCACCCGGGCGACCTGGATGCAGCGCTGCTCATAGCGTCGGCCCCCGACGGGCAGCCCTAGTCCGGCAGGAATTGCGAAGCGGCCACTCCAAAATGGTCCGCGAGACCGTACAACGTCCCCACCGTGATGTTCTCCCGACCAGCCTCGATATGAACAACATGAGTACGGTGAATCCCCACCGCAGAAGCAACCTCAGCCTGCGTCTCCCCCGCCGCCACACGCGCCGCCCTCACCCGCTTACCCAGCTCCACAAGCCGCTCATTCACATGTTGACTATAAACCACACTGATATGTAGACTTTGGTCTACACGTTAAATGTCGGACCCATCACCCATGATGGACAGAACGCATATCCGAAGATCTGAGGGGGATCATGGAAACCGCAGTACCTGGAGGTCAAGCCGTCACAACCGGCATCTTCTACGCATCACTCGCGATAGCACTGCTTCTAGGACTATTCGGCCTGTTCGCCGCACAGTCCACACGCGACTACTACAAGCGACGGACGCTCCTGGTATCCGCGGCCGGCAGTTCACTGCTCTTCTTAGGATCTGCATTCCTCTACCGGTTTGCAACAGAAACCACCGAACCCCTCAACATGGGGGCCTGGCTCCTGACCTGGGCAGTAATCACCACCATGCTCATCGCAATCGCGGCATGGGCAATCGCGACGTTCAGCCCCTCCAGCTCCAATAACCGACCAGCCAGCGACAGGAAGCTCCGATGACTGAGTCCTGGGACCGGAAAGTCCCCTACACCAACAGCAAACACAGTCCATACGGAAACCACTACGGGAACTACTCCACACCACGCAGGATGCAAACATTGCTCACAAGCGAACTCCGCGGAATGGGCATAGAACTCAGCGACAACGACCTCGAAGCCGTCGACTGGTTCGCCCAGACGATGTCACCCACAGCCATCAACCAGATCGTTTCATGGCTAGGCCGCGTCACACAGGTCCGAGAACCCCTCCCCGACGTCGACCCCGGCTGACCCCGGTGCCAACGTCCAGGAAGTAAGACAGAAACCCAACCACCCACAGGGACGGACTGACTGATGGCCACCAACAACGCAGCAACAGACCACTATGCAGAACTCACCAACAACCCGTGGATCCTCGTCCTGTGGGCTACAACTGTGCTCGCGATCTTCGCAACCTAACTCGTCCAAGGCGCAGCCGGTCGACGCCAAAGTGACTGGTGGAACAAGGTCCGGTCCGGACAACAACCTGATCGCAGCAACGAATACCACAGCGCCAGCCAAACACTGCGACGCGCAACTCTCCCCGCAGCCGCAGCGGTAATCACCAGCCTCATCTCTATCACCCTCAGCGACAACTACTTCCAGATCGCCATCTCCTGCGCCCTCTCTCTCCTGGCCTCCTACAGCGCCTACTACATCCGCAGCCACCAACAGCGCATCTCCACCGCAGCCCGCGTCAACGGAGACCAGCGACCAACACCAGCCCCGTAGCCCCGTAACCCCGTAACTACAGAGCTACCGCGACACCAAGCCCTCCCGCACCCGCGCAGCTCCCGCACAATCGCCTTTACCCGGACCAACGTCTGGGACCAACACACTCAAGGCCGGCCCCGCACGAGGGGCCGGCCTTCTTTGATGTCCGCTGCGCGTCCATCCTTGACCGCTGCGCGGTCACCTACTCGGAGCGCCTGCGGCGCACTGTGACCCGGCCCTGGCGGGCCGGGAATCTCTGTTTTGTCCCTTCTGGCCTTCCGAGTGTGACCGGCGTCGACCTCCCGGGCGATACCCGGCTCCGCTGCGCTCCGGCTCACGGGCACGAAAACTTTTTCAACCCGTGCTCCGCAGAAAAACTTTTCGTCCGGGTCCCACCCTCCCGGCCTCCTAACCGGTCCACATCGTGCATGCCAGAAGGGCAAAAAAGTTGGCGGACACCAGGTCTGCCGCAACGAGGGCCGGGAGGGTCACCATGGACAACAACACTTCGATCGAGATCAGCACCCCCACCGGATTGATCGCAGCACTGCCCGGACTGATCGGGTTCGTCCCCGAAGACTCGGAAATATTCGTCGTGTTGAAGGGCGAGGAGATCGTGTTCTCGGCCCGTCACGACTTCACGACCGCGCCCGACGTCGCCGCGCATATCGCCGCCGTCGCCCGAAGCTACGACGCCACCGGGGTCCTTCTGATCGCCGTCACCGACGATCTGGCAGAGGCAACACACTGGCTTGATGAAGCTGGTCAGACCGCGAAACACAACGGGCTGCGCGTATTGCGCACGCTTCACACCCCCAGCTGCGAGGTCGGCGCCCAGTGGACCGACGTCGAGAGCGGACAGACCGGGTTGACCGAAGACTTTCGGGAATCGGCAGTGACAGCGGCACGGGCAGTCACGGGCCGCGCGGTCAGCACACGCCGTGACCAGATACAGGCCATGTTCGCACTCGCCGAGCCGGTCGACCTCGACACCGCCCACACCGGCAGCCCAACCCGCTTTCTCGATATCGCCCGCCAGGTGTACACCCTGATCACCAGCAACACCGCACCATCAGCCGACCTCGCCGCCCAGGTCGGACGCGCCATCATCGACTACACCGGTATACGAGACGCACTGATCGTGGTCGGCTCCAATGCACCGCTGCCCGCCGCCCAATTGTTCGCCACGATCGCCGCCGGACTACGCGGCACGGTCCGCGCCGAAGTGCTGACCCTGGTTGCGGTATTCAGCGTCCTGGGTGGTAGCGGCGCACAAGCAAACGTGGCTATCGACCAGGCCCAGGCCTGCGCCACCAACACCCCGGCCCTGCTTGATCTGATCGAGCAGGCCATCGCCGCCGGAATGAGCCCAGAGCTATTGCGGCAGGCGATCATCGACCCGCTCCACAAGCACACCTACGACATTCTGGGAGGTGACTACATGATCTAGACCCCCGCAGTGCCCTTCACCAGGTCAGGCCCGCCGACAACACTCAGGCGGGCCTGACCTGCCTGCGGCCACCGTGACCGAAGGCGACTACAGCAGCCGACCAAGCTCAGGATCGGCCATCACCAGATCCGGCGACCGCAGCCGCCGGCCGTAGACCAATACCTCTAGATCGTCGGCCTGCGGCCGCGGACCCACAAGAAGCGACAAAGCCTGTTCCACGCGACTTTCCATGTCGACCAGCGTAACCGCCGGCCACACCACAATGCTCGCTGCGCGAACACCTCAACGGAAACGCCTGCGGCGCTGCAGTAGACCGGCCTTCGGCCGGCAAAACCACCCTTTGCCCTTCTGGCCTTCCGATTGTGACCGGCGTCGACCTGCGCGCAAGACACGGCTCCGCTGCGCTGCGGCCCTGCGGGCTCGGAAACTTTTTCACCCCGCACTCGCTGCGCTCGCGTGAAAAACTTCTCCGCCCGAATCTTGCGCTCCGGTCTCCTAAGCCGGTCTTTATCTCCATTGCCAGAAGGGCAAAAAAGTTGGCGGACACGACAACCCAGGAGGGCACGCCATGTTTTTCGATCCGTTCGTTGCGATGGAGCACATCTACGACAACGACCTCAAGATGACCGGCGATCCGGCTTTTGCCGACATCGACGACGACACCAAGCTCGCCCTGTTTGACCTCGTCGTATTCAGCCCCGAGGCCCAGAAGGCAGCCGAGGTCACCACCCACTGAAAGGAACCCGTCATGAGCACCAACGACATGTACGCCCACGAAGATGCCCTGATCGAGGCAGGCCCGAACCTGGCAGCAGTGCACCTGATCGCCAACCTGCGTGGTGTCAGCTTTCAGCAGGCCATGATCGACCAGGTCCGCGAATGGGCTACCGCACTCGATGAGTCGATCGGCCGACACTCAAAGGAAGCCGCGAACTGCATCGGCCGCGCCGAGCACTCGGCCACCAGCCCGCAGCAGCGCCGCGCCTGGCACTTCGAGGCCGCAGACCACCTGGCCAAGATCGAGCACCTCAGCGAACGGCGCATCGTGGCCGTGACCATGCTCGCCGGAGTCCAGGACAACCCCATCGACACCCGCCCCCACGCCACCAGCTAGCCAAACCGCTACTGGCCCAAAAGAAAAGCAGCCGGGCCGACTGTTACTCGGCCCGGTTGCTTCTCACCCACCATAGGAGAAAACACCATGACAAACAACACCACTACCGCACCCGCCGCCACCGCCGAGCTGGTGTTCGCGGACCCGGCCACCCTGGTCATCGATGACAACGTGCGCACCGACACCGCCATCGACGCCGCCTTCGTCGCATCGATCGCCACCGGCGTACGCCAGCCGGTCTACGCCATCCGCGACAGCGAAGGCGTGGTGAAAGTTCGCGACGGACAGCGCCGGACCCTCGCCGCCCGCGAAGCCGGACTGGCCACCATCCCGGTCTACATCGTCGACGCCGACACCGTCGAGGCCGACGACACCGAACGGACCCGCCGCCGGATCATCGACCAGGTCATCACCAACGGGGACCGCAAAGGACTCAAAGGCTCCGAAGAAGCCACCGCCGTCGAGCAACTGAAATTGACCGGCCTGTCGGCCACCAGAATCGCGAAAGAGCTGCACACCAGCAAAAGGAAGGTAGACGCTGCCCTGGCCACAGCCACCTCGCAGACAGCGAAAGACGCTGTCGACACCGCGAACCTGACGCTGGAACAGGGCATGATCCTGGCAGGCTACGACGACGACCCCGACGCGGTGGACGAACTTTTGGAAGCAGCCGCCGAGGGCCGGTTCGAGCACAAAGCAGCTGAGCTGGCCGAGACCGCCGCCGCCCGCGCCGCGATCCGCACCCAGCGCGACGAGCTGAGCGTCCAGGGCTACGCCAGCACCACCACCCGGCCATCGATGGATCAGGCCCGAGTCCTGACCTACTACGTCACCGCCGACGGGACCAGTCCCGAGCCGACCGCCTGCACACAGGCTCACCTGCTGGCCTACGTGCGAGCCGAATGGACCGCCACCTGCATCACCGCTGACGGGACCACCGTCGACTACGACGACATCGATTGGGCCGTAGACCAGGACGATCCCGAATCGCAGGCCGAAGAAGGCTGGATCGACCCGCGCACGATCACTAAAACCGACACCGCGACCGCAACAGTGACCTGGTACCACACCGACCCCGACGCCGATGAGCTGCAACCGGAATGGCAATGGCGGAACAACAACCCGCGCCGAACCAAGCCCAAGCCCGATAGTGATCAGCCGCTCAGCGACGAGGACCAGGCCCGCAAGGACGCTGAAAGCGCCGCCCGCAAACAGGTCATCGCGCTGAACAAACTGGCCGTGGCCGCCCAATCAGTGCGCCGCGACGCACTGCGCAGCGCACTGGCCCGCAAGACCCTGCCGAAGGGCACAAGCGCAGCAGTGGCCAGCTTTCAGGCGGTCACGATGTGGCGCAACGCCGATCTGTACAACTTGACCCGGCAGAACGCTGACGCCAAGAAGATCGCGAAAGACCTGCTCGGCGGCATCGATCCGATGGAAGCCCTCGACACCGCTACCGGCGAACGCGCCCAGGTGATCGCCTTGGCGATCACCCTGGCCGCACACGAAGCGAACATGCCCAAAGAGTCCTGGCAGGGCGGACACGAATACTTCCGCAGCATCGGAGAAGGCCGAACCCGGTACCTGCGCTTTCTGAGCAAGGTCTACGGCTACCAACTCGCTGACATCGAGCAAGTCGTCACCGGCGACCTCACCGCCGACGCCATCGCCCTGACCTAAACACCATGGTGAGCGGGGCACAGACTCCACGTGCCCCGCTCACCATGCGCACTGTCCGAGCGCCCTGCTACGGTCAAAACCGAACCTGGCCAACAGGATCTCCCCCGATCCCCCTACTCCCCCGAGTCGTTGGCCAGGTTCTCACATATCCCCGCGCGCACGGATCTGACCTACCCCCCGAACTGTCTTCGAGCCTTCGGCCCGAGCTTCGCCCCGGTGGTCACCACAGGGGGCGCGCGCCTTCGCAGTGTCGATGGTCGGGGGCCCGACCTGTCAACCCACGCCCCTTACCCTGCCGCCCGTTCTCCGCTGCGCTGCGCCCGTGCGCTCCAACAACTTTCACCACCGCACTCGCTGCGCTCGCGGTGAAAGTCGCTTCCGGCGGCCGGGACTCTTCGGGGTTGACAGGCCACCCTCGCCCATCGGTGACTGCCAGGCGTCAGCGCCACCCCGATCGAAAGGCGAACCAATGTCCACTCCGACCGTCGCACACATCCTCGAACAAGCCCGGCAGAACATCCACCAGGCCGTCGCCGCCGAGAACGGCTCCGAGCACCAACGCTCCGCCGCCCACCACGCCCAGAGCCTGGCCAACACAATCCTCCTCGAGGACAACGCCACCACCGCGCAGCGCGAACGGGCCCGCTACTACCTCGAGGAAGCCATCGGCATCCAAACCCTGACCACCCGATAACCCGGGGCCGGCCGCCGGCACAAGGGTCCACCTCCACACCGGAGGTGGACCCTTCTCTCGTTGTCACACGCCCACCGACGACCTTTGCCCGCTGCGCGGACACCTCAGCGGAGCGCCTGCGGCGCACGGTGACCCGGCCCTGGCGGGCCGGGATCTCACGTTTGCCCTTCTGGCCTTCCGATCATGACCGGTTCGTCCGACGCTGCGAACAGCTCGACGTGACCGGCCCGCTGGGCTCGGAAACTTTTCACACCCACACTCCGCTGCGCTCCGCGTGAAAACTTTCCGCTCGAGCTGCCACTCCGCTCTGTCCTCGGCCGGTCAGTTCTCTCTATGCCAGAAGGGCAAAAAGATTGGCGGACACCAGGTCTGCCGCAACCGAGGCCGGGAGGGTCACCCATGAACATCACCGACATCGCCAACCGCATCAACCCCCGCCGCGCACAACTGGCCATCGCCCACACCCTTGCCATACTTGGCAGCGCGCCGAGCTGGCACGGCGACCAGATCTCCGCGATCGACGACCGCGTCCGCCCGGCCTGGACCGGCACCGATCTCCCCGGCTACAGCGATGAAAGCGACGAAGCGATCGAGTTCTGGGAACAGATCGCCACCACCGCCGCCGACACCCAGGTCGCTGACCCGCTTACCCGATGGGCCGAGGTGTTCGGAGACCGGGAGCTGGCCGACGAAATTGCCGTCAAGTTGACCTGCGGCGAAGCCGAAATCACCGCCGCAGCACTGCTCGCCGCCGGTAACCCCGACGCCGCCCGCAGCTTCCTGGCCGCCCACACCGCCCGAGACACCGAAGACGGCGAAACCCACAGCACCGAACTCGATCTCTAACCACCATCGCCCGATTCCGACACCGAAAGGCCACACCATGACCGTCCGCGAGCTCGAACTGTTCCCCCGGTGCGTACTTCCCGGCTGCGCGCACCCGACAGCCGAACAAGGCCACCCCTGCCCCGACTGCGCCCGCGCCTTCACCGGATACCTACAAACCGCCGACGTCGCGCCCCTCACCCAAGCCGAGCAAGACGACCGGGACGAGCAGACCCGCGCCGCGCAGCGCGCCCATCAGAGCGTGGCGGCGGCGGCCGCGGCCGCCGACCTCACCGGTGAGCTGCTGACTCGCCACAACCAACGCTGCTGGCTCTGCGAACAGCGCCGAACCTGCACCCGCATCAGCGGGCACTGGGAATGCCGGCAGTGCCAAGCCATCTGAACCGATCCCGTTCACATCACCGCATCAACACGCCGCCGACGCACAGCCAATCACTCACCACATCCTGACCAGGAGACATCCGTGGACTACGCCCAAGCCCCTGCCATCGCAACACTGTCCCTGCCCGACATCCACGCCAAAGTGATCGCTGACGGGAACGCATACGTTCTCTGGTGGACAGACCACGTGGCCAATCAATGGCACGAACCCCACCAGGTCCTCGGCACCGCACTGGCCCGCCTGGCCGTGCTGCAACACTGCACTGCCACCGGCGAAGGATTCGCCGACACCGCAACGGACTTCGAGCCCAGCGCCACCAGATTCCTCGAATCACACACGACCATGCCCGCTGCGCGGGACACCTAAGCGGAGCGCCTGCGGCGCACGGTGACCCGGCCCTGGCGGGCCGGGATCTCTCGTTTGCCCTTCTGGCCTTCCGATTGTGACCGGTTCGTCCTGCGCTCTGGACAGCTGACCTGCGGCCCCTGCGGGTCGGAAACTTTTCCACCCGCACTCGCTGCGCTCGCTGAAAAACTCTCCGATCAGCTGCCGCGCCGCTCCGTCCTCTGCCGGTCTTTATCTCCATTGCCAGAAGGGCAAAAAAGTTGGCGGACACCAAGTCTGCCGCAACCGAGGCCGGGAGGGTCACCATGGGAAAACCGCAAGCACGCGAACTGTCAGCCGCCGAACGTCAGATCACCGGCAGCCGCCCCGAACACGTCCGCACCCCGCTACCGCTGGCAACCAACGGTGTGGTGACCAACGTCCACATCACCGCGTGCGGAGAACAAGAAGGCCGCATCAAAGCCCTCGCCGAAGGCACCCGCCTGGCCATGCTGCAAGTTGACCTGCAAACGGTCACCATGCAATTCATCAGCTGCCAACAGGTCCAGCACGTACTCGGACTGTTCGCACTGGCCCGCCAGGCAAAAATGGGCATGGCCACCGTGCACCGGCTACCCGGCATCATGCCCCGCGTACAAACGAGCACCGACGTACAAACCACCATGTCGTGGACCCGCACCCCGATGGGAACCGCGCACCGCGAAAACTTCGCCCACCCCGTCACCAAAAAGATCTACCCCTACGTCCAGCTCAACATCGCCCCGCTGACGTTCTCCCTGATGGACACCACCGCCATCGAAACCATGATCGACACCCTGCGCAAAGCCCACAAAATGGCCACCGTCCTGTTCGACGACGGCCACGAGTTCTCCCGCAACAGCGCCGCCCCGAGCTGGCGACCACTCGCCGAGAACAGCTACCGCATCACCGGAACCGGCTGGATCCAGCGCGGCCCAACCCCAGCAAACGACCGCTAAACCGGTCATCCCCAGGCCCGCCAACCATCCACAGAACGGGCCTGGGGTCCCGGGAAATGCCGCCCGGCCCGAGGGGCCGGGCGGCATCCTTGTCACTACCGAACCACCCACCACCCGACAAGGACCCACCATGATCCCCTGGACCGTCACCGCCCACACCAACACCCACCCCGACAACGGCATCCTCCTGGCCGGCGCCACCGACAACTACACCGCCGCACACCACGCCGCCGGCGAGGCCGCACTCGCTGCGCTCGACGACCTCGCCGGCCACGAACCCACCGCCATCCCCTTCATCTGCATCAGCATCGACGACAACCCCTTGCTCCTGGCCGCCGCAGCAGCAGACAGCAACAACACCGTCGACTTCGCCGGCTTCGCCGCCGTCATCGCCCACGTCCGCGACACCGGAACACCCTACGAACCAGCACAAACCAGCTGGTAACAACCACCTAGCCGATTTGAGACACTAGCTCCATGGCATACCCACCAGACCCTGACGAAGGCCAACCCGGACTCGTACAACTCCCCGACGGCCGCTACGCCTACCGCTACCCCGACAGCGACGACGTCATCATCCTCAAACGAGGACCCCAACCAAATGCCCCCGACATCTGACAACCCCGACCGGGACAACACCCTCCCAGACATCGCACAACAAGCAATCCGCGCCGTACTCGACCTCGTGCGATGGGACCAAGAACAAACTGACGAACGGCGCACATGACACCATGAATGTCACTCAGCACCACACACTTCTCAGTGGTCGTGGCTGGACCTGGACCGACGAAGAACACGTCTACAGCGCACTGGCTTCCAACCTAGGAGCCGCCGAGGTCCGCCGTCAGATCCTTCGCCCAATGACGACCGAAAATGCTCGTAACGGCACACACTCTGCCTCAGCCGGACTCGGCCCGTTTCCATGGCACACCGATGGCGCAATCGCGCTAACTCCGCCGCAGTGGATGGTCCTGAAGTGCATAGAAGCAACCCAACGGACTTCCACTCAGATCTGCCTCCCGAGTGCCGACCTCCGGCGAGAGCTCCACCGCCTGACGCTCCTCATCCGCCAAGAGACCGGCCGAAAGGCGTACCTTCCGGCCATCATCAGCGAAGGCCGGAACCAATGGCGGCTCCGATGGGACCCACGCGCAACGATTCATGGACCCGACGAAGCCCGATCAGCAGTAGAAAGCGCTCAACCGACCGATGAGGTTGTCTGGCAACCGGGACGGACGCTCATCCTGAATAATCACCGTGTCATGCACCGGCGGCCAGCAGTATCCTCAGCCGCCGGGCGTGTTCTGGTTCGAACGTTCATAACAAAGTGAGGCGCTGCACGTGTGGGACTACGAAGGATTCCTAGGCAAGGCCGAAATCTACTTCAGACGGGCAGCGGAGCACGGTCACTCCGATGATGACGAGTTCGCGATCTGGCACCTACTCGGGTTCGAGTTCCTCTTGCGTGCGCCGTTGGCGAAGGTTCATCCGAGCCTTCTGGCAGACAACGCCTCCGACAGCTTGCTCGCCGCAAACGGAATAGCGACCGATAAACAAGCAAAAAGCGCTATGAGCACAGTAGTCATCGAGCGTCTGAAGAAGATCGTGCCAGAATTCGCTGGAGACCCGGAGCGCGATTCGGGAGTCCTCATGGGCCTGAGAAACGCAGAACTGCATACGTCCGATGCCACCGTGAGTGACGTCCCAAACGCCCTGTGGCTTCCCAAGCTAGTACGTATCGCCAAAGTTCTCTGCAAACACCTGGAAATCGATGTACATGACCTCCTCGACAACAATGTCGTCAAACTCGGAGAGAATCTCCTCGACGAAGCCGACAAGAAGATCGAGCAGGAAGTCCGAACGAAAATCAACGCCGCACACAAGCTGCTTAAGCAACTGAGCCAAACTGAGATCGACGCACGTGTCACTACCGCCAAGCCGACCGGGATTGCCCGACTCGGGTTAACGCAGACGGCGACGATTGTGAAGTGCCCGGTATGCCAGAACAGCGTGTATGCGCCAAAGACCTACGTCCGAAGCACCCCCGAACGTCTCGAGGACGACGAAGCAGTCCACGACAACATCTTCCTAATTAACGAACTCAAATGTCAGGTCTGCGGTCTCGATCTGCCCAACGCCGCCGAACTCGTCGCAGCCGGTCTACGTCAGCAAGTGATCGAGACAGACTCCGAATCACTAGAGGATCGATACGGGACCGAGCCTGAGCTGCATCCTGAGTACGACGGGCCCGAATACATGGATGAGTAGACCGCACTGACTTTACGTCCGCCCCAAAAGCACGCGCACACAATATAAAACCAGTACTACCGCGACACCAAGCCCTCCCGAGCCTGCGTCGCTCCCGCACAATCACCCCGGCAGCCACGTGCGTCTGGGACCAAGATTCTTCGAGGCCGGCCACCACACCAGGTGGCCGGCTTTTTCATTGCTCGCACCGCGAGCAACCATGTCGAACCGCCTCCGGCGCTACCCCTGACCCGACCTTCGGCCGGGATCTGATGTGTTTTCCCTTCTGGCCTTCCGATTTTGACCGGCGTCGTCCTGCGCGCAAGGCCCCGCCTCCGCTGCGCTCCGGCCCTGAAGGGTGCACAAACTTTTCACACCCACACTCCGCTGCGCTCCGCATGAAAACTTTGTGCCCGCGGTCTTGCACTCCGTCCTCCTATGCCGGTCTTTATCTCCTATGCCAGAAGGGCAAAAAAGTTGGCGGACACCAGGTCTGCCGCAGTAGGCCGGGAGGGTCACCAATGAACAAAAAAGCCGTAGCCACCGAAGCTAAAGGGCTGATCCTGTCGGTCTACCGCAACGCCGAGTACACCACCGATTTCACACTCGGAGGACTCACCGGGCGCCACAACCGGGTGACCCTGGTCGGGTTCCAAACCGAAGCAGACGAGGACGAAGACCGCGCGTTCCACCCGCTGCTACAGCAGATGCACGTGACCCGCCTGCCCCAGGGATGCGAGGTGTTCGCGCCCACCGAGCAGGCCCCGGCGGTGATCCTGCGTTACAGCGCCACTCTCGACATCCGCAAGCCCCGCCAAATGCACCTGGCGCCCGTCGAGGCCGGACCCCGACGCGGCATGGCCAGCGGTAACTACGCCGGAACCACCGACAGCCGTCTACCCGAATTGATGGAGCGCCTGACCGGATACCGGCACACCATCCTCTCCGTGCACGACCGATTCGAGGGATAGCCATGAGCGGAATCTACAGCGGCACACCACAAGAACAGGATGCGCAGTACGCGCGCCTACACCTGGCAGCCCTCGATGCAGGTATCGCCGTACTGGCCGGCTGGACCTACGCCGACGGCGGCCGGCGACTGACACGCAGCGAGTACGCCGACGCTCTCACCGCCGCACTGACCACCAACTAGAAAGGCCGGACCGTGAACGCATGGATCGCCACCAAAGACCCCGCCGCAGTCGCCGAGATCGCCGACCGCATTGCCGCGAGCGAGCCCGCACGCATCGACAACGCCGCAGGTGACCGCAACTTTGCGGTGTGGATGTTCGGAGTCGACCGGAAACTACGCGCCACCACCGGTTTTGGCCACTCCGATCTACCGGACTGGTCATGGCGAGATGCCTACGACGGCGACCTCACCCCCGACGATGCCGCCGCCGACGCCCGCCAGTACTGGACCGAATACGGCGACCTCTAACCCGGCCGCACCCAGGGGCGGCCACCACCACCGGGACCCGGCCGCCCCCTAACCCACCACCCCGTAGGCACGACAGAAAGAACCACATCATGACCATCACCATTACTCACACAGCAGCCGAAGGCACCCTGGTCGAGGGCACCAGCAAAGGCGACGGCACGAACACCATTCTCCGAGCCCACGGATTCCGCTGGTTCCGAACCCTCGGAACGTGGGGTATCGCAGGCAGCCGCGACCGCCAACCCAACGAATACAAAATCAGCCGCGCCGCCGCAGCGCTGCGCGAGGCCGGCCACACCGTCGACGTCGAGATCGACCGCACCCACCGGCCCGCCGACCAGACCGAAGCCGACAAGGTCGCCCGTCAACAGGACCGCGCCGACGCCCTGGCCGACAAAGCCGACCGCAAACACGATGCCGCCGAGCAGGCATGGAACCGCGAAAAGACAGCGCACAACGCACTGCCCGAAGGCGGCGAACCCATCCACGTCGGCCACCACTCAGAAGCCCGGCACCGCAATGCCATCGACAAAGCATGGAACGCACTCGGTAACGCAGTCGCCGCCGAGAAGGAAGCAACGCGCGCCGACGATCGGGCCGACGCTGCCGCCGCGACCACCGGCCACCGCTACAGCCCGCAAACCGTCGCCAACCGCATCGAACGGTTCGAAGCCGAACAACGCGCTGATCAACGCACACTCGACGGACATAGCCGCACCCTGTTCACCGACGCGACAGGCTTCAAACACGTGGAAACCACCACAGCGGCCACCGGCGACTACCGCGAACGAGTCATAGCCCGCATGGCCCAACGCGCCGACGACATCACCTATTGGAAAACCGTTCGGGCCGAGCAGATCGAACGCGGCCAGATCAACGACTACAGCCGCGACACCATCAGCAAAGGCGACTACGTCAAGGTCGCCAGCCTTGGATGGCTCACAGTGACCAGGGTCAACGCCAAGAGCGTCACTGTCACCTACCCGGCCCCCTACGGCGGCCGAATGCTCACAGACACCGTGAAATACCCGCACCTACGCGGCCACACCACCGCAGAAAGAGCCGCCGAGATCCTCGCCCAGCACCAGGCCGACACAGCCGAGGCCGGCTAAACCCACACCCCGCCTAGCGGGCACCCGGACCCTCCCCCGGTGTGCCCGCTACGCGGCCACCCGGCCCGGCCCCTGGGGGCCGGCCCGAGATGTCGACCGTTCCGGCCGAGCTTCGCACCTGTGGTCACCAGGGGCGCGCGTCTTCTCATTCTCTCAGGGCGGGGGCCCGACCGGTCAACCCACACACCGGCGCTGTCGCCCGTTCTTCGCTGCGCTACGCCCGTGCGCTCCAACCACTTTCACCACCCTCACTCGCTGCGCTCGCGGCGAAAGTGGCTTCCGGCCGCCGGCGCTCTACGGGGTGGACCGCCCACCCTCACCCTGAGCGACTGTGAAGCCACAGCACCACCCCAACAACGGAAGGAACCACCATGAGCATCGACTTCGACAACATCGTCTACACCGACAACGGCGACGGAACGTTCTCCTACGACGGAGGTTGGCACCTCCCGGACGGAACACCGTCAGATCCGTTCGGAGAAAACGAGTAACAACCACCGGCCCCACCCGCAAGGGTGGGGCCACCGCCATGCGCTGTCGAACCATCCCAGATCGCTACGCGACCAACACCGAAGCGCCTGCGGCGCACTGCACTAGCTGCTGGAGAGACTTCATTCCCTGATAGGCCGATTCTTTCTACAGCCGAACCTGCGGACCTAGAGACCCACCGAAATAAGTGCCACGCGCTACCCGTCGCTGCCGCTCCGGACCGCTTCTTTCGCGGCACTTTTTTCGCCTCCCCTACTAGGTCCTCCGGCCCGGCTGCGAATGCGGCCAGTTATCAGGAAATGAGAAAGATCCGGTCGTTCGAACCGCGATCCGAACCCCACGACACCAGGAGGCGCCATGCCGGCCACCACGGCAACCGACATCCGCTACGCCCGAGGCCTGGGCGCCTGGCAGCCCACCTATGCACAGTCCCAAGAACTGCCGCCGTTGCACGTCACCGACGAGCAAATGGTCGCCCTCCGAGCCGCCCTCCGAGCTGCAAATACGGCCACAAAATGACATCCGAATCACCTATTGAAAGGGCCGATAGAAATACGATCTGCTTCGCGAAAACTGTTGCACCACAACATAAGTAGCCGTACAATGGATGTATTGACACCGACACCAGTCGCACGAAACCAACAAAGGACCAGACCCATGACTGACACGACAATCACCGTCTACACCAAGCCGGCGTGTGTGCAGTGCAATGCCACCTACAAGGCTCTCGAGAAGAACGGCCTGGACTACCGGATCGTCGACATCACCGCCGACGCCGGAGCCCGCGACTACGTGATGAGCCTGGGATACCTGCAAGCACCGGTGGTCGTCGCCGGCGAGCGTCACTGGTCGGGATTTCGTCCGGATCACATCAAAGCCCTTGCCCAACAGGCTTTATTGTCATCGGATGCATCATTGGTCGGGTGACCGGATTGTCGCTCTGTCAGGCGCTATCGTCGCCGCAGCTAGATGTTGCACACAAATACGCTGGTAATGCCGTCTGACTTGCGTGCATCAATGATGCATCTGATACAACATTGGTGTGACGGGTGAAGAAGTAGCCGGTGTCCGAAAGATGCTGGCATCAAATGTCGTAGAGCTTGATCCTGAACAGTCGATGTTCGAGGCAATGATGCAGGGTTGGGCTCAGCAGCAACGGGCACGATTCTTGCGCGAGACGACAATCAAGCCGCGGGTCAGATTGGTCCAGCGGTTTGCCGAGTTCACCGGGTTGTATCCGTGGCAGTGGACCCCGGAAGAGGGCGAAGCCTGGGTCAGTGACCTGCGCTCGGGATCTACTCCACTGCGGTTCTCCACAGTGCGCGGCTACCAGGTCGAGATCGGGCTGTTCTGCTCCTATCTACTGGACCCCCGGTACGGATGGATCTCTGAGTGCACCAGCCGCTTTGGCCGGGCGCCGCTACAGGTATTCCATGAAGACAACTCCATCATTCATGTCGGCGAGTACGAAGGTGACGAGGGCCGGCGACCGTTGACGTACGACGAGACCCAGGCACTGTTCGACGCTGCGGACGGCCGGGTCTCCCAGATCCGGGCCCGCCGACGTAAGGGTGCGCTACCGGCACTGCGGGACGCGGTCGCGCTCAAGTACTGCTACGCCTACGGGATGCGGCGCAAAGAGGTGTCGCGGTCTGATGTTGTCGATCTGCGCCGAAACTCCAAGTTCCCCGCGTTCGGGCGCTTCGGTGCGGTGACCGTGCGGTCCGGCAAAGCCTCCCGTGGTGGGCCGCCGAAACGGCGGACTGTGCTCACGGTCCCGGAAATGAGCTGGATCGTCGAGATCCTCGATCACTACCTCACCGAGATCCGAAGCGAGTTCGACCACAACAAGCACCCGGCCCTGTTTCTGACCGAGCGCGGCAGCCGCCTGGGCGTACGTGCCATCAATGCCGCATTCGCTACTGCCCGCGACGCCGCCGGCCTCGATCCCACACTGGACCTGCATTCGCTACGCCACTCCTACGTCACCCACCTCGTCGAGTTCGACTACCCCGAACGGTTCATCCAAGAGCAGGTAGGGCACGCATTCTCCTCGACCACCGCGGTGTACGTCGGAGTCAGCAACGAATACCGCAACGGACTGCTGACGCAATCGATTCACGCCCGCTACGGCCACCACTTCGACGACAGGACCACGCCATGAAACAGATCGACTACCTCTGGCACCTGCGCGCAAAAATGGCCGAGCAGGGCATGTTTTCGACGACCGACCTGCAACCACACCTGGCCGACCGCGGCATCACCTTGTCACGCGAGCAGGTGTACAGGCTTGTGACCGGGCAGCCGCAACGACTGAGCATGCACACTCTGGTTGCACTGTGCGACATCCTCGAGTGCACTCCCAACGATCTGATCGAACCTCGCATCGTCGACGCTGCAGTGAAGAAGACCGCTCGTGATGGCGGCGCTACGCCAATCACGGCGCGGCGTACCACGATCCGGCGACCCCACACCGAATCATGAGCGTCGCCGTACCACCGAAACACCCATGCTCTGACTGCGGGCAGATTGCCGCCCGGGCCAAACGGACACCCGAAGGCGGACTGTGCCGCCACTGCTACAACGCCCGACGCCATGAGACGTGCAGTAGCTGCGGCAAAAACAAGCCGCCATCCACGCGGAACACTTCGGGAGAGCCCTTGTGTGTGCATTGCGCGCGGCCCAAACGGCGTTGTACGAGATGCGGCCGCACCGACCACATCAAGGCCACCAGTGAGGCAGGTGAGCTGTGCCAACGCTGCTACACCGCCCCCTCACGCTGGTGCGGACAGTGCGGCACCACCGCACCGATCGCGATCCGAGCCCGCGCCGGCACGGTCGATCTGTGCCACCGCTGCGCAAGCACGCCAGAAAAGGTGTGCGGCCTGTGCGGGCAGTCGCGCCCGGTCCACACTCATTGGCCGTTGGGGCCGGTGTGTCGGCGGTGCTACCGCGCGACCCTGAACCACCCAGCGCGGTGCGCGGGATGCGGCATCGAACGCGTCCTCGTCGCGAAAGACACTGCTGGACTACAGATCTGCGGACCGTGCGCCGGCTCCGAGGTCGTCTACGCGTGTACCTCTTGCGGGGACGCGGGCCCGCACCACTTCGCCGGAACCTGCCACCGATGTTCGATCATCCGGCTCACGCGTGAGCTGCTGAGCGGGCCGCACGGTTCCGTGCCTCCTGGTCTCGAGCAGCTTCCTGACCATCTGGCGAAACGCGGGCAACCCCGCTCAACGCTGCGGTGGCTGAGCAAACCCACCACCTCGATACTGCTCACCAGTCTGGCAGCCATCGACGAACCACTGAGCCACGGCGCTGTGGATCAGTGCCCATCCTCGTGGGGGCGGCACCACCTGCGTGAGTTGCTCATCGACGCCCAACTCCTGCCCCCGCGCGATGAACCAATCGAACGGCTCGGGACCTGGATCACCGAAACCGCCTCTGCCCTGCCGGCCCATCAGAGTGCCCTGATCGGGCCGTATGGGCACTGGGTGATCGTGCGCCGTGCTCGTCGCAGGTCCCGCCGGCGACGCTTCACCCATGCCGCCGCCGATGCAGCGCGCAATAAGATCCGTACTGCCATCGCTCTGCTTGAACACCTCGACGAGAACGGCTGCGCTGTCAAGAATCTCACCCAGACACTGCTCGACGCCTGGACCGACGGCCAACGCCAGCGCACCAACCACATTGCCGGCTTCATCGGCTGGCTCACCCAACGCGGACTGGCCCACAACCTATCGATCACCCGCTACACCTACCCGCCACCGTCGCAGACCGGCGACGAACACGACCACCACCGAGCGATCGCAGCACTGCTCGCAAGTGACGCCCCAGCCGATCTGCCCACCCGCATTGCCGGGTTGCTAGTCCTGCTCTACGGCGCGCGATTGTCTCAGATTCAGAACCTGACCACATCGTCGCTGACGCGCCGAAAGACCCGCCGCTACATCACCCTGGCGCGCCATCCCGTCGAACTTCCCGATCGCCTTGCCGACCTCATCGACGCACTCGCGCAGCAAGCAACCAACAATCCGAACGCTTACACCAGAGACGGCCGTGGGCACTATCTGCTGCCTGGCAGCCGGGCACACCATCCACTGCACCCGACCACCCTGAGTCGAAAGCTCACCGCCGCCGGGGTTCCCACCAGAATCAGCCGCAACCATGCCCTGCTTGCGCTGAGTACCGACCTGCCCGCCGCCATCATCTCAACCCAACTCGGCCTGAGCGCGACGACCACCACCAGCTGGTCCAGGCTCGCACAGCGAGACCACACCGCCTACCTCCATAGCCACGACACACATCATCAGGAACCGTAGGAGTCGTCGACCGAGCGACGACCCCACCGGGGCTGCAGATCTTGTGGATCCTTACCCACGACGAGGCCGATGTGACTGCTCTCATTACGCAAACTGGGAGTTCTCGGACCGCGGTGAGTCAGCACCTGGCCAAGCTGCGGTTCACCGGTCTGGTCAGTACCCGCAAGGAGGGCCGTCGGGTGATCTACCGGATCGTCGACGGGCACCTTCCGCGCTTGATCCTCGAGGACGTCAACCACGCTGATCAGGTGGTCGTCAGCGGCGAACCTCCCCACGCTTAAACCCAGGCCCTGCGTAACTGCGCAGACGCCGGTGGGTTACCGAACACTGGGTGCGTCAGTAGGCTTGAGTCAAGCCAGCTGCCACGGAACTGAGATTGACTGCATTGCGGGGCCATACCTCCCCGGGGTATGCTGGCGCTTTGTTGCGGGTGGAGGGAGGCGCCATGGTCATGGTTGTGCGTCTCGGCAGCGGTGTTTCGTTGGACAGCATTCGTGCGCGAGGGCTCCGTGGGCAGCGGTTGGCCTCGGTACTGATGGTGTGCGCTGCGTTGGCGGTCTTCGCGAGTGTGTTGTTGATGCATTCGGTGCCGATGACGCATCCACCTGGCGGCCATGGTGCGAGCGGAGTTCCCATCGGTGCGCCGTCGCACCTCGCGCCCTCTTCTGAACATGCCGGTAGCGGCGGAAGTGATGTAGCCACAACGATTCCGGCCGTGGTTGCGGGATCGCTTCACATGGCCGTGGAGAACTGCACCACCGATTGTTCGGCGCATGCGGGGATGGCGATGTGCATGGCGGTGATCACGATCGCGGCCGCATTGATTGTGTTGCGGCGGTTGGTGCGTGATAGACCCGGCGCGAATGCAATGCATAGCTTGGTGCCGTGGATAGGCAGACATGCCTCGCGTGCACCGCCGTGGGCGGGCCCGTCTCTGGAGAAATTATCTGTGTTGCGGATCTGACAGGTGAGCACCCTTGAGGTGCTGCGCCTGATGTGGCGTGCCGTTTCGGCCTGCCTTGATCCATTTAACACTCACCTTTTTCTTCAGGAGACAATCATGTTTTTGACCCGCTGCACCAACCTCAAAATCGCTGCATCCGGTATTGGTGTCGCTGCTGTCCTCGTCCTCGCTGGCTGCAGCGATGACGGCGGCGACCACGATATGGACTCAATGGGCGCCAGCTCGATGTCGCCGACCACTTCAGCCCCCTCAGCTTCCGCCGAAGCGACCGCACAATTCAACGACGCTGATGTGATGTTCGCGCAGATGATGTATCCCCACCATGCCCAAGCCGTGGAGATGGCCCAGCTCGTCGATGGGCGCACCACCAATCCGCGGATCATCGAGCTGGCCGCAGCAATCGAGTCCGCCCAGGGCCCGGAGATGACACAGCTGCAGCAATGGCTACAGCAGTGGGGCCAACCCGCTCCGAGCACCGACATGGGAGGGATGGACCACGGGGGCGACGGTATGAGCGGAATGATGACCGAGCAGGACATGACCGATCTGGCCGCCATGAGCGGTACCGAGTTTGATCAGGCGTGGCTGACGATGATGATCGAACACCACACCGGTGCGATCGAGATGGCGAACACCGAGATCGCAGATGGATCCAACGAGCAGGCCAAGCAGATGGCCAGCACCATCGTGCAAAGCCAGCAAACCGAAATCGACACCATGAAAGCGCTGCAAACGCCGTAGTCCTGAGGCACCGGCCCCGGTCTGGCACCGCGCGACCTGCGCGGTCCAGGCCGGGCGGGCCTGCATTCATCGTTACCCTTTTCAGCTTTCGGTGGCACCGACCTGGCCTGCGCGTCGGGCGGTGCCGCAAGTTGGCTGCCTTGACCTTCGGAGATTTCATGCGAACCCCTTACTGCTGGGGACTTGTGGTGGTGGCATTTTTCGTGGCAACACTGACCGCCTGCACCTCGTCCCCATCCACACCGGCCTCGAGCAATTCTTCGGCGGCAAAACCACAAGCCGAAGCCCCGCAGCTCACCATCACGCCGGGCGATGGCACTACGACCGTCACACCCACCGACCGGGTAGAAGTGCAAACCTCCCTTGGCACACTGGAATCGGTGGTATTGACCAACGAAACAGGTCTCGAAATCGACGGTTTCTACACCCCCGATCGGGTGGATTGGAAACCCAGCGTTCTGCTGGGCTACGGCCGCACCTACACGTTGACCGCGACCGCGGTCCACCAGGACCAACGCACCGAACGCACCATCTCGTTTTCCACGGTCACGCCGGGCAACCAGACCCAACCGTCCTTCGTCAGCACCGGCGGCAACCAACTCACCGACGGCGCCACCTACGGCGTCGGGATGGTCATCGTGGCCCACTTCGACGAACCGATTCCCGACCGCGCTGCCGCTGAACGCTCACTGGTGGTACGTACCGACCCGCCGGTGACCGGATCGTGGAATTGGGTGGACGAACAAAATGTGCACTGGCGTCCCCGCGAGTACTACGCCCCCGGCACCACCGTGAGCGTCAGCGCAAACGTATATGGAATCCAATTGGGCGAGAACCTGTTCGGGCAAGAAGACGTCAGTACGTCGTTTACTATCGGCGACGCGCACGTCTCGATCGCCGATGACACCACCAAACAGGTGTCCGTGTTCAGCAACGGTGAATTGGTTCGCACCATGCCCACCTCGATGGGCCGCGGTGGCACCGAAACCATCGGCGGCCGCACCATTCATTTCTGGACCCAATCGGGCACCTACACCGTGCTCGACAAAGCCAACCCGGTCATCATGGACTCCTCGACGTACGGGCTGCCGGTGAACTCCCGGCTCGGGTATCGCCAATCGATCAACTACGCCACCCGCATCAGCAACGACGGCATCTACCTGCACGAGCTCACCGACACCATTGCCCAGCAGGGCAACACGAACATGTCGGCCGGTTGCCTCAACCTCAACCCCGACAACGCCCGATGGTTCTACGACTTCTCGATTCCCGGCGACATCGTGGAAATCCGCAACACCGGAGGTCCTCCCTTGGAACTGTGGCAAAACGGTGACTGGAGTGTGCCGTGGGAGCAGTGGCTGACCGGCAGCGCGCTGTCATGACATCGACTGTCCGCTGGCGCCGCATCCTGCCCATGGCAGTGCTGGGCGCGGCCACGCTGATCCTGGTGGGCTGCACCACAGGCGATCCCGCCGGCAACTCCACCCGGCAACCACCATCACCGACAGGGGCTCCGATTGAGGCCGCTGCGCTGTCCCCGCCCCTGACGCATCTACATGGGCTCCATGTGACCGCCGACCAAACGTTGCTGGCCGGCACCCACACCGGGCTGGTCGTGATCGACCCCTCGGGCGCCACCACACCGGTCGGGACATCCGATGATGACCTGATGGGCCTGTCAGGACTGCCCGGTACCGACACCATCTTCGCCTCCGGGCATCCTGGCCCGTCAAGCTCGGCCTCCAACCCGCTGGGTCTACGGGTCAGCTCCGACGGCGGCCACAGGTGGGACAATCGATCACTGTCCGGGCAGGTTGATTTTCACGTCCTCGCCGCCGCCAGCAATCTGCTCATCGGTTCCGACGGTGGCCCCAACCTGCTGATCTCTTCAGACACAGGCGGCACCTGGACCCGTGGCGCGCAACTGATCCCCCGCACGCTGGCGATCAGCGCCGACGGCATCTGGGCGGCGACCGAGCAGGGCGTTGTGTGGCACAGCACCGATGGCGGCCGCTCCTTCGTCCGGATCGCCGCACCCACCACCATTGGCCTGCTGGCCGGCAACGGCGCAGCGTTGTGGGCGGTCGATGTCGACGGATACGCATGGCAGCGATTCGAGGGCCAGGCCTGGCGTAAACACTCCTGGATTGGAGCTACCGAAGCGATGGCCGTAGGCCCTGATGGCACCGTCTATGCGGCCACCAGCGCCGCATTGCAGGTTCTCGTACCCGATCGTTGAATACCCTACAGGGGTATGGTAATCCGTAGAGAGGCCTTACCGGGTCTTCGCGCAGCACTCGTTGTGCGGTTCTCGCAAAGGGAAAGAGGTTGACATGAGTACGTCCACTGTCATCGTGACTGGAATGACCTGCGGCCATTGCGCTTCTTCGGTACGTGAGGAAGTCGGCGCCCTCGATGGGGTGAGTGCGGTCGAGGTGAACGTGGAGACCGGCAAGGTCACCATCACCAGCACCGCCGCGATTGATCCTTCGGCGGTCACCGCTGCCGTTGCCGAGGCGGGTTACCACGTCGCCGACTGATGTCCCGGCCCCGGCGCCAGAAGTGTTCAACCCTGGTGCGGCGCCGGGGCACACGCGCCCGTCCCGGTCTGTTGCACACCACCAGGCTGATGGCCGCACTATCGGCGGACCAAGGGCGTCACAACACTCGACACATACCCCCTAGGGGTATACGGTGGCGGTATGAACTCTCCACACCATGAGCACATAGGGGACGCGGCAACGACATCACCACGCCCTTCCCACTCAGAGACGGAGCACTCCCACGCCACCAGCACTGCTACGCACACTGATTCGGGACACACCGATTCGGGACACGCGGGCTCCGATCACCACGAGCATGGTGGGCATGCCGGGCACGGTGATCACGTCGGGCAGTTCCGTCGCCTGTTCTGGATCATGCTGGTCCTGGCCGTTCCGGTGGTCGGGTTTTCCAGCATGTTCGCGACGCTCATCGGCTACGACCTTCCCGACGCCGAAGTGGTGTCGTGGATCTCGCCGATCCTGGGCACCGTCATGTTCGCCTGGGGTGGTCGGCCATTTTTGACCGGCGCGGTCAGCGAGGTGCGATCGCGAGCCCCGGGCATGATGCTGCTCATTGCGCTGGCCATCACCGTGGCCTTTGTGGCGTCGTGGGGGGCAAGTCTGGACCTGCTGCACCACGACCTCGATTTCTGGTGGGAACTTGCCCTGCTGATCGTGATCATGCTGCTCGGACACTGGATCGAGATGCGGTCTCTGGCCCAAACCACCTCCGCACTGGACTCACTCGCGGCGCTGCTGCCCGATGAGGCCGAACGCGTAGAGGGCGAGGTCACCGTCACCGTCTCGCCGGCAGACCTGCGAGTCGGTGACGTGGTCATCGTCCGCCCCGGAGCTAACGTGCCAGCGGACGGAAAGATCGTCGAGGGCACCGCCGAGATGAACGAATCGATGGTGACCGGCGAATCAAAGACGGTGCGCCGCACCATCAACGACAGGGTGGTCGCCGGCACCGTCGCCACCGACTCGGGCCTACGGGTACAGGTCACCGCCACTGGCGACGACACCGCCCTGGCCGGAATTCAACGGCTGGTATCCCAAGCGCAGAACTCCTCGTCGCGAGCGCAGCGGATCGCCGACACCGCCGCCGGGTGGTTGTTCTGGTTCGCGCTCGGCGCCGCGGTGATCACCGCGATCGTATGGACTGTCCTGGGCTATCCCGACGATGCGGTTGTCCTCACCATCACCGTGCTGGTCATCGCCTGCCCGCATGCTCTGGGGTTGGCCATTCCGTTGGTGGTGGCGATCGCGACCGAACGCGCCGCCCGCGGCGGTGTCCTGATCAAAGACCGCCTCGCCCTAGAAAGCATGCGCACCGTAGACACCGTGCTGTTCGACAAAACCGGAACACTCACCAAAGGCGAGCCCACCGTCACCGCCGTGCACGCCACCGGCATCCACACCGAGGACGACGTGCTGGCCTGGGCGGCCGCAGCCGAAGCCGACAGCGAACACCCTCTGGGTAAAGCCATCGTGCACGCCGCGCAGACACGGAACTTGCAGGCCGCCTCCTCCGGTGATTTCAGTTCCTCGCCCGCCGTGGGCGTGTCAGCGACCGTCGACGGTCGCCACATTCAGGTCGGCGGACCGCGCCTGCTCGAGCAGTACCAGCACACCGAACTCGACGTCGTTGACAGCTGGCGGGCCGACGGGGCGATCATCTTGCATGTCCTGGCCGACGGAGAGGTCATCGGCGCCCTGAAATTGGCTGATGAAGTGCGCGCTGAATCCCGCCAGGCCGTCGCCGCTCTACACAAGCTCGGTGTCCAGGTCGTCATGATCACCGGTGACGCCCAAGCGGTCGCCCAGTCGGTGGCCACCGAACTCGATATCGACCGGGTGTTCGCCGGTGTTCACCCCGAAGACAAAGCCGCGAAAGTCCAAGAGCTCCAACGCGAAGGCCGCAAGACAGCCATGGTCGGTGACGGTGTCAACGACGCCCCAGCGCTTGCGCAAGCCGAGGTCGGCATCGCCATCGGCGCCGGCACCGACGTCGCGATCGCCTCAGCCGGAGTCATCCTGGCCAGTGACGATCCGCGTTCGGTCCTGTCGGTGATCGAACTGTCTAAGGCGAGCTACCGCAAAATGAAGCAAAACCTGTGGTGGGCGGCCGGCTACAACCTGATCTCAGTGCCCCTGGCCGCAGGAGTTCTGGCCGGCGTCGGGTTCGTCCTACCCATGTCCGTCGGCGCGATCTTGATGTCCGCGTCCACCGTGGTCGTCGCACTCAATGCCCAGCTGTTGCGACGGCTGGATCTGCGGCCCGAGGTCAGCACGGCCGCCGTCCTGGACAGGTAGATAGCCACCTACAATGCAGACGCCCGACAACGAAGGACCCTCATGGCCACCAGCACGCCCACCCCCGACGGGGATCACACTGCCCACGGATACATCGACGACAAGAAGAAGTACCTCGCCCGCCTCAAACGCATTGAGGGCCAGGCCCGCGGCCTGCACCGCATGGTCGATGAAGAGCAATACTGCATCGACATCCTCACCCAGATTTCCGCGCTGACCAAAGCGCTCGAAGGCGTCGCAATCGGCCTGCTCGACGACCACCTCAAACACTGCGTCGTCAATGCCGCCAAGACCGGCGGCGACGAGGCCGAACTCAAGCTCAAAGAAGCCTCTGACGCCATCGCCCGACTAGTCCGGTCCTAAAGCGCGCCCCGCGAGCGCCGTGGGGAAGTGTTCACCCATTCTTTCGGACTCTCGGACTAGTTTCTGCACGAACGCCTCACGCGGTGTCTTCCGTCCGATCTTGCGCCGCGAATCCCAGGTGTTCGATGTGATAGATCGCCTCGTCGAGCAGCATTGCTACGTGATTGTCATAGAGCCGGTAGGTGACGTTGCGTCCTGCCCGAACGCCGGTAACCAACCCGAGTGCGCGGAGTAATCGCAGCTGGTGAGAGACAGCGGACTGTTCCATTTCGACGACCTCGGCGAGAGCTGTCACGCTGAGTGGCCCATGTCGTAATTCGGTGAGGATTCGCAAACGGCTCGGGGTCGCCAGCGCCTGCAATGTCGCAGCAACTGTCGCAGCCGACTCGGCATCGAGGTGCGCCGGCGGCGTAGTCCTGCCTTCGACTCCGTGGGCCGCAGAGGATCCGACCTCGCACTCGACACCGCCGACGCCGTACTCATCCGCGACTGACGACCTCTCCGCCCTCGCGAACGTCATCAGACTGTCCCGGCGAGCGCACTTATCGTCGTCGCCAACCTCAGCATCGCAGCAGTATTCATCATCACGCTCGTGATCTGGGACCTCACAGTAACGCTCCCGCTACCCCTGGGTGTTGCCGGCCACGAAAGCTCCACCGTCATCGTCGCCCTCAACGGCATGCGTCTACTATCTCAACGCTCATGGAGCTTCCAGGAGAAGTAGCCGGTCTACGACCGGTAACTGAACTGTCGTAGCCTGCCGTTCGACCGCACCATCGCTTCATAGCTTGGACAGATAGACATCTTCCGCGGGACTGGGATGCATGAAAGGGTGGGCGGCCTCGCGACCCGCACTCCATGGATCGCGCTGACGCGACTTTAGGTCAGGGCGGCCAGAACCACATTCCGCGCCTACAGACGCCCGACCACCGACACGTAGGGGCGTTGTGTTGCAACAGTATTCGAGCATACAAACCCGATGTGCAGTTCCTGATTGACCGATTGTTCTACGCGCTGGTCACCGGACCAAGAGACTCTGCCGCAAGTTGACCCGCGCT
>NZ_DATCVM010000168.1:0-5433 GCF_036566845.1 Williamsia sp.
CGGGCGGTGACCCGGCGGTGAGCGCCCGCCGTGTCGCGCAGATCATCGGTGCCCGCGTCAGTGCCGAAGGTGCACAGCAAGCCCACACGGCAACACCGGTCACGGTCTAGGGAGGGGAGTACAGACATGGATTTCTCACAGGTCGAACTGGGGGCAGAAGATCAGGCCTTTCTCGACGAGGTGCGCACATTTCTGAGCACACACGTCACCGACGAGGTGATTCGCCGGGATCGTGAAAGCGGTGACAACTTCGACGAGGGGGTGCATCTGGCGATGGGTGCCGCTGGGTACCTGTCGGCCGAGTTCCATTCGGAATCCGAAGGCGGTTGGGGGCGGATCCCGCGGCGGATCTGGCAACTGGAGAAGCGCCGGTTTCACGCACCGTGGGTGACGTGGGGAACAACGGCCATCGTGGCGCGGTCGGTGCTGAGCTTCGGCTCGCCGGAACTTCAGGAAGAGGTCCTACCGGGCGTCTTCAGCGGACACATCCGCATGTGCTTGGGCTACACCGAACCGGAGGGCGGTTCGGACATCGCGACGTCCAAGACCCGCGCGGTGCGGGACGGCGACAGCTGGATCATCAACGGGTCCAAGATGTTCACCACCGGCGCTCACAACAGCAAGTACGTCTTCCTGATCACCAACACCGACCCGGATGCCAAAAAACACAAGAGCCTGACGATGTTCCTGGTACCGCTGGATTCGCCCGGTATCGAGATCCAGGGCATCCGCACCGTGGACGGGGACCGGACCAACATCGTGTACTACAGCGACGTCGAGGTCGACGACCGCTACCGGCTCGGTGAGGTGAACGGCGGCTGGGCGGTGCTGATGGGACCGTTGGCCGTCGAGCACGGCGTGACCGAGCGTAAACCCGACGGTCTGGACGACATCGCGATCATGATGCATCAGGGTCTGTACATGGCGACCACCGTCGACAAGGTGGCGGCGGCGGTGTCACGTGAGACAGCTGCTGGTAGAAGGGCTCTGGACGATTCGTCGGTGGCCTACCGGCTCGGCCGCAGCGCCGCGCGGATGGAGGCGTCGCTGTCGGCGCCGGGCATGTTCGGCCGGGTGGCCATAGCCCAGGCGATGCGGGACGTCTCTCCGGACCTGATGGATGTGCTGGGTACCGCGTCGACCCTGCCGATCGAGACCGACGGCTCCGCCGATGACGGTGCGTCGGAGTACCTCTACCGCTGGGCGCCGCTGTGTGGCATCTACGGCGGCACGCTGGAGGTGTTCCGCAACATGATCGCCCAGCACGCACTGGGTCTGGGTCGCCCAGACTACTCACCGCCCAAGGTGAAGGCCGGCCGCTAGCCGATTCCTCTCTGTGGCAAAAGAACTTTCACAACAAGGAGTGTGCAAACATGCCGTCGCGCAAAGTCAACTTCCCGGTATTCGATTCGGACTCCCACATGTACGAGACAAGGGAGGCGTTGACCAAGTTCCTACCGGACCATGCCAAGGGCACGATCCGCTACGTCGACATCGACGGGCGGACCAAGATCGTTGTCCGGGACACCATCAGTGAGTTCATTCCCAACCCGACGTTTTCCGCAGTCGCCGCACCGGGAGCGCAGGAAGACTACTTCCGCAACGGAAACCCGGATGGCAAGAGTGCCCGGGAGATCATGGGCAAGGCGATGAAATCCATTCCGGCGTTCCGGGAACCGGCCGCGAGGCTGGAGAAGATGGACGAGTTGGGCGTCGACTATGCGCTGATGTTCCCCACGCTGGCGTCGCTTGTCGAGGAACGTCTGAAGGACGATCCGGAGCTGACGCACGACGTCATCCACGCATTGAACGAGTGGATGTTCGAGCAGTGGACGTTCAACTACGAGGACCGGATCTTTGCGACCCCGGTCATCACGCTCCCCATCGTGGAGCGGGCGATCGAGGAGTTGCACTGGTGCCTCGAGCGCGGAGCCCGCACCGTCCTGGTGCGCCCGGCTCCGGTCCCCGGGTACAAGGGGTCGCGGTCCTTCGGTTTCGAAGAGTTCGACCCGTTCTGGCAGGCCTGCGTCGATGCCGGCATCCCGGTCTCGATGCATGCCTCGGACAGCGGCTACTCCGAGGTGCTCAACATCTGGGAGCCGGCGTCGGAATACAAGCCGTTTGCACCGACCACGGGGTTCCGCACCGCCGCAATGGGCAGTCGTGCCATCGAGGATGCGATGACCGCCTTGACCTGTCACGGGACCCTTTCCCGGGTGCCGGATCTGAAGCTTCTGCTGATAGAGAACGGGGCGGACTGGTTGCCGACGCTGTTCCGGAACCTCGAACTCACCTACAAGAAGCTGCCACAGTTGTTCTTGGAGAACCCCATCGACGCCTTCAGGCGCTGCGTGTACGTCAACCCCTTCTGGGAGGACAGCTACGCCGAGGTGGTGGACCTCCTCGGGGCCGATCACGTGCTCTTCGGCTCGGACTGGCCACATCCGGAAGGGCTCGGGGACCCGCTGAGTCTGATCGACAGCAAGCTCTCCGGTCTGTCCGAGGAAGACACACGAAAGATCATGGGTGGCAATATGTTAGACCTGCTCGGTATCGAGGCGAAGGTCCGCGTCGGGTAGCCGAGATCCTTTTGGCTCTGGCGCCGGGGAAGCCCTCCGGCGCCAGAGCCTTGTCGGCGCAGCGTCAGGAGATGTCAGATGATCGCGCCGGATTCCTTTGCGGCGATGATCTCGTCCCAGTCCAGACCGAGTTCGAGGAGGATGGTCTCGGTGTGCTCGCCGTATTCGGGGGCACAGGCACTCGCGGGCGCGGTGTGGTTGAACTGGATTGGTGCACTGACGGTCCGGAAGGCGACGCCATTGTCGTCTGTCGCCGTCATCAGGTAGCCGTTTGCGCTCACCTGGGGGTCGTCGAGGACTTCTCGCGGTGTGGCGAGACTGGCCCACACCCCGGGCTCGTCGGCCAGTAGCTTGGACCATTCGGCAAGATCGCGCTGCGCGAAGATCTCTCGCAGTTCGGCCGTCGCGATGTCTTTGTTGGCGATGAGATTGGCGATCGGTGTTAAGCGTTCATCGGCCGCCAGGTCCGGGCGTTCGATCCGCTCACAGAAGCCCGCCCAATAGCGGTCGGCTTGCAGGAACACAAGTTGCAACCAGCGGTCGTCGCGGGTCTTGTAGCGGTTGACGACGGGATTGGGGGCATCGCCCGGCGCGTAGGCCGGGATGCGGTCGATCCCGTAGTGATCGGCGGCGATGATGTCCGGGGCCACAGCCCACATACCTTGCGCGAGTAGGGAACCGTCGACGATGTCGGGCTCACCGGTGCGCTCGCGATGGAACAGCGCGGCCGTGATCCCGCCGGCGAGTGTGCTGCCACCCTGCAGATCGCCGAAGGCCGGGCCCTGGGCGAACGGGAACTCGCTGCCTTCGGGCGTCAGCGCGTAGGCGACGCCGGCCCGGGCGGTGTAGCCGGAGGCGTCGAAACCGCCCTTGTCGCGGTCGGGTCCCTGTGGGCCCTGACCGCTTCCCCGGGCGATGATGATGTTCGGGTTCATCGCGCGAAGGGCGTCGACGGTGAGTCCGGCGCGTTCGAGCGGTCCCGGCAGCCAGTTGGTCAGGAACACATCGGCATTGGCGATCAACTTGCCGAAGATTGCTCGGCCTTGCGGGGTTTTGATGTCCATGCCGATACTGCGCTTGCCCCGGTTGCCGATCTCCATCATGAAGCTGACCTGGACCCGCGAATCCTGCGGCTGCAGGCCGCCGACAGTCAGTTGCCTACAGGGGTCGCCGCCACGGGTGTCCTCGATCTTGATCACATCGGCACCCCAGTCGCGGAGGATGACCCCCGCGCTCGGGACGTACGTCCATGACGCCAGTTCGACCACGGTGACACCGCTCAACAATGAGGACATCCGCACTCCTATTCCAACTGATTGACGAGCTTATTGTTCGAGCCTACTGTAAGAACTACAGTTAGTCAGTACTGATGATCAGGAGTTGACTTGACCAACATCAGCGTCGAAGGGCTTGGCGGTGGGGGGCCCGGCGTCGAAGGTTCCGAATCGAGTGTGGAACTGGGGCAACGGGTGGCGCCGAAGGCCGAGTGTCGAATGCTCATCGACGGTCAACTGGTCGGTGCCGCCGATGGCGCCGAGTACGACAATCTCAGCCCGGCGACCGGACGTGTCCTCGGCGCGGCAGCTGCCGCAGGTGTGGTCGACATGGAGCGTGCGATCGCCGCGGCCCGGCGGGCATTCGATGAGACGACCTGGTCGACCGATCGGGCGCTGCGTCGGCGATGCCTCGAGCAGCTGCAGTCGGCCATCGAAGGAGAGCAGGACGATCTTCGGAACGAACTGATCGCCGAGGTCGGGTGTCCGGTGGTCACAACCAAAGACGCACAACTGGACTGGCCACTGGCTCAGTCACTGCGGTATCCCGCGGCGCTGATCGATCACTTCGAATGGGAACGAATCCTCGACGGCGGTGGTCTGTTCGGTGACCGCAATGTGAGAACCGTTGTGCAGGAACCTGTCGGTGTGGTGGCGGCGATCTGCCCGTCGAACTATCCGATGGAGGTCACCCTCAACAAGTTGGGGCCGGCACTGGCCGCGGGTAATACCGTTGTGCTCAAACCTGATCCGAACACTCCGTGGAATGCCACCCGGTTGGGCCGGCTGATCGCCGAGCTCACCGACTTCCCGGCCGGTGTCATCAACGTGGTGACAACGCCTTCCAACGAGGTCGCCGAGCTGTTGGCCACGGACCCACGTGTCGACATGGTGTCGTTCACCGGGTCGACCGCTGTCGGCAAGTTGCTGATGCGCCGCGGCGCCGACACCATGAAACGCACCTTCCTCGAACTGGGCGGCAAATCAGCGCTGATCGTGCTCGACGACGCCGACCCCGGCAAGATCATCTACGGTGCACTGGCTTCGGTGGCCCATGCCGGGCAGGCCTGTGCCGCCACGTCCCGTGTCCTGGTCCATCGTTCGCTGTTCGACGATGCCGTGACGAGTGTGACCGCTGGGTTCACCATGCTCCCGATCGGTGATCCGGTCCTCGAAGACACCTTTGTCGGGCCGGTGATCAGCGACGCGCAAAAGCAGCGGATCCTCACACACTTGAACCGGGCCCGTGCCGACGGCGCGGAGTTCACCACCGGCGGCGGCACCCCTCGCAATCTCCCCGCCCACCTGTCCGGCGGAAACTACGTGGAGCCGACAGTGATTGTCGGGGTGGACAACTCGTCGGCCATCGCGCAGGAGGAGATCTTCGGTCCGGTGGCGATCCTGATCCCGTTCGATGACGATGACCACGCGGTCCGCATCGCCAACGACAGCGCGTTCGGACTGGCCGGTGCCGTCATGTCGGGGTCGGGGGAGCGTGGACTGAACGTGGCTCGACGGATCCGCACCGGGTCGATCGGTGTCAACGGCGGAATGTTCTACGGCGCCGACGCACCGTTCGG
>NZ_DATCVM010000169.1:0-8774 GCF_036566845.1 Williamsia sp.
CGTCCCCGCCACAAACCTGGCGACCCTGTCTCGTCCCACCACCGGTACACGGGCCGCACCGACGAACCCACCTCCGTCGCTGATCGAAACGACATCCTCGGTCAGCACCGATTCGAGGGCGGCGAGGTCGCCGGAGGTGGCCGCACCGACAAATGCGGTCAGGATGCGGTTGCGCTCGACCGGATCAACCGCAGCAGCGCGGCGGCGGCCGATGTGTCCGCGGGCCCGGTGCGCGAGCTGACGAGCGTTGGCCTCGGTCACCGAGAGCACCTCACCGATCTCCCGATACGGGTAGTCGAACGCCTCCCGAAGGACGTAGGCTGCCCGCTCCACCGGTTCGAGACGTTCGAGCAACATCACCACCGCCAGCTCGAGTGCCTCGGCGCGATCCGCGCCGAGTGACGGATCATCCGCGGTCGAGACCGGTTCGGGAAGCCATGAACCGATGTACGTCTCCCGGGTCGCTCGAGCGGATGTCAGTGCATTGAGCGACAGCCGGGTGACGGTGGTCGTGAGAAACGCCTCGGGGTTGTCCACCGCGGCCCGGTCGGTTCCCTGCCATCGCAGCCAGGCATCCTGCAGCACATCATCGGCCTCGGTGACCGAACCCATCATCCGGTACGCGACCCCGAACAGTCGTGGCCTGACCTCCTCGAAAGCGGCCAAGGCCGTGTCCTGCATCACGATGTCCCTTTTCCTGTCACAAACGCGCGCTCTTGTCGGTCTCAACTATTACCCGAGCAATGACGCTGACGAGAGGATCGACCATGACGACCTATCTGATCACCGGAGCCACCGGCCGGATCGGCACCCCCACAACCGCGCAGCTACGCGCGCAGGGTCACGATGTGCGGGCACTGAGCCGTCGGACCGGGCCGGGGCTGGTCGCCGGTGACCTGTTGTCCGGTAGCGGTGTCGAAGGCGCGATGGCGGGCGTCGACACCGTCATTCATCTCGCAACCACCAACGGCGCCAAAGACATTCAGATCGCAGAGAACCTCTTCTCCGCTGCCGCGAGTGCCCACGTCCGCCATGTTGTGCTCCTGTCGATCGTGGGCATCGACAAGATACCGATGGGCTTCTACAAACAACGGCTCGCCATCGAATCCATTGCGACGGAGTCGGGGGTGCCGCTGACTCTGCAGCGATCAACCCAGTTCCACACGTTTGTCGACACCCTGTTCAGCGCCCAACGCTTTCTGCCGGTGCTGATCGCCCCGTCGATCCGGTTTCAGCCGATCGCAACTCAGGAGGTCGCGGCCCGGCTGGTGACGCTCGCGGCCGGTGAATCGTCGGGCCGGGTCGACGATATCGGTGGGCCACAGCAGCGAACCGCCGCAGACCTACTCGCGGCCTGGAAGGACGCCAGGGGATCTCGGCGGCCCGGCATGCCGCTACGGCTCCCGGGAAAGGCGTTCAACGCGGTCGCCGCCGGAAACAACCTGGCTGCCGGAACACCGTTCGGGCACGAGACATTCGATCAGTACCTCGCGCAGAAATATCAGAGCGGGCGGTGACCGACCGCATCGCGCGCGACCGCCTGGTACCGCGCGATCACGTCGGCTTCACTGGCCGGGCCGTCGGGCCGGAACCACATCGCGACGGCGGTGCAGGCGGTCACCACAAACCGTGACGCCGCCACCGGGTTCGGCGTGGTGAACACGCCACGCCGAACCCCGTCGTCGATGACCCTGTCGAAAATACGTTGTTGCGCATCACGATTGGCGATCACCCGTTCGAGGGCCACCGCGTCGAGGCTGCGCAGCTCAGAATTCCCGATGTAGCTCTCCATGGGGTTCTGCGCGTGTATGCCGACATGGGTGCGCACGATCGCGTCGAGGCGGGCGGCCGGATGGGCCGGAGCGTCGAGCAGGGCCCGCTCGGTCGCCTCGACGAGCGCTGAGCCACCACGGACCAGGATCGTCACCAGCAGTTCGTGTTTGGAGCCGAAGTGGTTGTAGATCGAACCCGGACTGATCCCCGCAAACGTCGCGATGTGGCGGATCGAGGTGCCGTGATAGCCGCGTGCTGCGATCATCTGCACCGCCGCACTGAGGATGATCTTGGCCGTCGGGTCGTCTCCGTCCCGGATCGCGGCGGTCGCGAACGCCCCGGCGCGCACGTCAGCGTTGCCCATCGTCTGCCTCCCGTGTGGCCCGTGGTGAACGTTCGATCAGTCACCGGATTCCCCGGTCCGGCGGACCGATCAAACCAAGATACCTGCACCCGGCCTGCGATCACCGCAGTACAGGAAGGGAATTGCCACCTGGCTCCGAGAATCTCCTGCGGGCGGTCCGCGCAACCCGTTACGGTCGGCCTGAACAATTGTTCACCGAGAGCCGTTCAACGGGAAGGACCCCGCGCCGTGGACTACGCCGTACCCGAGGCGATCACCACCACCCTGCGTGAGATCGACGACTTCATCGACACGCAGATCCGGCCGCTGCAGGAGGCCGACGACAACGTCCGATTCTTCGACCACCGCCGCGAATGGGCACGCACCGACTTCGAGGGCGGTGGCGTGCCGCGCCGTGAGTGGGAAGATCTGCTCGGTCAGATGCGCCGGCTCGCCGACGACGCCGGCTGGCTGCGGTTCGCGCTACCGACCGAGGT
Source organism: Williamsia sp. (assembly GCF_036566845.1). GTDB lineage: Bacteria > Actinomycetota > Actinomycetes > Mycobacteriales > Mycobacteriaceae > Williamsia. The sequence continues at coordinate 2,614 of NZ_DATCVM010000169.1, forward strand.
CGGTGGTCGCGGGGGCAGCAATCTCGACATGGCAGTCATCCGGGAACACCTGGCGCACAAGGGACTCGGCCTCCACAACGACCTGCAGAACGAGTCGTCGATCGTCGGCAACTTCCCCTTTGCCCACATGCTGCTGGCCCACGGCACCACAGCGCAGCAGGACGAGTTCCTGGAACCGATGATCCGGGGCGAGGCGCGAATCGGCTTCGGACTGACCGAACCCGACCACGGCAGCGACGCCACCTGGATGGAGACCACCGCCCGGAAGGTGGGTGGTTCCTGGATCATCAATGGCGGCAAGCGATTCAACTCGGGCATGCACAACGCCACACACGACGTGGTGTTCGCGCGTACGTCGGGCAAAGACGGCGACGCCGGCGGGATCACCGCCTTCTTCGTACCCACCGACACCCCGGGATTCTCCGTCGACTTCCAGTGGTGGACCTTCAACATGCCCACCGACCACGCCGAGGTCACGATCACGGATGTGAGGGTGCCCGACTCGGCGATCTTCGGGGTCGAGGGCGAAGGTCTGGCCGTCGCTCAGACGTTTGTGCACGAGAACCGCATCCGGCAGGCCGCCTCGGGAGTCGGCGCAGCGCAGTTCTGCATCGACCGCAGCGTCGAATATGCCAGGGAACGAGTCACTTTCGGCGCCCCCCTGTCGAGCCGGCAGGCCATCCAGTTCCCGCTTGTCGAGTTGCACACCGAGGCGGAGATGGTCCGCGGACTGGTCCGGAAGACCGCCTGGGAGATGGACCGGATCCCCCACATGGAGATCAGCGACCGGGTGTCCATGTGCAACTACCGCGCCAACAGACTGGTCTGCGACGCGGCCGACCAGGCCATCCAGGTGCACGGCGGGATGGGCTACACCCGTCACATGCCCTTCGAGCACATCTACCGTCACCACCGCCGGTACCGCATCACAGAGGGTTCCGACGAGGTGCAGATCCGCAAGATCGCCGGTTATCTCTTCGGCTACGCCGGCCCACGCCGCATCCGGCAGAAGGACCGGAGCCGATGACCGACTCCGACATCGGCGACCTCCTCGCGGCGCGACTGAGTGCGGTCTTCGGAGAGGACGTCCGAGTCGAAGACCTTCGCCGCCTCACCGCCGGCGCCAACAGTGAGACCTGGTCGTTCACCGCTCACCGCACCGCCGGGGTGAGCCGGCTGATCCTGCGCCGACAACCGGGCGCCATGCACGGACCGCTCGGGATGACCAGGGAATCCGAAGCGATCTCCGCTGCCGCCAAAGCCGGTGTCCCGGTACCCACCGTGGTCGAATTCTCCGACGACGCCGCAGCACTCGGCGCGCCGTACCTGGTCTGCGAGCACATCGACGGCGAGACGATTCCGCGAAAGCTGTTGCGCGATGACCGATACGCGCAGGCCCGGACGGGCATGGCTGCCGAACTCGGTCGCACTCTCGCCCGGATCCACTCGATTCCACTGTCGGCGGTACCGGCGCTGCAGAGCGGGGTCCGCAGCGGACTCGACGAATTGCGGCAGTCATATCTCGACCTCGATACCCCCTCGGCGGTCACCGAGATCGCGCTGGCGGCCCTGTCGATGTACCAGCCGGAGCCCGTCGGGGAGACGGTTGTGCACGGCGACTTCCGCAACGGGAACCTGCTCATCTCCGACAGCGGACTCGAGGCGGTTCTGGACTGGGAGCTGACCCACATCGGCGACCCACGGGAGGATCTCGGCTGGCTGCTGGTCAAGTGCTGGCGCTTCGGAACCGCCCCGGAGGTCGGCGGTTTCGGCACCGTCGACGACTTGCTGGACGGCTACGCCGAAGTCGCCGGAGTGCGACCGGATATCGAGGCGGTGCGCTGGTGGCAGCTGTATCGCACCGTGTGGTGGAGCATCGTCTGCGCACAGATGGCGCAGCGGCATCTGTCCGGCGGGCAGCGGTCGGTCGAACTCGCCGCCATCGGCCGCCGGGTGTGCGAGCAGGAACACGACATCCTGCTGGCGCTCGGACGCCCCGCCACCGCAGTGCCCGATACCCCGGCGGCCACCACCGAACCAGGACTCCATGGACAACCCACGGCCGCCGAATTGGTCAACGCGGTGTCGGAGTGGCTCCGCACCACGGTGATGCCCGACGCGGCAGCGGGTTCGACGAGGTTCGAGGCACGGGTCGCGGCCAACGTGCTCGACATCGTCGAACGTGAACTGGCAGCCGGCGACATACCCCTGGATCGCCGGCGCGCCGCCCTGGAGGAGTTGGGATTCGAGTCCGAGACCGATCTCGCGATCGAGCTCCGCGCCGGGAGAGCCAACCCCCGAGACCCTCGGATCATCGCAGTGGTCCGGGCCTCGGTCACCGAACGGTTGTTGGTCGCCAATCCCCGCTATCTGGAGCAGTAGCGCCCCACGGCCCGCCTACTGCGGATGAGGCCGCGGGCTCAGGAAACGCTGGGCCACAGCCAGCGCGGCGCTGCCCGACCGCTCACCCTCGCAGTAGACGACGAACACGCGATCGCCCTGGATGCCGACGAACCAGCCGGGTCCCTGGGGTCCGTTGGTGCCCACCAGCGCACGCAATCCACCGGCGTTCACCAGATCGCTCGCGTCGCCGTCGGCAGCGGTGTCGCGCATCGCCTTGTCGACCGCGGCCAGGACCGCCGGATCGACCGCACCGAGGTCACCACCTTGGGCCTGCCCCGGAACACCGGGGATGACGGACGGGGCCACCGAACCGGTCCGGGCGATCGCCACCCCGAGTGTTGCCATGTTCAGCGCCGACACCCGCAGGTCCTCCGGCCGGAAGGTCACGGGTTTGACGGAGGTGTTCTGGTCTCCGGTACCGGAGGGCCGGACACCGGCAACGGTGAAGTCCACCCCCAGACCCAGCTGGGCGAGCAACTGCCCGGCCTTGGCCTCATCGGCCCCCGCCAGCCGGTTGATGACCTCGGCCACCGAACCGAGCGTGGCGCCGGGGGTGTACCCCTTGTCGATCGTGATGTCCGATGCTTCGGCCTGGTCGTTGCGCATCGCCGCGCGAATCTCGCCGGTTCCCGCGTCCACCACCAGGATCGATGCCGGCTGCGCCACCTCAACCACCGCGTCGAGGGCATCGAGCTGGGTGTTCGGATCGATGCTCGTCTTCACGTCCGGTCCGGGAGGTCCCTGTTCACCGGCGAGCTGCACGGGTGGCCGGCCGGGAGCGACCGCCTGGACGGCCCAACCCGACGTGGCGTCCCGAATCGCCTGCCAGTAGTCCTGCACGCCGTCGAATACCGGTGACTTGAGACGCCGGTCGAGGAGGACGAGCTTGGGCTCCTTGCTGATCGTCACCCCCGGCACCGACGCGGGGTCACCGGCCAGTGCGTTCATGTCGGAGTCACGAACCGAGACGACGGTCACGGGCTTGTTGCCCGCGTCGGCCAGTTGCCGATGGATGACGTCCGGGGTGACCAGTTGTGCCAGCGGCTCGATGACCGTCGCCAGCGCCGCGACGGATCCGGCGATGTCGCCGGTCGCTGCCGGGTCGAGGACGATGTTGTTGATGGTCTGCAGCGTCAGCATCCGCTTGCCGGCGCGGTCGAGCACCGCGGGCGCCGGATTGGCGTCGGTGCGAACCATGCGCAGGCTGCCACCCGGCGGAACGTCTTCCGCGAGCAGACCGGGCTCCCACTGCACCCGCCAGCCCATGGTGAGTTTGCGGGCCGAACCCTCCGTGACGGTCTCGAACTCATGCTTGTCGCCGAGTGACCAGGTGGTCTTCAACTCGAAGGTGGCCGTGCCGTCGGAATACTCTTCGGCGCGTTGCACGTCGACGTCGACCTTGTCGGCAGCCATCCCGTCGAAGGTTGTCTCGTACGCGATCATGGCGAGTTCAGGCGACGACGTCAGCAACGCGGTTGCACTCGGATCCTGCTCTTCGATCGCCTTCTCGAAGTCTCCCAGCATCGACGCGACGCCGGTGTCGCTCGACTTGCCGAAGGTGCCACAGGAGGCCACGGCAAGGGCGCACACAATCGCGAGGGCGAATGTGACCGCAAGTCGGCCAGGGGAACGATGCATAGTCACAATTTTCACTCCTGTAACAGGGTGAATGGCACCAATGTGGTTTCCAACTTGCTTACGAGGTCGTAACGATCCCGCAACTACCCTTAATCAGGGTGCGTCCCAGCCCTTGGAGACGCTGATTTTCATTTTTGCATCATCGCTACACTGTGGCGGAGAATTGGAGAGGTGAGCCCTCACCGTGACCTTTTTCGCTCTGACGTTCGATCCGCGACAAGTCTCGACTGGCTGAATTCGCGGCACGCGTTCTCGTTCGGCGACAATTACGACCCGACGAACACCCATCACGGTGTCCTCATGGTGCACAACGACGAAACCGTCCAGCCACAGCACGGCTTCGACACCCATCCGCACCGCAACATGGAAATCGTCACCTGGGTGTTGTCGGGGTCGTTGGTCCATCAGGATTCGATGGACCATTCCGGTGTCATCTATCCGGGCCTGGCGCAGCGTATGAGCGCGGGGTCCGGCGTCACTCATTCCGAACGCAACGACACCTGGCGCGGCGGACTCGTCCGCGGTGGTCGACCCGTCGCCACCGGTACCGACCCGGTGCACTACATCCAGATGTGGGTGTTGCCCGACGACACCGACACCACACCGGGCTACGAACAACTCGACGTCGCGGACGAGCTGCGGCCCGGTTCGCTGGTGACGGTGGCCTCGGGTATGCCCGCCTACGACTCGGCGATCCGGATCGCGAACAGCTCCGTGGCGTTCCATGTCGCCAGACTCGACGCCGGTCAATCGGTGACTCTGCCCGACCTGCCCTGGGGTCATGTCTTCGTCGCGTCCGGTTCGGCCCGCCTCGAATCCGTCGCCGACGATCTCGGTGCCGGAGACACCATCCGGATCACCGGCGGCGGCGGTGAACGTCTCACCGCCATCACCGCCGCGGAGGTGCTCGTCTGGGAGATGCACCGCGCACTCGGCGACTGACAACCCAGCCCATCTGGAGCATCGGGTTTCGCCCAGGTTCAAACCCTTTACCCGGTAAGTTCATCAGGTGTCGGCGGTGGCCCGTCGACGCCGGTAAACGCGCCCTCGTGTTACATACTTCTCGGCTCCAGAGGCGTGGGCTGCGTTGCCGGACGACTGTGTCTTCTGGACGCATGCATGTGGTTGACAACCGCTTTTATCGGGTATGAGGGAGCAGATCATGGAGAGCGACAGCACGGGCGCTGAGCAGGTCGGGCAAGTGCTCGGGGGCGTCGCACAAGCCGCCGGCAGCTTCCGCTTCCTCATCGAGCAGCAGCAGTGGTTCTGGTCCGACGAGGTCGCCGCGATCCACGGTTACGGACCCGGCGAGGTCACCCCGACCACGGAGTTGCTGCTGTCACACAAGCACCCCGATGATCGCCAGCGCGTCGAGCACGTGGTCAACGAACTGCTCGAAGGCAAGACCTTCAGTAGTCGGCACCGCATCATCGACCGTCGCGGACGGGTTCGTCACGTTCTCGTGATCGGCGATCGGATGACAGACCCATCCGGAAAGCTGATCGGCACCGAAGGATTCTATGTGGATCTCACAGATGCGCATCAGACCGAGATGAAAGAAACGATGGACGCCGCGGTCAGGGACTTCGCGGTGTCCAGAGCGGTGATCGAGCAGGCCAAGGGCATGCTGATGCTGACCTACGGAATCTCTGCCGACCGGGCCTTCGAGGTGCTGACCTGGCGGTCGCAGCAGACGAACACCAAACTCCGGTCGTTGGCCCAGAACATCGTCGACGTCGTCGAGAATGAGGTCCCGATCGGGGACGAGACCCGCCGCGCATTCGACCATCTTCTGCTCACCGCGCACCTCGACAAGGGGGCCACGCTCAACGGCGGCTGACGAACCGGTCGGGAGATGCCAGGATGGTCTGGTGACTTCATCAACCGAGACCGCTGCCGCCACCGGATCCCCGGATCCCAAATCCGGAATCGACCTGCGCTGGGTCGATGACTCCGTGCGGCCCCAAGACGACCTGTTCGAGCACGTGAACGGCGCATGGCTGCGCGACCACCTGATCCCCGAAGATCGCGCCGTGGACGGGGCATTCCACGTGCTCCGTGATCGCGCCGAGGAGAACGTGCGCGATCTGATCACCGAGTGTGCGGAGTCGTCACCCGAA
>NZ_DATCVM010000170.1:0-3484 GCF_036566845.1 Williamsia sp.
CAACGAGCGCGTCCTTAGCCGTCCGCCAGGCATACACGGCAAAAATGACGAGGAGGAGCGTCAGCAACGTGTAGGCAACGTTGCTGACAGCCGAGACCCAGTCTGTGACCGACGGTCCGGCGATAAGCGTTGCTGGCGGCACCTGCCGACTTTAACGCGTGCCGAGCGACGCGTCCGTGTAACCCACACAGCCGCGTCTGACGAATGGCGGCGGTACTGTCTCAACACATGACGGACTTACTCGAACGCCGTTGGCGTGTACGCCAAGCAGTGCTCGACTGGCTTGTCAGCCAAGCTAGAAACGGTATGGATAGGCCGGCCCTAAGCGCGGAGGCAGTGGCATCCGCCGTGCACTGGGACGAGGGCGAACTCGGGACAGACGAGGTTAATCAAGCGTCCGATTGGCTTAATGACGAAGGCCTCATCGAAGGTCAGGGCACCTGGGGAGGAGGAATACCACGACCTCGGCTCACAACTCACGGCGAAAAGGCCGCGACAAGCGGACTTGGCGTCAGGCATTATGTCGACAACGTATCGGCAGCAGTTTCCGATTCGCGGTCGACCTCGTCGGTGCCGTCCGCAATCTTCTTGGTGCACGGCAGGAACACTGGTACGAAATACGAAGTCGCCAGGTGGCTGGAACAGAACGTCGACACCGAAGTGGTCATTCTGGATGAACAAGCGAACCGCGGTCGTACCGTAATTGAGAAATTCCAGGCCCACGCCGACGCAGCAAAATTTGCCGTGGTGCTCCTCACCGGTGATGACATGGGCGGTGTCGTCGGTGGTCCGCAAAGTGCTCGCGCTCGCCAGAACGTCATCTTTGAGCTGGGGTACTTCTACGGGAAGCTGGGGCGCGATCGAGTCGCAGTTATCAATGATGGCGTCGAAACACCCTCTGATTTCGTCGGCGTCGCTTATATCCCCTTCGCAAGCAATTGGAAGCACGATCTATCCGTCGAACTGCGCGCCGCGGGCTTTCAATTGAGGTACTGATCTCGCCTAACTCCAGTGGCGTGTTCCCCTTGATTAAGACCGGGAGATTCTTAGAGTCCTGTGGCACCGAGGTCGGGCCGGAAGGGACGATGGAACGCATGGCTGGTCGGAAGCGGAGTTCCGCGGAGGACATCGTGCGCAAGTTGCGCCGGGCGGATGAACTGGCTGCCGAGGGCGACACTGGCGAGGAGATCGCGGCCGAGCTGCAGGTGACGCCGGCGACTCTGTACAACTGGCGGCGCACCTACGGCGTGGACACCGACGCTGCCAAGGAGCTCAAGGAGCTGCGCGAGCGCAATGCCCGCCTGAATGGCGATGTCAACTTGAATTGGCCCCGGTGTGACGACGTGATTTGGCTCCACCTCGGTCGGGTTGGGGCTGTCGCGTTGGTGTCCGCGTTAGCCGCAGAAGATGGCTGGGTCGCGGTCGACGTGGGCGCAAAGGCCGCCGATGTGTGGTGTGAGGTCGAGGAGGGCCATCGCGGTTATCACCGGGACTGGTCGGCGGCGGCAGTCAGCGCGTCGTAGGCGGCGGCGAGTTGGCGTTGACGTCGTCGGTGGGGTTCGTGGTTGGACTTGGCGGCCAGTGTGTCGATCAGTTCGTCGAGTTCGGTGTCGGTCATCACGACGTGAAGCTAGTTGTTGAGGGCGCGGATCGCGAAAACAGCTCTCTGATAGACAGAGGCAGTCGACGCCTTGTCTCCACTGCGGCCCATGGCGATCACCTCGGCCCTGCAAGGGCATCAGATTGCATTGGTGACCTGATCGTCACATGGCGATCGACGCGTCCTTGGGATTGAACAACCGCGCGTCACGAGAACCTGGCGGATCCGCCATCACTCGTGAGCTTCCGCCACGTGTCGCGCGAACGTACATCCGAGATCACTGCTTGGCCATATTCGCAAAGCGCGACAAATGCAGTTGGTGTGCAACGGTTATCGTCTTGGTCGGGCCGTTACGGTGCTTTCCGAGGATCAGGTCTGCCTCCCCGCCGCGGGGGTCGTCGCGCTCGAACGCATCGGGCCGGTGCAGCAGGATAACCATGTCGGCATCTTGCTCGAGGCTGTTATGTAGGCTAACTAAGTTTGCGACGAAATTGTGTGTCCCACTTACGGTTCCGTCGTAGACATCCTGCTCGCCGATGCTGGTGATCTCGACGATCCGGTCCCAGAACACGTCGTTCGTTGCCAGGTCATGGAGTTCGGAATCGTTGAGGAGCGCGGCCGCGTGATGCAGCCTCCCGCGGCTCGGCGAGTGCTTCCACATCGTCGATCCGCAGAACTGGGTGTTCATCGCCGCGGCGAACTCACGGTGCGTCATACCGCGTTCCGTTAGCCCGACCTTGACCGCATCCCAGACTTGCTTCGGCACCGTGTCAGCGTTCGGATTCCGCACCACGCCCTGCAACTTTGCCAGAACCTGTTTGGCGGCAACGCCCCTCGCGCCGTGCACGCCGATCGGACCGAGGAACCTGCACTGGTTCTCTGCGCCCGCGATCGTCAGATGCCACGAATCCCGATAGCCGACCTTCTTGGCACGGTAAATAGTCGACGCAATGCCGAACCGCAACAGAAGCTGCATCACGTCGTCGACCAACTGACGGCTCGTCGACGCGTAGTAGACGCGGCCTTGCTCGATCTTCTCGTCCCAGCGCACCGAACCGTCCGTCGCCCACAGGTGCCGCAGAAACAACGCGACCTGATCGTTGGGGAGCGCGAAAACCTCAGCCGGAACGAACTTCTCGTGGCTGCGTTTGCCGAACAGCCCCAGCTTGTCCAGCCACGCCGCGATCGGGTTCCGCTTGCCGTGCGTCAGCCGATACGGCGCGGGAAGGCGCAGCGTCGTCACCCGCGCGGCCGCATAGTCGTCGCGGATCGGTGTCACGTCGAAGTGCGCGGCGGAGATCTCGACGGCGGTCAAGTTCGCCTCGTCCACCGACGCGTAACGAATTGGCTGGCGCTTCACGCACGAGCCGTCGCCGATCATGTGCGCCAGCATCACAACCTCGGAGTCATGCATGCGCTGCGTCTGCGCCGGCTCCGGCACCCGCCGCGGCGCCGCCACCCGCGCGCCAACTTCGAGCTCTCCCAACGGAATCCAGCCGTCGAACGTCATGAACGGGTGGTTCGCCGTCGCCTCGACCTCACGTCCAGACGCCAGCCGCACCTTGAAGACTTCCTTGTGTCCGCTGTAGAACACGTTCGTCATCGGCCGCGCGACCATGCGCTTGCGCTCATCCAACGACCACACCAGCGGCCGCTCCCCGGTCCGCATCAGCTCGCCGAACGTCACCTCCGCGCCTGTGTCCGCGCGAAGGATGCGCGTGTTGGCCGTCAGACACCCGGACTCACGAAGATCCGACACCTGCGGGCGCTTGTCGGTGCGCTGCTCCGGACCACGGTTGAGCTGGCTGATCGCCACCACGGGCACGTCGAGCTCCTTGGCCATCAGCTTGATGCTGCGGGAGAAGTCGGACACCTCCTGCTGAC
>NZ_DATCVM010000171.1:0-44253 GCF_036566845.1 Williamsia sp.
CCTGCCCCGCCGGACCCGACAAACCCGCCTCGCTGGAGGTGTTGATCAAACGGCCGAACACCGGACCACCGGCCGCCTTCGACTGCGACCGCCAGTACGCCGCGGCGTTTCGGCACATCAGGAAATGCCCGCGCAGATGAACCCGGATCACCAGATCCCAGTCGTCGTCGGACATGTTGAAGAGCATCTTGTCGCGGACCAGGCCCGCGTTGTTCATCACCACGTGGAGTCCGCCGTGTTGCTCGGTCGCGACACGCATGATCTCGGTGGTGGTCGCCGCGTCGGAAATGTCACCGACCACCGGCACACCCACTCCGCCTGCGGCCTCGATCTCCGCGAGCACATCGCTGCCGTCCAGCGCGCCGGCGAGGTCGTTGACGATCACCGTGGCGCCGAGAGCACCCAGTCCGATCGCCTCGGCGCGGCCCAGTCCGGCTCCGGCGCCGGTGACCACGGCCACCCGGCCTGCCAGGCCGGTTCCGGCCTCCAGGTCACGATCGGCATTCGAATTCGCGCTCACAGATCCTCCACTCGATGTCACCAGACCGGTGAAGCCTGGGGCACACGCCGGGTGCGTCGAGACCAATGTAGAACGTGTTCTCGATTTGGGGCAACTATCGACGGTCTGTGAACTCGGGATCAGATGCCCGGTGCGCCGCAGCGGGCACACCGGACATCGCGCATCACTCCTCTACGGACAGTGCCGACTTGGGGCAACTGCTGACAACCTGACGCATCTCCTCGCGCCGCTCTTCAGGAACGTCTTCTTTCAATATGACCAGGTAGTCGTCATCATCGAGATCGAAGACATCCGGCGCCATGCCCACGCAGACACCGTTGGACTCACACAGATCGAAATCAGCCTTGATCTTCATCGCCACGAGCTTCCTTCCCTTGCCGCCATCGGCGGCCCCAGTATTGACGGACACCTACCAACACGTTAGAACGTGTTATAGAAGAGGTGCGACCGGAGCCCCCCGGCCACGCCCCCGCATGCCACCCGAAACCCTGGAGCACAGATGCGCATCGCTTACACCGACCAGCAACATGAGCTTCAGCGCGAACTTCGGGCGTACTTCTCCCATTTGATCACGCCGGAGCGCCGATTGGCACTGTCTTCCACCAGCGGAGAGGTCGGTGAAGGCAACGTCTACCGCGAGGTCGTCAGCCAGATGGGCCGTGACGGCTGGCTCGCACTCGGCTGGCCGAAAGAGTACGGCGGCCAAGAGCGTTCGATGATGGATCAGCTGATCTTCACCGACGAGGCAGCCATCGCCGGAGCCCCCGTCCCGTTCCTCACGATCAACTCGGTCGCCCCGACGATCATGCACTTCGGTACCGAGGAGCAGAAGGCAAAGTACTTGCCCGCCATCGCATCCGGGGACGTCCACTTCGCGATCGGCTATTCCGAACCGGGTGCCGGCACCGACTTGGCGTCGCTGCGCACGACCGCGGTCCGCGACGGAGACGACTTTGTCATCAACGGCCAGAAGATGTGGACCAGCCTGATCCAGTACGCCGACTACATCTGGCTCGCCTGCCGTACCGATCAGGAGGCGAAGAAGCACAAGGGTATCTCCATGCTCATCGTGCCGACCGACGTCGAGGGCTTTTCGTATACACCGGTGCACACGATGTCGAGCGTGGACACCAGCGCCACCTACTACCAGGACGTCCGGGTCCCCGCCGATTCGTTGGTGGGCGAACTGAACGGCGGCTGGCCGCTGGTCACCAACCAGCTCAACAACGAGCGGGTCTCGTTGTGCAGCGCCGCACCGATCCAAACCGCACTGCGCGAAACAATCGAGTGGGCGCAGAACACAAAAATCGCGCGTGGTGGGCGGATCATCGACTCCGAATGGGTCCAGATGAATCTTGCCAAGGTCCACGCCAAGGTCGAGTTCCTGAAGCTGATCAATTGGAACATCGCGTCGGAAGCCACCGGCGGCGGGTCGCCTTCCCCCGCCGACGCCTCGGCGACCAAGGTGTTCGGCACCGAGTTCGCCACCGAGGCCTACCGGCTGCTGATGGAGGTCCTGGGGCCGGCGGCCACGCTGCGGCCGGGCAGCCCGGGCGTCCACCTGCGGGGTCGTCTCGAACGCTTCCACCGGTCATCGCTGATCCTGACCTTCGGCGGCGGCACCAATGAGGTCCAACGGGACATCATCGCGATGCTCGCACTCGGCCAACCCCCCGCCCGCCGCTGACTTCGGACAAGGACAACAACCATGGATTTCCATCGCAGCGAGCAGAGCGCAGACCTGGCCGGTCTGACCCGCGACATCGTCACCAAGCTGGTCACCAAGGAACGGCTGGAGACACTCGAGCACCGTGGGAGCGCACCCGGCGCCCACCAGGGTGACTTCGACTCCCACCTGTGGGCCCAGTTGGCCACCTCCGGACTCCTTGCCCTCGAACTCGAAGACGGCCTCACCGTGCTCGACAACACCGCGGTCGCAGAGGAATTGGGCCGGGCCCTGGCACTGGTCCCGTTCGGTCCGGTCGCCTTCGCGGCGGTCCCGGCCATCGCCCGCTTCGGCACCGAGGCGATCAAACAGCGCTGGCTCCCAGGGTTGTCCGACGGCACCTCGATCATCACCGTCGGCCTCGACGAGGACCTCGCCGACGACCCGCTGACACCGGTTGCGAGCGCCAAAGCCGTGGGCGACACCCAGATCCTGGCCGGCGCGAAACTGAATGTGTCGTATGCCGAAAGCGCCGACGCCATCATCGTCAACGTCTCGGGTCCCCACGGCGTCCAGGTGTTCATCGTGCCGACCGATCGCGACGGACTCACCATCACCCCGACCCTGTCGACGGGTCAGGGACCCGGCGCTTTTGTCGAACTCGACGGCGTCCACGTCACCGCCGACGATCAACTCGGAGATCCCGCCGCACCGGTGACCGAGTTCCTGCGCGACCGGATGACGCTCGCGTTGTGCGCCGAACAGACCGGAATCCTCGAGCGCGCACTGGACCTGACCGCCGAATACGGCCGTGAGCGTGAACAATTCGACCGCAAGATCGGATCATTCCAGGCCGTCGCGCAACGCCTCGCCGACGCGTACATCGATGCCCGGGGTCTCAAACTCACCACCCTGCAAGCCGCGTGGTTGTTGTCCGAAGGCCTGGGCGCCGACACGGAACTCGCGACCGCGAAGTTCTGGGCGGCCGACGCCGGCCACCGGGTGGCGCACACCGCGGTCCACATCCACGGTGGTGTCGGAATCGATGTCGATCATCCCGTCCACCGATACTTCCTGCGGGCCAAGCAGAACGAGTTCAACCTCGGCTCGGCACCGGTGCAGCTGCGACGAATCGGCGCGGCGCTCGCCGCCGAACCCGCGTGAGCGGATGAGCACGCCGAATCACGTCTCACCGGCACCGGGAACGGTCGGAGCCCTGCTGGCACCACTGGTCGAGACAACCGATGCGGGCCTGTACTTCGAAGACGAGTTCGTCTGCTGGCGTGACCATCTCAGATTGTCGGCCACCCGGGCGGCGGCGCTGCGCGGGCTGATCGACACCGGAGCACCTCCCCACCTGGCACTGCTGCTCGAGAACATCCCAGAGTTCAGCTACCTGTTGGGGGCCGCCGTCCTCGGAGAGCTGGTGGTGGTCGGCCTGAACCCGACGCGCCGCGGCGCTGCGCTGGCGGCCGACATCGCCACCTCCGACTGCCAGGTCGTGATCGTGGAGAACTCGACTGCCCATCTCCTCGACAACATCGTCAACGCCGACGTCCGGGTGTTCAACGTCGACGACCCGGGCTGGGATCAGCTACTCGCCCCGTACGTCGATACCGAGCCCGACTTCGGGAGCCCGGATCCCGATGCGCTGCTGATGCTGATCTTCACCTCCGGCACCAGTGGCGACCCGAAGGCCGTCCAGTGCAGTCATCGTAAGCTCGCGGCCAGCGGGGTGATGCTGTCGAAGCGGTTCGAACTGGGCCCCGAAGACGTTGTGTACCTGTCGATGCCGATGTTCCACTCCAACGCGATCATCGCCGGGTGGATGGTGGCGGTCGCGGGTGGTTCATCGGTGGCCCTGCGCAGGAAGTTCTCGGCGGGCGCCTTCTTCGACGACGTCCGCCGCTACCGGGCCACCTACGCGAACTACGTCGGCAAGCCGTTGTCGTATGTACTGGCCACCGCGCCCCGTCCCGACGACGCCGACAATCCACTGCGAATCCTCTACGGCAACGAGGCGTCCGCGTCCGACATCGCCGCCACCACAGCTCGATTCGATGTGCGGGTGGTCGACGGCTTCGGCTCCACCGAGGGCGGCGTCGCCATCGCCCGTACCCCGGACACCCCGCCGGAGGCACTCGGTCCGTTGACCCCACCCAATCAGGTACGCAACCCAGACACCGGCGAGATCTGCGCTGTCGCCCGCCTCGACGCGTCAGGCCGGCTCATCAATGCCGACGAAGCGGTGGGTGAAATCGTCAACAGTTCCGGCGGCGGCCTGTTCACCGGCTACTACCGCAATCCCGAGGCCGACGCCGAGCGCATGCGCGGCGGCATCTATCACACCGGCGATCTCGGGTATGTCGATGAGCGCGGATACGTGTATTTCGCAGGACGACTGGGTGATTGGGTCCGCGTAGACGGCGAGAACATGGGCACCGGCCCCATCGAGCGAGTGTTGCTCCGGCATCCGTCGATCACGATGGCCGCCGTGTACGGCGTGCGAGCCGCGGTGGGCGACGAACTCGCCGCCGCGCTCGTCGCACCCCGGCTGAGTGCCGATCAGCTCACCGAGTTCCTGGCCGCCCAGCCGGATCTGGGACCCAAGCAGTGGCCCAGTCGCATTCGGCTCGTCGACGATCTCCCCCGCACCGACACGTTCAAGATCCTCAAACGCACACTCGCCGCCGATACGTCCGCACCGACGTGGGTGCGCCCCGACCGCGCCCTGGAATACGTTCCCCCACCGACCCGATGATGTGCCCTTTTGGCGAACAAAAGCCCAGGTGAGCGCCGCCAAAAGGGCACATCATCGGGGGTCGGGGGTCAGCTCCGATCGACGCGGGCCAGATACTTGGCGCGCTGCGTCTCGTCGAACTCCAGAAACATTTCGTCGAAACCGAAGTATTTGCCGTACAGGTTCTTCATGAACCGCGGCGTCACCATCCAGCCGAGAACGGTCATGCTCTGGCGTGGGATCACCACCCGGTCCCGGTTGGTCTCGATACTCCGGACGATCTCTCGGGCAACACCTTCGGGTTCGATGGGCGGCATCATCTTGGTGGTCTGGAGACCGTCTATCAGTCCGGTCTTGGTGAAGTTCGGCATCACCGCGAGAACCCGCACACCGCCGGCGCTCAGTTCACCGTCCAGGGCCTCGGAGAACGCGATCACGCCGGCCTTGGCGGCACTGTAGATACTCAGTCCGGGCAAGGGGACCAGCCCGGCGACCGAGGAGACGTTCAGGATCTGGCCGCTGCCCCGGGCGACCATACGGCGGGCGGCGAGACGACTGCCCCGCACCACCGCGAGCAGATCGATCTCGAAGTTGCGGGTGATGACCGCATCGGAGAAGTCGAGGAACGGGCCGGTCGGCATGATCCCCGCATTGTTGATCAGCACGTCGAACCTGCCGAACTCCGCGTCGACCCGATCGAGGAAGGCCGAGAAGGACTCATCGCTGGTGACGTCGAGCGGATAACCCTCGCATCCGAGATTGGCGGCCGCCTTCGCGACAACCTCTTCGTCGATGTCGCCGAGCACCACCTTGGCGCCCTTGGCCCGCAGCTCTGCGGCTGTGGCGAGCCCGATACCGCGTGCGCCGCCGGTGATCACAACCACCTTGTCTCGCAACGAGATCGCGGCACCTCTGCGGCTCCGCACCACTGCTCGCACGTTTCCGGACTTCCCCATCTGATCCCTCACCTCATCTGCTTGCGGCCACGATCGATGACCTTCTCGCGTGACCGGGCCACCGAGGCCGGGTCGAACTCGGCCATCCAGGCCTCGGAATGTCTTGCCTCGGTATCGAGTTCCGGCCCGAGCGCGTGATGCTGGGCCTCGCGATACGACGCGAGCAACGCGGAGACGGCCGTGGTGTTGTTGCCGCCGATGTCGGCGGCCAGGGCCAGCGCGGCCGGAAGGAGTTCCTCGTGGGCGACAACCTCGGTCACCAGCCCGACCCGCAGCGCGGTCTGGGCGTCGACGAAGTTGCCGCTCAGGCTGATCCGCCGCGCAAAGGCCCACCCGACCGCGGCCGGGAGGCGTCCGGTCAGGCCCCAGGCCGGGACCATCCCGACGCGGGCGTGGGTGTCGGCGAAGCGAGCCCGCTCCGAGGCGACGAGAAAGTCGCACGCCAGTGCCAGTTCCAGACCTCCGGTGACCGCGGCCCCGTTGATGGCACCGATGACCGGCTTACCCAACGGCACCCACGGGAAACCGGTTGGCGGACCGGCGAAGTTGACGTCGTCCCATCCGCCTTCGGCACCCAGTGCCTTCAGATCGACACCGGCGGAGAAGGCCGGATCGCTGCCGGTGAGCACCACCGCACCCACCGAATCGTCGGCATCTGCGGTCGCCAGCGCGCTGCGGAGCTGCGCGATGACACGACCGGTGAGGGCATTGCGTGCTTCCGGGCGATGGAGTGTCACCACCGCGGTGGCACCGGCGTCGGTCTCGATCCGCGTCGTGACTACCACGTCGTCATCACGATCGGTCATATCCCCGCACCTCCTACGCCCCTGAGATTCCCCCGGCGGCTGGAAAGCCCCCGACGGCTGTGACCATATCTGATCACAGCCGTCGGCAAAAAGAGTCGGCGCGGTACCCAGCCCCACCGCTAGCGGTCGCTAGCGGGCCTTTTGCATCCGCTCCACGGCCACGTCGTACTCGCTGACCAGGTCGTCGATGAGCTCGGCGGTGGGAGTGATGGCGTTCATCCGCCCGACGATCTGGCCGGCGGGCATCGCCACGACCCCGGGATCGTCGGCAGCCGAAATCCTGGCGTGTGCCTCGGCCACGAGAATGTTCTGCAAGGGCATCGGCAAGGCCTCGGGTGCGCCGGGGGCATCCCAGGCGTCGGTCCACTTGGTCTTGAGCAGGCGTGCGGGCTTGCCCGAGTAGATCCGCCGGCGCACCGTGTCCTTCGAGGTGGCGTTCAGGATCGCCTGCTGCACCACCGACGGACCAGCGCCGCGGACACCGAGTTGGTACTCCGCGGCGGTGAGCCAGTAGGTGCCCATCCAGACACCGCTCGTGCCCATGGCCAAAGCGGCAGCGATCTGACGACCGCTGCCCACCCCTCCGGCGGCCAGCACATGTGCGGTATCCCCAACGGCATCAACAATTTCCGGCCACAGGATCATCGACGTGACCTCTCCGGTGTGGCCACCGGCCTCGTAACCCTGCGCGATCACCAGATCCACCCCGGCGGCAACATGCCGGAGCGCGTGCTCTTTGGCGCCCGCCAGCGCCGCGACCTTCACCCCGTGCGAGTGGACGTTGGCGATCACGTCATCGGGCGGTGAGCCCAGCGCGTTGGCGATGAGCTTGATCTGCCCGTACTTGTCGGCGTGGGTCATCGCCACGTCGACGTGGGACCGGGCCACCGAGTGCAGCCACCCCAGGACACCGGCGTTGACACGATCGCCGTCGGGCAACGGAGGTACGCCGAGGTCGTCGAGGGTGCGCTCGACGAATGCACGATGTTCCGGCGGGATCATCGCGTCGAGGTCGATCTGCGAACCCTCCGTGGGGATCTTCGCGGGCATCACCACATCCACGCCGAACGGTTTGCCGTCGGTGTTCTCGCGCATCCAGTCGAGGGTGGCGTCGAGTTCCTCCGCCTCGTTGAACCGCACGCAGCCCAGGACGCCGAGACCGCCGGCCCGGCTGATCGCCGCCGCCACGTGCTCGGAGGGTGTGAACCCGAAGATGGGGTACTGGATTCCGAACTCGTCGGATAGTGAGGTACGCACGGGCGTCAGGCCTTTCGGGTGCTGGTGGTCAGGGTTTCATCGGCCGGCCGGGAGGCCGCGATTTCCGCACCCCAGCGGTAGTTCGGTTTACCTGCCGGGGACCGCTTGATCTCGTCGACAAACCACACCGACCGCGGGCACTTGTAGCCGGCGATGTCGCGGCGTGCGGCTTCGTTGATGTCGGAGAGGCCCGGCCGGGCACCGCTGCGGGTGGCCACGATCGCAGCGACCCGCTCGCCGTACCGCTCGTCGGGCACGCCGACCACCACGGTGTCGAACACGTCGGGGTGTCCTTTGAGCGCGGATTCGACCTCTTCGGGGTGGATCTTCTCACCGCCCGAGTTGATGCAGACCGACCCTCGCCCGAGCATGGTCACGGTGCCGTCGTCCTCGACCCTGGCCTGGTCGCCGGGGATCGAATACCGAATTCCGTTGTACTCCTTGAAGGTTTTGTCTGTCTTGACCGGGTCGTTGTAGTACCGCAGCGGGATGTTGCCGGTGCGCGCGAGGATGCCAACCTCGCCGGCGCCCGGTTCGATGATCGAACCGTCCTCGCGCAGAACAACTGTCGATCGGTCCTTGTTGACCCGCGGACCGCCGCCGGTGTGCGCTGTGTCCTTGGAGATCACGCCCATACCCGAGAATCCGGTCTCCGACGATCCGATCGCGTCGATGATGACCGCGTTCGGGAACTTCTCGACGAACTGGTCTTTGACGCTGGCCGAGAACAGTGCCGCCGACGACGCAACGGAGACCACCGAAGTGACGTCGTAGTCCTTTTCTTCCAGCGCATCGATCATCGGACGGCCCATGGCATCTCCGGTGATGAAGATGACGTTGACCTTGTGTCGGTCCACGATCTCCCAGGTCTGGTGGGCACCGAACTCCGGATACACGATCGCCTTGCCTCCGCCGAACAGCGCCTGGAACACCGCCCACTGAGACCCGCCGTGGATGAACGGCGGAATCGGGAAGCGCACCAGCTGACCGCCCTCGGCCCCGGTCTTGGCGAAGTGCCACTCGTCGGTGATCGCCTCACCGGAGTACCAGTCGATACCGCCACCGAGGACCCGGAACACGTCTTCCTGCCGCCACACCACGCCCTTCGGGTTACCGGTGGTGCCGCCGGTGTAGAGCATGTAGATGTCGTCGTCTGAGCGCGGTTCGAAGTCTCGCTGCGTGCCGCCGTCGGCGACGGCCTTCTCGTAGGGCAGACCGTCGACGACGGCGAGATCGAGATCCGAGCCGTCCTCGATCACGATCACCGCCTGCAGCTTCGGCGCCTTTGGTAACACGTTCGCGACCCTGCCCAGGTACTGGCGCTCGACGACCAGGACCACCATGTCCGAGTCGGTGAAGATGTGTTCGAGTTCGCTCTCGACATAGCGGAAGTTGACGTTGACCATCACGGCACGGGCCTTGAAGATCGCCACCATCGCTTCGACGGCCTCGATACCGTTTCTGCTGTACAGACCCACGGAGTCACCCGGCGCGACGCCGAGCTCGCGCAGGGTGTGCGCCAGCCCGTTGGCCCGTTGGTCGAGTTCGGTATAGGTCTCGCTACGCCCGTCGGTTTCCAGCGCCACCCGGTCGCCCATCAAGTCGACGGCATGCTCGATGAGGTCGGCAATGTTGTAAGCCATACCGACAAACTAGAACGTGTTACCGTTTGATGGCAAGGCCCCCAGAGATACAGGTCACAGGCGCCCGCGCGCGTACTTGCCATGCAAAAAACCATCACTTCGTGCGAGAAATCAGGAGCAAATCATGTCGGACGCTGCCCCCCACTGTCTTGTCGAGAAGCGCGGGCACACGTTGATCGTGACGATGAATCGTCCCGAGGCCCGCAATGCCCTGTCGAGCGACATGCTCGCGATCATGAACGAGGCGTGGGATCAGGTCGACTCGGACCCCGACATCCGCGTGGCGATCCTCACCGGCGCCGGTGGCTATTTCTGCGCCGGGGCCGACCTGAAGAACATGAACAAGAAGGCCCCCGGCGATTCCTTCAAGAAGGGCGGCTTCGACCCGAAGATGCTCGACGCCCTCCTCAAAGGCCGCCGCCTGACCAAGCCCCTGATCGCCGCGGTGGAGGGACCGGCCATCGCGGGCGGAACCGAGATCCTGCAGGGCACCGACATCCGAGTGGCCGGCCAGAGCGCGAAATTCGGTGTCTCCGAGGCCAGGTGGGGCCTGTACCCACTGGGCGGATCGGCTGTCCGGCTGGTTCGGCAGATCCCGTACACCGTCGCCGCCGACATCTTGCTCACCGGACGTCACATCACTGCGACCGAGGCGCTCGAATACGGCCTCATCGGGCACGTCGTCGCCGACGGAACCGCCCTGGACAAAGCGCTTGAACTCGCCGACCAGATCTCGGCGAACGGACCGATCGCGGTCCAGGCCATCCTCAAGACCATCCGCGACACCGAGGGTATGCACGAGCAGGACGCATTCAAGATCGATGCCGATCAGGGCATCAAGGTCTTCATCAGCGACGATGCCAAGATCGGGCCAAAAGCCTTCGCGGAGAAGCAGACCCCCGAGTTCACCGGCAAGTAGGACCGGGGCCGGCCGGACCGCCTCCGGGCATTCCGGCCGCCCTCAGACCGTCGGGGTGCCGTAGCAGAGAAATCCGACGACGGTCTCGACGGTCTCCTCGACATCGAGTTCGGCGGTGTTGTCGAGCATCCGCGGCAGGACTGCGGCGAGCAGGCATGACACCATCGCCTCGCCGGCGTACTCCACGTCGAGGTCCTCGCGTAGGTAGCCGTCATCCACCCCGTGCCGGAAGTACTGCCCACACAACTGACCGAGCTGAACATAGCTACCGGTCAGCAACTCGAGGGAGGCCTCGTCGATACCCGGCGCCTCCATCACCACAAACGTCAGCACGTCGGGACGCTTGTCGACGTAGTCGACGAGCCTGCGCACGAGCGACTCCATCGCGGCCACGAACTCGGTCTCGTCCCGCGGGCCCGGGCGGTGCAACTCGGCGATGGCGGCGAGTTCGGCCAGCTCGCGCTCCAGGACTGCGTCGAGCACATCGCGTTTGCTGTCGAAGTAGTTGTAGAACGTGCCGTGACTGCAGCCGATCCGGGCGACGATCTCGGCGACTCCCACGGCGCTGTAACCGTATTCGATGAACGTCGACAGGGCAGCGTCCAGCAGCTGGCCACGACGGAGCCGGGTCCGTCGGGTATCCGTACGAGCTGTCGGCTGACCCATCACTCCCTATCCGTTGACGGCAGGACGCTTCATGATTCCATGGAACGCCAGGTCTGTGGCCGCGCCGACCAATCGCGCGCGTTTGTCCGGATCACTCTCGCCACGCAGCGTCATGACAACTCCGGGCAGCGCCAGCATCATGACCAACCGGGCAACGATCCGGCTCTGCGGTTCGGTCAACACGAACCATTCGTTCTCCACTGCCCGCTCCAGCGCCCTGACCACCAGCGAATTGATCAGGGACTCGAGCCCGACCACCCTCGCCTTGAGTTCTTTGTCGATCGCACTGGCCTGGATCCCGATCAGCTTGAGGATCGCCGGATCATCATCGACCAGCCGGTAGAGCCGGTCGCCGATGACCTGGATATTCGCCGCCATATCCCTCGCCGTCTCCGCTTCGGCGGCGAGCAGTTCGTAGGGATCGACCGTCGCGAATGTCTTCTCGACGGCCCAGTCGAAGACCATGTCGAGCAGTTCCCGCTTGCTGTTCACATAGCGGTAGACGGTGCCCTGCCCCATACCCGCCCGCTGCGCGATATCGGCGATACTCGTTCCGTCGTAACCCTTTTCCGTGAGGACCGCGAACGCGGCCTCGACGATCTGGGTACGCCGATGATCGGCGAGCCCCTCGATCTTGGGGCGTCCACGAGGCCGGCGCGGCGGAACGTCGGAGGTCATTGCCGGACGATCAGGCTCTCAGCACGCGGCTGGCCAGGAATCCGACGTACCCGATCAGGCCGACATACCCGACCGTGCGGGTCAGCTTGTTGGCGATCGCCAGACCGATCAGGGTCTCGCAGGCACCGTTCGAGTAGGTCCACCGGGTGGTGTTCTCGGGGAACGCCGGCTTGGTGATCGGCTCGAACAGCTTCGGGCTGATGAAGTGCGCAACCCCGGTGGCAGCCAGCCCGAGGCCCAACACCCTCGGCAGGATCGCGTTCCGCGGCGCTGCGGGGGCACCTTGTTCCAGAGCGTTTGTCATTCTTCACCTTTCGTCTGCGTCAACACTATCGAAGCCAACAACCGAGTCGGCCATCGGTGAACCCTGACCGTGTCAACGTGTCTGCACCCGGGAACCCGGTCGTTCCGATTCGGCCGGCAACCTGATTGGCGCGCTGCGGAATTCGTAGTCCCGCATATTGACGTCGCGGCTCTCCCGCCGGGCCTCGAACAGACTGGTCGGCCGGATGTACGGCATGTCGCCCTGCGAGTTGACGTAGTAGGTGCGCAATCCCTTGTTCAACGTGCCGAAGTAGTACGCGATGTTCGCCCCTGCTCACGCACTTTTCTGTGATATCGCTCGTGGGCTGTTTGTGACACTTCGGCAATCTGGTGCCCTTCCCGGCGTGCATGATCGATCACGTTGACCGCATGACCTGACGAGATCTCCACCAATTCATGCCATCCGGTCCCGATCCACGAATACGGACCCACGAGCATCCACCGGTTCGGGAGCCCGGGCACCGACACGGACTGATAGGCCTGCAACCGCTGCGTGTTGTAGAAGTCCGCGAGGTCGAAGCCGCCGCGGCCGACGACCGCCCCGTGGTGGTAGCTCTCGGGATCGGAGAACAATTCATATCCCGTCGCCAGGACTATCGCATCGACATCCCGCTCGACACCGTCGGCGGTCCGGATTCCGTGCGGTGTCAGGGTTGTGATGGCACTGGTGACGAGTTCGACGTTGTCGCGGTTGAAGTTCGGGACGTAATCGTTCGAGAGAGTCGGACGTTTCCCCAACACCCCATAGGACGGTGCCAGCTCCGTCCGCGTCCGTTTGTCCTTGACGATCGCGCGCAGGTAGGCCCGGTACACGCCGCGACCGACCGCGTCGAATGCGCGGGCGCCGGGACGAAACAGCGCCTTGGGCGTCTGGTAGACGACCCGGAGGACCGTCTCGACCACCACATTCGTGGCGAAGGCGATCGAGGTTCCCACACCCCGGATCCGCAGACCCCGCCGCATCCAGGGCCTCATCGCCATATCCGGTTTCGGCAGGCACCACACCGGAGTGCGCTGAAACACCGAAAGCTGCTGCACAACAGGGGCTATCGACGGCGAGATCTGCACCGAGCTCGCGCCGGTGCCGATCACCGCCACCCGCTTGCCGGACAGGTCGTAGTCGTGATCCCAACTGTCCGGCCGCAGGATCTCTCCACGGAAGTCACCGAGACCATCGATACCGGGATCGTCCTTCGCATGGATGTAGGCGCCGATGGCGGAGATGACAAACCGGCCGGTGATCACCCCGTGACCGTCGGTGTGTACCTCCCACCAGCCATTCCGCTCGTCCCAGACCTCGCGGACGACACACACACCGAACCGGGCGCGCGCACCGAGTTCGAACTCGGCGGCCACCTCCCGGTGATAGGCCAGCACCTCGTCGCCCTTGGGGAACATCCAACTCCAGTCCGGGTTCTTCCGGAACGAGTACTGATAGCAGAATCCCGGAACATCCACCCCCAGCCCCGGATAGTGATTATCTCGCCAACTGCCTCCAAAACCGTCGCCACGATCGAGAATCAGAAAATCCTCGATACCCCTCGTAGTCAGCTGAGCCCCGGCGCAGATACCCCCTGGACCTGCGCCGATGATGATCACTTCGTGGTCAGGCCGAATGGTGTTCACGTCCCGCTCCCCTCCACCTTTAACAGA
Organism: Williamsia sp.; assembly: GCF_036566845.1. Classification (GTDB taxonomy): domain Bacteria; phylum Actinomycetota; class Actinomycetes; order Mycobacteriales; family Mycobacteriaceae; genus Williamsia. The sequence goes on from NZ_DATCVM010000171.1 coordinate 13,829, forward strand.
CTGACACATCAGTTATGCGAAGTCGAACGGAGCGAGACGTGTGCCCACCGTCAGATCAGGTCCCCCGCCACACCATCTCGCCCGCGGGCGCCGCGCCAGTTCTCGATCTCCACACCCATCGGCGTCGACGGCGCCGCGTCTTCGTAGATCCACTCCCGGACGATCGAACCCCAGGGCGCGGTGGCTTCGAGTTGCCCGAGGAGTTCGCACACACTGAGTTCGGTCCGGCGAGAGAACACATGAGCTTCGAGTAGGCCTTGGCGCTGGATCTGTCGAAAGTGCCCCGATCCGGGCAGGACAGCGCGGGCGAATGTACGCCGCGCGACCTCTGCGGTCACGGTCGACCGCTGCGACGACAGGTGCCACCCGGCCACCATGCGCATGTACTCCGCGAACTGATCCATCGACATCGCCTCTTCGTCGAGGATGAATCCGCCGTCGACCGCCAACCGGTAGACGTCCTCATCACGACCCTCGATCAGGGCCCCGAAGATGTTGCGCTGCAGCGCAACATCCGACTCATCCATGGTCAGGTAGAGGCCGAAGTCGAGAAACCCGACCTTGCCGTCCGCCAGCACAAGAACATTTCCCGGATGCGGATCCGCGCAGAACTCGCCGCGTGCGTACACGCCGCCGCAGTAGAAGCGGTACACCGCCTCCCCGATGCGGTCCCGGGCCTCCGCAGGCAATCCGCGGGCCTGTGCAAATCCGATCCCATCCAGGTACTCGGTGACCAGGACCTGATCGGTACTGAACTCCGCATGGGGCCGCGGGATCCTCCAGGCCGGGTGGCCGGCGTAGAAGTCATGGACCCGTTGATGATTGGCGAGTTCGGCCACGTAGTCCAGCTCCGCCAGAATTCGCCTCGACACCTCCGCCACCACGTCGTCGAGGTTTGCGGCCGGCATCCGGCTTCGGCCCATCTTCACAATCAACGCGAGGTTCTTCAGATCCGCCCGGACCGACGATTTCACATGGGGATATTGGACTTTCACGGCAACACGACGATCACCGTCCAGGGTTCCGAGATAGACCTGTCCGATGGACGCCGCCGCGATCGGCGTCGGCTCGACATCCAGCCGGGCCATCCTCGCCGGCCCCAGCGACGATTCCAGGACCGCCATCATCGCCTTGTCGTCCACTGCCGGTGCCCGGTCGAACAGTGGCGCGAGGCGGGCGGTGAACTCCTCCCGGGTGGCCTCCGAACTCAGGCCCACATCGAACATGGCCAGGAACTGCCCCAGTTTGAGGGCGGCACCTTTCATGGTCCCGGCAACCATGACCAGTTCGTCGGCGAAGCGGAGTATCTGTTCGTCCTGTTTGCGCGCCCTCGCGTCGGCATCGGCCTTCGAACCGATCAGCTTGCCGGTCGCGCTGCGGACGGCATGACCGGCCACCACCCGGCCGATCTTCTGTCCCCTCGCGAGGCGCACTCCCACCTGGCCCGACGACTTGGGATCTATCGGTGAATCCGGCACGTTCGCGACTCTACGCACCCACAACCCGCCGCGACCATGATGTTTCCGGACATTCACTCCGCGAGATACCTCATGGATCAGCCACCCGCACAAGGGAGGGGGGGTTCCCGCACATTCGCGGCCTGATGTGTATCGCGCCACACCGCACTGCAGACCCGCGACCGCGTGGATAAGGTCACCGTGCGCCGGTCACGAGACCGCGCACAACATCACAGATCGGGGATCAATCATGGGTTCAGTCGGAACCATCATCGGCATTTACCAGCTCTACCAACTGCTTTCGTCACTCGGTCTGTTCTGAGCGACGGGCGGAGGCCCCGGCGGGTCCGTCCTACGCCGGCCCGCCGGGCCTCGCGCCACCGAGACGGACGAAATTTAGAACACGTTCACCTCAGACCAGGGCACCGAGCCGAGCGATCTGATCCGGGTCCCGACTGGTCACCATGAGCATGGTGACGCCGGCCTGCTCCCAGCGTTTGATCTGGCGTCGAACCTCGTCCTCGTCGCCCACGATCATGGTCTCCCGAACCATCTCGTCGGGAACCGCCGCAACCGCTTCCTCCTTGCGCCCGGACAGGAACTTCTCACCGATCTCACGAACCACGTCGCCGTACCCCATCCGGGTGTAGACCTCGGCGTGGAAGTTCTGGCCCTTCGCGCCCATCCCACCGACATACAGGGCCGTCGTCGGCCGGTAGGCGTCGATGACCGCGGCGACGTTGTCGGTGATCTCGACCTGGACCGTGGCCGCCACCTCGAAGGTGTCGCGAGTGCGGCGCGCACCGGGCCGGGCGAAGCCTTCGGCGAGCCACGACTCGTACATGTCCGCGAGCCGGGGCGTGTAGTAGATGGCAAGCCATCCGTCGGCGATCTCGGCGGTGAGGGCAACGTTCTTCGGCCCCTCCGCCCCGAGCCAGATGGGCAGGTCAGCGCGTAGTGGATGGGTGATCGGCTTGAGTGATTTCCCGAGTCCCGTAGACCCGGCGGCCTGCGGCGGATAGGGCAGCGGATAGTGCGGCCCGGCATTGGTCACCCGATCCTCACGGGCCAGCACATCCCGGATCACCTGAACGTACTCACGGGTCCGCGCGAGCGGTTTGGCAAACGGCTGCCCGTACCAGCCTTCGACCACCTGCGGACCCGAGACCCCCAGCCCGAGGATGTGCCGGCCGCCGGACAGGTGGTCGAGTGTCAGTGCCGCCATCGCCGCGGAGGTCGGGGGCCGCGCCGACAGTTGCGCGATGCCGGTCCCGAGCTTGATCGTCGACGTCTGCGACCCCCACCACGCCAGCGGCGTGTACGCATCGGACCCCCACGACTCAGCGGTGAACACGGCCTCGTATCCCGCGGCTTCGGCGGCCGCGATCAAAGCCGGCGCGTCGGGGATCGGCGAAGCGCCCCAGTACCCCAATTGCAGACCGAGCTTCATCCCTGGCGACCTCCTGTTTCGACCGACCCTTGCGTGACAATCTAGAACCTGTTCTACTCGATTCTGTGAGCGTGAGCCAGATATCCGCAGGATTTGCCGCCGTTGTCGCCCCGATCGAGAACCCCGACGACCCCGTTCTGTCCGCCCCATTGCACAACGCCTTCGACTACACCCGCTCGCTCGGGCCGGTCCTGGGTCGTTTTGCACGGGGGCTGCTGGACGGCAAAGTCATCGGGGGGCGTAGCGCAGACGGCACCGTCTACGTCCCCCCGGTCGAGTTCGACCCCGTCACCCGCAATCAGATCGACGAATTCGTCGAGGTGTCCCCGGTGGGCACCGTGACATCGTGGACCTGGATGGCGGACCCGATCGAGGGGCAGCCTCTGTCGACACCGTTTGCGTGGGCCCTGATCCGCCTCGACGGCGCCGATACGAGCCTGTTGCACGCCGTCGCCGCGAACGGGCCGGATGACCTGAGCACGGGCGTCCGGGTGCACGTGGTGTGGAAGTCGGAGCGCACCGGGCGGATCGACGACATCGACCACTTCGCGCTCGGCGAAACACCGGATCCAGTGCCCGCCAACACATCCGATGTCACCCTCGGCGACAACCCCATGATCACCACACCGATCGAACTGACCATCGACCACACCGCCTCCATCGAGGAGACCTGGTATCTCCAGGGCCTGAAGGAAGGCAAGCTCTACGGCGGACGCACCGGACCGGATGCGCCCGTGTACTTCCCACCGCGCGGCGCCGACCCGACCAACGGGCATCCGACCGGAGAGAAGGTCGAACTCGCCGACAAGGGTGTGGTGACCACATTCTGCATCGTCAACGTTCCCTTCCTCGGGCAGCAGATCAAGCCGCCGTACGTGGCCGCGTACGTCCTGCTCGACGGCTCCGACATCCCGTTCCTGCACCTCATCCTCGAGACCGAGGCTGCCGATGTGCACATGGGCATGCGGGTGGAGGCCGTCTGGCGCCCACGCGAGGAGTGGGACCACACGTTGCGCAACATCAGCCATTTCCGTCCGTCGGGTGAACCCGACGCCGACTACGACTCCTACAAGGATCACCTGTGAGCACATACCGCGAGATCCCGCCGATCGCAGTGATCGGCTTTGCGCACAGTCCGCATGTCGACGAGACCTTCGGCACCACCAACGGCGTCGAGATGCTGGTGCCCTGCTTCCAGAAGCTCTACGCCGACCTCGGGATCACCCGCACCGACATCGACTTCTGGTGTTCCGGATCATCGGATTACCTTGCCGGGCGAGCATTTTCGTTCATCTCCGCGATCGACTCGATCGGCGCGGTACCACCGATAAACGAATCGCACGTGGAGATGGATGCCGCCTGGGCGCTCTACGAGGCCTGGGTGAAGATCGCCACCGGCGAAGTCGATGTCGCACTCGCGTACGGGTTCGGAAAGCCGTCGGCCTCCAACACCGACCAGGTGCTGGCACTGCAGACCGATCCGCACACCGTCGCCCCGCTGTGGCCCGACGCCCGGTCACTCGCCGCGTTGCAGGCCCGGGCCGGCCTCGACTCCGGGGCCTGGACCGAAGCCGACATGGCGGCGGTCGCCGCCCGGCACACCGGCACCTCGGTGGACGAACTACTCCGGTCCGACTACGTCGCCGACCCGCTTCGCGCCCATGATGTCTGCCGCTACACAGACGGCGCCGCCGCGATCATCCTGGCCAGCGAACACCGGGCCCGCGAACTGGTCGCCCGGCCGGCGTGGATCACCGGCTGGGACCATCGGATCGACACCCCGAACTTCGGCGCACGCGACCTGACGAAGTCCCCGTCGACGAAGCTCGCCGGCGACACCGTGCTCGGCAAGAACCGCAAGGTCGACGTCGCCGAGCTGCACGCGCCCTACAGCCATCAGGAACTGATCCTGAAGTCCGAACTCGGACTGGATGATTCGGTGGTCATCAACCCGTCCGGCGGAGCACTGGCGGCCAATCCGCTGTTCTCGGCCGGACTCGAACGCATCGGATTCGCCGCCACCACGATCCTGGGCGGCAACGCCGACACCGCGCTGGCGCATGCCACCAGCGGTCCACTGCTGCAGCAGAACATGGTCGTCGCCCTCAGTGGCCGGGCTGACCGGGAAGGCGAGAACTGATGGGGCGCTATCGCGCGGCGGTGCTCGGCACCGGGCAGACCAAATACGTTGCCAAACGCCATGATGTGTCGATGGCCGGCCTCTGCCGCGAAGCCATCGACAAGGCCCTGACCGACGCCCAGGTGTCGATGGACGACATCGACGCCATCGTCATCGGCAAGGCACCCGACCTGTTCGAGGGCACCATGATGCCCGAGCTCGCGCTCGCGCAGTCACTGGGCGCCGAGGGCAAACGGCTGATCCGGGTCCACACCGCCGGGTCTGTCGGTGGCTCCACCGCCAACGTGGGGGCTTCGCTGGTCACCTCCGGGGTGCACCGCCGGGTACTGGCCATCGCATGGGAAAAGCAGTCGGAGTCGAATGCCATGTGGGCGTTGTCGATTCCGGTCCCCTTCACGATGCCCGTCGGCGCCGGCGCGGGTGGCTTCTTCGCCCCGCACGTCCGTTCATACATCCGCCGGTCCGGTGCTCCCGACCACATCGGCGCGATCGTCGCGGCCAAAGACCGCCAGAACGGTGCCCTCAACCCCCTGGCCCATCTCCACCAGCCCGACATCACGGTCGAGAAGGTGATGAGCTCCCAGATGTTGTGGGATCCGATCCGTTACGACGAGACCTGCCCGTCCTCCGACGGCGCCTGCGCGGTTGTCATCGGCGACGAGGAGACCGCGGACGACGCAGTGGCCCAGGGCATCCCGGTGGCCTGGATCCACGCTTCGGCGATGCGCACCGAACCGCTGTCGTACTCGCACCGCGACACCGTCAGCCCCCAGGCCGGACGCGATGCCGCCGCGGCGCTGTGGAAGGCCGGCGGCATCTCCAATCCACTCGAAGAGATCGACGTCGCCGAGATCTACGTACCGTTCTCATGGTTCGAACCGATGTGGCTCGAGAACCTCGGCTTCACGCCCGAGGGCGACGGCTGGAAGCTCACCGAGGCCGGGGAGACCGCCATCGGCGGAAAACTCCCGGTCAACCCGTCCGGCGGAGTGTTGTCGTCGAACCCGATCGGCGCCTCCGGCATGATCCGATTCGCCGAGGCCGCCATCCAGGTCCAGGGCAAAGCGGGCGATCACCAGGTGGCCGGCGCACGCAAGGCACTCGGCCATGCATACGGTGGAGGTTCGCAGTACTTCTCGATGTGGCTTGTCGGCGCCGACAAGCCCACACACTGAGCGGGCCACCGAGACGAGCCGAACCACATGACGGAGACACCCATGACGGAGACACCATGACCAGGGCAGAACCGGCCTACATGAACATCGACCGCGCGAACAATCCCGCGGTCGTCGCGGGCCGGCTGTCCCGCGAATACGTGGGCTCCCGCAACAAGGCGGCGTGGGTGAACCTGTTCGCCGAAGACGGGATCGTGCAAGACCCCGTCGGCCCCTCGATGTTCGACGAAGAAGGCATCGGCTTCACCGGCCATGAGCGCATCGCCGCGTTCTGGGACATGTCGATCGCCGCCACCGAACAGATCGAGTTCATGTTCGACGAGGAGATCATCTGCGGCAACGAGGTCGCGTACATCGGCAAGATCGTGTCCCACATCTCCGGCCACGTGTCCGAGGCCCGCGGCGTCTTCACCTACCGCGCCAACTCAGACGGAAAACTCACTGCGCTCCGGGCCTTCTGGGAAGTCGAGAAGACGATCAACTCGGTACGCAAAGCCTGACTCACCAACCACCACCGACCGGGCCTCAAACGCCGCCGACCGGGCCTTTCCGAGCATCGACCGTGCCGAAGTTGCTCTCCACGGGAGCTTCTCGGCACGGTCATTTGCAATTATGGCCCACTCGGCGGCGACAAGAGCCCGCTCGACGGAGGATAAGACACGGTCGGCGGCGACAAGAGCCCGCTCGACGGCGGGTGGGAGGCGTCTGCAGACAGCAATGTGGCCCCACCCTTACCAGGGTGGGGCCACATCGTCATTCACGCTCAGTGGGCGACGGGGCAGCCGGTTCCGTAGTTGACCGTCATCTCCTTGACGCCGTTGATCCAGCCCGACCGCAGTCGGCGGGGCTCGGCGAGCTTGGTGATGTCGGGCATGTGGTCGGCGATGGCGTTGAAGATCAGGTTGATCTCCATCCGTGCCAGGTTGGCTCCGATGCAGTAGTGCGCACCGTGTCCACCGAATCCCACGTGCGGGTTGGGATCTCGCAGGATGTTGAACTCGAAGGGCTTTTCAAAGACATCTTCGTCGTAGTTCGCCGATCCGTAGAACATCCCGACGCGCTGACCCTTCTTGATCTCGACGCCGCCGAGGATCAGGTCATGACGGGCGGTGCGCTGGAAACAGTTGACCGGGGTGGCCCAGCGGACGATCTCGTCGGCAGCGGTCGCCGGACGTTCCCGCTTGTACAGCTCCCACTGTTCCGGATTGTCGATGAAGGCATTCATGCCGTGGCTGATGGCATTTCGGGTGGTCTCGTTGCCGGCCACCGCGAGAAGCAGCACGAAGTAGCCGAACTCGATCTCCTCGAGCGACTGCCCGTCGATGTCGGCGTGGACCAGCGCCGTGACTATGTCTTCTTGCGGGTTCTGCTTGCGCTGCTCGGCCATCGTGTAGGCGTATCCGAGGAGTTCGGCCGAGGCGATCTGCGCCGGGCTCAGTTCCTGGCCTTCGACGGGCTCGTTGAACTCGGGATCGTCGGTGTTCATCATCGTGTTCGACCAGTGGAACAGCCGCTCGCGATCTTCCGCGGGAACGCCGAGCAGGTCGGCGATGGCCATCAGCGGCAGGTTGACCGCCACATCCTCGACGAAGTCGCCTTCGCCCTTGGCCGCCGCATCGCGGGCGATCTTCTGTGCGGCTTCTTCGAGGGACTCCTCGAGCGCATGAACTGCCTTGGGCGTGAACAGCTTCGCCACGAGCTTGCGCAGGCGGGTGTGCTCCGGCGGATCGTGGTTGATCAGCAGCGCCTTGGTGATGTCGATTTGTTCGGTCGTCATCTCTTCGTCGAACCGCATGATCACACCGTTTTCGTTGGTGGACCAATCGTCGTTGCTCTTCGACACCGCCCGAACGTGCTCGTGCTTGCTGACGACCCAGTACCCACCATCGTGGAAGCCACCGCCCTTGCCCTCTTCCTGGGCGTTCCACCAGACAGGCGCGGTCTTGCGCAATTCCGCGAACTCCCGGACAGGGATACCTTGCTCCAACAGGTCAGGACTGGTGAAGTCGAACCCCTCTACGAATGGGCACACCTTCTCGGCCTGCGTCATTGCGTTCCCCTCATCCTCTACGTGAACGTGTTCTAGTCGATCGTAGAGCACAATGGTCAGCAGGGCCACTACCTGCTGTAATAGGACTTGTGTCCAGTTGGCAACTTGTTCTAGTTTTGTATGGACAACACGCTTTTTCGCCGCATGAGAGGAAATGACATGGGAACACCGGTGATCGTCGAGGCGACCCGCTCCCCGATCGGCAAACGAGCGGGATGGCTGTCGGGGCTGCATCCGGCGGAACTGCTCGGAGCAACCCAGAAAGCACTTGTGGAACGGGCGGGAATCGACCCGCACGAGGTCGAGCAGGTCATCGGCGGCTGCGTGATGCAGGTTGGTGCGCAGTCGAACAACGTGACCCGCACCGCGTGGCTCCACGCCGGGCTTCCCTGGCAGACCGGCGCGACGACCGTCGATTGCCAGTGCGGATCGGCCCAGCAGGCCAATCATCTGATCGCGGGCCTGATCGCGACGGGCACCATCGACGTCGGCATCGCCTGCGGTGTCGAGTCGATGACAACGGTGCCGCTCGGAGCCAACGTGATGCTCGAAGGTGCCGGGACCCGGCGTCCCGACTCCTGGGACATCGACATGCCCGACCAGTTCAAGGCCGCCGAACGCATCGCGACGCGACGCGGGATCACCCGGGCGGACGTCGACGCCCTCGGCCTGCGCAGCCAGCAGCTGGCCAGGCAGGCCTGGGACGAGGGCCGCTTCGACCGGGAGATCTTCTCCCTGAAGGCACCGGAACGGACCAAGGAGGGCGAGCTGACGGGCACCGTCCTCGACGTCGCCCGTGATCAGGGATTGCGCGACACGACCCTGGAATCGCTGGCCAAACTCAAGCCGGTCATCGAGGGCGGCATCCACACCGCGGGAACTTCCTCGCAGGTCTCCGACGGAGCCGCCGCCGTCCTGATCATGGACGAGGACAAGGCCAAGGCGCTGGGGCTCACACCACGGGCCCGTTTCGTCGCGCAGGCGCTCGTCGGCGCCGAGCCGTACTACCATCTCGACGGACCTGTGCAGTCGACCGAGCGGGTGCTGGCGAAGGCCGGCATGTCGATCTCCGACATCGACCGCTTCGAGGTCAACGAGGCGTTCGCGTCGGTGCTGCTGTCCTGGGCCGACGTCCACAAGCCCGACATGGACAAAGTCAACGTCAACGGCGGCGCGCTCGCGCTCGGACATCCCGTGGGATCCACCGGCGCCCGCCTGATCACCACCGCGCTGCACGAACTGGAGCGGTCCGATTCGTCCACCGCGCTCATCACGATGTGCGCAGGTGGAGCGTTGTCCACCGGCACCATCATCGAACGGATCTGAGGTCTGATGCCCCCGCAGGAAACCCCCAAGGCCCTCAACTCCAAAGCCGTCGGTTCCGTCATCAAGCTCGGATCACGTTTGAACACGCGGATCTACAAGATGAGCGGGGGCAGGTTCGGGTCGAAGTGGCGGGTCGGTGCAGGCTTCAAGAAGCCGGTCCCGGTCATCCTGCTGACGACCATCGGCCGCAAATCCGGGAAAGCCCGCACGGTTCCGCTGCTCTACCTGCGCGACGGCTCCGACGTTGTGGTCGTCGCGTCGCAGGGTGGCATGGCGTCGAATCCGGCCTGGTACCTGAATCTGTCAGCCAATCCCGATGTCACCATCCAAGAGGGGTCGGCGACCACGGTCATGCGGGCCCGGGAGGCGACAGACACCGAGCGAGCGCGACTGTGGCCGCAGCTGGTGGAGATCTACGCCGACTTCGACACCTACCAGGGCTGGACCGATCGCAAGATCCCGGTGATCATCTGTCAGCCGAAGTGATCTCGTCACCGCGGCCGGAGGCATAACCGCCAAGAGTTCATCGGCGGGTCGGCAAGAATTCTCTGCCGGGGTGACCCGATTGCATCCTCGGGGCCGGTGGGTATGCCAGGATTTGTGCGCGATGACAACAATCCCTGATTCCCAGTCCCCCGTCTCGACGACCGGCCGGACCCAGCCGTCGCGCCGCGCGTTCCTCGGCGGAGCCGCCGCCTCGACCGTCGGTGTCCTCGGGACGGTCTATGCCGGGCGCGCCGCTGCCGCCGATCCCGCATCCGGCGCCGTGTTCCGCCACGGCGTCGCGTCGGGCGATCCGCTGCCGGACCGCGTGATCCTCTGGACCCGCATCACGCCCACCGACGACGCCACACCGGGGTCCGGACGCGGCGGCTCGGCCTCGGTGGCCTGGGATGTCGCAACCGATCCCGGCTTCGCGTCGGTGGTCTCTTCGGGGACCGCGGATACGGGCCCCGACCGCGACCTCACCGTCAAGGTCGACGCGGGCGGCCTGGCACCGAACACCCGGTATCACTACCGTTTCCGTGTGGTCAGCGGACCGGCGGCCGGTGCCGTGTCACCGACCGGTCAGACGAAGACCGCTCCCGAGGCGGCCGCGGACGTGGCTCGGGTGCGATTCGGTGTCGCTTCGTGTTCCAACTGGGAGGCCGGATACTTCAGCGCCTACCGGCATCTGGCAGCACAACCCGACCTCGACGCGATCGTCCACCTCGGCGACTACATCTACGAATACGGCGTCGGTGAATACGTCGGTCACGACAGGTCTGTGCGTGAGCACCAGCCACCGCACGACATCGTCTCCCTCGCCGACTACCGAATCCGGCACGGCCAGTACAAATCCGACGCCGACCTGCAGGGCGCGCATCGCAGCGTGCCGTGGATCTGCACCTGGGACGACCACGAATCGGCGAATGACGCGTACGCGTCGGGCGCCGAGAATCACAGTCCGGCCCAAGGTGATTGGTCGGTGCGCAAGGCGAACTCCGAACAGGCCTACTACGAGTGGATGCCGGTCCGTCCCGAAGTCGACGCGAATGGCCGCCATCTCTATCGCCGCCTGCGTTTCGGGAACCTGCTCGAGCTGTCCATGCTGGATCTGCGGACGTACCGAAGCGAGCAGCAGTCGATGACGTCGGCGGCGACCGACAGTCCGTCCGCGACGATCACGGGTGCGGCACAGATGTCATGGCTGACCGGCGGAGTCGTCTCCTCGCCGACCGCGTGGCAGATCATCGGAAACCCGGTGATGATCAGTCCCATCCTGATCCCCCCGCTTGAGCCGAAGACCACCGCTGCGCTCACCGAACTACTCGGTGTCCCGCAGGCGGGCATCCCCTTGAACGCCGACGCCTGGGACGGGTACACGGCCGACCGCAAACGCCTCTACCAGGCATTACGCGACAACAACATCGACAACGCGGTGTTCATCACCGGCGACATCCACATGTCGTTCGCCAGCGAACTGCCCGCCGACGCCGCCAACTATCCCGGCGCCGGGACCGTGGGCACCGAATTCGTCGTCACCTCCGTGACCTCGAACAATGTCGACGACATCGTCGGAGTACCCGAGTACACAGCGGGCACGGTCGCTGCCGGTGCACTCACCACCGTCAACCGCCATCTGCGATGGGTCGACACCGATGCGCACGGCTATTCGGTGCTCACCGTGACCCCCGCTGCCACACAGATGGATTGGTTCTTCATCACCAGCCGGGAAGACCCGCGTTCGGGCCAGCGGTACGCCCAGTCCTGGCGGGTGCCCAACGGTGCCAAAAAGATACAGCCAGCGGCCGGCCCGGTGCGTTGATCCGCTATTCGGGCTGATCGGGCGCCTGGCCCAGATGAAGCCTGTTGCCGTCCGGATCTGCGACCTCGGCCACCCGTTCGCCCCAGGGCATATCTGCCGGAGGTGAGACCGCGGTCGCGCCGGCACCGACCGCGGACTCGAAAGCCTGGTCACACCGCTCGACGTACAGCCACAGGGACACCCGTCCCTGGGCCTCGGCAGACGGCACCGTCGGATCAGGGGAAACGCCCAGGCTCTGGGTTCCGAGTCGGAGTGAGACATACTGCGGCTCACCGTCTTCCGGGAACCGGTAGACGATCTCTGCGGCGAATGCGGTGCGGTAGAACGCCACGAGCCGAGTTAGGTCTCCACTGGACAGAATCGGGAACAGTTCCCGAACGGCGGTACTCATGGTCGATCCCCTTTTCACCGGCCCCGGCCATCGGAGAGTTTACCGGGGTCGACCGACCCCTCCCGCGGTTTCGCAATAGACTCACACCATGACTGATCCAGACCGCGCGGCGGTTCGCCGCGACATCACCGCCGCTCTCGAAGCCGCGTTCGAACAACGCCATGCCGTCCTCGATGCGATCGTCGAAGCCGAAGACCGCCCGGCCGCGGTCGCGGCCATCGCCGAGCTCCTCTCGGTGCCCGCGATCGGCGCGGAAGCAGTTCTCGGCATGGCCTTCGACCGCCTGACCGTGTCGGCGCGGCGCGCCAATGCCGCCGAGCTCGAGGACCTCAACAGCCAACTGACCTTCACCCAGACCGATCGTCCGGCGTCGACAGCGGAGACGCTGCGCCTTCGCGCGTTCAACGAGAGCGACGCCGACTTGTTCGCCGCCCGGACCGCCGACGTGGGCGCGGCCGGCGACGGCAGCGGCACCCCGGCTGCCGACATCACCGAAGAGATCTCCTCCGCCAACAGCCGGATGCACAACGAGGAAGCCGTTTGGCTGGTCGCCATAGAGGGCGACTCGAAGGTCGGCATCGTCTTCGGTGAACTGTCCGGCGGCGAGGTCGACGTCCGGATCTGGATCGCACCCGAGCACCGCAAGCACGGATACGGCACCGCTGCGCTCCGCCGCTGCCGCTCCGAACTCGCCGCCTACTTCCCCGGTGTCCCGATGGTGGTCCGCGCCCCCAGTTCGTAGCCCGCAAATGCTCCACCTATAGGAAGACGCTCCACGTGTACGTGGAGCGTCTTCCTATAGGTGGAGCGTGTGTGGATTTGTGTCAGTGCCGGCGCGGAATTCCGAACTTCGCGACGATCTTGGTGATCCGGCCGGTCTCGTCGAACTCGAAACCCTCCGTCACCAGAGCCCTCAGACGCAGCGGCTTCGGATGGACGTCTACGTAGAACGTGGTGTGAACAACACGGCCAATCGGGGTCGAGCTCCGCTTCGCTTCGTCTCCGGCGAATTGCGTCGAGCTCCGCTTCGCTTCGTCTCCATCGAATTGCGTCGAGCTCCGCTTCGCTTCGTCTCCATCGGTGACAACTGCGGTGAAGTCACCGATGGTGTGGATCAGACGGAACTGCGGTCCACGGGCCAGACTGCGCCGCAAGTGGTTTCCGTTGCGTCCGGTCTTGACACCGAGCTCGATGCGAACACAGTCCGGATGAAACGGCACCCCCGACGGGTCATGGCTGACCAGGGCGTCGACATACGACTTCGCCGCTGCGATCAGCTCTCCATCGGTGGGTGCGGTGGTCATCGTGCCCCGTACACCGGCATCGGTGTGGGCGCTTCTTCGAGAATGTCCTTCAGGACCGGTCCCAGCTCGGCCGGATCCCATCGAGCACCCTTGTCGCGCTTGATGCTTCGCTGCCAGCCATCGCTGACCGAGATGGTTCCACCCTCTACCTCGAAGACCCGGCCGCTGACCTGTGCCGACTCCTCCGACCCGAGCCAGACCACCAACGGCGACACGTTGGCCGGGTCCATCGCGTCGAACGATCCGTCTTCGGGCGCCGCCATCTGCGCGGCCATGGCCTCGCCGGATGCGGTGGTCATCCGGGTCCGGGCCGACGGCGCAATGGCATTCACCGTGACACCGTAACCCTTCATCTCGGCAGCCGCCTGGATGGTGAGTTCCGCGATCGCAGCCTTGGCCGCGGAGTAGTTGCCTTGCCCGACAGACCCGTACAGTCCGGCGCCCGACGACGTGTTGATGACGCGGGCCGCCCGCGCCCGGTCCGCCTTCGATTCGGCCCGCCAGTAGGCAGCGGCATGGCGCAGCATCGCGAAATGTCCCTTGAGGTGCACCCGGATGACGTTGTCCCAGTCTTCTTCGCTCATCATCACGAGCATCTTGTCGCGCAGGAATCCGGCGTTGTTCACCAGGACGTCGAGTCCACCGAACTCGGAGATCGCGGTGTTCACGACATTCTGGGCTCCCGCCCAATCGGCGACGTCGTCACCGTTCACAACTGCCTGACCACCCGCGGCGACGATCTCGGCCACCACCTGTTCGGCGGGAGACTCCCCGGTGGCCGACCCGTCGAGGCCGGCGCCGATGTCGTTGACCACCACTTTTGCGCCCTCTCGGGCAAAGGCCAATGCATGCTCGCGGCCGATCCCCCGGCCCGCACCGGTCACGATGACAACGCGTCCGGCAACAATTCCACTCATCAGTTGGCTCCTCAGTCAGTTCAGGTAGTGATGTTCAGGTAGTGGTGGGGGTGACCGAGTTCGCGGCGGTGGCGGCGTCCAGGAACGCCAGCCTCTCACCACCGCCGTGCACGGTCAGCGTCGAACCGGTGACGTAGGACGCCAACGGGGACAACAGGAATGCGACTGCGTTGCCCACATCCTCGGGTGATGCCAGGCGGCCCATCGGAATGGTCTTGCCCACGGCATCCACCCCCGCCGCGTCTCCGTAATGCAATTCGGCCAACTCGGTACGCACCGCGCCCGCGACCACGGAATTGATCCGCACGATCGGCGCCCACTCAGCAGCCAGCGATCCCGTCAAAGAATCGAGTCCCGCCTTGGCCGCACCATAGGCCGCGGTTCCCGGCGACGGTCGATGGCCGCTCATGCTCGACACGTTCACGATCGATCCCCCGCCGGGCTGATCTCGCATCACCTTCTGCGCCGCCTGCGAAACCAGCAGTGGTGCAAGCATGTTCAGTTCGATGATCTTCGAGTGGTACCGCGGTGACACGTCGGCGGCGAGCGCAAAAGGCGCGCCACCCGCATTGTTCACCAGCCCGCCGAGGCTTCCGTGGCGCTCCACGATTCCGGTCACCATGGCAGCGACCGCGTCGGCGTCACGGATATCGCAGCCCACGAAGTCGACCCGCGGATCAGCCGCCTCTGCCGGTCGCCGCGCGCAGGCCACCACGGTGGCACCCATGTCAGCGAGGACCGCACTGATGCCGGCGCCGACCCCACGCACGCCACCGGTCACCAGTACCACCTGGCCTTGCAAGCCGAGGTCCATCCACGCTCCGTTCCGAGTCGGCAATTTGAGTGTTAAGGTACCAAGCAATTGCTTGGTTGGTCTACACCAGCACGGTACGCGAGGAGCATTGATGCCGATCACCACATCTACGGTCGAACCGGGAATCGTCACGGTCACCGTCGACTTTCCGCCGGTCAACGCCCTGCCGTCAGCGGCATGGTTTGAACTCGGGGACGCGATAATGGCCGCCGGAGAACACCACGACACCCACGTGGTGATCCTTCGAGCCGAAGGCCGGGGGTTCAACGCCGGCGTCGACATCAAGGAAATGCAGGCCACCGAAGGCTACGACGCCCTGATCGGGGCCAACCGCGGTTGCGCGGCCGCCTTCGCCGGGGTGTACGACTGCGCGGTCCCGGTGATCGTCGCGGTGAACGGATTCTGTGTGGGCGGCGGGATCGGCCTGGTTGGCAACGCCGACGTGATCGTGGCCTCCGACGATGCAGTCTTCGGGCTGCCCGAGGTCGACCGCGGTGCGCTCGGGGCCGCCACCCACCTGGCCCGACTCGTGCCCCAGCACACCATGCGCACGCTGTACTTCACCGCGCAGAACGTCACCGCGCAGCAGCTTCTGCACTTCGGATCGGTGCAGCGGGTGGTGCCGCGTGATCAGCTCGACGAGGCCGCGCTGGAGATCGCCCGCAAGATCTCGGCGAAGGACACCCGCGTGATCCGGGCCGCCAAGGAGGCCATCAACGGCATCGATCCGGTGGATGTGAAGACCTCCTACCGGCTCGAACAGGGTTACACCTTCGAACTGAATCTCGCCGGAGTCGCCGACGAACACCGCGACGCCTTCGTCGAGACCGGCCGACCCAAATCAGAGACGAACAACTCCACCACATCCACCAGTAAGGGGGCCTGATCACAGATGGCAACCGACAAGACCAGCAGCCTCGACCACATCATCGGCGAGGTCAGCAGCGGCATGACCATCGGGATCGGCGGCTGGGGTTCGCGGCGTAAGCCGATGGCCCTGGTGCGAGCCCTCGCCCGCTCCTCCGTCACAGATCTCACCGTCGTCACCTACGGCGGTCCTGACCTCGGATTACTCTGCGCCGCAGGCAAAGTCAGCAAGGCATACTACGGATTCGTATCCCTCGACTCCCCGCCGTTCTACGATCCCTGGTTTGCCAAGGCCCGTACCACCGGCGCGATCACCGTCCGAGAGATGGACGAGGGCATGGTCAAGTGCGGTCTCGAGGCGGCCGCTGCCCGACTGCCGTTCCTGCCGATCCGGGCCGGCCTCGGCTCCGACATCCCCAACTTCTGGGACGGCGAGCTGCGCACCGTCACCTCGCCCTACCCGGACGACGACGGTCGCCATCAGACGCTGATCGCCATGCCCGCACTGCAACTCGACGCGGCATTCGTTCACCTCGACATCGCCGACCGCCACGGTAACGCCGCATACACCGGTGTCGATCCCTACTTCGACGACCTCTACTGCGCGGCGGCCACCCGACGCTACCTGGAGACCGACCGCCTGGTCACCACGGAGGAACTGGTGGAAAAGGTTCCGGTACAACGCCTACTACTCAACCGCTTGAACGTCGACCGGGTGGTCCACACGCCGAACGGTGCACATTTCACGTTCGCCGGCGAGTACGGCCGCGACGAAGCCTTCCAGCAGTTCTACGCCGAGTCGGCGCGAACACCCGAAGCCTGGCAGTCGTTCTCCGACCGGTTCCTGACCGTGCCCGAAGGCGTGTACCAGACCGAGGTCGAGAAGTGGAACGCCGAACGAGAGGACGCACAGTGACAACAGGACACGCAGGGAGCACCCCCGACACCTCGGCAGATGTGACGCGCGCCGAGTACTGCGTGATCGCGTGCGCCGAGATATTCTCCGGCGCAGGCGAAACCATGGCTTCTCCGATGGCGACAACCCCGCTGATCGGTGCCCGGCTGGCCCGATTGACCACCGAGCCCGATCTGCTGATCACCGACGGCGAAGCGCTGATATTCGCCGACACCCCCGCCGTCGGACGGTCCGGCGCCATCGAAGGATGGATGCCGTTCCGCAAGGTCTTCGACGTCGTCGCCTCGGGCCGGCGCCATGTTGTGATGGGCGCCAACCAGATTGACCGGTACGGCAATCAGAACCTGTCCGCATTCGGCCCGCTGCAGCATCCGACACGGCAGATGTTCGGATCTCGAGGGGCCCCGGGCAACACGATCAACCACCCGACCAGCTACTGGGTGGCCAAACACTCCGCCCGGGTCTTCGGCGACGTCGACGTGGTCTCCGGGGTCGGCTACGACAAGATCGACCACAACAACCCGGCCTTCAAATACCTGAACATTCCTCGCGTGGTGACCAACCTCGGCGTCTTCGACTTCGAGGGCCCCGACCACACCATGCGCGCGGTCTCGCTGCACCGCGGCGTCGAGCCCGCCGAGGTTGCCGAGAACACCGGCTTCGAGGTGTTCGGCCTGGCCGACGCCGCGGTTACCCGTGATCCCTCTCCCGAGGAGTTGAGGCTGATCCGCGAGGTGATCGATCCGAAGGGATTGCGCGAGAAGGAAGTCCGGCCAGTGGAGACCGGAGACGCAGCGAAGCGGAGCTCGACCCAAGCGACAGCACGATGACAGCGCCGCTGGTGACGCGGTTCACCGAGCTGGTCGGCATCGACTATCCGATCGTGCAGACCGGGATGGGATGGGTATCGGGTCCCTCGTTGACGTCGGCCACGTCCAATGCCGGCGGACTCGGGATCCTGGCGTCGGCGACGATGACCTATTCCGAACTCGAAGCCGCCATCGCCAAGACGAAGTCGTTGACGACCAAGCCGTTCGGCGTCAACCTGCGGGCCGATGCAACCGACGCACCGGAGCGGATCGACCTGCTCATCCGCGAGAAGGTCAAGGTCGCCTCGTTTGCACTGGCACCCAAACCCGACCTGATCGCGAAGCTGAAAGACCATGGGATCGTGGTCATCCCGTCGATCGGTGCGGCCAAGCACGCGGTGAAGGTCGCGTCGTGGGGCGCCGATGCGGTGATCGTCCAGGGCGGTGAGGGCGGCGGGCACACCGGACCGGTGGCCACCACACTGCTGCTTCCGAGCGTCCTCGATGCGTTGGGGCCCGATGGGATCCCGGTGGTCGCCGCCGGTGGATTCTTCGACGGTCGTGGACTCGTCGCAGCGCTGTCGTACGGCGCCGAGGGCGTGGCGATGGGAACCCGCTTCCTGCTGACCTCCGACAGTGCCGTACCCGACGCCGTGAAGGCCCAGTATCTCGAGCGCGGTCTCGGTGACACCGTGGTCTCGACGAAGGTCGACGGCATGCCTCACCGGGTTCTGCGTACCGAACTGGTGGAGAAGCTCGAATCCGGGAACAGCGCAACCGCGCTGGCGGCTGCGGCCAAGAACGCCAACAAGTTCAAGCGGATGACCGGGATGAAATGGTCGACGATGCTCAAAGACGGTCGCACCATGCGCAAGTCGGGCGAACGCACGTGGCAACAGGTGATCATGGCCGGCAACACCCCGATGTTGTTGCGGGCCGGGCTTGTCGAGGGCAACACCGAAGCCGGTGTGCTGGCGTCGGGTCAGGTGGTCGGAATGATCAACGATCTCCCCAGTTGCGCCGAGCTCATCGAGCAGATCATGACCCAGGCGCGTGAGCGGCTGGACCAGCTCAGCAAGTTCTGACCCGATGATGGTGGGTTCGGGTGACGTCGACCTGCGGGTTTACTCGCCAAAAGCCACCATCATCGGTCGCTGGGCGGCCGGTTGCTGTGCCTTCGGCCCGCCAGCAAACGTGCGCGATAGGACGACACACTTGCCCAGACCTCCTGCTGCACCGCCAGCGTCATCCAGCCCGCGATGGCCATCCCGAACAGGTTGACCACCAGCTGAAGGCCGCTGCCGAGGATCTCGTCGCGGAGTCCGAAGGCCACGCCGAGCGCGACGTTTCCGGCCGCGGGAATGGTTGTCACCGAGATGAACACGCCTGACAGCCCGCCCAATCGGGCCGATGTCAAGGACAACACGCCCGCGACACCCGCGATCAAGGCGACGATGAATGACCACTTGTCCGGGGTGTAGATGAAGGATGTATCCGGCCTGGACTCGGTCACGTCCGCGGCAGTGACCCAGCCGAGCCAGCGCGCGATGAGAGTCGCGATCGTCGTGGCGACGATGGCGAGCACGAATCCACCGGCAAGTGTTGTCATTGCACGTCGCAGCAGAGTGAACCGCCGCCGGACCAGAGCGACTCCAAGCGCTGCCACGGCCCCGAACTCGGGCCCGAGAACCATCGCGCCGATGAGCAGGATGCTCGAATCGATGACGATGGCAATGGCCACCAACACGGTCGCCAGAACCATGAAACTGCTGAAGATCCAGTTGAACTCGGAATCCTCGTAGGCCTGCTGAGTCACTTCTGCCCACACCACGGCGTCGGCGCTCGCCCCGGGTGTGACCCGGTCTGCTTCCAGTCCGCTCTCGGATATCCAGGTACGAACGGTAGCCAGATGGATGCTGCCGAAGCGATGGATACCCATCTCACGCAGCACATCGACAACCTCGTTGGCGCCCTCGCGTGCGATGTCGGCCTCGATCACATCGCCGTCGGGCTTCACCGACGCGCCACGATAAAGGGTCACGTTGCTGACCGCGGAGTCCTCGCACAGCAGCTCGACGATGCGATCGGAGTGTTCGCCGGGGGCGATGATCCGCATCTGCAGCATCCCGTCAGCTTGCCATGTCCGGCGCCGCCGAAACCGTTACGCGATCAGCGTGGCACGATTCCGTCGAGCACCACGCTCAGATACTGATCGGCAACCTGGCGGGCTGTCCGCTCGCCACCTGGCCGGTACCAGCGCACCGCAACCCAGACCGTGTCGCGCATGAATCGGTACACCAATTCGGTGTCGAGGTCGGGGCGGAAGCTTCCGTCTGCCACGCCTGTGGTCAGGACATCGCTCCACAGGGCGCGGAACTCGAGGTTGCGGTCCTGGATGTACGAGAACCGCTTCTGACTCGCGAGGCGCTTGGCCTCGTCCTGGTAGATGGCGACGGCCGAATGGTCGCGGTCGATACTCTCGAACGACGCGATCACCAAGGCGGTGAAGGTCTCCCGTGCCGGCAGGCCGGCGGCGACCACCTCGTGATACGTCTCGAAGAGCGAATCGAGGAACGACCTCAAGATCTCGTCGACCATCGACTCCTTGGAGTCGAAATGGTGATAGAGGCTTCCCGACAGAATGCCGGCCGAATCGGCGATGTCGCGAACGGTGGTGGTGCGTAGTCCACGTTCGGCGAACAGACCGCTCGCGACCGCCAGCAGTTCGTCACGTCGTGACGTGCGACCATTGACCTGGTCAGTGTGCGCGGCTCCCTGTTTCTTGGACGGGGACGCGCTGGGCTTTCTTGTTCCGCGGCTCTCCGCCACCTGCAACCACCTCCTTGACTAGCCTAGCAAGCGCTTGGTTGCTAGGCCGTCTCCGTGAGGGAGTTCGGCAGGTGGCGGATCGACCACTGAAACTCTGCGAACTACTACTTCCGACGGTTCTTCTTGGTGGACCGCTTCGTGAGGAAGCTCCAGAACTTGAGCTGGAAGTTGGTCGTCTTCACATCACGCGGTGTGAACGGTGCGGACATCATCTCCGACACCGCAACCTTCATCGACGAGAACGCCACCGCCCGCGTGTGCGAGAACGTGTCGAAGCCGGTCTTGCCGTGGTATCCACCCATGCCGCTGCGGCCGATGCCGCCGAACGGGAGGTCCGGCCCAAACATGTTGAGGGCGAAGTCATTACCGTTGATCGAACCCGACCGGGTCGAGTCGGCGAGCTGGTAGAACCGGTCGTTGCGGTCACCGTGCCAGTACATCGTCAACGGATGCGGATGGCTGGTGATGTGGGTGATCGCCTCGTCGAGCTCGCGGTACGGGTAGACGGTCAGCACGGGGCCGAAGACCTCGTCCTCTTCGATCTTCATTCCGGCCTTGACCCCGGTGAGCAGGGTCGGCGGGATCTTGCGGGTGCCGGCATCGGGCAGCTTCTCCCCGGCGGGGATCACCTGATGTTTGGTGGCGCCGAGGGACTCGGCGTCGTCGATGAGGCCGACGATGCGGTTGAAGTTCTTCTCGTTGATCGTCGACGTGTAGTGCGGATTGTCTTTGATCGTCGGCAGATTCGTGCGCCAGCGGGCCAGCACCCGATCCGTGAACTCACCGAGCTTGGCCTCCGGCACCCACACGTAGTCGGGGCACAGGCAGACCTGACCACCGTTGACCAGTCGGGCATCCGCGATTCGGGTGGCGGCCTTTGCGATGTCGGCATCGGCGTCGACGACAACCGGGTTCTTGCCACCGAGTTCCAGGCTGACCGGCACCAGATTCTTGCCCGCCTCGGCGGCCACCGAAGCGCCCACCTCGGGTGAGCCGGTGAAGAACATGTGGTCGACCTCGAGCTTGGCGAAGTCCGATCCACCTCCGTGGGCACTGGTCAGCACGGCCAGCTCTTCGAGGTCGAAGTAGCGGGGCGCGTACTTGGCGAGCACCGCGGTGGTCTTCGCGGTGACCGACGAGGGACGGATCAGCACGCGGTTGCCGGCGGCGAACGCCGACCCGGCGGGAACGATCGTCAGGTTCAGCGGGAAGTTCCACGGACCCATGATGCCGATGACGCCCTTGGGGTCGTGGCGGAGTTCCTGACGAAGACCCGCGCGGGCGAGCCACTTGCCCGGCGTCGACGTCTTCATCCAGCTTGTCAGGTGCTTCTTCTGGTGGGCCAGATCAACCATGCAGCCGGCGACGTCCGCAGCCATCGACAGCTCCCGGGGACGAGTACCGAAGTCTTCGTTCAGAGCTTCGGCGAGCTCCTCGGCGTGGTTGAGGAGCAACGACTGCAGGCGGTTGATCCGGTCGATACGGGTCTGGGCATCCGGGATCCCGTCGCGCAGGAATGCCGCGCGCTGCAGTTCTAGCAACGCCTGCAAAGACAGCGTGTCCGCCGACTTCTCCGTTCGGACCTGCCGCTTTGCCACATCTGCCGGTTTTGTCATTGCGCGAACCTCCACAAGCCGTTGGTTAGTTGCGAGACATTGGAACGAAAGTCCAAGTCTGTTGCAATCAAGTATGCGCCACCTCACACTCGGCGCGCCACCGCCTCGCGTGGTGGGCACCGCCGCGGGGCACGCGCCGCAGGTCAGAGGGCATCGCGCATGGACTGCAGGTGCGCCCGACTCAAGGCCTGGGCCGCCTCCCCGTCACGTCGGACGATGGCGTCGAGGACATCGGCATGGACATCTTGATCGGCATCACTACCGAACTCTCCCCGGATTCGCAGCATGTCGATCATCGCCGCGCGCAGGCGCGGAACGAACTCGTCGAACAGACCCAGCAAGATCTCGTTATGTGACGCCTCGACGATGCACCGATGGAACACCATGTCCGCATCGACATGCGCTTCCAGACCGGAGCGGTGCTCGTCGCGTGACTTGAGCGCTCGCCGCATGGCTCTGATCTCCGTGGGGGTGCGCCGCTCGGCCGCCAGCGCGGCGCCCTCCCCCTCGATGGCGCACCGGGCCTCGATGACCGCATTGATGTCCGCCCGCCTCAACACCAGATCCCAATCGTCGGCGACGTCGAGGGCTGTCACGAACACGCCCGAGCCCTGCCTGGACTGGAGCACCCCGCGGCCCGCGAGATCCCGAATCGCCTCACGAACCGTGGATCGCCCCACGCCGAGTTGCAGGGCGAGTGTGGTCTCGCCGGGCAGCTTCGCACCCAAAACCCATTCCTCCGAACGGATTCGGCCCAGTAAGAGTCCAGCCGCCTGCTCGGCCAGCGATTCTCGTCGGATCTGCGCCACACCTAAACCTGTCTACTTGTCTGAGGAGTTGTGTACAGTCTAGCCCATGTTCGAGCGCAGACCTCTCCTCCTTCTCCGCCACGACGGGCCCACTCCTACCGGCCGCCTGTCGTGGGGATCGTCGTGCCGGTCCTAGACCATCGATCTCTCGAATCGGAGAACTCGCAGTATGCCCACCCCACGCACCACCATCGCCACACAGCCCAATCCAAACCCGGCCGACACCCCGGTCTGGAACCGACAGCGTCCGTCACAGATGCCCTCGCACCGCTACCGAGAGGTCTTTGACCGCGTGGAGGTTCCGTTGACCGAACGCGAGTGGCCGACACGTCGACTGACACAGGCTCCGCTATGGGTACCCGTCGACCTCCGCGACGGCAATCAGGCACTGGCCGAGCCCATGGACCCTATCCGTAAGCGCCGGTTCTTCGAGCTCATGGTCGCCATGGGCTACAAGGAGATCGAGGTCGGGTATCCCTCGGCCTCTCAGACCGACTATGACTTCGTGCGGCTGCTCGCCGAAGGCGCACTCGCACCGCAAGACCTCACCATCGTGGTGTTCACCCCGGCCAGACGGGAACTCATCGAGCGCACGGTCGAAGCGATCCGCGACATCCCCAACCCGGTGGTGATCCACATGTACACCGCAACAGCTCCCATCTGGCGGGACGTCGTACTCGGTCACGATCGCGCAGTTCTGAAAGAACTGATCCTCACCGGCGGTCGCGACATCCTCGAGTTCACCGAGGATCTGCCGAACGTGCGGTTCGAGTTCTCACCCGAGGTCTTCAACCTGACCGAACCCGGCTACGCCCTCGAAGTGTGCAATGCGATGACCGAACTGTGGGACGCACGGCCATCCCGCCCGGTGATCATCAACCTGCCGGCCACCGTCGAGGTCGCGACCCCCAATGTCTATGCCGACCAGATCGAATACATGCACAGGAATCTCGAGCGCCGCGACAGTGTGATCCTGTCGATCCACCCCCACAACGACCGCGGCACGGGCGTGGCCTGCGCCGAACTCGCGGTTCTGGCCGGCGCCGAGCGTGTTGAAGGCTGCATCTTCGGCAACGGTGAACGGACGGGAAATGTCGACATCGCCACCCTCGCGTTGAATCTGCATGCGCAGGGCATCGATCCGATGGTCGATTTTTCCGACATCGACGAGATCCGGCGCACGGTCGAGTACTGCAATCGCCTCGAGGTGCACCCCCGGCATCCATATGTCGGAGATCTTGTCCACACCGCGTTCAGCGGCACCCATCAGGACGCGATCAAGAAGGGGCTCGCCGAACATCGGGAACGCGCCGATGCCGATGTCCGAAATCCGGCCGAGATTCCTTGGCGGGTACCGTATCTGCCGATCGACCCCACCGATATCGGACGCACCTACGACGCCGTCATCCGCGTCAATTCACAATCAGGCAAGGGCGGCATCGCATATCTGCTCCAGTCTCGATACGGCATCGTCATGCCCCGACGTCTGCAGATCGATTTCGCCCGGCACGTACAGAAACACACCGACACGACGGGAACCGAGATCGATGCCGACGACCTGTGGAAAGTGTTCCAGAGTACCTATCTCAGACCGCACCACGACGATTCGGTCGTTTCGCTCGTCTCCTACCAGGCCGACGAGATCGCGGGGCGTACTCACACACGTCTGGGCCTGCGGGTCGGTGGCGTCGACCACACGACTGCTCACGATGACATCGGCCCGGTCGAAGCTCTCACGAAAGCACTGGAGCAGCACGGACTACACGTCGATATCGCCGATATGCACCAGACCAGCGTCGGAGTCGGAAACGACAGTGATGCTCTGACGTTCGTCGAATGTCGCATCGGCACAGCACATTCACAGTGGTTCGCCGGTCGGGACCAATCGGCTCTCGGCGCCACGTTGAGCGCAGTTGTCGCTGCCGCTGCTGCTGCCGCCTGACCGACCAGAACTCGCGCCACCCAGCGGCAGTCGCAGCTGGGTGGCGCAGGACAAAGGGGAGGCCAAGCCGAGCCGAACTAGAGCCGTTCGATGATCGTGACGTTGGCGGTGCCGCCGCCCTCACACATCGTCTGGAGGCCGTAGCGGCCGCCGGTGCGTTCGAGTTCGTGGAGGAGGGTCGCGAAGAGTTTGGCCCCGGTGGCGCCGAGTGGGTGTCCGAGCGCGATGCCGCCACCGTTGCGGTTGACCTTGGCCGGGTCGGCGCCGGTCTCCTTCAGCCAGGCCAGGACCACCGGCGCGAAGGCCTCGTTGATCTCGACGACATCGATGTCATCGATGCTCAGGCCGGTCTTGGCGAGGGCGTATTTGGTGGCGGGGATGGGCGCGGACAGCATCATCACCGGGTCGTCACCGCGGACCGAGATGTGGTGGATCCGCGCACGAGGGGTGAGGCCGTAGTCCTTGAGCGCTGATTCCGAGACGACCAGGGATGCGGACGCACCGTCGCAGATCTGGGACGCGACCGCAGCGGTCAGCGACGACCCCTCGGCCAGTACCTTGAGACCGGCCATCTTCTCCAGAGAGGTCTCGCGCGGGCATTCGTCCACCACGCAATCGCCCAGGGCCACGGTCTCGGCGGTGAACCGGCCTTCCTTGATCGCCGCCAGTGCCCGCTGATGCGACTGCAGAGCCCACTGCTCCATGTCTTCGCGGCTGATGTCCCATTTCTTGGCCATCATGTCGGCGCCGACGAACTGGGAGATCTCGGCATTGCCGAACCTCTCCTCCCATCCGATCGATCCGGCGAACGGGCCGGCGAATCCATATTCGACGCCGGCGAGCATGGCCGCCGAGATCGGGATGGCACTCATGTTCTGAACGCCGCCGGCGACCACCACGTCCTGGGTTCCGCTCATCACTGCCTGTGCTGCGAAATGAATTGCCTGCTGGGATGATCCGCACTGTCGATCGACCGTGGTGCCCGGGATGTCGAGGGGCAGACCCGCGGCGAGCCACGCAGTCCGTGCGATGTTGCCGGCCTGCGGACCCACGGTGTCGACGCAGCCGAAGATCACGTCGTCGACCACGTTCGGGTCGATGCCGTTGCGCTCGATGACGGCCTTGATGACATGGGCGCCCATGTCGGCCGGGTGCGCTTTGGCCAGCGATCCGTTGCGTTTGCCGACGGGGGTGCGCAGGGCATCGACGATGTAGGCCTGGGGTGAAGACATGTTGTGCTCCTCGGATATTGGGTGTCAGGCGCGTTGGCTCGAGATCGAGACGACTTCGCCGGTCAGGTAGGTGGTGTAGTCGCTGGCAAGCATGGCGATGGTGGCGGCGATTTCCCAGACCTCCGCGGCCCGGCCGTATGCCTCGCGAGATGCCAGATCCTCCAACAACTCTTCGCTGGTGACCTTGGCCAGGAACGGATGCCTCGCGATGGACGGGGCCACCGCGTTGATCCGGACCCCGTATTCAGCGGCCTCGATCGCCGCGCATCGCGTCAAGGCCATGACACCGGCTTTGGCTGCGGCGTAATGGGATTGACTGTGCTGCGCGCGCCAGCCCAGCACCGAGGCGTTGTTGACGACGACGCCGCCGTGTGGTGCGTCCCGGAAATACCGCAGGGCAGCGCGCGTCGCCCGGAAGGTGCCGCCCAGAGTGATGTCGATGACACGGTCCCATTCGTCGTCGTCCATGTCGACCAGGGGTGTCTCACCACCGAGTCCGGCGTTGTTGACCAGGATGTCGATCCGGCCCAGTTCTCCTGCCGCAGCATCGATCAGCGCGTTCACCGCCGATGTCTCCTGGACGTTGCAGACCACCTGTGCCACGGTCTGGTCACCGAACTCGGCACGCAACTTGTCCGCCGTCTCGCCCAGCCGGCGTTCGTGCCAGTCGCTGACGACGACGTCGGCGCCCTCGAGCAACGCGCGACGGGCGGTGGCGAACCCGATTCCGGTTCCCGCCGCCGCTGTGACAACAACTTTGCGGCCGGCGAGCAGACCGTGGCCGGGAATCTCCTCCGGCACTGCGGACAGGGGGCTGGGACGCCTCTCGGAGTCGGGGCGATGTTCAACTGTCACGATCGAGCCTCTCGAGGTAGTCCGAGCACACGCTCGGCAATGATGTTGCGCTGCACTTCATTCGACCCGCCGTAGATCGTGTCCGCGCGGGTGAACAGATACAGGCGCTGCCACCGGTCGAGTTCGACATTCCCGGGATCGAAGATGTTGTTCGCCGCACCCTCGCTGGTCGCGTCGGGAGCGATCAGCGACGGCGCTCCCTGTACCGCGACGGCGAGCTCACCGAGCCCGCGATGCCAGTTGGCCCACAACAGTTTTGCCACCGACGCCTCGCCGCCCGATCCACCGGTGTCGACCGTGGCGAGTGTGCGTTGCACATGGGCCCGCATCACGCGGAGTTCGAGCCAGGCACGCGCGATCCGCTCGCGGATCACCGGATCTTCGGCTGCGCCGTTCTCCTTGGCCATCTCGACGATCTCGCCCAGCTCGCGGGAGAACCCCACCTGCTGACCCAGCGTGGAAACGCCGCGTTCGAACTGGAGCAGTCCCATCGCGACCTTCCAGCCGTCGCCCGGCTGCCCGACGACAAGACCGGCGTCGGTGGTGGCGTTGTCGAAGAACACCTCGTTGAACTCCGAGGTTCCGGTGAGCTGCTGGATGGGACGCACCGTCACACCGGGCTGGTCGAGTGGGACCAGCAAGAAGCTCAGTCCGCTATGACGAATCGAACCGGGTTCGCTGCGGCACAACACAAACGCCCACTGGGCGACGTGGGCGAGCGACGTCCAGATCTTCTGACCGTTGATCACCCACTTGCCATCCTCCAGGCGGGCTGTGGTCGAGATGTTGGCCAGGTCGGACCCCGCCCCGGGCTCGGAATAGCCCTGCGCCCAGAGTTCGTCAACCGTGGTGATCGGCGGCAGGAACCGTTCCTTCTGCTCCTGGGTTCCGAACTCGATCAGCGTCGGCCCGAGGAGTTCCTCGCCGACGTGACTGACCCGTGCCGGAGCGCCGGATCGCGCGTATTCCTGATGGAACAGGATCCGCTGCTCGATGGTGGCCCCCCGTCCACCGAACTCGGCCGGCCAGCCCAGACAAGTCCACCCCGCCTTGGCGAGCAGCCGATCCCAGGCCAGCCGGGGGCCGAAGAATTCATGTTCGCTGCCGGGCCCACCCCGCGACTTCAGATGCTCGAACTCACCGGCCAGGTGTTCATCGAGCCAGGCCCTCACAGCGGCCGAGAACTCGGTCGCCGTTCCGTCCCATCGTCCCAGGTCCACGCCTCGGTCAGCGAGATTGATCGCCGTCATGCGACCAGACTAGCCGACCAAGCACTTGCTTGGGCACGGCACCCAAGCAAGTGCTAGGTTTTTGGCGACAAAGCCTGCTGCCGCGGCACAGGTATTAGCCTTTTGAGCAGGTGAGACCAGGAGGAATCGTGTCCGTGACGCCGGAACAGTCAGCAGGCCCGGAAGAGTCA
The DNA here is from genome assembly GCF_036566845.1 of Williamsia sp. Taxonomy (GTDB): domain Bacteria; phylum Actinomycetota; class Actinomycetes; order Mycobacteriales; family Mycobacteriaceae; genus Williamsia. Next base: position 42,456 of record NZ_DATCVM010000171.1, read on the forward strand.
GCGAGCGCCGAGTTCGACGAAGTGACCACCACACCCCAGGCATTGATCCGCGCCGCACGACTGTGGCCCGATCAGCCCGCGATCATCGACGACCAGTGGGGCGAAACCGTCACCCTCACCTGGTCCGACCTGTTGAACGCGGTCCGGGATGCGGCGACGGTCCTCATCGAGCAGGGCGTCGATTCCGGAGATCGGGTGGCGATCTGGGCCCCGAACAGCTACCACTGGCCGATCGCCGCACTCGGTGTCCACTTCGCCGGCGCCACTCTGGTTCCACTCAACACCCGCTACACCGCGGCCGAAGCCCTCGAGATCATCCAGCGAACCCGGGCCACCGCATTGGTCATCGCCGGGACGTTCCTGGGCACCGACCGCCTCGGTGAGCTCACCACACAGGCAGGGGGCGACCTCACCGCCGCCACGGACCTCCTCGCCGCGCTCCGGATCCGGCTGGGTCCCGACGACTCACGCACCGCGGGCAGTCTCGACTGGGACGATGCCCTCGACTCGGCAACCGGACTCGATCACGGCGAGGCGGATCGGCGCGCGGCCGCGGTCGGCCCGACGGACATCTCCGACATCCTGTTCACCTCTGGCACCACCGGGAAGTCGAAGGGCGCGCTCGCCGAGCATCAGCAGACCATCGCCGGCGCCGCGGCCTGGGCCGGGAACGGCGGGCTCGGCCCCGACGACACCTACGTCATGGTCAATCCCTACTTCCACACGTTCGGATATAAGGCCGGGATCCTTGTCTGCATGCTCACCGGGGCCACCATGGTGCCGCTGGCGGTGTACTCGCCCGACAGAGCCATGCAGCTCGTCGCGAACAGCCGCGCCACGGTCTTCCCCGGTGCCCCCACGATCTTTCAGACCCTCCTGGACGCACCCCGCCGCGTCGAGTTCGATCTGTCATCGCTGCGACTGGCCGTGACCGGCGCCGCGATCGTCCCTGTCGTCCTGGTCGAACGCATGCAACACGATTTGGGCATCGACACGGTCATCACCGCCTACGGCCTCACCGAGACGAGCGGGTTCGTCACCACGTGCACTCCGGAGGACGACGACGTCACCGTTGCGAACACCTGCGGGCGGCCATTCCGGGGGATGGAGATCCGGTTGTCCGACGAGGGCGAGGTTCTGGCCAGGGGAAAGATGGTCATGGCCGGCTACCTCGACGACCCGGCGGCCACCGCGGAGGCGATCGACGCCGACGGCTGGCTCCACACCGGCGACATCGGGACCATCGACGCGGCCGGCAACCTCACCATCACCGATCGCTTGAAAGACATGTACATCTGCGGCGGATTCAACGTCTATCCCGCCGAGGTCGAACAAGTGCTGTCCCGCATCGACGGCGTGACCGAAGCCGCGGTGATCGGTGTTTCCGACGAGCGACTCGGAGAGGTCGGCCGCGCTTATCTGACAATCGCTCCGGGGGCCGAAATCGATGAATCCTCAGTTCTGGCACACGCCCGCGTGAACCTGGCGAACTTCAAGATCCCGCGCTCTGTGGTGTTCATCAAAGAGTTCCCCCGCAATGCAGCCGGGAAGATCCTCAAGCGCGAACTCGGTTGACAATGGTCGCCCACGCGATGATTCTCGAACCCTGGTTCAACTGCCCGCTTCACACAATTAATCGCCTCGCTTCAATTAATGGGTGCCAACGCTAAGAATATTGTTACTAGAGTGCAAAAGTGATCGCGAAGATCATTTCTTCCCTATGTATTTACCTTGAAATCCCCAGAACAATTCTTCAGCGGAACCAGGCAAACAAAAAGGCGGGCCGTCCGGATAGCCG
>NZ_DATCVM010000172.1:0-2952 GCF_036566845.1 Williamsia sp.
TCGCCGTAGGTGTTGTGGACCTCGGCGACCACCGCGCGGAGCGTCTCGCCCGAATAGCACCAGAACACGGTCAGCGGATCGAAAACGTATCCGAGCACCCGGGCATTGGCCAGCATCAGCACCCGGCCATCAGGGCCGAGGTCGACGTCGCGCACTGCCAGAAACTTCTCCACATTGCTCTTGATTCGGAGCAGTTGGGCTCCTGGATCGGTCTGCTCGGACGCCGGCCCCGGGTCCCCCAGGTGATCTCTGGCATACAACCGGGCGAAAGGCCGCAACACCACAGGCAGGCGGAACGGCTCGGCCAGGTCCACGAGCCATTGGTAGACGCGGTGATCGAATCCGTGTGAGAGCGGCGTTCGTCGCAGATGCCGAACCCGCCCCGGCACGATCGCCGGGGTCGGTGGTAGAGCCGCCGACGCGCTCATTCCCAGGCGGCCCCGAAATGTTCCGCGGCCGCCACCCCCGACCGACAACCGTCTTCGTGGAAGCCCCAGCCGTGGTAGGCACCGGCGTAGGCGGTCTGGCCGGTGCACAGCTCGGGCAATTGTTTCTGCGCGGCAACCGCTTCGGGTGTGTAGACCGGGTGGGTGTAGGCCATGGACGCGATGATCGATGCCGATTCGATCCGATCCCGGCCGTTGAGTGTGACGTAGTACTGGGTGGGACCGAGTAGACCCTGCAGCCGGTTCATCCAGTAGGTGACCACCGGTGGCGCATTGTCGGTGCCGACTGCCGGGGTGAGGTAGTTCCAGCTGGCGCGCGCCCGTGTTGCGGTGGGCATCAGCGAGGAATCGGTATGCAGAATCGTCTCGTTGGCCGAGTAGCCGAAGGCCCCAAGCACCTGTTTCTCGGCCGCCGACGGATCGGCCAGCAACTCGAGCGCCTGGTCGGCGTGCGTGGCCACGACCACCCGATCGAAGACCCGGTCGGGGTGACCGGCTGCGCTGATCCGCACGCCGTCGTCGCCGCGCTCGATCCGCGTGACCGGAGCTCCGATGACCACGTCGTCGAGAAGGGCACCGATGCGCTCGACGTACGTCGCGGAACCGCCGCGCACGGTGTACCACCGGGGCGAACCCTTGACGGTGAGCATCCCGTGATTGTCGAGGAACGCGAACAGGTAGCGCGCGGGGTAGTCGAGCGACGCCGTCGCACCGGTCGACCACACGCAGGAGACCAGCGGGATCGCGAACATCCGGACGAAGTAGTCGGAGAATCCGTGCTGCGCCAGGAACTCTCCATACGTGCGCAGGCTGCCGTCCTCGGCCTCGGCGAGGTGTACCGCCGCGACCCGATGGAATCGTTTGACCTCCAACAACATTCCCACGAACTCACGATCGACGAAACGGCTCCGCTGGGCGAAGATCCCGGCGAACCCTCGGCCGCCGGCGTATTGCACACCTGACGGCCGGTCGTTGATGCTCATGCTCATCTCGGTGGGAACCACCTCGACACCCAACTCCGAGAACATCTTTCGAAGGAGTGGATAGGTGCGCTCGTTGTGGACGATGAAACCCGAATCGACACGAACCCGCGCCTGCCCGGAACCGAGCGTATGGGTGTGGGCATGACCGCCGAGTCGATCGTCGCTCTCATAGAGGGTCACGGCATGGTTGCCGCGGAGCAGATACGCGGCGGTGAGTCCCGACACACCAGACCCGACCACTGCCACCGACGTCAAATGAGAACTCCCTGAAAGGTCACCTATGCCAGTGTAGGGGTTCGGCCGGGTGGGGCCGGGTCACCGCCGGTCGGCCCGGCTCGAACTCGCCGGGGTCGACAGGCTGGGGCGCTGGCGGGTCACGGCGGAACACACAAGCCAATGCGTCCCGTCGACGGCCACGAGAATGTACTGTGCCCGCAGGCGCGCTTTCGAAACGGGGAAATTGTTGATCATCGAGACCGACCGACTGGTCTTGCGGCCGGTGTCGCACCGCGACGCCGACCAGCTTGTAGAACTGGACAGCGATCCCGCAGTGATGCGGTACGTGACCGGTGGTGCCTCCACACCACGCGAGGTCATCGAAGAATGGACGATCCCGCGAGCTGTCGCCGAGGCCTCACATCGCAGCGGCGCCGGACTGTGGGTCGCTCTCGACCGGCTCGACCTGGTCGCAGCCCGATCTGTCGGCCACCCCGAGCCCGCCAGCAGCTTCGTCGGATGGTTCGGCGTCCGCGCACCCCGCCATTCGTCGGAATCGGAGTTCGAACTCAGCTACCGACTCTGCCGCAGTATGTGGGGCCGAGGTCTGGCCACCGAAGGCGCTCGCGCCCTCGTTCAGCAGGCATTCGATGATCGCGGCGTTCGCCGGCTCTTCGCCGGGACGATGGCTGTCAACACCGCCTCTCGGCGGGTGATGGAAAACTGCGGCCTGCGACTCGTCCGGCTGCACGACTGCGCCGACACCTCGATCACCGGTTCCGAACGGGGCGAGGTCGAGTACGAGATTCTCCGAACCGATTGGGAATCAAGTGCTTTCCCCTGGGCGCACGCCGCGCGCACCAGCACACATCTGATCGCCTGACCCGGCCACTTCCGGTGGCGCCGCCCTCGCACGCACCTTGGCGCGACCGATCCCCGCTCACCAACTACCGTAGACAGCGTGCGGATCCCACCACTCCCTTGAGATCCCGGCCGCAATTCGCCAACCGACAGGAGATGGTCATGAGCAAGGAGACTGCAGTTTCGACCCGACACAAGGTGGTGGTGATCGGATCCGGCTTCGGTGGCCTGTTCTCGACCCAGCACCTGAAGAAGGCCGATGTCGACGTCACCTTGATTGCCCGGACCACCCACCACCTCTTCCAACCGATGCTCTACCAAGTCGCGACCGGCATCATCTCCGAAGGTGAGATCGCCCCGGCGACCCGCGTCATCCTGCGCAAACAGGCCAACGCGAAGGTCCTGATGGGCAATGTCGAAAAGATTGACCTGGAGAACAAGGTCGT
>NZ_DATCVM010000173.1:0-4728 GCF_036566845.1 Williamsia sp.
CCGATCCGCAGAGAGTGGGTTCAAACGGTAACGGATTCCGCCGGTGGCGCCGAGACCCCAAAAATGGGGGCACAGTTACTAAGAGCAGTCGGGTGGGAGTCGGATGCGTGGGGGCGAGGGGTGACCGTCGTGACCGTATTCGAGTCGGATGATGTCGTCAGGTGTGCTGTTGAGGATGGTGGCGAGGACGTCTCGCCCGGGTGGGAGTATTCGGATTGTGAGTGCGCCGGATCGTGCTTGGGTGAGTGTGTCTGCGGCGGCGGCGATTATGCGGTTTCGTACTTCTTCGGTTGCGGTGTCGAGGGCGTGGTCGTCGAGCAGGACGACCTCGACACCGCGTGTGCGGGCTGCGCGTGCGGCAGCGGCGAGGTAGGGGACGGCGAGGATCGGGGCTCGCAAGGTGTCGCGTAGGTGCGCTTCGAGGAGTTGGCAGTCGAGGCGTTCCTGCTCGTTGAGAGGGCTGGCGCCGGTGATGCGTTCGAGGAGCGGGCGGGCGAGGTCGTCGAGGCGTGTGAGTTGCGCATCGCGTTCGTCGAGAACAGCGGTGTCGGCTGCCTCGGCCGCGATGCGCACTGTCGCTTGCCGGCGTAGGGCGAAGATCTCGCGTGCGGCCGGCCGGATGGTCCATGCGAAGAAAGTCGCCATCAGTAGTGGCGCGAGGTTGATCGCCGACATCGACAGCCCGTACATTGCGCCTTGACCGGTCCGTTCGGCCCAGAGCATGCAGCTGGCCAGGACGGTGGTCATACCGATCCATGCGCAGACGGTGCGCCCCCGGACACACATGTAGGTGTAGATCGCTGTCGCCGCTGCCAGTGGCCACAATTGCAGGAGCCCGTCGATCGGTACCGGGGCGACGGCAAAGATCAGATTGACCGCGACCGGGCCGGACACGGTCAGGTACGCAGTAGCTAGGGTCGGCAGCGGGTCGCCGGGGACCAGGATGAGGCCGAGCGCCCCGATGCTGACGAAGATCCACGCGGCGAATTCGAACCATCCGCCGCCGGGCGCGTTCGTGGACCATGCGACGAGGGCGAATGTTGCCGCGTATGCGGTGACCACGATTCTCGCCGCGATGGTGCGCAGGCCCAGTAGTTCTCGAACGTCGTGAATATCGGTGTCATGGCGCGTCATTCGGATTCCCATCCCAGGTGCACTGTTGTGCCGACACCGAGATGTGAGTCCACGTGTGCCGAGCCGCCCGGTATGGCGCGCATTCGGCCGAGAATGCTGACGGCGATACCGAGGCGGTGCGGCGCGACTGAGGAGGTTTCGAACCCGGAACCGTTGTCGGCGACCTCGATTCGAATTCCTGATCCGGTCACTGTCGCAGTGACCGTTCGCAGGGCATCCGGGGCGGCGTGGAGGCGAGAGTTGCGCAGGGCCTCGGACAATGCCGATCCCAGTGCGCGAACACACTCGGCAGACAGGAACGGTAGTGGTGCGGCATCGGCGTGGATCACGTCGAACGGGGCTTGATCGTCAGCGTCGGCGGCCGCGGTTCGCAGGTGAACGAGAGCGTCCGCGAGTGAGAACGGTTGTCCTGGTTCGCTTCCGGTCCGGAGATTGTCGAGCTCTGCCAACGTCGTTTCGGAGAGTCGGCCGACTTGAGAGTGAGGTTGACCGTGTGAGGCGGCCAGAAGTGTGGACAGCACGTTGTCGTGGATGAGCGCGTCGAAGCGTTCGCGCTCGACGATGCGTGCGCGTTGGGCTGCCGCGTCAGCGGCGGCGGCGTATGTCTCGTCGGTGGTGGCGTCGAGAAGGCGGCCGGTGCGCAGCGCCATCGCGGCGCCTCCGACGAACAAGGTGCAGAACATGATTGCGAACGCGATCTCCGGGATCAACATCGCTGCTTGTGCGCCGTCGCGGGCGACGAGATTGATCGTCTGCACTCCCGTGCATCCGATCACCAGGTGAACGAACGCGGCCGGTATCGGCCAGGCCAGTACGGCAGCAAGGCTCGCCAACCCGGGGAACGCCGCGAGCCAGACCCCGTCACTGGTGGGAAGATCAGGGCCGTTCCATGCCGCCGGCCAACTGGCCACCGCAACGAGAAACACTGTCGCCGCGACTGCGGCGGAGGTGCGCATCGCCTGTGTATCAGTGTGGAACGACAATGCGCCTGGTAAGAGTCCGCAGCCGAACACGACAACAACGATGGTAGGCGTCCACCACGGGTCCATGCGCGGTGCGAGCTCGGTGATGGACGGCCACAAGATCACGAGATACGCGAGGTATCCGACGCTGGTGAATCTGGCGAACATCCGCAAGATCCGGTCGGTGTCTTCGGTTCGAGCGACGGGCTGCGCAAGTGGCGACACCTGGTGTGTCATCGGACCGGATGCTCTGGCACCGGAAGCCACCCGTCCTCGACGGCGCGTTTGTAGAGGTCTGTTTTCGTTCGGGCCGGCCGTCCCGCGTCGGCGTATTTGAGGCGGATACGGGCGAGGTAGTCGTTGACGGTGTTCGGTGTCAGGCCGGTCATTCGCGCTACGCGGTCGGCTTTCTCCCCGGATGCGTACAAGGTGAGGACGTCCTGTTGCCGCGGACTGAGTCCGACCTCGGGCAACTCGGGATCGCCGTCGATCGCTGCCGCCCATTCGGTGGTGGCCACCAGAGCGCCGTTGGCGGCTGCGGCGATGGCGTCGACGACTTGCTCTGTCGGCGCTGATTTCCGGATAACTCCCAGCACACCGGCTTTCGCTGCCAATCTGACCAGATACGGGTTTTCGGCCCCGGTGAACACCAACGCTTCCAATCCTGCTGCCCGCAGCGTTTCGACATTGGCAGTGGGAGAGGAACCGTCGGCCAGTCGCAAATCGAGCAGAACGAAATCCAAAGGCGTCTGTTGACTTAACAGTTCTGCGACTGTGGGGGCCGTCGCCGCGACTTCCACATTGTGCTGTTCGGCCAACATGGCCTTCAACCCCAATATCACTGCGGAGTGATCTTCCACGACTCCGATTTGCTTCACACCCGAATCTGTCACCACGTCGGATCTCCTGTGTCGAGGGAGGGCGCCGAACCGTATTCAGCTACCCGTGCGCATCATCGACATTTCAGCACACTGAAACGCCAGCGGTCAGCTAGCCGGCCATGCCATCCTCGAGAACTGGACCGAGTAGATGCCGGGGCCTTGTCGGGCCTTCGGATTTGCGAGTGGTCCGACAAGGCCTGTACCGACTTCTCGGGCTGAAGCACATCGGCCCGGGAGATCGGTGCGTTGGAAATAATATTCCATCCGGTACGTATTTTTTAGGGACCAATGTCCCAGAAACGTCGGGTTGCTCTGAGAGGTTGGTCAAGGATAAATGGACGTGCCGGCAGTTGGTGGTCGGCCGTTTGACGGGTTTGGGGTGTTGGGAACGGAGACCAAAAGCATTCCGTCGATCATCGATTATGTTGTCCCGCCGACGAACAGGGGGATGTCACGTCGGCGGGAGGCTTGAATACGCGACTGGTCCAGCAGTCGCGAGAGCGGAAACACCATTTATGCCACCCAGTGCCGAATCCCAGTCTTCATCGCGTAACTGTTACTTGAGTTGTATTATTTCAGTTGGAATGCGGCTTTCCCTACTTGGGTGACGTCCGCGGCTGGGCGTGGGTGCTCGGTCGTCTCGGTGCCGGGGACGGTGGGTGTTTCAGATCGGGCGTCGAAGTCCGAGGAGGCCCGCGCGTCACCGGTGTACTCCCTGACGATTCCCCAACAGTCATCGGCCATTGTGACCATAGGATCACCATCGGCCCGGGCGTTCAGGTTGGGTAAGCCGGGCGAGATCGTCCTGGAGTGCCGCGATGTGCTCACCGAGTCAGGTCCGAGGCTTCTCCGGGTTCTTGCAACGCGCCAAGAAGCCGAAGGCTGGGGTACGAAGGTGATGACAAGCTCGCGGTCGATCTCCGAGCAGCTTTCCCCGACATGCGTGGGCTCTCTCGAACGAATCTGAAATACATGCGGCAGATGGCGAGCATCTGGGATCGCGATGCAATTGGCCAACAACCTGTTGGCCAATCGTCGTGTTACGTAACCAGATCAACAGCGGTTTACGTCGCCGAATCGGCGCGGCACCGTCAAACTCCCAGGATCATCCTCCGGCCGAAGACCCCGATCTCGCTGAACAATTGGTGCGTGACCCGTACGTGGCGGCATGATTCGGGCGTGGCCGCTCGCAGGAAACGTCGCAAGCCGACGCAATGGGCAGACGGCGGCTACGCCGGACGCCTTGCCGCGTGGGTCGCGGAGCATTGCCGGATGGCGCTTGATATCGTGCGGAAAACCAAGGGGCAGATCGGATTCAGTGTGCTGCCACACCATTGGCTAATCGAACGGACCCTGGCGTAGATCGTGCGTTGCCGTCGACTCGAACACGACTACGAACGCCTCCGGGCGCACTTGGAGGCGATAATCAAATGGGCAATGATCGGATTGATGACCCGACGGCTCGGCCCCCCCGCACGCGGCCGACGACCCTGGCAGTCGACCCGTGCGGCGTGGCACTTTCAGAATACGTTCTGGGAGCGCCCCAAGTGCCTCGTTAACGGCATGGTGTAAGCGCGCTCGACGCTATTGCGCCGATCGCACCGCCTTAGCCGTGCAACGACAGTTCGAGAAGCTGAGCAGGCTAGTGGGCGTGTAGGGCGCCGATGATAACGGTCGGTTCACAGGAGTGCGTGAAGCTTGGTCACACAAGCGTTCCATGTCCGCGTCACAAGACGCACTAAAGAATACGG
>NZ_DATCVM010000174.1:0-4047 GCF_036566845.1 Williamsia sp.
TCACCTTGGTGATGGCCGGCAGACCCGCGAGTGTCGCCGGGATCTTGATCAACAGGTTCGGCCGGTCGACGATCTTCCACAGTTCCACCGCCTGGGCGATGGTCTGGTCGGTGTCGTTTGCCAGACGGGGATCGACCTCGATCGACACCCGGCCGTCGACACCCTTGGAGGCCTCGTACTGCGGGGCCAGCACGTCGCACGCATTGCGGACGTCGTCTGTGGTGACCGTCCGGATGGTGGCGTCGACGTCGGCGCCGCGGGCCGCGAGTTCGTTGACCTGGGCATCGTAGGCGTCGCCCTTGGACAGAGCCGCCTGGAAGATCGACGGGTTCGTGGTCACTCCGACAACGGATTTCGTGGCGATGACCTCGGCCAGGTTGCCCGATTCGATGCGGGTCCTGGAGAGATCGTCGAGCCAGACCGAGACGCCGGCCTCGGCCAGTGCAGCAAGATTTGCGTTCTGTTCGCTCATGTCGTGCTCCATTTCAGATGGGAGGTTGGAGATCAGGCGGGAGTGGACTGCTTCGCAATGGCGCGCTCGGCGGCGGCGGTGACTGCTTCGGCGGTGACGCCGAACTTCTCGTAAAGGATCTTGTAATCGGCCGATGCACCGTAGTGCTCGATCGAGACGATCTCGCCGCCGTCGCCGACCAGCCGGTACCACGGCATCGCGATGCCGGCTTCGACCACAACGCGAGCCTTCAGGCTCGGCGGCAGCACGGAGTCGCGGTACTCGGCATCCTGCTCGTCGAACCACTCGACGCACGGCATCGAGACAACGCGCGCGGCAATGCCCTTGTCCTTCAGTGCCTTCGCCGCATCGACGGCGAGGTAGACCTCGGATCCGGTTCCGATCAGGACCACCTGCGGGGTGGTATCGGGTTCGGACAGGACGTAGCCACCGTTGGCCACACCCTCGGCGGACGTGCCCTCGAGGATCGGCAGGTTCTGGCGGGTCAGTGCCAGGCCGGCCGGGTTGTGGCGCCGCCGCAGCACCTCGGCCCAGGCGTACGCGGTTTCGTTGGCATCACCCGGTCGGACGACGTCGAGGTTCGGGATGGCACGCAGGGCCGCGAGGTGCTCGATCGGCTGGTGGGTCGGGCCGTCTTCACCGAGGCCGATCGAATCGTGGGTCCAGACGTAGATCGGATCGGTCTGCATCAGGGCGGCCAGGCGCACTGCGGGGCGCATGTAATCGGCGAACTGCAGGAACGTACCGCCGTAGGCGCGGGTGGGACCGTGCAGAGCGATGCCGGAGAGGATCGCCCCCATCGCGTGCTCGCGGATACCGAAGTGCAGCGTTCTGCCGTAGGGGTTCGCGCTCCAGCTCTTGGTGCTGATGCCTTCTGGGCCGAACGATGCCGCGCCATCCATCGTGGTGTTGTTGCTGCCGGCGAGATCGGCTGAGCCGCCCCATAATTCGGGCAGGACCGGCGCGAGTGCGGACAGGACCTTGCCGGAGGCGGAGCGCGTTGCGACATCCTTGTCTCCCACCGACCACGTCGGCAGGGCCTCGGTCCAGCCCTCGGGCAGTTCGTGGGCGGTCACCCGGTCGAGCAGCTTCTTGCGGTCGGGGTAGGCCGCGGCCCACTCGTCGAAAGACTTGCTCCAGGCGGTGTGCAGCTCGGCCCCACGGTCGAGGAGCTTGCGGGTGTGCGAGATGACCTCGTCGGAGACCTCGAAGGTCTTCTCTTGATCGAATCCGAGCGCGGCCTTGGTGGCAGCGACCTCGTCGGCTCCGAGAGCCGAACCGTGGATGCCGCCGGTGTTCATCTTGTTCGGGGCCGGGTAACCGATGATCGTACGGAGCACGATGATCGACGGCTTGTCGATCACGGCCTTCGCGTTCTCGATCGCCTCTTCGATCGCGGTGACGTTCTCGCCGCCCTCGACGTGCTGCACATGCCAGCCGTACGCCTCGTAGCGGGCGGCGACATCCTCGGACAGCGCGATGTCGGTGTCGTCCTCGATCGAGATGTGGTTCTTGTCATAGAAGACGATGAGGTTGCCGAGCTGCTGCGTCCCGGCCAGCGAGCTCGCCTCGGAGGTGACCCCCTCCTCGATGTCGCCGTCGGAGGCGACCACATAGATGTGGTGATCGAAGGCGCTGGCCCCGACGGGTGCGTCAGGGTCGAACAGGCCACGCTCGTAGCGGGCGGCCATCGCCATGCCCACTGCGGAGGCCAGGCCCTGGCCGAGCGGTCCGGTGGTCATCTCCACACCGCGCGTGTGGTGGTACTCAGGGTGCCCGGGTGTCTTGGAGTCCCAGGTGCGCAGCGCCTCGATGTCGGCGAGTTCGAGTCCGAATCCGCCCAGGTAGAGCTGGATGTACAGGGTCAGGCTGGAATGGCCACACGAGAGGATGAAGCGATCGCGCCCGATCCAGTCGGTGTCGTTGGGATCGTGCTTCATCACCCGCTGGAACAGGGTGTACGCCAGGGGAGCCAGGCTCATGGCGGTTCCGGGGTGCCCGCTGCCGCACTTCTGGACCGCGTCGGCGGCCAGAACTCGAACCGTGTCAACTGCTTTGGTGTCCACTGCCGTCCAGTCGGCGGGGTGTGAAGCCTGAGTTAGAGTGCGAATCTCATCTGTTGCTGACACGTTTTCCTGAACTCCTCAAATTCGACTTCGTGATTCTTCGGGCTCGACATTGCTACTGGCCTGGGCTACGCACAGCCCACACCAAGCTTAGTCGCCCGATGTCGACGCCGTGAGCCACGGCATACGAATGGGCTGCGAATGTCCCGTGGTAGATGACGCCGCAGGCAACCCGCCGATCGGACCTCGATTGCTGTTTGCGGCCGACCTCCGTCTACCATTCTCTGTAGTAGATGGGCTCGAGTCAGGAGATCTAGTGCGGATTGGGGAACGTGTGAGCGGACACGGTTTCGCCTCTTCCCCAGCGTCAGGTGGTGGTGATGCTCCTCCCGTGGAGCGCGCCACCAGCGTTCGTGGGCGGATTGGGGCCTTGGTCCTGGCGTACCTCGCGTTGACGAAGCCTCGGGTCATCGAGCTACTGCTCGTGGCGACGATTCCGGTGATGCTCCTCGCTGACCGCGGACATGTCGACCCGGCGTTGATGGCCTGGACGTTGCTCGGTGGATGGCTCGGCGCAGCCAGCGCAAACACACTGAACATGGTTGTCGACGCGGACATCGACCAGAAGATGAAGCGCACCCAGCGGCGGCCGTTGGCCCGTCACGCGGTGTCGACGCGCAACGCCCTGATCTTCGGTTTGATCCTGGGCGCGGCGTCCTTCGGGGTGCTGTTCGCGACGACCAACCTGCTCAGCGCGCTCCTGGTGATGGCGACCATCGCGTTCTATGTCTTCGTCTACACGATGATCTTGAAGCGACGGACCTGGCAGAACGTCGTCTGGGGCGGCGCCGCCGGATGCATGCCGACACTTGTCGGCTGGGCCGCCGTCACCGGAACCCTCAGCTGGGAACCGCTGGTGCTGTTCGCGGTGATCTTCTTCTGGACTCCGCCACACACGTGGGCACTGGCGATGCGTTACAAGGAGGACTACCGCGCCGCGGGCGTCCCGATGTTGCCGGTCATCGCCACCGAGGTGCAGGTCACCCGGCAGATGCTCTACTACACCTGGGCGACCGTCCTGAGCACCCTGGTCCTGTGTCTGGCGACCAGCTGGATCTACGCCGTGGTCTCGCTGATCGCGGGTGGCTGGTTCATCTACGTGGTTCACAAGCTCTATCGCGGGACCCAGCGCGGCGAAGAAGTGGTGCCTCTCAAGGTGTTTCTCCAGTCCAACGAGTATCTGGCCATCGTTTTCTGCGGTCTGGCAGTCGATTCCGTCATCGGACTGCCGACGCTGTCCAGCCTGTTCTGACCACCCGTCGACCGAATGGTCGACGCTGTGATGGCAGATGCGGCACAACAGGTTAACGTCTTCTGGGCAGCCATTGGGATGATGGCCCGCCGCTAAGGACATCAGGGGGAATAGTGTCAAATCCGTACGGTCCGGGACCGGGTCCCGAGGACGCTGGGTGGCAGCCATATTCGGAGCCGACAGTGGCGGGGGCACCG
>NZ_DATCVM010000175.1:0-3530 GCF_036566845.1 Williamsia sp.
GACCGCGATGACCAGCATCGCCGCCTCGGTGGGGTCACCGGCGATGATCCACCGCTCCCCCGCAGCGGTCAGGGCCGCGTCGTTGCATGCCGCACCGGCGAGCAGCGTCCACAGCAGCGCCGCATTGTCGTCGAGTGCCGCGGGTGTTCCGTCCCGCGACAGCAGGGCGCCGCCGACCGCATATCCCCCGCCGGTGGCCTCCACCGACGCGTCGGGAGTCCAGATCTCCCGCACCGTCATCTGGTTCTCGGTGAGGGTGCCCGTCTTGTCGGTGCAGATGACGGTTGTGCTCCCGAGCGTCTCCACGGCCGGAAGCCTGCGAATGACCGCTCTGCGCTTGGCCATCCGTGCGACGCCGATGGCGAGGGTGATCGTCACGGCGGCGGGAAGGCCCTCCGGGATGGCGCCCACCGCGAGCGCCACAGCCGCGGTGAACGTCTCCACCGCGTCCTGCCTGCGCAACAGGCCGACGGCGAAGGTCATGGCGGCCAGCGCCAGGATCCCGACGGTGAGGACCTTGCTGAACCGGGCGAGCTGCGCGGTCAGCGGTGTCGCCAAAGTCGTTGCTGCTCCGACGAGTCGGTGGATCTCGCCGATCTCGGTTTCGGCTCCCGTGGCCACCACGATCCCTGTACCGGAGCCTGCGGTCACCAAGGTTCCCGAGTGGGCCATATTGCAGCGATCCGCGACCGGGGTCGCGTCGGGGAGCACGACTTCGTTCTTCGCCACGGGTTCCGATTCGCCGGTCAGCGCCGACTCGTCGACACGCAGTTCTGCCTGTCGGAGCAACCGGATGTCCGCGGGCACTTTGTCGCCGGCCTCGACCAGGACAAGATCGCCCGGCACGAGTTGCTCGGAGGCGATGACCCGTTCACGACCTCCCCGGATCACCTTGGCATCCGTACGGACCATCGCGCGCAGGCTCTGCAACGCCGACTCGGCTTTCGATTCCTGGATGAAGCCGACGACGGCGTTGATGATCACGACGCCGAAGATCACCGCGGAGTCGACGTACTCGTGCAGCAATGCGGTGACGACGCCTGCGACGAGCAGGACATAGATGAGCGGATGATGAAACTGCCGCAGGACGCGCAGCAAGAGCCCCGCGCTTTTCGGCTCGGGCAGAACGTTGAGTCCGAAACGGCGAGACCGCTCGTCCGCCTCTTCGCTGCTGAGGCCGCGATGCGGATCGGTCTCCAGCAGCAGGACCACCTCGTGCTCGGGTAGACCGTGATGCGCGTTCGTCTCGACAGACGCCGGTGCGACCATCACCGTGTCTCCGATGCGGTGTCGATTGTTGTGGTCACTGAACGCATTGTTCCAGCCCGGCCACTACCGAGCCTAGATTCGTCGGACCGGGCCCATGGGGACTTTGGGCCCTTCCCAACCGTTGCCGTCGAGAACGCAGCCCCCGGCACCCCTCGCGGCGAGCGGACCCCGACCGTAACGTGACGCATCGCTCACGAGGTCGACCGCCGGCACCTGGCGAGCCGGCGGCCGGCACTCGTGATCGGTGAATCTGCCTGTGCAGCAGTGGCTTACGCTGGCGCGGCCGCCTTGCGGGCCGCGATCTTGGCGCGGACCTCGGCCATGTCCAGCGCCTTGACCCGGTTGATCAGGTCCTCGAGCGCCGCCGACGGCATCGCGCCCGCCTGGCTGTACACCAGCACACCGTCGCGGAACGCCATCACCGTCGGGATCGACCGGATCTCCAGCGTGGCGGCCAGGTCCCGCTCGGCCTGGGTGTCGACCTTGGCGTGCACGACATCCGGGTGTGCGTGCGCGGACCTTTCGAACACCGGCGCGAAGGCGCGGCACGGGCCGCACCATGACGCCCAGAAGTCCACGAGCACGATCGGGTTGTCGAGGACGGTCGACTCGAAGTCGTCGTAGTTCAGATTCTTGATGGCCATTTCGCTGTCCTTCCTCGGGGTCGCCTGGTAGTTGTGGTTCAGGCGTTTTGGTGGGTTTCTTCCCAGGCGCCGTAGCCGCCGAGGATGTCGCTGACGTCGGTGAAGCCGTTGTGGCGCAGCAGGCTGGCCGCGACCGAGGACCGGTAGCCGCCGGCGCAGTACACGACGGTCGGCTTGGCCGGGTCGAGCTCGCCGAGCCGGTTGGGCAGCTGACCCACCGGGATGGTGACCGCGTTGGCGATGGTGCCCGCGGCGACCTCCCCGGGGTTGCGGACATCGACGATCTGCAGATCGGCCAACTCGGCGGCGCGCTCGTCGAACGCCTTCGCGGTCAACCGGGAGGCGACCTGCACATCGTCCTGATGAGCGAACATCACCTCGAACGGCCGGTCCAGGTGGCCGATGACCCGGTCGAAACCGATCCGGGCCAGCCGGTTCTTGCCTTCCATCTCCTGACCGGGCTCGGTGAACAACACGATGTCGACATCGGAGGGCAGCACCGACCCGGCGAACTCCGCGTAGCGGCCCTCCAACCCGATGTTGATCGCCGCCCGCAGATGACCGGTCGCGAACTCCTCCGGGGAGCGCCCGTCAACCAACACCGCACCCGCGGCCAGGGCGTCACCGACCTGCTCGTAGGTCATCGCCACCGGCATCTTGGTCTCATCGAGCAGCTCGCGGTCCTTGCGGTTGAGGATCGCGTCGTAGACGAAGTAACTCGGCGCCGGGGGCTGACCCTCGGTGACCAACTCCATGAACGTCGCCTTGTCCGGGGCGCGCAGCGCGTAGTTGGTGGCCTTCTGCTCCCCCATCGTCGACCACAGATCGGTCGACAGGTTCTTCCCGCACGCCGACCCCGCACCATGGGCCGGATACACCCGCGTCGCGTCGGGCAACGTCATCAACTTGGTGTGCAGCGAGTCATAGAGCTTGTCGGCCAACTCCTCACGGGTGAACCCGATCGAGGCCAACAGATCGGGCCGACCGACATCGCCGATGAACAACGCATCACCGGTCAACACCCCATAGGGAACCTCGTCACCGGCATGCTCGTAGACCACCACGCTCAACGACTCCGGGGTGTGCCCGGGGGTGTGGCGGAACTCCAGGGTCACCTCCCCCAACGAGTAGCGCTCGCCGTCGGCGACACCCATCGACTCGAACTCCGTCTCGGCGACCGCCGAGTACACGATCTTGGCGCCGGTGGCCTTGGCCAACTCCAGATGCCCGGACAGGAAATCGGCGTGGAAATGGGTCTCGATGACCAACTCGATCGTGTAGCCGTGTTCCCGGGCTTCCGAGAGGTACTCGGACACGTCCCGTTGCGGGTCCACAACGACGGCGCGGCCAGTGGTCTCGTCGGCAATGAGATATGAGGCGTGCGACAGGCAGTCCAGGTAGTACTGGATGAACTTCATGATGGCGATCCTTTCGGTGGGCGGTGGATAGGCCTTCTGGCTCCTACTGTGCCTATACCCCTATGGGTATGTCAAGTACCCTGGGGGGTATCCCCATTCCACACTTGCGTGTACCCCTGGGGGTATGTGTACGATGGCCATCAACATACCCCCCTAGGTATCGGCAGCCGGCCGGTGCCCCGCCCGAGAGGACACATTG
>NZ_DATCVM010000176.1:0-22605 GCF_036566845.1 Williamsia sp.
CGTCGATCCTCGAATTACTGCTGGCCGTGGGGGCCGGCGCCACCATGGTCATCGTGCCGGCCGGGATATACGGCGGTGCCGAGCTCCACGCCCTGCTGACCGACCACCGGGTCACGCACGCGTTCATCACCCCCGCCGCCCTGGCATCGGTTGATCCGGAAGGCCTTCCGCACTTCTCCGACGTCGTGGCCGGAGGCGAGGCGGTGCCGTCGGATCTGGTGCAGCGCTGGGCACCCGGCCGCCGGCTGTACAACGGCTACGGGCCCACCGAGACAACGATCATGACCAACATCAGTGATCCGATGACGGTGGGCGACCCGATCACCATCGGCGGACCCATCGCCGGGGTGAGGGCGTTGGTGCTCGACAGCCGGCTCAATCCGGTGCCCGTCGGCGTGCCGGGTGAGCTGTACATCAGCGGACCCGGTGTCTCCCGTGCCTACCGCGCCCGCCCGGACCTGACATCGGTCCGTTTCGTCGCCAACCCCTATGACGCGCAGGGGGAGCGGATGTATCGCACCGGCGACGTCGTGCGCTGGGTCGCGGTGGCCGGGACCGACGGCCAGGTGTCCTACGAGATCAGCTACATGGGCCGATCCGATCAGCAGGTCAAGGTCCGCGGGTTCCGCATCGAACTCGGCGAGATCGACGCCGTGCTGGCCGGACACCCGGCGGTGGACTTCGCGGTGACGGTCGGTGTCGACGGACCCGCGGGCGAGACCGCGCTGGCCGCATATCTGAAACCGAAGCCGGGCGCCACGATCGACGCCCGCGACCTCGGTGAGTACGCCGCCGGGTTCCTGCCCAAGTTCATGGTGCCCGGTTCGATGGTGTTCCTCGATCACGTACCGCTGACCCCGATGGGCAAACTGGACAAGCGCGCACTGCCCGCGCCCGACTTCGCTGCCGGAGCCGCCCAGCACCGGGAACCGGCCACGCCGATGGAACATGCGATCGCCGCGGCCTACGCCGACGTCTTGGGGGTCGAGACGGTGGGCGCCGACGATTCGTTCTTCGATCTCGGCGGCAATTCCCTTGGCGCCACCCGTGCCATCGCGAGGATCAACGAGGTCCTCGGTGTGCGACTGGGGGTTCGGATCCTCTTCGAGGCGCCCGTCGTGGCCGACCTCGCCGAGGCGATCAGTGCGTCCCCGGATCTGGACGGCCTGCCCATCCGGCCGCTGACGCCACAGCCGCGACCCGACCGGATCCCGCTGTCGCTGGCGCAGCAGCGGATGTGGTTCGTGAACCGGCTCAATCCTGATGCCGCGGACTACAACATCCCGCTCGGATTGCGACTGCGGGGCCGGCTCGACGAGAGCGCTTTGACCGCCGCGCTGCTCGACGTCGTCGAGCGGCAGGAGATCCTGCGTACGGTCTATCCGGATTCGGTCCAGGGTCCGTACCAGAAGGTCCTGCCGGCCGATGAGGCCGCGCCGCAGCTGATCTCGCGGACCGTCGGGTCCGAGGACGAACTGCTTGCGCTCTGCCTCGAGACGGCGACCGAGGGATTCGACGTCACCGCGGCACCTCCGCTGCGCGCGTTGCTGATTGCCGTCGGACCGGACGACCATGTGGTGCTCCTGGTGATCCACCACATCGCCGCCGACGGGTCGTCGCTGGTGCCGTTGGCGACCGATCTGATGTCCGCCTACACGGCGCGGGCGGCGGGCAGCGCGCCGGCGCTGCGACCACTGGCCGTGCAGTACGCCGACTACGCGATCTGGCAGCGCACTGTGATGGGGTCGGAGTACGACCCGGATTCTGTTGCCGCACAGCAGATCGCCTTCTGGAAAGAGCATCTCGCGGGACTTCCCGAACTCCTGGACATCCCCACCGATCGACCACGCACCGACAAACGTTCGGTGGCGGGCGGTGAGGTCAGGTTCACGATCGGCGCCGAGCTGCAGGAGCAGCTGAACGCGGTGGCCAAGGACAACGACACCACCTTGTTCATGGTCATCCACGCGGCTTACGCGATTCTGCTGTCGAGGCTGAGCGGTTCGGGCGACGTCGCGGTCGGGACCCCGACCGCCGGACGCAACGCCTCGGCGATCGAGGGACTGGTCGGTATGTTCGTCAACACCCTCGTGATGCGTAGCCGGGTGGATTCCTCGGCATCGTTCACATCGATGCTCGCCAAGACGAAGACCGCTGACCTGTCGGCCTTCAGCAACGCAGATCTGCCCTTCGAGCAGGTTGTCGAAGCGCTTGCGCCGGTACGCTCGCGCAAGTACGCACCGCTGGTGCAGGCGATGCTCACGATGCAGAACATCGACATCCCCACCGTCACCCTGCCCGGGCTCGAGGTCAGCGCACTCGAGTCGCCGCTGCGGTACGTGAAATCCGATCTGGGGCTCAGTGTCTCGGAATCCTTCGGGACCGACGGCCGCGGACGTGGCATCGACGCCGTCCTCGACTACGCCGTGGACATCTTCGACGAGTCGACCGTCGAGACGATGGCGCAGCGCTTCACCTCGGTCCTGACCGCGATCGCGACCGACCCGGCCGTGGTCGTCGGAGACATCGACATCCTCACCGCCGACGAACGCCGATCACACGACCGGCCCCGGGGCGGTGCAGCGGCCGACGGATTCGGATCGGCGCTGGCCGAGCTGGAGGGCGAGTCGCTCTCGGACCTGCTGGAGACCGCGGCCCGGATCAACCCGGACGGAATCGCCCTCTCGCACAACGGTACCGATGTCACCTATGGCGTCCTACACGCCAAATCCGCCGAACTCGTGGTGACCTTGGCCGCCGTCGGTGTCAGTGCCGAGGCCGCGATCACGGTGGCACTGTCCACGCTGCTGCCCGGGCTGCTGGAGGGCGAGTCCGCCGCCGGCTTCGCCGAACAGTTCTCGGGAATGCTCACCTCGGTGATCATGGAATCGGGCGAGCGTTCGGCCCGCGACGCCACCCTGGTGCGTCTGTTCGACGAGCAGGTCGCTGCCACCCCCGACAATCGTGCGCTCATCGACGGGGACACGGTCATCACCTATGCCGAACTCGATCGTCGCGCCAACCGACTGGCCCGGTTGCTGATCGCCCGGGGCGTCGGTCCCGAGAAACTGGTCGCGATCGCACTCGACCGAACCGCCGAACTCGTTGTGGCACTTCTGGCCGTGGTGAAGGCGGGCGGCGGCTATCTGCCGATCGACGTCAGCCACCCGGCCGAGCGATTGCAGTTCATCTTCGACGACGCGTCGCCGGTCCTGGTGCTGATGACCGGCAACCACCGGGCGGCGCTGCCCGCGGACTTGCCGCAGACCATCGAGCTCGATGCGCCCTCGGTGGCCGATGAACTCGCCGACACGGACGGGTCCCCGGTGACCGCCGACGAGCTGTCCGAGCCGCTGACCGCTCGGAACACCGCGTACGTGATCTACACCTCCGGTTCGACCGGACGTCCCAAGGGTGTTGTCATCGCCCATGAGACGGTGGTCGCCCTGTTCCGGAACACCCAGCGCGACTTCGGGTTCGACGAGAACGATGTGTGGACGATGTTCCACTCGTACGCGTTCGACTTCTCGGTGTGGGAACTGTGGGGCCCGCTGCTCCACGGCGGCGCGCTTGTCATGGTGGATTTCACGACGTCGCGCTCCCCACATGAGTTCCGGGAACTGCTGGTGCGGCAGCGGGTCACGGTACTCAACCAGACGCCGTCGGCGTTCTATCAGTTCGCCGAGGCCGATCGCGTGGCCGAATCCGGTGACCTGGCCCTGCGGTACGTGATCTTCGGCGGCGAAGCACTCGATCTCGGACAGTTGGACCGGTGGTACTCCCGGCACGCCGACACCGCACCGGTGCTGGTGAACATGTACGGGATCACCGAAACGACCGTGCATGTCACGAAGATTCGCCTCGACCGGGACTTCGCAGCCCGGGCGACCGCATCGGTGGTCGGTGATGCGATCGCCGGTCTGCGGGTCCACGTTCTCGACAGCCGCCTGCACCCGGTGACAACGGGTGTGGCCGGTGATCTGTACGTCTCCGGCGCCCAGTTGGGCCGGGGCTATCTGGACCGGCAGGATCTGACCGCTCAACGTTTTGTGGCGGACCCGTTCGGGGCGCCCGGTGAACGGCTGTATCGGTCCGGCGACATCGCGCGCTGGAATACCCACGGGCAGCTGGAATACCTGGGGCGCAGCGATTCCCAGGTCCAGCTCCGCGGATTCCGGGTGGAGCTCGGCGAGGTGGAGGCGGCGCTGCTGCGGATCGCCGGCGTCGCTGCCGCGGTCGCACTCGTCGAGAGTGCCGATGGTCAGGGTCTGTCCACCGGTGAGCGACTGATCGCCTATGTGGTTCCGGAGCACGGAGCCGAGTTGGGCACCACCGAGGTTCGCGAAGCGGTGGCCGGTTTCCTGACGTCCTACATGGTCCCGGACGTGGTCATGCTCCTCGACGAGCTCCCGCTCACGGTGAACGGCAAGCTCGATCGCGCTGCGCTGCCCCGACCGGAATCATCCGGCGGCGACACCCGTCACATCGAGCCGCGGACCGAGAGCGAACGGGCGGTGGCCGCGGTGTTCGCCGACATCGCCAAAGCCGGCAACGTGGGCGCCACCGACTCGTTCTTCGACATCGGAGGCACCTCACTCGGTGCCACCAGGGTGGCCGCTCGGGTGGCCACGGCACTGGGCACCGAGATCAGTGTCCGCGACATCTTCGACCATCCGACCGTTGCCGAATTGGCGGAACTCGCCGCCTCGCGGTCGGGCTCGGTGTCCACGCGGCCTCCTCTTGTGGCGCGTGAGCGGCCGGACCGGATCCCGCTCTCGCCGGCCCAGTCCCGGATGTGGTTCATCAACCAATTCGACACCGGCTCACCGGCCTACAACCTGCCGCTCCCGCTGCGGTTGTCCGGTGAACTCGATGTCGACGCCCTGCGCGCGGCCATCGGGGACGTCGCCCGACGTCACGAGTCGCTGCGGACGACGTTCCCGGATTCACCGGACGGACCGCACCAGGTGATCCACCCGGCCGATGCCTCGATCGCCGACATCTATCGCGAGGTCGATGTACGCGCGAACACCGAGGCCATCGAGGCAGAGCTTCGACGGCACGCGGGCACCGGGTTCGATGTCACCGCCGAATTGCCGATCCGAATCGTGTTGATGCGGGTCGCCGAGACCGAGCATCTGCTGCTGATGGTCGTCCACCACATCGCCGCCGACGGGGCCTCGATGGCGCCGCTGTTCGCAGATCTGTTGCGTGCATACGAGGCTCGGCGGTCGGGCGCGGCCCCTGACTTCGAACCGCTGGCCGTGCACTACGCCGACTACTCACTGTGGCAGCGCGAGCTGCTCGGTGACGAGAACGATCCGGATTCCCTTGCCGCCCAGCAGATCGATTTCTGGCGGAAAGCACTTGCGGGACTGCCCGAATCGGTGGACCTGCCGACCGATCGGCAGCGCCCGGCGACGCAGTCGCTGCGCGGCGCCGGGCACCGGTTCGAGGTGCCGGCACCGGTCCGGGAAGCGCTCGCCGACATCGCCCGCACGCACGACGTCAGCATGTTCATGGTGATCCACGCCGCACTGGCCGTGTTCATGGAAAGACTGAGCGGCGTCACCGACATCGCGGTCGGAACCCCGATCGCCGGCCGCGGCGAGCAGGCCCTCGATCCGCTGGTCGGCATGTTCGTCAACACGGTTGTCCTGCGTACCGAGGTCGACACCAAACAGACCTTCGCCGACCTCCTCGCCGACGTCCGCGCGGCCGACATCAACGCGATGGCGCACGGAGACATACCTTTCGAGCGCCTGGTGGAGGTCCTCGATGTGCATCGTTCGACCGCGCACCACCCGATGTTCCAGGTGGCCCTGTCGTTCGACAACAACGAGTCGCCCGAGCTGACGCTCCCGGGACTGCGCGTGTCACCGGTCCAGGCCGAGTTCGACGTCGCCAAGTTCGATCTCCAGCTGTCGATCGGCGACAACGACGAACCGGGCGCACCGATGCGCGGCCTGTTCACCTACGCCACCGACCTGTTCGACGCGGCGTCGATCGATGCCTTCTCCGATCGTCTGGTGCGGATCCTGTCCGCGGTGGCCGCCGATCCGGCAATGGTGGTCAGCGACATCAACGTGCTCGGGGATACCGAATCCGCCGACCTGATGTCGATCCGCGGTCCGGCCGGCGTCGAGCCCGAGACACTGCCGGCGCTCCTGGAGCGGGGTGTGCGTCTCAACCCCTCCGGTGTCGCGGTGTCGTTCCGCGATCGGACGATGACCTATGCCCAGCTCGATCGACTCACGAACCGGGTCGCACGTCGCCTGATCTCCGCCGGTGCCGGCCCGGAAACCGTGGTGGCACTGGGGATCCGCAGATCCCTGGCCTCTGTGGTCGGGATCTGGTCGATAGCCAAGACCGGTGCGGCCTATCTGCCGATCAACGTCGACTATCCGCGGGAGCGGGTGGTCGAGATGGTCGAGGATTCGGGAGCCCTCTTCGGGCTGACCGTGGCCGAGGACGCCGCCGACCTGCCCGCGGTCCTCGGGTGGCACGACGTCGACGCGCTCGCTGCCGGAGACGGCTCCGACGCCGCGATCACCGACGCCGACCGGACCATCGCGCTGCGGATCGATCATCCCGCGTACCTGATCTACACGTCCGGATCGACCGGCAAGCCGAAGGCAGTGGTGGTCACCCACCGCGGTCTGGCCAACCTCTCCGCAGACGTCCGCGAGCACTACGACGTCGCCCCCGAGTCGCGGTTCCTCCATGTCGCCTCACCCAGTTTCGACACGTCCGTGGGCGAACTGCTGGCCGCGTTCACGGCCGGCGCCGCGGTGATCGTCGCCCCGCAGGACGTCTTCGGCGGCACCGCGTTGTCCGAACTCGTGGCGGCCCAGCAGGTCACCCATGTGGTGATGACGCCGACCGCCCTGATGACCGTCGATCCGGACGGGCTCGGTTCGGTGCGTTCGGTGGTGGTCGGCGGCGACATCTGTCCTCCCGAACTGGCCGAGCGGTGGTCGGGTGCACTCCGAAATGCATACGGCCCCACCGAGGCGACGGTCATCGTCACGATCACCGGGGCCCTGGCCGCCGGTGCCCGGGTGACGATCGGCGCACCGTTGCGCGATGTCACCACCCGCGTCCTCGACTCCCGCATGCGGATGGTGCCGCGCGGCGTCGTCGGTGAGCTCTACCTGTCGGGCCCGGGTGTGGCCCGCGGTTACCACGATCGCCCGCAGATCACGGCGCAGCGATTTGTGGCCGACCCCTATGGTGAGTCCGGGGCGAGGTTGTACCGCACCGGCGATCTCGTCCGGTACAGCACCGCCTCGGATGCGGCGCCCAACTCGCTGGAATACGTGGGCCGCAGCGACTTCCAGGTCAAGATCCGCGGCTTCCGGGTGGAACTCGGCGAGATCGACCGGGTACTCGACGCCCATCCCGACATCGATTTCGCGGTCACGATCGGCACGGTCGGACCCCAGGGCGACAACGTGCTGGTCTCCTACGTCCTGGCAAAGGCCAACCGGGATCTCGACGTCGAGGCACTCAAACGCGGTGTCGGAGAACAGCTGCCGCAGCACATGGTGCCGTCGGTCGTCATGGCGCTGGACTCGATCCCGCTCACCCCCATCGGGAAGCTCGATCGCCGGGCGCTGCCGGATCCCGTCTTCGCAGTGGGAGACCGGACGTACACCGCGCCGCGCAACCAGATCGAGGCCACACTGGCGGAGGTCTTCGCCGAGGTGCTCGGAGTCGACGAGGTGAGTATCGACGAGAGCTTCTTCGACCTCGGCGGCAACTCACTCAGTGCCACCAAGGTGGTCAGCCGGGCCGGCGCGGCCCTGGGCGGAAAGATCGGTGTCCGTGAGCTCTTCGCGGCACCCACCGTCGCCGAACTCGCGCAGCGATTGTCAGCCGAGGTCGGTGTCCGCGTACAGCGACCGCCGCTGGTGGCACGCCCGCGCCCGGTGCGGATCCCGTTGTCGCTGGCGCAGACCCGGATGTGGTTCCTCAACCGATTCGATCCGGATTCGGTCGCCTACAACATCCCGGCGGCAGTCTGGCTGATCGGCGACCTCGACCTGCCGGCGCTGCGGCTGGCCATCGCAGATGTCGCGATCCGGCACGAATCGCTGCGGACCGTCTATCCCGATTCCGCCTCCGGACCCCACCAGGTGATCCTCACACCGCAACAGGCGACGCCCGAGATCGAGTTCTTCGAAACCGACGAAGAGGCGGTGACCGAGACCATGCGTGAGTTCGTCACGCGCGGATTCGATGTGACCATCGCAGTGCCGGTGCGGATCGGACTGTTGCGCGTCGGACCCACGCGGCACGTGCTGGCAATGGTCATCCATCACGTGGCCGCAGACGGCCAGTCGGTGGCGCCCTTCGTCGGTGACCTCGCGATGGCGTATGCGGCGCGCTCACAGGGCGAGAGCCCGCGCTGGACGCCACTGGCGGTGCAATACGCGGACTACTCGATCTGGCAGCGTGAGCTACTCGGTGACGAGAAGGACCCGACCAGCCTGCTGTCGGTGCAGATCGAGTTCTGGAAGAAGAATCTCGCCGGGGCACCCGACCAGCTGGAACTGCCCGCCGACCGGCCACGGCCACCGGTGCAGTCCCTGCGCGGACGGCAGTACACGTTCAGCGTCTCGGCGGATCTGCACCGCGGTATGGCAGACCTGGCGCGCACCAGGGGCGCCAGTACCTTCATGGCATTCCACGGCGCATTCGCGCTGCTGCTGGCACGACTGAGCGGTCACACCGACATCACCGTCGGCACACCCATCGGCGGTCGTGGTGAGAGTGAGGTCGAAGGTGTCATCGGCATGTTCGTCAACACGCTGGCGCTGCGCACCGAGATCGACCTCGGGATCGGCTTCACCACACTTCTCGATGCCGTTCGCGGACGGGACGCAGAGGCGTTCTCCCACGCCGACGTACCTTTCGAACGCCTGGTGGAGGTCCTCAACCCGGTCCGTTCCACCGCCCATCACCCGATCTTCCAGGTGGGTCTGTCGTTCCAGAACATGGAACGGTCGAGTCTGGAACTGCCCGGACTGACCATCGAGCCGGTCGAATTGCCGGACGGTGTGGCTCAATTCGACCTGCAGTTGATCCTGTCCGACAACTATGACGGCGACGGCAGGCCTGCCGGCCTCGACGCGGTCTTCACCTACGCGGACGATCTGTTCGATGGCCAGACGGTCGCCGGCTTCGCGGACCGTTTCATCACGCTGGTCGGCGAGATCGTCGCCGAGCCGTTCACCGCCGTCGGCGATCTGCAGATGTTGACGGCGGCGCAACGTCGGGAGGTGCTGCGGGGACGCAACAACACCGCGGTGGTGCTGTCGCCCCGAACACTCGCCGGCGCGTTGCAGCAATCGTGGCGGGACAACTCCGATCTCGTCGCGATCGAGGGCGACAACGGTCTGGCGGTGACCTTCGCCGAACTCGAATCGCGGGTCAACACCCTCGCGCGGGTTCTGATCGCGCAGGGTGTCGGACCGGAAACCGTTGTGGGGCTGGCGATTCCTCGTTCTCTCGACCTGCTGGTCGGTATGTACGCGATTTCGGTGGCAGGCGGGGCGTACCTACCCATCGACCCCGATCACCCGGTGGACCGGATCTCCTTCATCGTCGACAGCGCGCAACCGGTGATGGTGCTGGTGGCGGGTGAACGGCCATCCGGCCTCCCCGATGCCGTGGAGGTGCTGGATCTGACCGCCCTCGACACCACGTCGGTGTCGGCGGAGCCGATCGACGACCGGGTGAGGCTGGCTCCGCTGCGCCCCGAGAACACCGCGTATGTCATCTACACATCGGGTTCCACCGGACGGCCCAAGGGCGTGGCCGTACCGCACTCGGCAGTTGTCAACCAGCTCAACTGGATCACCTCGCAGTTCCGGCTCGGCAACAACGACGCGGTGCTGCTGCGCACCCAGGCGACCTTCGACCTGTCGGTCTGGGAGTTCTGGTGGGCGGTGACCGCCGGCGCCCGTCTGGTGGTCGCCGACGCGCAGGGGCATCGGGACCCGGTTTATCTCGCCGGGCTCATCGAGCGTGCCGGCGTGACCGCGGTGACTTTTGTGCCCTCGCTGCTCGGTGCCTTCCTGTCGGACGCGCGGCCCGGGCAACTGGCGTCGCTGCGCCACGTCCTCTGCATCGGCGAGGCGCTGACCCCCGATGTGGTGCAACGGTTCCGGCAGTTGACGGCAGCGGCGGGTGCGACGCCTTCGATGCACAACCTGTACGGCCCGACCGAGGCCGCGGTCAGCGTCACGCACCAGCCGGTGCCCGCGACGCTCGGCTCCGCGGTTCCGATCGGCCGTCCCGAATGGAACACGCAGATCTACGTACTCGACACCCGGTTGCAGCCGGTGCCGGACGGGGTGACCGGTGAGCTCTACATCGCAGGCGCCCAACTCGCCCGCGGGTACCTCGGTCGCAGTGACCTGTCTTCCGAACGTTTTGTCGCAAACCCGTTCGGCGGCAACGGAGCCCGGATGTACCGCACCGGCGATCTGGGTCGCTGGGTTGCCGTCCCCGGTGAAACACCCACCCTCGAATACGCCGGGCGCAGCGACTTCCAGGTGAAGGTCCGCGGTTTCCGAATCGAACTCGGCGAGATCGAGCGGGTCCTGATGGAGTCGCCGCAGGTGCAGGCCGCGGTCGTGACAGTCCACAGCGACCCGCATGCGGGCGAGCAGTTGGTGGCCTACGTGGTGACCGAAGTAGCGGGGCACACCGACACCCGCGAGATCCTGGCGGCCGCAGCGGGCGAACTGCCCGCCTACATGGTGCCCGCGCTGGTGATGCGGCTCGACGAACTGCCGCTGAACATCAACGGCAAACTCGATCGAAAGGCATTGCCGACGCCGGTCTTCGCCGGAACAGAGGGATATCAGCCCCCACGCACACCGGTCGAGGAGATCGTGGCAACCGTCTTCGCCGATCTCGTCGGCGTCGATCTCGTCGGTGTGCACGACAGCTTCTTCACGCTCGGTGGCAACTCACTGACCGCGACGCGCGTGGTCGCGCAGGTCAACGCAGCGGTGGGATCGAATCTTGCCGTGCGCGACCTGTTCGTCGAACCGACCGTCGCAGGTCTGGCGCAACTGGCCGAGCGGGCCGACGGTGGCCGCGATCGTCCGCCGCTGGAAGCCGGGCCCCGACCGGACCGGATTCCGCTGTCGCCGGCGCAGAGCCGCATGTGGTTCATCAACCAATTCGACACGTCGTCAACGGCTTACAACATTCCGGCGGCGATCGCGATGTCGGGTGAACTCGATGTGCCCGCGCTTCGAGCCGCCGTGGCCGACGTGGTTCACCGCCATGAGATCCTGCGGACCCGGTATCCCGACGACGGCGACGGGCCGCGGCAACTGATCGTCGACGTCGACGATCTGGCCGAGTCGGATCTGGCCCTCGACATCCACGATGTGGCCGACGAGAGCGATCTACACACTCGGCTGCGCGCACTGATCGGTGTCGGATTCGATGTCGCCGAATCGATTCCGGTGCGGATCGCGCTCCTGCGACGGGACGAGACCGAACACGTCCTGGTGATGGTGGTCCACCACATCAGCGGCGACGGTTCGTCGGTCGCCCCACTGGCGCGCGACATCATGGTCGCCTACTCCGCCCGCACGGCGGGCAGTGAACCCGGCTGGTCGGAGTTGCCGGTGCAGTACGCGGACTACGCGTTGTGGCAGCGTGCCGTCCTGGGTGACGAAAGCGATCCCGAGTCCCTGGCCGCGCGTCAGATCGACTACTGGACGGGGCAACTCGACGGTGTCCCCGATGTCATCGACCTGCCCTTGGACCGACCTCGGCCGCCGGTGCAGTCGACTGCCGGAGCGTCATACGAGTTCGCGCTCGACCCGGACCTGCGCGACGGATTGCAGCGGGTGGCGGCGGATCACCGGGCGACCATGTTCATGGTCTGCCACGCTGCGCTGGCCGTTCTCCTGGCCCGCTCCGGCACCACCGACGATGTTGTTGTGGGCACCGCGATCGCCGGACGCGGTGAACCCGAACTCGACGATCTGGTGGGCATGTTCGTCAACACACTCGTGTTGCGCACGCCCGTCGACGCGGGGGAGCGGTTCAGCGACCTGTTGGCCCGGACCCGCAGCACCGACATCGCCGCGTTCACCCACACCGAGGTCCCGTTCGAGCGGTTGGTCGAGCACCTGGCACCGGAACGGGAGACGTCGTACGCACCGCTGTTCCAGGTGGCCCTGGCATTCCAGAACAACGAGCAGGCCGTCCTCGAACTGCCCGGGATGCGGGTCTCGGCACTGGAATCATCCACCCCGACAACCAAGTTCGATCTGCAACTGACGCTCGCCGACTTCGTCGACAACTCCGGGGACACCGGTTTGACCGCACAATTCACCTACGCCACCGCGCTGTTCGACCCCGACACGATCGCGGGGCTGTCGGCGCGTTTTCGTGCGATCGTGGCGGCAGTGGTCGCCGACCCGGACGCGCTGGTCGGAGACATCGACCTGCTCTCCGCAGACCAACGGGTCGCCCTCTCGCCGGTGGCCGGTGCGGCGGATGTGCTGCCGCGCACCATGATCGAGATCTTCGACGACGCGGTGGCCGCGAACGCGGACGGTGTAGCGCTCGTCAGCGGTGAGGAGTCATTGACCTACCGCCAACTGGACCGGCTCGCCCGTCGCCAGGCCCGGCAACTGCTCGAACACGGTGTGAAGCCGGGTACTCCGGTGGCACTCGCCATCGGCCGTTCCATCGAATCGATGATCGCCTTCTGGGCGATCGTGAAGTCCGGTGGCGCCGTACTGCCGATCGACCCGAACTACCCCGCCGAGCGCATCGAGAACATGGTTGCCGATGCCGAGGTGGCGATCGGACTGACCACCGACGAGATCGTCGACCGACTTCCGCAGGTCACGAAGTGGCTGCCAGTCACCACCGGATCAGTCCCAGAGCTCGCCGAGACCGGTGCCGATGTCGAGAACATGCCGGTCACGGCGCGGGTGTCGCTCGACGACCTGTCGTACGTGATCTTCACGTCGGGGTCGACCGGCCGGCCCAAGGGCGTGGGCACCACACATCGTGGACTGGCCAACCTGATCGCCGAGATGGCACCGAGATTCGCGCTCACGAGGTCCTCGCGGGTCCTGCATTTTGCATCGCCGAGCTTCGACGCGTCGATCTTCGAGATCATGATGGCCGTGGCCGCCGGATCGACCCAGGTGATCGCCCCGCCGACCATCTTCGGTGGAGCCGACCTGGCGGGTCTGCTCGCCGAGCAGGGCGTGACACATGCCTTTGTGACGCCGGCCGCGCTGGCCACGGTGCCGGTGGACGGACTCGATTCCGTCGAGATGATCGCAGTCGCCGGTGACGTGTGCCCGCCTGAGCTGGTTCGGCGCTGGGCGCCGGGACGCTCGATGTTCAACCTCTACGGACCTTCGGAGGCGACCATCTGGTCGACCTCGACCGAGGCGATGGATCCCGCGAAGCCGGTCACCATCGGCGGTCCGGTCACCGGTGTCCGTGCCCTGGTGGCGGATTCGCGGCTGCAGCCCGTTCCGCCGGGGGTGGCCGGCGAGCTGTACGTCGCCGGTGCGTCCGTGGGTCGTGGATATCTCGGCAGGCCGGATCTGACAGCCGGCCGGTTTGTCGCCGATCCGTTGGGGGCGCCCGGGTCCCGCATGTACCGCACCGGCGACGTCGTCCGGTGGAAGCAGGTGTCCCCGGACCGGCTGGAGCTGGAGTTCCTGGGGCGTAGCGACCACCAGGTGAAGGTTCGCGGTTTCCGGATCGAACTCGGTGAGATCGACGCTGCGCTGGGCGATCATCCCGATGTCGACTTCGCCGTGACCCTGGGCCACAACCATCCGCACACCGGCCAGACGGTCCTGGTGGCGTACGTGTACCCGCGCCCCGGCCGGCGTCTGGCGGCGGGTGATCTCGGTTCGGGACTGGCACAGCGCCTTCCCGGACACATGGTGCCCTCGTCGATCACCGTCCTGGACTCGGTTCCGTTGACGCCGGCGGGCAAGCTGGATCGCCGGGCACTGCCCGAACCGGTCTTCGGTGGCGGCACCGACGACTATCGGGCCCCGGGTACCGAGATGGAAGTCGCACTGGCAGAACTGTTCGCCGATGTCTTGGGCGTCGACCGCGTCGGCGTCGACGACTCGTTCTTCGCACTCGGTGGCGACAGCATCGTCTCGATCCAGCTGGTGTCGCGGGCCCGGTCCGCGGGCATCGTGTTCACCCCGCGCGATGTCTTCGACCGCCGGACCATTGCCGAACTCGCCCGTGTCGCCCAGGTCGCGGCCGACGCGGAGATCCGGACGCTCGCCGAGTTGGCCGGTGGCGGTGTGGGTTCGGTGCCGTTGACCCCGATCATGCGATGGCTGGTCGAGAGCCGGCGAGAGTATCGGGAGTTCTCACAGGCCGCGTTCCTCACCCTGCCCGAGGATCCCGGCGCCGACCGGTTGACCGCCGCGCTCGGCGCGGTGCTCGATCGGCACGATGCACTCCGGTCGCGCATGGTCACCGATGACGGCCCCACGCGTCTCGAGGTTGGCCCCGTCGGGTCGGTGGATCCGCGCTCGGTGCTCACCCGCATCGAGTTCTCCGGTACGCCAGGAAGTCCCGAGTTCATCCGGACCACCCAGACCGCGGCCGCGGACGCGATCGCACTCCTCGATCCGGCCACCGGCTCGATGGTCCGCGTGATCTGGTTCGACCCCGCGGAGGGCAGCCCGGCCGGCGTCACCGGCCGGCTCTACATACTGATCCATCACCTGGCAGTGGACGGGGTCTCGTGGCGGATCCTGTTGCCCGACTTCGCCATTGCCTGGGGACAGAGCGAAAACGGTGGGACGCCGCAGCTGGCCGAGGTGGGCACGTCACTGCGCGCCTGGGCGACCGCACTCACGGGTTCGGTCGAACAGCACGGCGACGAGATCGACTACTGGACACAGATCGTCGAAACGGAAGACCCGGTTCTGGGTGTCCGGCGGATCGATCCCGATCTGGACACCGCGAGCACCATCGAGCGTCACGACCTCGAGTTCAGCACCGAGGTGACGCGCTCGATGCTGACCGGTGTGAGTGCGGCCTACCGCGGTGGTGTGAACGATGTGCTGCTGACCGCGCTCGCGATGGCTGTGCGGGCGTGGCGATCTCGTCGTGGATCGGATACCGGCGCGGTCCTCATCGACCTCGAGGGTCACGGACGCGAGGAAGACGCGGTGGGCGGCGCCGATCTGTCCCGCACGGTCGGCTGGTTCACCTCCATGTATCCGCTTGCGCTGGACCTGACCGGGATCGACGTCGATGACGCGTTCGCCGGCGGCCCGGCCGCCGGAACCGCCGTCAAGGCGGTCAAGGAGCAGGTGCTCTCGGTTCCGCAGGCCGGGATCGGTTTCGGACTGCTCCAATACAGCGGCGACGAGCGGACCCGCCCGATCGCCGACTACAGCGGTGCGCAGATCGGCTTCAACTACCTCGGCCGGATTACCGCCGGGCAGGACAACAGTGCCGACGCGGCACACGATTTCGGCTGGCAGCGAGCACAGGACGGCGGACCGCTCGGCGGTGCACAGGACGCTGGGATGGTTGCGCCCGCGGTGCTCGGCATCAACGCCGTCACCACCGATCACCCGGACGGTCCCCGGTTGTCGGCCTCCCTGGCCTACGCAGGCGGAATCCTCGGGCGCGATGAGGTCCGCGAACTCGGTGACCTGTGGACCCGGGCGGCAGCCGCACTCGCAACACACGGAGAGTCGCCGGCGGTCGGTGGCCTGACACCATCGGACGTGCCGCTGGTCCGGATCGGGCAGGACGACATCGAGGCCATCGAGCGCGACTTCGCAGCCGTGGAAGACATCTGGTCGCTGTCGCCGCTGCAGATGGGCATGCTGTTCCACGCCGAGGTCGCCGGACAGCACGTCACCGACATCTACACAGCCCAGATCGTGTTCGAGTTGGCAGGTGCGGTGGACACCGAGCGGATGCGTTCCGCAGTCGGTGCACTCATCGACCGAAACCCCAACCTGCGCGCTGGTTTCCGGCACATCGAGGACGGTTCGCCGGTGCAGTTCGTCGCGGCCGGAGTCGACGTGCCCTGGCAATTCATCGATCTGAGCGCAGAGCATGACGATGATCCCGAGGCCGCCGAACGCGAGGCCGAGCGCCTCCTGACCGAGCATCGCAGTGCCCGATTCGACATGTCGGCGCCGCCGTTGGTGCGCGTGATGATGTTGCGGATGGGCTCCGACGACGTGGGCCGCGACCGGTACCGGATGTCGCTCACCAACCACCACATCCTGCTGGACGGCTGGTCCGCGCCGCTGTTGATGGAACAGCTCTTTGTCCTCTACGCGACCGGAGGAGACGACACCCATCTGCCGCGGAATCGTTCGTACCGCGACTTCTTGGTCTGGCTCGCCCAACGGGACCCGACCGCTGCGATCACCTCATGGCAACACGCACTCGACGGATTGGATTCGCCGACGCTGTTGGTCGCCGACACCACCCCGATCGCCGACGGCGACACCATGCCGACCGAGATGGCGCTCGACATCGGCGCTCGTACATCGAGTGGTCTGGCGGACCTCTCGCGTGAGCGCGGCATCACGATGAACACGGTGGTGCAGGCTGCCTGGGGCATCGTGCTCGCACGTACGTCCGGTAGCGACGACGTGGTCTTCGGTGCGACGGTCTCGGGCCGCCCGCCCGAGGTGAGCGGCGTCGAATCCATCCTGGGACTGTTCATCAACACCATTCCGGTGCGGATCAGGCTGGGTGGCGGGGAGACCATTCTCGGACTGCTCGAGCGGATCCAGTCGGAGCAGGCCGGCCTCCTCGAGGCACATCACGTCGGTCTGCCGACCATCTCCCGCTCGGTGGGACTGCCCACACTCTTCGACACGTTGACGGTCTTCGAGTCGTACCCGGTCGACCGGACACGGGAACAGACGGAATCCGGGATCGACGGGATGTTCATCGAGGGCGCGCAGATCAACGATGCCTCGCACTACCCGGTAACGGTTCTCGCGCAATCGGATCCACACCTTTCGCTCACACTCAAGTACGTGCCGGCACTGGTGCCCCGCGATCGCGCGGAGGAGCTCGCACGCCGGATCGTGCAGGTGCTCGACACCATTGCGCAGGCGAGCTGGACGCCGGTGCGGGAGCTGGACCTCCTCGACCCCGACGAGCGCCGCACCCGGTTGGAGACCTGGAGCGGTCCGGACCAGGAGATCCCGGATCGCACCGTGATGTCGCTGTTCGCCGATCAGGTTGCAGCCACCCCGCATGAGATCGCGTACCGGGACAACAAGACCGAGATGACGTTCGCGGAGTTCGACGCACTGACGAACCGGCGCGCCAGGGCACTGATCGCCCAGGGCGTCGGACCCGACCGCGTTGTCGGTGTCGCGATGTCGCGCGGCCTCGAACAGATCGCGACCATCTACGGGATCCTCAAGGCCGGCGGCGCATATCTGCCGCTGGACACCGAGAGCCCGGACGAGCGGCTGCGGGCCGTGGTGACCGATGCAGACGTGCGTTGTGTGGTCGCAGGCGGCGACCTGACCCGCCGCCTGCGGTCGGTGCTGCCCGACGTGACCTGCCTGGATCTGACCTCGCCCGATCTGCAACCGGCCGATTCGAGCGCGATCCGCGAGAGCGAGCGGCGTGGTCGTATCCACCCGGAATCGCTTGCCTACGTCCTGTTCACGTCGGGATCGACCGGGCGCCCGAAGGGCGTTCAGATCACCCAGCGGGCGCTGGTCAACCAGCTCCGCTGGATGGCCGCCGAACACGACTTCTCGGCAGACGACGTCGTGTTGCTCAAGACCCCGTTCACCTTCGATGCCTCGGTGTGGGAGATGTTCGCACCGGCGCTGGCCGGCGCCCGCACGATTGTGGCCCCGCCGCTGGCGCATCGGGATGTCGATGAACTGATTGCGCTCATCGACCGCCACCACGTCACGATCGTGCAGTTCGTGCCGTCGGTGCTCGGCATCTTTGCTCAGGCTGCGTTGCCGGAGAGTGTCTCGAGCCTGCGGCTGGTCTTCAGTGGCGGCGAGGCGCTGCCGGTGTCGCTGGCAGAACAGGTTGCCGCACTGGCCGATACGCGAGTGATCAATCTGTATGGGCCCACGGAGGTCACCGTCGACGCCACCTCGGCGGTTGCTGCCCCAGGGCCGGTTGTCCACGGCCACACACGCCGAGGCACCGATGTCGTGCCGATCGGGGCACCGGTGTGGAACACCCGCGGGCTGGTACTCGACCGCTGGTTGCGGCCCTGTGTGGCGGGAGCTGTCGGAGAGCTCTACCTGTCCGGCGAACAGGTTGCCCGCGGCTACCTCGGACGTCCGGCTCTGACCGCCGAGCGGTTTGTCCCCGCGGTCTACGGCCCGCCCGGTTCGGTGATGTACCGGACCGGTGACCGGGTCCGGAGTCTGGCCGATGGAACCCTCGAATACGTCGGGCGCGTTGATTTCCAGGTGAAGATTCGTGGCCTCCGGATCGAACTCGAGGAGATCGAGACCGCGCTCGGCCGCCACCACTCGGTGGATCAGGCCGCCGCGGTCATCCACACCGACGACGGACGTCAGCGGCTGGTGGGGTACGTCAGCCCGCGTCCCGGGATCGATGTCGATCCGGTCGAGGTCCGGGAGCAGGCGGCCCGGGTGCTGGCTCCGTACATGGTGCCCGAGACGATCGTGGTGCTCGACGAGTTCCCGCGTGGGCGCTCGGGCAAGATCGCCCGTCGCGAGCTGCCGTTGCCGGAGGCTGTAGCGGTCACCGGGCGGGCCCCGGACACCGAGAACGAGCGTTTGCTCTGCCAGATCGTCGCGGAGGTGGTCGGTGCGGACAGTGTCGGTGCCGACGACTCCTTCTTCGAGATCGGCGGCGACAGCATCATGGCGATGCAGCTCGTGAGCCGGGCCCGCAGTGCCGGACTGAGGTTCACCGCCGGCGACGTCCTGGAATTGCGGACCGTCGCCGCCCTCGCCGCTGCGGCGACACCGGCGGCAGATGCTCCGGCCCTTGCGTCGGAAGACGTTGTCGCGCAGCCGCGTATCGCACCGCTGAGCCCGGTGGCTGTGAAGATGCTCGAACGCGGTGGCGACCACCGCCGGTTTGTGATGCCGATGGTCGTGAACCTGCCGGTCGGCGTCACCGAGGACAACATCGTGGCGACGATGAGTGCGGTCACCGACCACCACGACGCGCTTCGTTCACGACTCGACACCGCCGCCCGCACCCTGGTGATCGCGCCGGCCGGGTCGGTGGACGTCAGGTCACTGGTGTCGCGGGTTGAACTGAGCGCCGGAGCGCGCCCCGGAGAACCGGGATATCTGGCCGCCCTGCGTGATTCGTTGTTCGAGGGCGTCGACCGTCTCGATCCCGAGGCGGGCATCATGCTGCAGTTCATCTGGATCGACGCGGGGACCGAAGCGCCCGGTCGATTGCTCATCGTGGCCCATCACCTGGTGGTCGACGCGGTCTCCTGGCGGATTCTGGTGGCCGACATCGCAACCGCGGGTTCGCAGGTGTCGGCAGGTGGCCCTGTGCACCTCCCGGACGCCGGCACCTCGTGGACGGACTGGGTGGTCGGCCAGCAGGCGCGCGCCGGTTCACGTCGCGACGAGCTCGACCACTGGATGACAGTGCTCGGCGCGGACGACCCGGCTCTGGGTGTCCGCCGTCTCGACGTCGACACCGATCGTGTGGACCTGCAGAGCCGCACGGAGATCGAGATCCCGGCCGACATCGTCGAGCCGCTGCTGGCGGCATCGGGCGGCGACGTCACGATGGCCGATCAACTGGTCGCCGGACTCGCGGCGGCAGTGGTGGGCTGGCGGCGCGACCGCGGCTACGAAATCGACCACGCCCTGTTCACGCTCGAGGGGCATGGTCGCCAGGAAGCGGTGGTGCCGGGCGCCGACCTGTCGCGGACCGTCGGCTGGTTCACCTCGATGTTCCCGACGCGGATCGATCTCGACGGCATCGGGATCGACGAGCTCTACACCCGGTCGGAGATCGCCGACGACGTGCTCGGCCGCACCAGGGCGGCGATGTCCGCGCATCCGGAGCGAGGCATCGGATACGGGATGTTGCGGTACCTCGATGACGAAGGCTCGAAGGTACTTTCGGCTCTGCCCGAGCCGCAGATCGTCTTCAACTACATCGGCTCCGTGCCTGGCAGCGATGTGCCCGCCGAAGTCGCGGGTGCACCTTGGTTCCCCGATGTGAACGGCCCGGACCTCGGCAGCACCGATGACACCGAGGTGATCGCGCGGGGCAACCGGATGCCGGCGCAGGCCGAGATCGACATCCAGTCGATGTCCACCTTCGGTCCGCAGGGAACGGTGGTCCGCGCGTACGTGACCTACCTACCGGACGTACTGGCCCGCGACGATCTCGACGAGCTGTTCGAGCACTGGATGCTGGCGCTGCGGGCCCTGGCCGAACGCGCCACCCCCTGAGATCCGACCGTCGAGCGGGCCCTTGTTTCCATCGAGCGGGCCTCAACAACCATCGAGTGGGCCTCAACAACCATCGAGCGGGCCTCAACAACCATCGAGTGGGCCTTGGTTTCCGCCGAGCGGGCCTCACTTCCCAGAGGTGTCTGACAGGTTGTGCGGCAACGGCCCAGCGGGCGGAAGCCAGGGCGCGGTGGGCGGAAACAGAGGCCCGGTCGACTGCGAAAAGAGCCCGGTGGACGGAAATAAGGACCCGCTCGGCGGAAACGACGGGCAGCGGGTGTGTGGTGAGGGCTGCCGGTCAGGGGCAGGGTGCGGGATGCGTCGCGCGGTACCCGGGATCGAGCGCGTCGAGAGTGAGCCACACGGCGCGGGGGCTGCTCGTCACCTGCATGTGGTCGACGTGGGCTGCGGCGCAACCGTCCTGGACCCAGACGTTTCGCACGGCGTCACCGGGAGAGGGGCTGAGGAATGCATTCTCCGCGGGCGTGACCATCATGTCGTCACGCGTCGCGATGGCGACATAGTTGACGCCGGGCTGCGTGTCGCCGCCCGCGTTGAGGTTGTTCAGGAACGGTGATCCGGCCATCTGTTCGACGTACGAGGGCCCCACTGCGATGTCGAAAAGTCTGATCACCGGGATCCCGAGCGCTTGCGCGATGGCGCCCAGGCCCTGGTTCAGGTGAAAGCTGGTGCCCTGATTGGTGCCGGCCAGACTGATCAGCGAATTCACAGCGTTGTGAGCCGGGTTGTCGAGGTCGGTGCCGCCGGCGTTCTTCAGGTACTCGCGCGCCACCAGGGCTCCCTGCGAGTGCCCGATCAGATCAACCTGTTCGGCGCCGGTGTGTTCGCGGACCCGGGTGACGAATCCGGCCAGCGTCTGCGCCGACCGGACCACGGAATCGCCGCCGACCAGATCGAGAAGGTTCTGGCCCGAGCCCGGCACACCGGTCCCGTAATTGAGCGCGTAGACGCAGTAACCGTCGTCTTCGAGTGCGGGAGCCAGGGTTTTCCAGGTGGTTCCCATGTCCGCCCACGTGCCGTGGACGAGGACCACCGGACGAGGGTGCTCAGGCGTCAGAACGCAGGACGGTTCGTTGGCGCCGGCCGGTGAGCCCGCCGGGGTGGCCTGCGCGGGCGACACCACACCGAGACACGTACCGACACTGAGCAGGACGGCAGCAACCACTGCGCCGATCGGGCGTCGCCGAGCGAACATGTTCTGTGCAACCTCCACCTGCGATATGTCATCGGCGCCTCGTTTGTCGCCGTCGATCATCATCGCACGCCCGGTATTCGTGGCCGCGGGCCGGTGAAACCGCCGCCGGGCTGAGCCACATTTTGTCTGGGAGGCTGCCGAGGTTTGATAGTGTGCGATTCCTCACGAACTGACAAACATCGATCAATTCGGTCCGTTGGATCAGATCACGTTGGGGGAGTATATATTTCCGTTGCCATCGGTCGGATCTGGGCGTCGACAAACAATTGTGCATACAGCGTCAGTTCGCGAGGAAGTGCATATTTGCCTTATATCGGTCATTGACCAATCCGCTCAGCGCTGATATTCGCTCAGGAAATGGTAGCCGATCAGGTCAAACCGAATCCGGTGAGCAATCCGGCATACGGTTTCGGCCGAGGAGGCGCGAACTCGCCGAGTCGGCTCGGCCGTGCCCCCATGGTCACCAGGGACTGCAGGAACAGGGTCCCGGCGGCGACACCGTCGATCACCGGAACGCCGATCTTCGCGCTGATCACACCCGCGAGGTCGGCCATCCCGGCGCAGCCGAGCACAACGACGTCGGAATGATCGGCCTCGACGGCTGCCCGGCACGCCTCGGTGAGGATCGTCGCGGTGTCGGGATTGGTCTCCAGTTCGAGGACCGGGACCTCGCACGCGTGGTATCCGCGGCAGTTCGCTGCCATCCCATAGCGTCCGGCGAGTTCCTCGGCCCGCCCGATCGTGCGGGACAGGGTGGTGACCACCGAGAAGCCCCGTCCGAGTAGCGATGCGGCGTGCATGGCGGCTTCGGCGATGCCGATCACCGGCCCCGAGGCGATTTCCCGGGCGGCATCCAGACCCGGGTCCCCGAAGCAGGCGAGAAGGTAGGCATCGGCGGGACTGTCGCTGTGTTCGGATGCCAGG
>NZ_DATCVM010000177.1:0-19246 GCF_036566845.1 Williamsia sp.
CACCTCGGGCACCACCGGGACTCCCAAAGGTGTGGTCGTCAGCCACCACGGACTGGTCGACTTCGCCAGCGAGCAGGTCCACCGGTTCGAGGTCGAACCCGACAGCGTCACATTGCATTTCGCCTCTCCCAGCTTCGACGCCTCCGTGCTCGAGGTGCTGATGGCGGTGGGTGGTGCGGCCACCATGGTCATCGCCTCCACCGACGTCCTCGGCGGCACCGAATTGCAGGACGTGCTCGTCACACACGCGGTGACCCACGCGTTTGTCACCCCATCGGTGCTCGCCACCATGAATCCGGCTGCGCTCCCCGCGTTGTCGACGGTCATCGTCGGCGGCGAGCATCCCAATCCCGAGGTGATCTCGCGCTGGTCGTCTGATCGCAAGCTGTTCAACGCGTATGGACCCACCGAGGCAACCGTGGTCGCCACCATCTCCGATCCCATCAGGCCCGGCGACGGTGTCAGCATCGGTGGCCCCGTCCGCGGCATGGACGTGCTCGTCCTCGACGAACGGCTGCAACCGGTTCCGGTCGGTACGGTGGGCGAACTGTATCTCGCGGGCGGACACCTGGCCAGGGGCTATCACGGGCTGACGCGCCGCACATCCGAGTCCTTCCTCGCCAATCCATTTGGCCCGGACGGTGATCGGATGTATCGGACCGGAGATCTGGTGCGCTGGACCACGGCCGCCGAATTGGAGTTCCTCGGCCGAGCCGACAGCCAGGTCAAGGTACGTGGTTTCCGCATCGAGATCGGCGAGATCGACGCGGCGCTGGTCCGCGACGATCAAGTCGCCGAGGCAGTCACCGTCGCCAGGCCGGCACCGGACGGGTCCACCGAATTGGTGTCATATGTCAGTCCCGCCCAGCAGCAGTCTCTGAGGTCAGAGGCCCTGCGCGAGCGCCTGTCCACGCTGCTACCCGGTCATATGGTTCCGCGCCTGATCATGGTCATCGACTCGATGCCGGTGACACCGTCGGGAAAGATCGACTTCCGGTCTCTGCCCGACCCCGACCCATCCGACCTGGGCGGTATCGACCACGGAGGGAAGCCACGGGGTCGCCGCGAGACCGAGATCGCCGAGATGTTCGCCGAGGTCACCGGCCGCGACCCCGAGCAGATCGGACGCAGCACGGACTTCTTCGAGATGGGTGGCAACTCCCTGATGGCCACCCAGGTGGTGGCACGTCTGGAAGCATCGCTCGGGCAGCGAGTTCCGGTGCGGACTTTGTTCGACAACCCCACCGTCTCCCGGCTGACCCGGGCCATCGCCGGTGCTTCGGCAGCTGATCTGTCTGCACCGGTCCCCGCGCTGGTCGCGCAGCCGAGGCCCGAGACCGGGCGGGATTCCGTACCCGCACCCGCGGCGGCGCGGCTGTGGTTCCTCAACCGCCTCGAGCCCGAGTCCGGTGCGTACAACATCGCCGCGGCCGTGACGTTGCACGGTGACATCGACACCGACGCCCTGCAGCGTGCGCTGGGCGATGTCATCGATCGCCATGAGCCACTGCGGACGATCTATCCGGAGAACGACGGTCGTCCACAGGTCGAGGTGCTGGGCACTCCCGCCACCCGCGTGCCCGTGGTCGATCTCACCGGCAGCGACACCCCGCAGGACGACCTCGTGACCGCGCAAAACCGGTTGTCGGCACAGGGTTTCGATCTGCGCAGCGAGCCACCGGTCCGTGCCGAACTGGCGCGACTGGGAGTCACGCATCACGTTCTGACCATCGTGATCCATCACATCGCCGCCGACGGTTGGTCCCTGGGTCCGCTGTCCACCGACCTCGCGACCGCGTACGAGGCCCGCTGCAGCGGACGTGCACCCGACCTGACACCGCTACCAGTGCGATTCCGTGACTACGCCGAATGGCAGCATTCTTCGCTCGGCGATCCCGAGGAACCCACCAGCCGGGTCAGCATGTTGCTCGACTGGTGGCGTGACACCCTCGCCGACATCAACCGCCAGTCGTCGCTCCCCGAGACCGGCACCGGCGACATCGGCAGCGGTGTCGTCGACTTCGACATCGGCCCCGACGTCATCACCGGATTGTCGGCAGTGGGCCGTAGCCGCGACGCGAGTCTGTTCATGGTGATGCACGGTGCGTTCGC
This sequence comes from Williamsia sp., assembly GCF_036566845.1. GTDB lineage: Bacteria > Actinomycetota > Actinomycetes > Mycobacteriales > Mycobacteriaceae > Williamsia. The sequence continues at coordinate 2,113 of NZ_DATCVM010000177.1, forward strand.
GGCTCTGCTCCACCGCCTCAGCACCGATCCCGCCGTACATCTCGACGGTGCCGAGTCGGACGTGATCATCGGCAGTCCCGTGGCCGGACGCGACCATCCTGACCTCGCCGGCCTGGTCGGTATGTTCGTCAACACCGTTGTCCTCCGAACTCAGGTCAACGGCGCGGACAGGTTCAGCGACCTCGTCTCCCGCGTGCGGGATACCGACATCGACGCGTTCTCGCACGCCGATCTGCCCTATGACCAGTTGGCCGCGGCGATCGCCGATGATCGCCGGCACTCCGGCCCGCTGGTTCGCGTGGCTCTGGCCTTCGCCGAAGACGGCGGCCCCGCGCTGGACCTCGGTGAGGTCCGTGCCGAGGTCAGCGAAATCAGCACCGCCGGTACCCGTTTCGATCTGGAACTACGAGTGACCGGCAGCGCGATGCGGTTGACCTACGCCCGCGAGAAGTACACCGCGGCAACGATCGAGGCGATGTCAGGACGGCTGGTCCGGATCCTCGAAGCCGTCGCCGCGGATCCGGACATCCGTGTCGAGGACTTCGACATCCTCGCCGACTCCGAGTCGGCGGTCATCGCCGGTTCCGGCAACGGTGCGGCAGAACACGAGTGGTCGGCCCGCGGCGCGTTGCTGCCCGACCTGCTGGCGGACGCCGTGGACCGTAACCCGGATGCGCCCGCCTTGATCTTCGAACCCGGTGACCTGATCAGCGGCTCACCGACCGGTGCCGACGGATATCACACCCTGACGTACCGGGATCTAGATGCGTGGTCGAACCGTTGGGCCCGTTATCTTCTGAGTCTTGAGATCGGTCCGGAGGACATCGTTCCCATCGCGCTCAGACGTGGGGCGGCGTCGGTCGCGGCGATCTGGGCGGTCACCAAGACCGGTGCGGCGTTTGCACCCGTCGACCCGACCTATCCGACCGAACGTATCGAGCACATGATCTCCGATTGTGGTGCCACGGTGGGATTGACCGATGACGCCACCGCCCCCGGCCTTCCGGCGGGTGTTCGGTGGATCAGTCTCGACGGCCAGTTGGGTGGCGCGGTCGACACCATGAGTGGGCGGCGGCTGAGGCGACAGCCGTGGGCGTCGCCGGACAACATCGCATACGTGATCTACACGTCCGGCTCCACCGGTACGCCGAAGGGCGTGGCCGTCACGCACCGCGGACTGGCGCCGCTGGCCTCCGAACACTCAGCGCGCTATGGCGTCGACAGCACGTCACGCACACTGCATTTCGCCTCTCCGAGCTTTGACGCGTCGATACTCGAATTACTGCTGGCGGTTCCCGCCGGAGCGAGCATGGTCATCGCACCGAAGATCTACGGCGGAGTAGAACTCGAGAACCTCCTGCGTATCCAGCGCGTCACACACGCCTTCATCACCCCGGCAGCGCTCGCCACTGTGCCGGACTCCGATCTACCCGATCTGCGGGTTCTCGCGGTCGGCGGCGAGGCGTGTGGTCCGGAACTGATCGAAAAGTGGTCACCCGGGCGCACATTCTTCAATGTCTATGGTCCTACCGAGACAACCATGGTCTCGGTGATGGCGAAGCTCGAATCGGCCGCCGGACAACTGCCGGCTCACCGGACCGTGCCCATCGGGACGCCGATCCGCGGTGAACAAGCCGTGGTGCTCGACGGCCGGCTGCGCCCCGTTCCTCGCGGTGTTCCCGGCGAGTTGTACCTGAGCGGAGCGGGTCTCGCTCGCGGCTACCTCGGGCGCGCCGATCTGACCTCCACCCGCTTCGTGGCAGACCCCCATGCCCACGGCGGGGGCCTGCTGTACCGAACCGGCGACGTGGTCAGTGCCGACGGCGATGGCGTGATCACCTATCTGGGCCGCAGCGACAATCAGGTGAAGCTGCGCGGATTCCGGATCGAACTCGGGGAGATCGACGCCACGCTCCTCGATCACCCCGACATCCGTTTCGCCGTGACCGTCGTCCGCGGTCGTGGCGAAGGCGCCACCCTGGCAAGCTACGTGGTGGCCTACGACAGCAGCCCGTCCGCCGATGCCCCCCAAGCCGTCGACATCGACGACGTGCGGCGGTCACTCGAGGCGCGCCTACCCCGCCATCAGGTGCCGGGATCGATCACCGCGATCGAACGGATCCCGCTGACACCCAACGGCAAACTCGACGTTCGTGCATTGCCGACTCCCGTTCCGGCCGCAGCCCGCGCTGAGAGCAGGCCCGTGTCCGGCGATGTTCAGGAAGCACTGGCGGAGTTGTTCGCCGATGTCCTCGGAATCCCGGCAGTCGAGATCGGCGCCGATCACAACTTCTTCGACCTCGGGGGAACATCGCTGACCGCAACCCAATTGGTCAGCCGTGTCAATCGCCACCTCGGCACCGATCTGCCGGTCAAGATGGTCTTCGACCACCCGACGGTGACCGCACTTGCAGAAGTCGCCACCCGGGAGCAGTCTGCCGGCAACGCGTCACCGAGACCTGCCGATCACCCGCGGTTGACCGGTGACCGGCGACACCACGCCTCCGCTCCGCTGTCCCTGGCCCAGCGTCGGCTGTGGTTCCTGGCCGGCGCCGAACCGGGTTCGGCCGCATACAACATCCCCTTCTGCGTGGACTTCCACGGCGATCTGTCGGTGCCGGCGTTGCAGCTGGCCATCATCGACATCCTCGACAGACACGAAAGCCTGCGCACCCGTTTCCCAGAGGTCGACGGTGAACCGGCACAGGTCCCGGAGACCGACGCCGCAGCGGTTCTCGATCACCTCGTCGCCGAGCACTGTGATTTCGCCGAACGCGACGATCTCGTATCGGCCACCGCGGCGCAGGGATTCGATCTCGCCAACTCGGCCCCGATCCGCTTCCGACTGTTGCGCACCGGACCGCTGAGCCACACCCTGATCGCTGTTGTGCACCACATCGCCGCCGACGGCTGGTCGCTGCCAACCCTTCTCGGCGACTTGATGACGGCCTACCGGTGCCGGTCCGCCGGCACCGCTCCCGAGTTCGATCCGCTTCCGGTCACCTACATCGACCACACCCTGTGGCAGCGGACAACGGTCGGCTCCCCTGACGACCCCGAGAGTCCCGCGCATCGCCAGCTCGAGTACTGGCGCGAGGTGTTGCGCGGTGCGCCGGTCGATTCGACGATCCCCTCGATCACCGAATCCGCCGACACCGACGAATCGGTCGATCACAGCGGTGGCAACATCGTGCTCACGATCGATGACAACCTTCGCGGTGCGATCGCGGACCTCGCCCGCAGTACGGGGGTGAGCCCGTTCATGCTCATGCACGGTGCCCTGGCCATCCTGATGTACCGCATGGGCGCCGGACGCGACGTCCTCATCGGGACCCCCGTCGCGGGCCGCTTCGAGCCCGAACTCCAGCGTGTGGTCGGCATGTTCGTCAACACACTGGCCTTGCGGAGCACGGTCGATCCCACCGCCTCGTTCACCGACCTGCTCTCCGCGATCCGCGACAGCGACCTCGAAGCACTGGCACACGTCGACATCCCGTTCGAAGACGTGGTGGCGGCGGTCAATCCGCAACGCGATCCGCGACGTCATCCGCTGTTCCAGGTGGCCCTCTCGGTGCATGACTGGGCGGACAGCAACATGAGCGGATCCCTCGATGCCGGGGACGGACTGTCCGCTCAGGTCACCGAGGTCGACAGCCCCACGGCCAAGTTCGATCTGCAGTTCACCGTCACCGGCATCAGCCCCGGAGCCGACCGGCAGGGTCAGATCAAGCTGACGTACGCCCGCGGCCGGTACAGCGACCGGACTGCGGAATCGATTGCGGCACGCCTGGTTCGGGTCCTGCGTGCGGTCACCGATGCACCCACCAGGCCGATCGGCGACACCCCGGTCACCGATTTTGTCGAAGAGGCGACCCTGGCGCCGGTACGTGGACTACCTGCCCCGACGCCCCGGCCGCTCGCGGACCTGTTCGGAGCCGCCGTACTCGACAATCCCGACGGGTCCGCACTCATCGACGCACATCGGAGCGTCAGCTACCGGGAAGTCGACTACCGGTCGAACAAGCTGGCCCGGTTGCTTCTGCGACGAGGTATGTGCGCCGATTCGCTGGTCGCCATGGCCATTCCACGGTCGGTGGACGCAATCATCGCGACCATCGCGATCAGCAAGACCGGCGCTGCGTTCCTCCCGGTCGATCCGACGTACCCGGCAGGTCGCATCGAACACATGCTCTCCGACAGCCGGGTCCGCGTCGGGATCACCCTTGGGAAGCACGCCCCCGATCTCCCGGCAGCAGTTGACTGGTTTGTCCTCGACGACAACGCCGTTCACGGAGCGACGGCAGCCCTGTCCGCGCTCCCCTTGACCCGCGACGAGGTGGGTGAGCGACCGCGTAACGACCAACTCGCCTACATCATCTACACCTCGGGATCAACCGGCCGGCCCAAGGGCGTGATGGTGCCCCACCGGGGTCTGGCCGCGGTCCACGATGAGCTCAAGGCGACGATGTCCCCCGAATCATCCTCCCGGGTACTGCATTTCGCGTCACCCAGCTTCGATGCCTCGATCCTCGAGATGTTGATGGCCATCTCTGGACGGTCGGCGTTGGTCATCGCTCCGACCGACGTGTTCGGCGGACAGGACCTCGCCGACTTCCTGGAATTGAGTGCGGTGACCCATGCGTTCATCACGCCGGCGGCGCTGGCCAGCCTCGACCACCGCCGCGTACGCGGCCTGCGCACCATCGCGGTCGGCGGTGAGGCGTACGGCCGTGAACTGGTGAACCGCTGGTCCGTCGACCGGGCGATGTTCAATGTGTACGGTCCCACCGAGACCACCATCATCACCACCGGCAGCACACCGATGTCCCCCGCCGGACCCGTAACGATCGGTTCACCGAACCGCGGTGTGCGGGCCCTGGTCCTCGATGACCGTCTCCATCCGACACCGGTCGGAGTCGCGGGTGAGCTGTATCTCGCCGGGGATCAGGTGACCCGCGGCTACTTCGGCCGACCGGGACTGACGTCCGGTCGGTTCATCGCCAACCCGACGGGTGTCGGTGGCGAACGCATGTATCGCACCGGCGACGTGGTCCGCTGGACAGCTGCTCGCACCCTGCAATATGTGGGCCGCAGTGACGATCAGATCCAGATCCGAGGCTTCCGGGTCGAGCTCGGTGAGATCGACGCGGTGGCAACATCCTTCGCCGAGGTCGGATACTCGGCAACAATCGTCGATTCGGCCGGCGAAGGCGGTGACCGTCTGTTGACCTACGTGGTCGCTGCCGACGGGGCGCAGATCAACACCTCCACGCTCCGCTTCGACCTGTCGCACCGCCTCCCCAGGCACATGGTGCCGGCCGCCATCACCGTGCTCGACGAGATCCCGCTGTCACCCACCGGCAAGCTCGACAAAGCCTCCCTGCCGCGTCCCGAACTCGCGACCAGCACCGGACGAGAGCCGGCCGTCGGCACCGAAACACTGGTGGCCCAGGCCTTTTCCAAGGCACTCGGGCTGGAATCGGTGAGCGCCACCGACGGCTTCTTCGACCTCGGCGGCAACTCGTTGCTGGCAACGAAGGTGGTTGCCGCGTTGCGTGAGGACGTCGGCATCGACATCCCGGTGGGCGTGATGTTCACCGATTCCACAACCGAAGAACTCGCCGTCCGGATCGACCGGATCGCCGGCACCGGCGGCGCCGAGTCCCCCGCGACAACCGAGATCGCCGACGATCGAGCCCTCGCGCCCCTGCTCGCGCTGCGGGCCCAGGGTGACCGGAGTCCGGTGTTCGCGGTGCACCCCGCTCTGGGAGTGGCCTGGAGCTATACATCGCTTCTGCCACACCTCGATTCCGCGCGCCCGCTGTACGGATTGCAGAATCCGGCGCTGTCGGGTGGGCCGAGCCTGGGGTCGATTCCGGAACTCGCCGACCACTATCTCAGGCAGATCCGCTCGGTCCAGCCGACCGGGCCCTACCACCTCCTCGGCTGGTCGCTCGGTGGTTCGATCGTCCAGGAGATCGCGGTTCAGCTGCAGGAACAGGGCGAGCAGGTCGAGCTGCTGATGCTCCTCGATTCGTATGTGGTGCCCGGTCGCCCCGGACTCGACTTGGCCCCGACCGTGCGCGAACTCCTCGAGGAGTTCGGATTCGCCGACACCACAACCACATCCGGCAGCGATATCGGGATCGAGGAGGCGATGGCCATCATCGCCCGGTCCGAGGGCCCGCTGGCGCACATGTCGGCACCGGCACTCGAATCCTTGTACGGCGCATACGTTGCCGCCACCGAGATCGCGCAGCACTGGGTGCCACGGATCTACTCCGGCGATGCCGTGTTCGTCACTGCCACACAGGATCCGCAACCCGGCCGACCGGCCGTCGATGACTGGGCGCCCCATATCACCGGCCACATCGATCATGTCACCGTCGATTGCCGGCACAGCCAGATGCTCGACCCCGAACACGCAGCAACGATCGCCGGAGCCCTTGGCGATCACCTGCACACCCACCGCCGAGAGGACCACCGATGATCAATCCATTCGATGACGAGCAGGGGACGTTCCGCGTCCTCGTCAATCACGAAGGTCAGCACTCCCTGTGGCCCGATTTCGCCCCCGTCCCGGGAGGTTGGGCAACCCGTCACGGCCCGGCCGGCCGCGAGGACTGCCTGGACTACGTCGAGACGAACTGGACCGACATCGCGCCGGCCAGTCTTCGGCGCTCGCTGCCCGAGCACGGGTCCGGCCGCGGTGGCGGTCGGCCCGGCGGCACCGAGGAATGGTGGATCAATGGGTGACCATGCGATCGAGGTGACCGGACTGTCGAAGACCTTCGGCAGCCGGTTCGGACGAGGCGAATCGCATAGGGCTCTCGGCGGTGTGGACCTGGCGGTGAAACGTGGCACCGTGCACGCGCTACTCGGGCCCAACGGCGCGGGAAAGACCACCACTGTCCGGATCATCTCCACACTGCTCCGACCCGACGAGGGGACCGTCAGCGTGCTCGGTGTGGACGGGCTCGCACAACCGGCTCTGGTACGACGCAGAATCGGCGTCTCCGGTCAGTACGCTGCCGTCGACGCAAATCTGACCGGCTGGGAGAACCTGCGAATGGTGGCCCGCCTGTACGGGATGAACCGGAAGGCCGCGGGCGTCCGCGCCGACGAACTGATCACCGACTTCCAGCTCGAGCCGGCGCGAGATCGCCCCGCCCGCAATTACTCCGGCGGCATGCGGCGGCGGCTCGACCTCGCCGGCGCCCTCATCGCCCGCCCCGGAGTGGTGATCCTCGACGAGCCGACCACCGGGCTCGACCCGCGCGGACGCCGTGAGATGTGGGCGCTGATCGAATCTCTGGTCGCCTCGGGCACCACCGTCCTGCTCACCACCCAGTACCTCGAAGAGGCCGACGCCCTGGCCGACACCATCACCGTGATCGACAAGGGCCTCGTGGTCGCCGAGGGCACCGCAGCCGAACTCAAGGCCAATGCGCAGCAGACACAACTGACGATCGAGGTGGGCGTCCTCGCCGACCGCGACACGGTCCACCGGGTCCTGTCCGAACACGGTTCCGGATCACCCCGCGGCACAGCCCATTCGACCTCCTGGCAGGTGGCGGTGCCGGCCGGGACCGCCTCCGCCGCGGAGATCATCCAGGAGCTGTCGGTGGCCGATGTCACCGTCACCGATTTCAGGGTCGACGCGCCCACGCTCGACGACGTCTTCCTCGCGCTCACCGGCAACCAGGTGGGCGACGGCAAGAACACCGATGGCAGCACAGCCACCGCAACCGACGCAGACACCGATGACGAGGAGGCCGCCGCATGACCGCGACACTCGCACCGGGACCGCCGGCCGCCTCCATTGCCGGGGGTGGACTGATCTCCGACAGCTCCGTGATGGCCGGCCGCAATCTGCTGACCATCCGCCGGGTGCCCACCCTGCTGGTGAGCGCAACCGTTCAGCCCTTCATGTTCGTCTTCCTCTTTGCCTACGTCTTCGGGGCAACCCTCGGCGGTGCCTCCTACCGCGAGTTCCTGATGGCCGGCATCTTCACGCAGACAGTTGTTTTCAACTCCGCCTTCACCACCGTCGGACTGGCCGGAGATCTGCAATCCGGCATCGTCGACAGACTGCGGACCCTGCCGATGTGGTCACTGGCGGTGGTCCTGGGCCGCACGCTGTCCGATCTTGTCGTCAGTATCGTCAGCGTTGTCGTGATGGCGTTGTGCGGCTTGGTGATCGGCTGGCGGATCCGCGGGAGCGCCCTCGACGCGGTCATCGCACTGGGCCTGATCTTGTTGCTGGCGTTTGCGATGTCGTGGGTCGGTGCATTCACCGGTCTGATGGCCCGCAATGTGGAGGTGGCCCAAAGCGTCGGATTCGTGTGGATGTTCCCGGTCACGTTCCTCTCGAGCGCCTTCATCTCTGCCCAGAGCCTGCCGGGACCGCTCAAGGCCATCGCAGAGTGGAATCCGATCACCGCGGTCTCCACTGCGACCCGGCAATTGCTCGGCAACCCCGCACCCCCCGACTTCCCGCAGGCCACCGGATGGGTCGCCGACAACGCGGTCCTCTACTCGCTGATCACCTGCATGGCCATCCTGGCCGTCTTCGTCCCACTCTCGTTGTGGCGGTACCGTTCGGTCGCAAGCCACTGATCCCGGGCATGATTCCGGGAGAGGTCAGTAATCGCTCTCACCGAGCAGGATCTCGGCGAGGAACGCATCCGGGGGCGGCGCCGCAACACGCCCGCGCGCGAAGGCCCGAACGCGGTGACGGATCGCAGTCGACTCGGTCACCGGAACACCGACCGTGAGCACGGTATCGGACCAGTTGTGATCCCACAGATCGGTCTCGGTGACCGATGCTCCGGCCGAGGTGAGGTCGACCCGGGCGGTGCCGTCGCGGTCGAGTGCGGCAGCCCCCACGATGGCGCCGGACCTCAGCGACACCTCGATTCCCGACGGATCGACATCTCCGGTCACAGCGGTGCGCACGATCGCAACCACACCGCTGCCTGCGGCCGGCCGGGGGATGGTCCAGGTGGCGGTGTTTTCGCCGGCGTCGAAGATCCGGGGCGGAACACCACCCCACTTGATCGAGGCCGAGCCGCGGCCGATCGCGGTCGCGTCCGCTGTGCGACCGTCTCCGGCGGCCAAAGAGTAGTCATCCTGACGACTGCCCTCGGGAACCCCATCGACCGATGAATCATGCTGCATGGCAGCCAGTTCCATCCACAGGTCCGAATCCTGCTCCTCACCGGCACCCACCTCGACGGCCAGTTCGACAGCGCGACGCACCAGGTCGACCACACGTCGGTCCCCGGACCGCAGGTGCCAAAGGTATGCGGCCGCGTGGGGTGCAAGCAGACTGCCGACCTCGGAATCAAATGTGATGTCGGTGAACAGGTCCTCGGCGGCGACTGTCAGCAACGCGATCTCCGCATCGAGCACAGCGTGGTCGAGCGACCCGATTCCCTCCCTGGTACCGGCCGGCCACCACCGCCGTAGCCAGTGACCCACCGCCAGACGCCGGGCGGTGTCCAGTGTGCCCGGCAAGATCTCGACGCCATCGACCTCGACTGTCCGGTTGGTGGCTCCGCCGGTCTCACCGATCGCGTTCATCACCGCAACATGTCCGGTCTCACCGATGACCCGCCACAACCAGTCCGCCTGATCGAGGGCGGTGAAGGCGATCTGGGGCGGTCCGGCGGTGTCCACCGTCCAGGACAGCACCGCGCCGCTGACCTCGAGTACCGCCACCACCGGCGTCTCGTCGTCCACGCGTCCGACAACCCAGAGTCCGGACTCGGATTGCATTCTCATGGCACCACATCCGCCAGCATCATCGGCAGCGTCTCGAGCATCGATTTGATACGTGTTCGCTGATCAAGACTTGTCGATCGGGCGACCCCGTCGAGAATGCTCCGGACTTCATCGACGTCACCGCACGACTCCTGCCAGACATCACGGCCGTGCAGCCGGGCCCAGAGCCGATTCAGATACGGCCGCACGAACTCCCGGAGATCGTCGACCACCTGCTGTTGACGGGGATGCAGGGCTTCTCCGTCGGCCAGAGCGCGCCGGGCGTGCAGCACGTAGGCCTCCTTGCGCAGTCGCGCCTGGATCTGTGACGTCAATGCATATCGCGGCGTGTGCTTTTCGTCGAGTGGCGCCAGCTCGACCCCAACCTCGATGCCGACGATCATCGTGGCCTGACGATCCTCGCCCAGCAGGCCCCACGGTGCGCACGCCCGATCGACTTCCTCGTCACACAGGAAGGGGATGTCGGGCAATTCGGCGTGATCGAGGCTCCGTCGCAGCGTGGCCCGAACCCGTTCGGAGACAGTGCGGTCGAACGGACGGTTGCCGGGTGTGTCCCCATCGACCGCTGGCGGCCGCTGAGGCGCGGACGAACCCAATCCGATGCCGACGATCGACCACGGCACGTCGCCACCATGATCGCGCAGTCGTGCGCCGAAGTTGTACGGGGTCTCGTCGGCGACGAGTGCGGCCCACACCCGTTGCCGAGCGGACCGCGTGCGATGGTCCCCCACGTCCGCCAGGATCGTCGGCAGACCGGCCATGAAGGGCCCGGTGATCGCTGTCCCGGCCCGCACGTCGTACCAGCTCTGGTCCAGTTGCGACGAGAGTGCCTCCACCACAGTCCGATCGGCGAGGTAGCGGTCCAATTCAGCTGTCGCGGTGCGATCCTTGCCACCGTGCAGATCCAGGAGTATCGCCTCGACATCGGCGTCCGGTGGCGGCAGCCCCCGGGTGACGGCCAGTTCGAAACTGACCGGGAAGTACATCTCCTGGGCGTTGCCGGTGGTGATCCGCAGCTGCCGGCGCTTCTTTTTCAGATGGGTGAACCACTGTGCGGTGGCCAGCAACTCCGTTGTGTGTCCGGCGATCATCTCATCGACCTGGCGTGCAGCTCCCGAGTCGAGAATCGGCGCCGACAGATGCGGGTTGACGCGTAGCCGAAAAACCAGCGGGTCGAGTATGCGTTTGACCGTCCGCCGCAGTGGACCGCCGTCAGGACTGCTGAGTACGTCCACACCCGGCCCGAGGCGCCGCCAGGCGTCGTCGATCACCGCCCGGCGCGGGCGGGCCACGGCGACAGCCGTCGAACGCTGGGACCCGGAACTCATCAGCCGATCGTAGTGTCGAAAACTTGGGTTCGGTAGCCACCGTGCGGAGGGACCGTGGACGCATGAGAACACATCCCAGAATCACCCGGTTCGTCCAGACACTGGCGGTCCGACGCTTCCGCCGCCCACCCGTCTGCGCCGGCGCGGGCGTGGGCGTTGGCGTGGGCACCATCGGGCCCGTCGACCATCGGCATCCGGGTTCGGCCACCGTGGAGGTGGAGACTGTCGACGGCACCCGCTTCCGCGGACGCCTCACCGCGTCCACACCGGAGACCGAATGCGCGATCTCGCAGCCGGGCCTGGTGGTGGCGGTGCGTTTCGACCCCGGCCGGCCCGAGGAACTCGCACTCGCCGACGACATCGTCGCAGCCCGCGCCGCCTTCGATCAGATGCTGATCAGGAAGGGCCTCACCACCACCGAGAAACTCGATGTGATTCGCCGCGGCACCAGATCTCACGGCCTCGTGACGGCTCTGCGAACCACCGGCAAGGCCTGCGAAGACCACGTCGAGGTCGAGGTGGATCTGATGGTCAGCCGCACCGACGGCGGCCAGTTCCCGGCGCACGACACCGCCTTCATACCGGCAGTGTCGGTACCTCACCTGGGACCGGGAAGCACCGTGCACACCTATTACCAGATGGACGATGAGTCTGCGGTGGCGATCTGTGTTCCCAAGCGCTGAACCCATATTCACGTACCGGCCGCTCACAGTCGACCAACCGAGAAGGTTGCCATCGCTCCCCAATAGATCGGATGTGCGCGCAGATCACCCGATCGCCAGCGCCGCATCTGCGCCCGTTGCCAGCGCCCCAGCGCTCGAACCGCATCATCGGCCCGATGTGCTGTGTCCACCGCGATGACCATTTCGGTCATCGGATCGCCGGCATCGATCCCGGCACCGGGTACCCACTGCCGGTAGCCGGCCGTGGTCGGCAACGGCCAGAGAGTGGCCGTGACGGTCTCGGCACCCGCGAGGACCATGGCTGCCACCATGCCGGTTGCCTCATCGAACCTGAGGTCACCACCGGATTCGCAGGCCACCATGGCAATTCGGGGCGGCATCGGCCACCGATCGATGTCGCCCAGGATGTCCGCAGCGGTGAACGGACGATGCTCGCCCACCGCATCTGCGTACCCGGGACCCGACGCCGAACACGACAGGTGAATCGCAGCCCGTTCGGCATACCCCGCATCACCCGGTGCGGCGCCGGCGTGGCCGACGAACAGCAGACGACTCGGCCGCGACTGCAACACCTCGGACAGCCAGCGACGGTCGGTGTCGCTGCGACGAAACAACTCCACCGGATCGCTTGTGTACGGGCGGAGTTCGGCCGGTGGCTGATCGGCGAAGTGCCGGGCCAGCGGCATGTCCGGCGACGGCCGACCCAGAACCGAACCGAGCGGAGAGTCGGGCCGCTGCCCGGGAATCCGTGGATCGAGGATCAGGACCGCAGAATCGTCCCGTCGATCCGCCCACCGCGATACCGACCTCTGCGCCGCTGCGATACCCGCCGGCAACGCCATCACCACATCGGCCATCTCCATCAGGCGGTACGCCTGCCCGTGCGGCCCGTCGCCGCCTGAGGATACGGCCGCCGGAACCGCCAGTATCGCAAACGGAATCCGGGCGAGTCGAGCGGTCGGTGTCACATACAACGTCGCGCGCGGCTCGGATAAGCACTGCGACAACAGGTTCCACGCGTCGTCCGGAAGCAGTGATCCCAGCCCGCGGGCGAACTCGAGTTCGGGGTTCGGTTCGACGAACGACCCGGTGGTCAACGCCCGGCGGACGGCTTGCCCTGTCGATTCCTCGCCCACCGGGACGGGCAGCGTGGCCGCAAGCAGTTCGTCGACAGCCGCCAGAGCTGATTCATCGAGGACCCAGACCACCGTACGCGCGGGGTCGGCGACCACCCGAAGGGTTCCGTAGGTGGCGACCCCGACGTCCGCAAAGCGCAGGATCAGCGTCGCCGGACCGGCCTGATCCCTCGCTGGGATCTCCGCTTTGATCACGGCCACGTGGTCCAGACCGGCTCGTCGCTGGTGACCATCCGGCCGTATCGCCGAGTCGCGAGTTCGCGGTACCGGGCAAGGATCGGACCACCGGTCGGATCCATCTGCACCGGGGGCAACGGACCTGATCGGGTCAGCGCCGGCACAGAGCCGGCCACCGTCCCCGTGGCGGCCATCGCCGGTTCACGAGCATCATCGAGGACCGGGGTCGATGCCGTGCCGGCGGTGGCCCACGACTCGATGGCGACGCTGCCCGACTCGGCGAAAAAAGTTCCACGGGCACTGTGATATTCGATCAGTTCAGCGACCAACTCCGGGTTCTCCCACTCCCAGGCGACCGCGAAGGCGCCTGCCATGATCGGGGCGGAGACGACCCTGGTCCAGCGCCATCGTTCGTCCGCATCGGACATGGTGTGCCGGACGCTGTCGAGCGCCAGCGCCGCCGGTATCTTGAGCTCTGCCGCGCGCTCGAACTTGGGCATCGCGCTTCGGTACCCGGGCGACTCGGTGGTTGCGGAGGTGACACCGCGCGAACCCGCCAGTCGGGCCTCGAGTTCACGCCAATCGTCGTCCGGATCACCGGCACCGTCGAAGCCCATGTCCGACAATGCTTCCGCGCGCCATGTACTCCCCAGCAGATCGTCGAGGCGCGCACGGTGCAACCACGTCGATCCTGGTAGCTCGCCGAGCACGGTCCGCGCCGCGCCGATCGTCTCCCGGGCAGCCTCGAACCTGCCGCGAAAGATGTCGATCCAACTGCGTTGCAACAGGATCCGGTGGATCTGCAGAGGCTTTCCCAGCTCCTCCCAATGTCGCTGCGCATGCTGCCAGCATTCATCTGCAGCTTCGACCCGGCCGGCCGCCATCCGGGTGAGTCCGAGATAGAGCCAGCACCGGGAGACATCGTCGGCGATCGCGTGGGTACTGATCACGGGATAGGCCTGCCGAACCAGCAGTTCGGTCTCCGGATACTCCGACCGCGCCCAGGCCACCGCGCCGCGTTCGAGTTCTGTTCGGGCAACGGCCAATTCCCAGCTCCGGCGAACGGCCCGGGCCCCGGCACGCAGGAGCACGGGGTCCGCTTCATCCAACCGACCCGTTTCGGTGCAGAACCTTCCGTAGCCGAGACCGGCCACCACCCACAGATGGTCCGAGCACGCGCTGCGATCGTCTTCGTCGAGATCTGCGAGCAGCGTCTCCCACAACTTCCCGGCGGTGATGAGGTCGTTGTTGTCGCCGGCCGCGACAGCGCAGCGGATGCGGGCCCGGACAACGATCTCGCGCGCCTCGTCCACGAGTCCCGGGTCTCCGTAGCGGAATCGATCCAGCGCAGCCAGTCGTGCGATCGCGCCGCGGTGATCGCCGGTGGCCGCGGCCAGTCCCACGTCCAACCCATCTGCCCGGCGCGTGTAACGAACGACCATCTCCCGGATCACCGATTCTGACAGAATCACCTGGCCGGCCAGATCCGGTCGTGATCCGGCGAGTATCTGCGTATAGATCGATGCGCAGTCACGGATTCGCCGAATCGATTCGGCCACACCGTCGTACGCCGATCGGGTCAGATAGATCTCGCCGAGCTGGGCAAAGACCTCCAGGGCGAGATCGTCGCGATCCAGGGCCTCGATGTGCGGCATCAGCGACACGAGCAAGTCCTTGGCGGCGCCATGATCATCGGAATAGGCGAGCAGCCTCGCACGTTCGAGATCTCCCGCCACCGACATGTTCGCAGTCTATTGGCGAGCGCGGCGGCGGCCTACGACAAAACACGGTGGGCGTGCAATGCACGCCCACCGTGTTGATGGTCATCCGAGGCTACGAGCAGGCCACCTTGATGGTGAAGTCCTTCGAGATCATCCCCTCCATGGGGTTCGACATGTTCGCGCCCTGGGCTTCGCCGGTGATGGTGTAGGTGTCGCCGTCAACCGCGACCTGCGCCGAACCGACGGACATTCCCATACCGGCGGTCACCGCCAGAGCATTTCCGTCGACAACGATGCCGAGCGATTCCACCTTCGGCGTGGCCTCGTCGGTCATCACGATGCCCAGGCCCTGCTGCCCGCTGACGGAGCCGCTGCCGACGTTGATCTTGCCCGCCTGCTTGACGCAGGTGACGGTGGCGAGATCGAGGCCTGCGACCGGCTTGCCGTCCACGCTGATCTCGGTGCCGCCGCCACCGGTGGTGACCTGCGTTCCGCCGGTGTCGCCCTGAGCCGCGGTGCTGACCGCTGCGGTGGTCTTGTTGCCGCTGTCACCGCCGTCGTCAGAACAGGCCATCAGGAGGGTGGCGCTTGCGATCAGTCCGAGGGTGGCTGCGAGGACTCGTTTCATGGTCTTCCCTTTCGTCGATGCGTCGCCTTCGGTGGCGCCGTCATGAGAGAAGTACAAACCGCCCGATGCGCTACCGATCCCAACTTTCACCCCGGTGCGCGGCCTCGCGCGCGCACCGAAGATCAGTGGCTCGGGGAACATTCATGGGCGCGGCCGACTCCTATCGGCACCACATCCCCTCCAGAGGTAAGGGTCACGATGATTGATGCCGGAGTCGAGTTCGAGTCACCCCATCCGCAGGTCGAGGACCCTGCCGCCGACACGCTCGAAGAGTGGGCCGATCTCGACATCACCTTCGATCAGCCGGACCCTCCTGAGCCATCCGCCGAGTCGGGACAGGATGCCGGAGACGCCGACGAGTACTCCGAACACTGGTTCCTGCAGGCCGAGAACGGCACGTGTGTGCCGGCAAGCGTCGCCCAGATCGTCGCCGAGTACACCGGCGAGGACATCCGCAGCGAGGAAGCCTTCATCGCGATGGCCCAGGAGAACGGCTACTTCGCGGGCGGCGACGTCAGCGGTGGGATGTCGATCTATGCGGCTGCGGACTTGTTGGAACAAAGCGGCATTCCTGCCAGCGTCGAGACCGGCACCATGTCGGACCTGTCGACGGCTTTGGAGGAAGGCCGCGGTGTCCTGCTGTACGTCGACTCCGGCGAATACTGGGATCCCGAGCAAGAGGAACGCGACGAGGCGCGGGGCCGCGATGAGGGCGGCGACCACTGCGTTGTCATCAGCGAGATCGACTACGACAAGGGTGTCGTCTACCTCAGTGATCCCGGCCATCCCGACGGCGACCGCATGGAGGTTCCGCTCGATGAGTTCGAGGAGGCGTGGGGTGACGCCGACAACACGATGATCGTCTGCGATGAACCCTCCCCCAACAGTGGAGTCCACGACACCGCACCTTCCGACACCGCACCATCCGACGCCGGCGATCCGTTGCTGGAAGCAGGCGACACCCGCCTGGACAATGCGATCGACTGGGCCACCGCGCGTCCCTGGTTGCTCCTGCCGCTGCT
The DNA here is from genome assembly GCF_036566845.1 of Williamsia sp. Lineage (GTDB taxonomy): Bacteria > Actinomycetota > Actinomycetes > Mycobacteriales > Mycobacteriaceae > Williamsia. The sequence goes on from NZ_DATCVM010000177.1 coordinate 18,594, forward strand.
GCTGCGCGGAGAATGACGGATGGCGGTAGGTTCTGGCCATGGATTGGCCGGCGGCACCGACAACGGGAATCGCTGCGCTGAAGGGAATCAGCCCGGCCGACGTGGCAGTCGCGCTCGATGACCTGCCCGACGATGCACCTGCAGTTCTTCTGATCCGGCTCGACGAGGTCACGGAGGTCGCGCAGGTGCTCAACGACCTCGGGGCCGTGCTCGAGACCATGTCCTACGACCTCTACCCGGCATGGCTGCCCGGTGCCGAGGTATCCCCGGATGGTGTCACCATCGACCGTCTCGCCGCTCGCGCACTCGCATCAGAACTCGCTGCGCGCTCTGACCACTATCGGCCGTTCCTGATGGATCTGGCATCGGGCGCAATCGCCGCACATACCCGATCCGTTCGGCCAGGCATGTCCGAGAAGTACTCCGACGCCACCCGGTTGTCCGGGCTGATCCGGGTGATCGCGGACAGTTTCGCCCGCGAATCAGTCGTCCTGGCGTTGTATTCGGCCGCTCCGCTGGTGCCGCAGCAGCAGAATTGTGTTGCCGCGGTCAGCGATTGGCTCGGCTCCTACGTCGGGGTCTGGCTGCTGGACGACATCACCGGAGCCATCAACCGCTTCCCCACCGTTCGAATCAGCGCCAGAGGCATGTCC
>NZ_DATCVM010000178.1:0-6502 GCF_036566845.1 Williamsia sp.
GCCCGCCGGCGTATCGGGGCCCGGGAACCCGCTCGCCGTCCTATCCGGTGAGGCCGGGAACCCACTTCTCCATGATGGCGCGGTAGGGCGCTTCGGCGTCGAGTTGTGCCGCGATGCCGACACATCCGCCGAGTACCCGGAACACCATCACGTATTCCTTGGGGCAGTTCAGGTTTCGTGAGGTCTTGTAGACGTCGCCGCGGGGATCGGAGGCCGCACCCGCGGCGCGCTGCAACCACTTGCGGGTGAAGTGGAACGACTCGCCATACAGGGGATCGACATACGGGCGCAGGTATGCCTCGAGATCGGCCGGGGTCACCTTGTCCTGATGGGAACGCTGAATGAAGTTCGCGCGCACCATCTCTTCTTTGAGCTCGTCGTACTTCTTGTCCCGGCACAATCGCAGAATCGTTCCCGTGGCCGCCGGTAGACCGTCGGGGTAGTGGCCGACGGCGCCGAAGTCGAGGATCGCCATCCGGCCGTCGTCGAGGAACTGGAAGTTGCCAGGATGCGGATCGCCGTGGACCAGGCCGACGCGGGCGGGTGAACTGACCTCGAACTCGGTCATCTTGGCGGCGGCCGCGTTGCGTTCGTCGACCGTGCCGTTCTTGATCACCTTGGACATCGGAGTGCCGTTGATCCATTCGGAGACAACAACTTTGGGTGCCGAAGCGACGATGCGGGGGACGACGAAGTTGGGGTCGCCTGCAAACGCCTTGGCAAAGGCCCGCTGATTGTTCGCCTCGAGTGTGTAATTCAGCTCGTCTTCGGTGCGCTCGATCAGCTCATCCATCATCGACTTCACGTCGGTGCCGGGGGAGAGTCGTTTGAGCAGGCCGGTCATCCGGGACAGGGTCTTGAGGTCGGCCTTGAGCGCGTGATCTGCGCCCGGGTACTGAACCTTGACGGCCACCTCGCGACCGTCATGCCAGATTCCCTTGTGCACCTGACCGATCGACGCGGAAGCGGCCGGTTCGTCGGAGAACTCTGTGAAGCGATCACGCCATTTGGTGCCGAGCTGGTTGTCCAGGACGCCATGCACCTTTGTCGTCGGCAGTGGCGGTGCCTCGGCCTGCAGTTTGGTGAGCGCGTCGCGGAACGGCTCCCCGAATTCTTCGGGGATCGCCGCCTCCATGATGGACAACGCCTGCCCGACCTTCATCGCCCCGCCCTTGAGCTCGCCGAGCACCGCGAACAGTTGTTCCGCGGTCTTCTCCATCATGTCCGCGGCAATCTCGTTCTTGTCCCCACCGGCAAGCCGCTTGCCGAAGCCCGACGCTGCTCGTCCCGCCACCCCTAGCGGAAGCGCTGCGAGCTTGGCATTACGCCGTGCACCGCCTCGTGTGATCTCAGCCATTGAGTTTCCCCTTTCCGATGGACCCGAGCTTAGTGGACGACCCTGAGATCAAGCCGGGAGCCGACAGCCGCACAAAGGGTGTGGTGACCAGCCCCGGACGACCAGTGCGGACGGATCCGCCCGGAACTCTATGGTGGCGTCGAGACTCGCGGGGGCTGGGAGCTCCCGGGCTTCTCCGAGGTCGGGCCGGGTGGCCGCCGCCACGTGTTCGACCTCACCTTGCACGATGGCAGCGGTCCCGGCGATGGTGGCCGACCCTGCCCAGCCGCTCTGACCCAGCAGTTGGGCACTGACCACAGGCCAATCGCGATCGCGGTCGCGTCGGTGATGATCGGCACAGTGCAGGCAGCTCGACAGCCCCGGCAGCACCAGCGGCCCGATCACGCCGGTCCCGTCGCGCAGGCGAACCATCAGATGCGGTATCCGGTGCCTCATGAGGCTGGACACCAGCCACGGATCATGGGCGAGGAAGTCGGTGAGGATCACCAGATCCGTTGCCCAGGTGACCATCCGGTCCTCGTGGGTGATCGGATCGACTTCGCCGTCGAACAGGCGTGGGCGCCGAACCGACTGCACCACCGCAAAGTCGGGCCCCTCGAGCGCCGCGGTCACCGCGTCGGCGAGCGGCCCGGCGCCGTGGACACGGATTCGCATCGGCGTCACAACGGATCTGCTGTGGTGAGCGATGCCCACGTCCACGAGTTGTTCCATCAGTTCATGAACCTCGGCGGCGGACAGCCCCGCTGCGGCGGCCCGGGCCGTGGTGTCCTCGGTTGATTGCGGACCGGTCAGCGACCGCAACAGTGCGGCAAGACGATCCGGGGCCACGTGGGCGGGCGGGTCGATGATCACCGCCCGATCCGGGTCGTACCCGACCTGGATGCGGCCGCCGGGCCGCAGCAGGATCACCGCCCCGGTACGGAGCAGCGGCAATGGCGCGTGTGTCATGGCAACACAGAACCAGAACAGTGGTCTTCTCCGATGCCGGCAGACCGCGGTTATCCACAGGCAGCCACCGCTGTGACCAGCGGTGATACCGCGCGACAGCAGTGAATCAGAAAGGCGATCGATCAGGTGGTGGGGGAGGTGTCGCCACCGTCGCCGTTGCCTTCTTCACGTTTGCGGGCCTCGTCGGCGATGGTCTTCTCGAGCTGGGCCATCGGATCGTCGAAGGCATGACTGCCGCCACCGATGACCCGGTCGACAAACGCGGCCGGATGGTCGAGATCGTCGGCATCGGGCACCAGGTCGGGATGCGCCCAGACACCGTCGCGGGTCACGAGATCCGACGCCTCGAGCAGTTTGCGCCACAGATCAGCGGCCTCGCGCAACTTGCGTGGGCGTAGCTCCAGACCGATCAGTGTTGCGAAGGTCTCTTCGGCGGGCCCGCCGGTGGCGCGCCGGCGACGCATGGTCTCGGTCAAGGCGCCCACAGACGGGATCCGATCGGAAAGTGCTTGCGACACCACGGTTTCGACCCAGCCCTCGATCAACGCCAGGAGCGTCTCGAGGCGCGTGAGCGCGTGTTGCTGTTGGGGTGTGGTCTTCGGCTCGAACGCCGTGCCGCCGGCCATCAGCTCTTCGAGCTTGCTCGGATCCGACAGCAGGGTGGCCGGGTCGATGCCGGCTGCGGCGTCCTGGATGCCGGAGAAGTCGATGCTGATGCCGCGTGCGTACTCCTCGACCGTGGCCAGTAGTCGCTGACGCAGCCACGGCACGTGCGAGAACAACCGGACGTGCGCGGCTTCCCGGGCGGCGAGGAACACCAGGATCTCCTGGCTGGGCTGTTCGAGTCCGTCGCTGAAGGTGCCGATCGCCTCGGGCAGCAGCACCGCGGTTCCGGTGGGCGCCAACGGCAGACCGATCTCGGTGGACGTCAGTACTTCTTTGGCGAGCTGGCCCAGGCCCTGACCCAGCTGGGTGCCGAAAGCCATGCTGCCCATCTGACTGACCATGCCCATCATCGGACCGGCGAACTGTTTCGCCTCGTCCGGCAGATTCGTGGACCAGCTGCCGGCGATCTGTTCGGCCACCGGATTGCACAGCGATTTCCAGACCGGCAGTGTCTTCTCGAGCCAGTCGACCGAGGTCCACGCCTCGGTGGTGGTGACACCGGCAGGCAGTGTGGTCACGTTGTCGATCCACACCTCGGCCAGCCGGACAGAGTCGGTGATCGCCGACAACTCACCCTGGCTGACCGGGGAGTGCTTGCCGATCTGCTGACGGGCCAGGCTGGTCGCGACCTCGTAATTGACCGGTTCACCGGTGCCGCCTGATCCCATGCCCGCGCCCATACCCGACAGCATCTGGCCCAGCTGGGAGAGCATCTGGCCGAGCTGATTCGGATCGAAGTCGCCGGGCTTCTTGCCGTCATCACCATCCCCGTCGTCGCCGGACGAAGGGGAGAATCCAAAGGGCAAGTCATTCATGCCTCTACGGTACCGGCGAATCGGGCAGTTCCCGAGTGTCACCGATCCGCTCTGCGCGAAAACCCCGAGCGGGCTACGTCACATACGGCTGCGTCACGCACGGGTGTGTCACATGCGACTGCGCGACGGGCCGAGGGGATCGACCTCTACCCTGGGCCTGGTGAAACTGCAGGCCCTCAGAATCGCACCGGCACACCGGCGGATCGTCACCCTCTTGGTGGCGTTGGCATTCCTGATCGTGTTCGTTCTGGTCGGAACACTTGTCAAGGTGCCTTTTGTGGCACTGGGCTCGGGCCCGACCGTCAACACCCTGGGATCGGTGGACGGCCGCGAGGTGGTCGACATCACCGGCGCCGAACTGGACCCGACCACCGGCAACCTCAACCTCACGACGGTGTCCGTGACCGATGGGCTGACCCTCTTCCAGGCGATCGGGTTGTGGGTGTCGGGCGACGACCAACTGCAACCGCGCGACCAGGTGTACCCGCCAGGGAAATCCAACGAGGAGGTCGACAAGGAGAACCGGCAGCAGATGTCGGGCTCCGAGGATTCGGCGACGATCGCGGCATTGAGTCGCCTCGGCCGGCCCATCGACCTCGTGGTCGCGGAGGTCGCCGACGACGGCCCGTCCGTCGGTCAGTTGAAGGCCGGGGACAAGATCGTCGCCGTGAACGGCACACCGGTCGCCACCTCGGGCGCACTGAGGGATGAGATCGCCGAGGTCGCACCGGGTACTCCCGTTGCCGTCGACGTCATCCGCGACGGCAATCCGGTCACCGCAACGGTGACCCTGGTGCCGAATCCCGACGACGAGGCCAAGGGGTTGCTCGGGATCTCGTTGTCCGAACAGAACGGCGACCCCAACCTGGACATCAACTTCGATGTCGGTGACATCGGGGGACCGTCGGCGGGTCTGATGCTGACGCTGGCCATCATCGACAAACTCAGCCCGGGCGAGCTCAACGGCGGAGAGTTCATCGCCGGCACCGGGACGATCGATTCATCGGGCGATGTCGGAGAGATCGGCGGCATCCTTCACAAGATGCGCGCCGCCCGCGACGCCGGCGCCACCACATTCCTGGTTCCGTCCGGCAACTGCGCCGAAGCCAAGACCGACACCCCGGACGGCCTGACGCTGGTCAAGGTCGACGTCCTCGACGATGCGATCAACGGCATGGCCGACATCGACGCCGGCAGGCCCGCGCCCAGCTGCTGATCGATTCTCTGCCCCACCCCAAACGATCCAGTTGTACGAAGACGCGCCACAAATATGTGGCTCGTCTTCGTACAACTGGATCGTTTGCGGAAGGAGGGGGGAGGCCGGTCAGTCGTCGAACGGGACGTTTTCCAGGGTCGCGGCGAGCGCGGCCACCAGGTTCGGCGCGAGGTCCGGGTGTTGCAGCAGTTCGATCGGGCCGTCTGCGTCGTCGTCGGCGTCAGGGGCCAGCTGCAGCAGACTCAGCGTTCTGCCGTCACGCAGGACTGCGGCCGCCAGGCGGGCTGTTCGGCTGTCGGGGAGTGCTTCGGCCGCGCTCCGCGCCACCTGGTCGGCGGCGTCGGGGTCGGACAGCAGGGGCCCGAGCGCGTCGTCGAGATCGTTTTCGGCCTCCGGGGGCAGCACGATGATCTCCTGGACCAGCGCACATCCCTCCACCTCGGACGGCCAGCTGGTGGTGGCGAGGACGTGTTCGAGCTCGGCCATCCCACTCTCCGGGGACACCGGCAGGGGCTCCTGCTCGATGAGCGTCAACTCCGAGGTGTCGTGCTCGTCGACCCATTCGGGCTGGGTGTCGGCGAGGAGCGAGGTCGGTACCAGTGCGAACAACTGTGGGGGTTGTCCCCAGCCGGCGGCATCGACGAACTCGATCACTTCCCTGATCGCACTGCCCAGCGCGTCGGGAGAGAGAATGGGAGGCTGCTGGTCGGTCACCACCCAATAGTCGCATTGACGACGAGCGTTTTCGGTAATGCCTCGGGAACCGGTGTGGTGGACCGGCCGTTGAGGGTGATAAGCGCCACATGACCCGAGGGGCGTTCCCAGCGGGGATAGGTAGTGTTCTAAGCGAATGCACAGGACTCGAAGGTCGACGGCTCGCGCCCAGGCCTTCACCGCCGGTCGACTGCAGCTTTCGCTAAGTAAAGTGTTCGTCAAGGACCGGTCGCGGTGCGTCCGGCAAGAAATTGGGAGTCGTTCACGTGGGAATCCGGGGTCCGGCAGCTATGCCAACGCTGTCGCGACGTAGCAAGGCACTCATCGCAGTCGCTGTAGTCGTACTGCTGATCTTGTTGGTGGGGCCGAGATTCATCTCGATCTACACCGACTGGCTGTGGTTCGAGGACATCGGATATCAGTCGGTGTACTCCAAGATCATCTGGACCCGGATCGCGGTGTTCGCGATCAGTGCCCTCATCGCCGGGCTGATCGTGTTCAGTGCGCTCTGGCTCGCCTACCGCAGCCGCCCGGTGTTCGTGCCGACCAGCGGGCCGGGTGACCCGATCGCCCGCTACCGCACGGTCGTGATGAGCCGGATCCGCTGGTTCGCGATCGTCCCGTCGGTCCTGGTCGGTCTGCTTGCCGGATTGGTCGCGCAGGGTTCGTGGGCAACCATCCAGGTGTTCCTGCACGGTGAATCGTTTGGGATCGACGACCCGCAATTCGGGCTCGATGTCGGTTTCTACGCCTTCGATCTCCCGTTCTACCGGTTCGTCCTGAACT
>NZ_DATCVM010000179.1:0-6295 GCF_036566845.1 Williamsia sp.
ACCACGACAGGCTCTACGAGTACTGCGGCGACATGCCGCCGATCGAGTGTGAGCAGCTCTACTACAATCAAGGCATCGGACAGCACGCAAGCTGACCGACTTCACAAAAAACAAAGTCTCCGGACTCGCCGGTGCGGTTCACCTTGTGTGGAGCCGTTATGTTGGGTGGTGTGGACGTCGACGTGGATAGTTCCAGCGAGTGGGCCAGAGCTGGCCCAGCGGCACCGCTCGGTGGTTTCCAGCCACAAGGTGGTGACGCTTCCGTCTGCGTTGATGGTCCTGGACTCTGCTTCGAGTTCGGTGGTGTTCACGTTGGTTTATCGCTTTCTGTCGGACGCCCCGATTTCGGGGCTCGTTTGCGAGCAGCTTGGCTAGCGCCGTATGTCAGCAGGGCCCGGATGGAGTCCTTTTGCTCTTCGGTCATGGGAGGGGCTTGGGCGACTACGCGATCGATGTAGTCGTGCAACTTGGGATCGGACTTGTAGTTGCGCTTCTTTGGTGCGGGCTTGTTCTCGTTGTCGTTGGTCACGGTTCATGGGTATGGCACCGCGAGGGGCATCGTCGGTGTTTCGCCGAAAGTCGCTGTGTGGTGACAAGGATTGTTGTCAGCGGGCCTACGGGCGGCCCCTCGATGACCCCCCATGGCCCAAGCCCATTTTCCGCCGACGCTCGTCATCCCCAGCATTCCTAGCCCCACGGCACCGGAACGGTGCGGGGTCTCGGAATATGACCACCGTCAAAATTGATCAGACTTCGGGGTGGTGCGTCTCGCCGGTTCGGGACGCCTTGCGCTGTCGGCACGTGACCGGGGCAGGCTGGTTTAGGTCGGGCCTGCCGAGAAGAACGACCAGCAATCAATTCAGGGGCGTCACCACCCCCGGTCCGGATACGGTTGCCGGATGAAGACGTATGACGTTGAGGTGTACCGGGACGGCAAGTGGTGGATGGTCCGGATTCCCGAACTGGACGGCCTGACACAGGCCTACAGCGAGGATGAAGTTGATTTGATGGCTCGGGAGTTCATCGCAGTGACCACCGATGTAGAAATCGATGAGGTTGGCGTGCGGGTTCATCCGGTGACGAACTGATCGACTCGGAGCCCTGTTGGTCACGCTGAGGCGGCAGCTCATCGGGTCATCAGTTGGTCTAGACGGTGCGCTTCCAATATTTGGCGGATAGCGTCTGACCGGCCACGCTCGTAGGCGGCTAAGAGTCTGTTGCCCTCTTGTTGCGCTTGTTCGCTGAACTGTCGGGCTTCCGTGTGCAGACGCTCAAGTCGTTGCTGGTTCATGCGGCCAGTCCGGTGGCGACCATCACGGCGCAGACAGCAAAGAAGCCGCCGTACATGGCAATGAGGGCCAGGACAGCGGCAATGGTGACGCCAATAGTGCGGCGTAGTGCAAAGTTCGGGGAGTGCGCAGATAGACTGCGAGAACGGTTCATGCGGGTCTACTCCGTATAGCCGAGACCCCTGCAAGGTGCTGTAACACCTGCGGGGGTCGATCTATTTACGGAGGTCACCCCGGTGCACATATGGTGCACGCGGGGTTTTCGACCCTCTGTCTGTCAGAAGCTAAAACCGCCTCTGACCTCTGGGGTGGACGACGGGACTCGAACCCGCGACAGCCAGAATCACAATCTGGTGCTCTACCAACTGAACTACGCCCACCATCGGTATCCGCTCAGCGGAACCGGAACTAACTTTAGCGGTATGCCGGGCAGAAACTCCAATCGGGTCCTGACCTGCGGTTGATCAAGCTGGACCGAGTGTTTTCACCACTTCTTCGATGGCTGCGCTGTCTGGTCCGGGCAGCGCCACGAACGCGGTTTCGCGGTAGTACTTGAGTTCGCGGATGGATTCGCGGATATCGGCCAGTGCGCGATGGGAAAGCCCCTTCTGCGGCTGACCGAAGTAGATCTTGGGGTACCAGCGGCGGCACAGCTCCTTGATCGAGCTGACGTCGACCATGCGGTAATGCAGGTAGCCGTCGAGCTTCGGCATATCGCGTGCGATGAAGCCCCGGTCGGTGGCGATCGAGTTGCCTGCCAAGGGGGCGGCACCGGCAGAGCCGACCTCCGAACGCAGGTACTCCAGCACCATCTTCTCGGCCTCGTCGAGAGTGACCGTGGAGCGACGCACCTCCTCGGTCAGGCCGGAGGCGGCATGCATCTTCTTGACGACGTCGGGCATCGCGGCCAGGGCGTCGTCGTCGGCATGGATGACAACGTCTACGCCGTCGCCCAAGATGTTCAGTTCGCTGTCGGTGACCAATGCTGCGATTTCGATGAGTTTGTCGCTGCTCAATTGCAGCCCGGTCATCTCGCAGTCGATCCACACAAGTTTGTCTTGCACCACTTCACCTTAGTTCAGCGATACTGTTTGCCCCCAGGAGCCGCCATTCACTGGCCAGTCACCCGAGAGGACACCCGTTGACCGAGGAACTATCACCGGCGCAGAAGATCGCGGCGGGCTATGCGACCGACGGCGTTGCACTCGAGCTGGGCACGGTGGTTGTTGACGGAAAGGCTGATCCGACTGCCAGGGTGCGGATTCCGCTGGCGATGATGAACCGGCACGGATTGATCGCGGGAGCGACCGGTACCGGCAAGACCAAGACCCTGCAGGTGATCGCCGAGCAGCTGTCCGCCGCAGGTGTGCCCGTCGTGATGGCCGACATCAAGGGGGACCTCTCCGGGCTCAGTCGGCCCGGAACCACCAACGACAAAGTGGCGGCGCGCGCTGCTGATACGGGCGACGATTGGACGCCGGCCGGCCGGTCGGTCGAGTTCGTGTCGCTCGGCACCGAGGGCATCGGGGTCCCGATCCGGGCCACCATCACCTCGTTCGGTCCCATTTTGCTCAGCAAAGTCCTGGGGCTCAACAACACCCAGGAATCGACACTCGGGTTGATCTTCCATTGGGCTGACTCCAAGGGCCTCGCCCTGCTCGATCTGAAGGATCTTCGCGCGGTGATCGCGCACCTCCTCAGCGACGAGGGCAAGCCGGAGCTCAAGGGCATCGGCGGGGTCTCCGCTGCGACCGCAGGCGTGATCCTGCGCGCACTGACCAATCTGGAGGCCGATGGCGGCGATACCTTCTTCGGCGAGCCGGAGATCGAGCCGGGGGACCTGATCCGTCTCAGCGCAGACGGCACGGGCATGGTCACGCTGTTCGAGCTCGGCGACCAGGCGGCCCGGCCGGTGTTGTTCTCCACGTTCCTGATGTGGATCCTGGCCGAGCTGTTCCAATTCCTGCCGGAGGCCGGAGATGTCGACAAGCCCAAACTGGTGTTCATCTTCGACGAATCACATCTGCTGTTCAACGATTCGTCGAAGGCCTTCGAAGAGCAGGTTGTCCAGACGGTCAAGCTGATCCGATCGAAGGGGGTGGGTGTGTTCTTCTGCTCGCAGCAGCCGACCGACATCCCCAACGACGTACTCTCCCAACTCGGTGCCCGCGTGCAACATGCGCTGCGCGCGTTCACGCCCGACGATCAGAAGGCGTTGTCGAAGACGGTCCGGACCTATCCGACCACCGACACCTACAACCTCGAAGAGGCGTTGACCTCGCTGGGTACCGGCGAGGCGATCGTGACGGTGTTGTCGGAAAAGGGTGCGCCCACCCCGGTGGCGTGGACGATGCTCCGGGCACCGAGGTCGTTGATGGACACGATCGGTCCGGACGCGATCATGGCCGCTGCGGCAGCCAGTGGGCTCCAGACGAAGTACGGGACCACTATCGACCGAGAGTCGGCTTACGAGAAGCTCAACGAGAAAGTGCTGGCGGAGTCCGAGGTGGTCACGTCACCGGCGCCCACGTCTGCACCGCAAGCTCCCGCGCCCCAGACTCCGGCGCCGAAACCCACACCGGCCAAAGAAGAACCGAGCATGGTCCAAGAGGTGCTGGGAAGCTCGGCCGTGAAGAGCTTCTTGCGGTCGGCGGCAACGGTGGCGGGCCGGGAGATCACCCGGTCGATCTTCGGTACCGCCAAGCGTCGACGGAAGTAGCTCTGAGAGTGATCGGAGGTTAGGCGATCAGTCTCCGAACTTTCGGTAGAAGGTGCCGACGATCGGGGCGGTGAACTTGCGTGGGGTGTATCCGCCCGCAACCGACATCGCCTTGGACAGCAGACCCGGCACCACGCGCATCTTGTTGCGTTGCAACGCATCGAGGCTCAGTGTCGCCACGTACTCACTTGAGTTCCAGAGGAAGTCCGGCACCACCCGGTCGACGGTGCTGGCTTCTTCCGGCGACGGCGTATGGGTGCGAACAGGTCCCGGTGCCAGCAGCGTCACAAAGACGCCTTGGCCGGACACCTCGCCGCGCAGAGACTCGGAAAAAGAGTTCACAAAGGCCTTCGATGCAGCGTAAGTGGCGTTGTGTGGAATCGGCATGTTGCCCGCGGCCGAGCCGACCATGAGGATTCCGCCCGAACCCCGGCCGACCATCTGAGGCAGGACCGCCAACGTCAGGTCGTGGACGGCAACGGTGTTCAGCCGCACCTGAGCTCGTTCGTATTCAGGATCCAGTTCGGCGAGCGCGCCGAACGTGGCGATTCCGGCGTTGTTGCACAGGATCGAGATCTCGCGCGTCGACAGTTCGTCGCACAGCGAGGCGGTGGCCACCGGATCGGACAGATCGGTTGCCCGGACCTCGGCATCGATCCCGAACTCGTCGCTCAGCCGCGTGGCCGTGGTCTGGAGGATCTCGCCCCGACGGGCCACCAGGATGAGTGAATGCCCGCGTCGGGCGAGTTCTGTGGCCAAGGCGGCACCGATCCCCGAGGAGGCTCCGGTGACCACGGCGCGCGCTGACGATGACGGCTCAGGAATACCCATGGCGCAGATCGTATCGGGGGCGGGTTCAGGAGGCCGAAAGGCGGATGTTGACCCACGTTCGCGGGTTCGCCAGCAGATTTGTTGTCCACGCCGGATGATGCGCCTGCCCGTAATTGGAACCGACGATGAACAGGTCGGGGTCTTCCCGGTGGTAGGCGAGTGGTGACACCCGCCGCTGCCCCGTCTTGGCGCCGATGGATGTCAGCAACATCGTCGGGAGTCCAAATGGGCCGAGAGCGGTGTACTTACCCTTGCTCCGCGCCATCACCTGTCGATCGAACGGAGCGGATTTGCGAAGCATCCACGAGCAGGGACGGGTGGACAGCACCTTCAGGATTGCCCTGCGGACCGAGGAATCCGCGTCCGTACCCCACCGCCTGTCTGGAAAAGCTGCGGTCACGGAAGTCCCCTCTCGCCTCTGTCAGACGATACTCGCGGCCACCTCGGTGCCCTGGCGGATTGCGCGCTTCGCATCGAGTTCGGCTGCCACGTCAGCGCCACCGATAACGTGGGTGTTCACTCCGTTTACGGTCAACGGATCGATGAGATCGCGTACCGATTCCTGCCCGGCACACACCACGATGGTGTCGACATCGAGGATGCGCGTGGTGCGCTGGCCACCCTCCTCTTTCGGATCGAAGCTCAGGTGTAGTCCGGCGTCGTCGATCTTGTCGTAGGCGGCGCCCGAAATCTGTTCCACACCTTTCATTTTGACGGTGGCGCGGTGAACCCATCCGGAAGTCTTGCCCAGTGTCTTGCCCTGACGTCCGGGCTTGCGCTGCACGAGGTAGACCTTGCGGCTTGCCGGCGTGGGCCGCGGCCTTCCGACAAATCCGGGAACGGTGAGGTCGTCGGTGATGCCCCACTCCTCATTCCACTCCTTCAGGTTGAGGGTGGGGGAGTCGTCGACGGTGAGGAACTCGCTGACGTCGAATCCGATTCCGCCGGCACCGATCACCGCGACGGTCTTGCCGATCTCGCCGCGACCGAGGACGGCGTCGGCATAGGACAACACCTTCGGGTGGTCGATGCCGGGGATGTTCGGCATCCGGGGCGTGACGCCGGTCGCGACAACAACATCGTCGAACTTCTGCTCGATGAGTTCGTCAGCACTGATCCAGGCATTGAGGTGAACCTGTACTCCGGTGACCTCGAGTTGCCGTTTGTAGTAGCGGATCGTCTCGGAGAACTCTTCCTTGCCCGGGATCCGGGCGGCGATCGAGAACTGGCCCCCGATGCGCTCGCCGGCCTCGAAAAGGTGCACGGTGTGTCCGCGCTGCGCCGCGGCGACGGCGGCGGAGAGTCCGGCCGGGCCGGCACCGACAACTGCGACGCGTTTGGCCTTGCGGGTGGGACCGAGGGTCAGAGTCGTTTCTCGTCCGGCGCGGGGATTGAGCAGGCAGGACACCTTCTTGCCGACAAAGGCGTGGTCGAGGCACGCCTGATTGCAGGCGAT
>NZ_DATCVM010000180.1:0-42487 GCF_036566845.1 Williamsia sp.
CGTTCGCGCGCGGAAGGCCATCAGGACGAGTTGTGGAAGTTCATCCGGACCGGGGATGTCGCCGGTGTCGCCACCGACCACTGCCCGTTCTGCATGGTGGACCAGAAAGAGCTGGGCATCGCCGATTTCTCCAAGATCCCCAACGGAATCGGCGGCGTCGAGCACCGGATGGACCTGATGTACCAGGGTGTCGTGGACGGGCGGATCAGCCTGGAGAAGTGGGTGGAGGTCTGTTGCACGACACCGGCCCGCATGTTCGGTATGTACCCGCGCAAGGGTGTCATCTCACCGGGGGCCGACGCGGACGTCGTCATCTACGATCCGGCCGGGCACACCAGCATCGGCCTGGGCAAGAGCCATCACATGAACATGGACTACTCGGCCTGGGAAGGCTACGAGATCGACGGGGCCGTGCAGACGGTGCTGTCGCGCGGATCGGTGATCGTCGATGCCGGTGAGTATCTCGGAAAGAAGACCGACGGACGTTTTGTGCGGCGAGAACTGTCGCAGAACCTGATCTGACACCCCCCCGCTCAGCGCAGCAAGCACCAACAATCGAGAAGGAGCACCACATGGACTTCGGTGTTGTCATGCAATGCAATCCGCCGGCATCTCGGGTCGTCGAACTCGCCGTTGCGGCCGAGAACCGGGGCTTTTCGTACGTGTGGACTTTCGATTCGCACGTGCTGTGGCAGGAACCCAACGTGATCTACAGCCAGATCCTGGCCGCGACGCGCAACGTCATCGTCGGGCCGATGGTGACGAACCCGCTCACCCGTGATGCGACCGTCACCGCGTCGACGTTCGCCACCCTCAACTCGATGTACGGCAACCGGACGATCTGCGGTATCGGTCGCGGTGATTCGGCGGTCCGGGTGATCTCGGGCAAGCCGTCGACCCTGGCGATCCTGCGCGACAGCATTTCCGTCATCAAGGAACTGGGCAACGGCCGGACCGCGACCATCAACGACACCGAGATCAGATTCCCGTGGGCCGCTCGTTCACGACTGGATGTCTACGGCGCCGGATACGGGCCGAAGGCGCTGGACCTGATCGGGGAGGTCGCCGACGGCTTCATCCTGCAACTGGCCGATCCGGCGATCGTGGAGTGGACGGTGAAGCGGGTGAAGGCCGCCGCGGAGGCCGCCGGACGCGACCCCGACGAGGTGAAGATCGTGGTCGCGGCGCCGGCGTACGTCGGTGATGATCTTGCGTACCAACGTGATCAGTGCCGCTGGTTCGGCGGGATGGTGGGCAACCACGTGGCGGACCTGGTGGGCAAGTACGGTGGCGACGGCGCCGGGGTCCCCGCCGCATTGACCGACTACATCAAGAACCGTCAGGGCTACGACTACAACGAGCACGGGCGGGTGGGCAACAGCCACACGAGTTTTGTGCCCGACGACATCATCGACCGCTTCTGCCTGCTCGGACCGCCGGAACAACACATCGCCCGGCTGCAGGAACTGCGCGACCTCGGCGTCGACCAGTTCTCGATCTACCTGCAGCACGACGGCAAGGACCAGACCCTCGAGGCATACGGGGAGAAGATCATTCCGGCAATGGCGCCGACTCTCGCCGCCCGCTCCTGACCTACACAGACGAAAGGATCCTCGGATGAGTTCTTCGGGATCGATGCAGGACAGCGCCGTTCGGGTCACCACCGACCCGGCGACCGACAGTGCGTTCATCGACGACTTCACCACAATGTCGACATTCGGCGCGACGGCGGCGGGCGGGGTGGAACGCCAGGCCGCCACCGACGCCGACGGTGAGAACAGGCGGTGGCTGGCCGGATGGCTGACCGAACGCGGTTTCACGGTGGCGTACGACCGGATCGGGAACATGTTCGGTCTGTTTGAACTGTTGCCGGGTGCGCCCTACGTGCTGTCCGGGTCGCATCTGGACAGTCAGCCCCGGGGCGGTCGCTACGACGGCGCCTACGGGGTGCTGGCGGCGGCGCACGCCATGGACCGGCTCCGGAAGTACTACCTCGCCAATCCTGATGAGGCCGTGTACAACTTGGCGGTGGTGAACTGGTTCAACGAAGAGGGCTCACGCTTCAAGCCGTCGATGCAGGGCAGCGGCGTCTTCACCGGCAAGCTCGAGCTGCAGGCCGCACTCGACACCACCGACGTCGCCGGGGTCACGGTCGCCGCCGCGCTCGGTGAGCTGAACATGCTGGGGGACAAGGACGTCTTCACCACCGGTGAGCATCACACTCCTGGTGGGCTCGAGGTCGCCTCCTACGCCGAGATCCACATTGAACAGGGGCGCGAACTAGACAAGGCGGGCGTGCTCATGGGCGTGGTGCCGTCCACCTGGGGTGCCAACAAGTACGAGATCTCGGTCATCGGTGCGCAAGCGCACACCGGTGCCACCGCCATCGCAGACCGGCAGGATGCGCTGTTCGGGGCAGCGAAAGCAGTTGTGGCCCTGCGCGAGCTGGCCGATGAGTACGGCGAGGACCTGCACACGTCGTGCGGTCAGCTGACCGTGTATCCGAACTCGCCGGTTGTCGTGGCCCGAGAGGTCCACATGCACCTGGATCTGCGTTCACCCTCCGACGAACTACTGGCCGAGGCCGACGTGAAGCTCAATCGGGCGTTTGCGGAGATCGAGGTCGCGGCCGATGTGGAGATCGAGCGACGTTTCGCCCACACCTGGAAGGGCCATACATACCAGCCAGAGGGAGTTGCGTTGGCAGAGAACGTGATCGACGCGCTTGGTCACAGTCACATGCAGGTGAGGACCCGGGCCGGCCACGATTCGACAAACATGAAAGACCTTGTTCCGACGGTGATGTTGTTCATTCCCAGTGTCGACGGCGTGTCCCACGCGGAGAATGAATACACTCATGACGCCGACCTTGCGGCCGGAGTGGATGTTCTGACCGAGACCGTCGGTCGCATGGTGGAAGGTGCTCTCTGATGACAAATGCGCTGTCCGGCGACAACTCGCCGTTCGCCGACGCGGGCGAACTCGAAGCGGCAAAGGCCGCCGGGCGCAGGGCCTACGAACTGGACCGGGCTCATGTATTCCATTCGTGGTCGGCGCAGGCTCACCTGACCCCGATGACCATCCTGGCGGCGTCGGGCTCCTACGTCTGGGATGGCGACGGCAGCAGGCTGATCGATTTCTCGTCGCAGATGGTGAACACCAACATCGGGCATCAGCATCCCAAGGTGGTCGCCGCGATCGCCGAGCAGGCGAACAAGCTCTGCACCATCGGGCCGGCGCACGTCAACGATGCCCGGTCGGAGGCGGCCCACCTGATCGCGCAGCGGACTCCCGGAGACCTCGACAAGGTGTTCTTCACCAATGGCGGCGCGGATGCGGTGGAGCACGCCGTGCGGATGGCGCGCCTGCACACCGGTCGGCGCAAGGTTCTCACCCGCTACCGCTCCTACCACGGTGGCACCGACACCGCGATCAACATGACCGGCGATCCCCGTCGATGGCCCAACGACTACGGATCGGCGGGTGTGGTCCATTTCTTCGGTCCCTTCTTGTACCGCAGCCGATTTCACGCAGAAGACGAGCGACAGGAATGTGAGCGTGCGCTCGAACACCTCGAGTCGGTGATCTCGATGGAGGGGCCGCAGACGATCGCGGCGATCGTGCTGGAACCGATTCCGGGGACCGCCGGCATCATGGTCCCACCGGATGGCTATCTGGCTGGAGTTCGTGAACTGTGCGATCGCTTCGGGATCGTGATGGTCGCCGACGAGGTGATGGCCGGGTTCGGCCGGACCGGAAAGTGGTTCTCCATCAACCATGCCGACGTGGTTCCCGATCTGATCACCTTCGCCAAGGGCGTGAACTCGGGATACGTCCCGCTGGGCGGTGTCGCCATCAACAGCGAGATCGCCGAGACGTTTGCCGATCGGCCCTATCCCGGTGGACTCACGTACTCGGGCCATCCGCTGGCCACCGCCGCAGCCGTCGCCACCATCAACGCGATGACCGACGAAGCCATCGTGGACAACGCCGCGGCCATCGGATCGGACGTGCTGGGGCCGGGACTGGAGAAGCTCGCCGCACAGCATCCCAGCGTCGGAGATGTGCGGGGCACGGGCGTCTTCTGGGCGGTGGAGCTGGTCAAGAACCCCGATACCCGCGAACCGCTTGCGCCCTACGGGGGTTCGAGTCCGGCGATGGCCGAGGTGCTCCGCGAATGCAGGGCGGGAGGCCTGCTGCCCTTCGCCAACTTCAACCGGATCCACATGGTGCCACCGTGCACGGTGACCGCCGACGAGGTGGCCGAGGGACTGGAGATCCTGGATGCGGCACTGACCGTGTCCGATTCATTTGTGGACTGAGGCGCGCGATGGCGAAGCGTAGTGCGGGGATGTTGTTGTTCCGCCGGGGCGAGGTCGGTCTCGAGGTGTTGATCGCGCATCCGGGCGGGCCGTTGTGGGCACGTAAGGACGACGGTTCCTGGTCGATACCGAAGGGTCTCTACGACGAGGACGAAGAGCCCCTCGCGGCGGCCCGGAGAGAGTTCGCCGAGGAGGTCGGGCTGCCCGTCCCCGACGGGAACGTCGTCGAACTCGGAGAGATCAGACAACCGAGCGGAAAATTGGTGACCGCCTTCGCCGTCGAGTCCGACCTCGACATCACCGATGCCGTCAGCAACACATTCGAGATGGAATGGCCCCGCGGATCCGGCAAGATCCGGTCCTATCCCGAAGTCGACAGAGTGGACTGGTTCGGCATCGACGCGGCCCGCGACAAGCTGTTGAAGGGTCAGCGTCCGTTCCTGGACAGGCTCTCCGAAATTGGTGGGTTCGGGTGAGCAAACCCGCAGGTCGGCGTCGCCAAAGTCCACCAAGATCGGGGTGCTGTCACTCGAAGCGTAGGACCTCGTCGTCGTCGAGGCGGGGAAGCCGGTCGAACCAGGGGTCCTTGCCCGGATGTCCGACGTTGACCAGCAGCGTCGACTTCCAGCGACCGTCGCCGAAGAACTCGGAATCGACACCGGCGGAATCGAATCCGGCCATCGGCCCGGCGGTCAGACCCACGGATCGGACCGCGAGGATGAAATATCCGGCCTGCAGGGTGCTCCCGAACGTGCCCATCGAGGTGCGCATGTCCTCATTGGCCTCCAGCGCGTCCTTCATCTCGGGCCGGAAGGGAAGCACGGTCGGGATGTGCTCGTGGAACGCAGAATCCATCGCCAGCACGGCCGTCACCGGTGCGCTGCGGACCTTGTCGACGTTGCCTTCGGCGACATGGGGGAGCAGGCGTTCTTTGGCTTTGTCGCTGCGGACGTAGAGGACGCGCAGCGGCTGGGTGTTGGCGGCGGTGGGTGGCCACTTCGCCAGCTCCCAGACCTCCTTGAGTACCTCGTCGCTCACCGGTTCCGAGCTGAAGGTGTTGGCTGTGCGGGCGTTGCGGAAGAGCAGCTCCCGCGCGTGGGCATCGAGCGTGGTGACTGAGTCGGTCGAGGACATCGTGTGCTCCTTTTTATCAAGGGACTACTAAAATAAAAGCTACTCTGGATGACTGTAGCAAACGGTATGCTGGTCCGATGCCCCGGGAAGTAGAAGTGACGCACGACCCACGTGCGTGTGACGGTGCGCTGCGGGATGCGTTCGCCCTTCTCGGCAAGCGATGGAACGGTGTCCTGCTGGGCAGTCTGATGCACGGGCCTGCGGGATTCGCGGAACTGCGTACCGCAACCGGTGGGATCAGCGACTCGGTGTTGTCCGGGCGGTTGGTCGAATTGGCCGAGGCCGGCGTGATCGAGCGCACGGTCGAGGCGGGTCCGCCGGTGTCGGTCTCGTATCGGCTGACGTCGTCGGGTGAGGCCCTGATGCCGATCCTCCAAGGGCTCACCCAGTGGGCTGCCGACAATCTGTGTACGCGAGGGATCGATCCGGCCACCGGGCAGTGCTAGTGAACGTCGATCGACCGGGAGATCTTGCGTAGCAGGGTGATCAGGGCCGATCGTTCCTCGGTCGTCAGTGGTTGCAGCAGTGCCTCGTCCCGGGCGAGTCGCCGCGGGAACTGAGTGTCGACGAGTTCCTTTCCGGTGTCGGTCAATTCGAGCAGGACCACCCGACCGTCCCGCTCGGATTTCCTGCGTCGCAGCAGGCCCAGGTCACCCAGGCGTTCGGTGAGTTTGGTGATCGAGGCGCCGCTGAGCATCGTCGTCGACACGACCTCGCTGGCGCGGAGCGGGCGATCTGATCTTGCGAGCGCACCGAGAACCTCGAACTCCGAGCGGCCGATGGAGTGGCGATCGAGTTCCCGGTCCAGTTGGTGGGCGAGAACCGCCGAGATGCGGTTGACGCGGGCGAACACCTCGATGGGCGTGGTGTCGAGGTCGGGGTACGCATTTGCCCATTCCTGGCTCACGCGTTCGACGACATCGGCCGGGTCGGTCTCTGGGTTCACGATGCCATCCTAGGTCACGTGTGCGATGTACTTTATAGATAAAATAGTTGTAAAGTAGTTGTCATGCCGATCAGTCAGAACCTCTCCGACCACTACCTGCACAGTCGGCGCGCGTTGGCACACTCGCTGACGCCGCGCACCTGGCGCGACGCCGCGACGACGCTGAACCGTGGTCAGGTTGCGGTGTGGGTGCCGATCCGTGTTGGCATCGCGATCGCGGTCGTCCTTGTCGCCGGGGGACTGGCCGGCCGAGGGGATATCGCCGGTTTTGCGGCATTGGGCGCGTTGACCTCGGCGTTCTGCCGGGCAGACCCCTACCGCGTCCGGCTGCCGAAATTGCTGGTGACCTCCGGAACGCTGGTGCTGTTTGTCGTTTTCGGAGGCCTGCTCGGCGCGGCCGGTGTGTCGATGACCGTCCAGGTGATCGGTATGGCGATCGCGGCTGCGGTGGCCGTTCTCGTTCTGGGCGCGTGCCGGATTGCCGGGCCGGGACCCGTGGTCATGATCTTCGCCGCCGCCGCTGCGGTGGGCTACGCGAACTCACTGCACGACATCGCCGAGGTCACTGTTGTCGCCGTGATCGGTTCGATCATCGGGATCGCTGCCTCGCTGGCGCCGTGGGCGTTCGATGCCGCCCGTGTCATCGGCCATGACGGTGGCGCGGCACGGGCGTCGGTGTGGGCCGATCTACGGCGCGTCACCGACCGCGACCTGGTGACCTCTGCCGTGCGCGTCGCGGTGGCGAGTGCGTTGGCGGCAGGAGTGGCGGCCGCAGCCGGCATGGCCCATCCGATGTGGGCGGCCATGGGCGCCATCGCCACCCTGCAGGGACTGAACTACCACCTCACTGTCCACCGCGGCGTTCAGAGATTCATCGGAAATATCGTGGGAGCCCTGATCGCGGCGGGTTTGCTCGCGCTTCCGCTGGGTTACTGGGGCGCAGTGGTTCTCATCGTGGCGCTGCAGGTCGCGGCCGAGATCTTGGTGGCTGTCAACTATGGCCTGTGCTCGATGGCGGTGACCCCGATGGCGTTGTTGCTCACCGCACTCGGGGCCGGGTTGACGCCCGAGGTCGCACTGGATCGGGTGCTGGACAGCGCGGTCGGGGTGATCTTCGGAATTGTGGTCGGCGCGTTGACCATTGCGCGCCACGACACCTCGCATCACCCCGTTGTCAGCGCGCCGGTCGTGGCCGCGCGCTGACAACAGCTTGGGGCCCACCCGCATTTGCGTCTTCTCCGACACTACCGATAATTCGGACTTTCCAATTCGATTACTTAGTACTACGCAACTATTCTTGGCCGAGTAAAGCAGCGAATTGACTCCGGCTGGTGGTGATGACACAAACGACCTACAGTTCCGACTCTGATCTGGAGGACGTCGAATTGACCGGGATCGGGTCGATGCAACGCCCCGGGCGCAACAGGATCCGCACCGCGGCTGAACTCGGTCCGCATTGCAAGTGGATTGCACTCTCGAATACGACCCTCGGGATGCTCATCGCCACGATCAATTCTTCGATTGTGCTCATCGCACTGCCGGATATCTTCAAGGGCATTCATCTCAATCCCCTCGAGCCGCAGAACACGAGCTATCTGCTCTGGATGATGATGGGAGGGTCGACAACCCGCTGTTCAATCTGAGCCTGTTCCGCATCCGGACGTTTCTGTTCGGCAACATCGCCAATCTGATGGCCTCGATCGGCCGGGGTGGACTGCAATTCATCCTGATCGTCTGATTGCAGGGAATCTGGTTGCCGCAGCACGGGTACGACTACACACGCACGCCGCTGTGGGCGGCGATCTACATGGTTCCGATGACGATCGGATTCCTGTTGGCGGCACCGGTGTCGGGGGTGCTGTCCGACCGGTGCGGCTCCAAGTGGTTCACGACAGTGGGGATGCTGACCACTGCGGGTACCTTTGTCGCGCTCATCGCCTTGCCGGTCGATTTCAACTACTGGGCCTTCGCCGTGGTGCTTTTTGTCAACGGGATCGGCATGGGATTGTTCACCTCGCCGAATCGGGCTCAGGTTGTGAACAGCCTGCCGGCGGACGCGCGGGGGGCCATCATGCCCGAACCCGACCGGGGTTCCGGCGGCGGATGCCGACCAGATTTCACACCTGACCACCGTGTCGATCCTGTTCGGAGCGTTCCTGGGTTACAACCCCATCAAACAGCTTGTCGGCGAGCATCTTACGACGCTCCCGACTGACGATCAGAACACCCTCGTGGGCCTGAGGTTCTTCCCGCATCTGATCTCGGACCCGTTTGCCGACGGTCTCACGGCGGCCTTCACCTTTGCGATCGTCTGTCTGATCGGAGCGGTGGCCTCCCTGTTCACCGGCCGACAGTCCGACATCGCGCCCACGGGCGACGATGTCAGCGACCGATCCCTTCGGTCAGAAGCTGAGCGAGTTCCAGGTATGCCACCGAATCATCGAGTCCGACAGCCGCTTTGATGGCGCGCTGCTGTATCCGCACCATCACCGACGCGGCGATGTCGGCGACGAACGCGGCGTGCACATCGCGGACATCGCCGGCGGCGACACCGTCGTCGATGAGTTCGTGGACACGGTCCGCGGCCGCGCGGGTATTGCGTTCGTAGATGTCGCGGGCGGGTGGGAATTCGGCGAGGTCTTCCATGAATTGCTCGTGGGCCGGGGCCAGGGCGGCGCCCACCGCGGTCAGGTAGGCCGTCAGTCGTTCGCGCGTGCCGGTCGCGTCGGCAACCGCCGCCTCCACCTCGGTGGTCGCCGACCGGAAGAAGTGCACGGTCACCTCGCGGACCAGCTCATCTTTGCTGCCGGCGAGTGTGTACAGCGTCGACTTGGAGCAATGCAGACGCGCGGCGATCTGATCCAGCGTCAGGTGCGCAAAACCCTCATCGAGGAACAGGGCGACCAACTCGTCGAACAACTGCGCACGACGGGCCGTCGCGTGTGCTGGGGAGACGGACGGAACCATGGCGCTCATGGTACTGCTTCGCGTTGTGGAGTACTGTCAGTAGTACTGAATGGCCTGTGGCAGTACTGCCTGTCCGTGCCGCCGATGTCTGTTCCGAAGATCGAGGGAGTACGCAATGTCCGTCAGCCGATTGCTGCCCACTGAAGAAGCCCGTGACCTGATCCAGTTGGCGAGTGAGGTCGCGGACAAGGCGCTCGCGCCCATCGCCGACGAATACGAGAAAGCGGAGAAGTACCCAGCTGATGCCTTCAAGGTGCTCGGCCAGACCGGTCTGCTGAGCCTGCCGTACCCCGAAGAGTGGGGTGGTGGCGGCCAACCGTACGAGGTCTACCTGCAGGTACTCGAAGAACTGGCAGCGCGCTGGGCAGCCGTGGCCGTCGCGGTGAGTGTGCACAGTTTGTCCTGTCATCCGCTGATGGCGTTCGGGACCGACGAGCAGAAGCAACGCTGGCTTCCCGAGATGCTCGGCGGTGAGAAGATAGGTGCCTACAGCCTGTCCGAACCTCAGGCCGGTTCCGACGCCGCTGCATTGTCCTGCAAGGCCACGGCCACTGACGGCGGCTACATGGTCAACGGATCGAAGGCCTGGATCACCCACGGTGGGGTCGCCGACTTCTACAACCTGTTCGCGCGCACCGGAGAGGGGTCGAAGGGCATCTCGTGTTTCCTCGTCCCCGACGACACCGAGGGTCTGAGCTTCGGCAAGCCGGAAGAGAAGATGGGATTGGCCGCGGTCCCCACCACTTCGGCCACGTACGACAACGCGTTTGTCCCCGAGGATCGTCGAATCGGAACCGAAGGGCAGGGTCTTCAGATCGCCTTCAGCGCATTGGATTCGGGCCGTCTCGGGATCGCGGCGGTCGCTGTGGGCATCGCCCAGGCCGCACTGGACGAAGCGGTCGCCTACGCGCAGGAACGGCAGACCTTCGGCAAGAAGATCATCGATCACCAGGGCCTGGGTTTCCTGCTCGCCGACATGGCAGCCGCCGTGGATTCGGCCCGCGCCACCTACATCGACGCCGCTCGTCGTCGTGACGCCGGTGTGCCGTACTCGCGCAATGCGTCCGTGGCCAAGCTGATCGCCACCGACGCCGCGATGAAGGTGACCACCGATGCGGTCCAGGTGTTCGGAGGGTACGGCTACACCAAGGACTTCCGCGTCGAGCGGTTGATGCGGGAAGCCAAGATCACCCAGATCTTCGAAGGAACCAACCAGATTCAGCGCCTCGTCATCAGTCGCTCGCTGGCCACCTAGTCTCCCGCAAACGCTCCACCTTCGCGAAGGCGCTCCACAAATATGTGGAGCGCCTTCGCACAGGTGGAGCAGCTGTCAGGTGGGCAGTCCGACGTGGGTTCGCCGGTAGACCAGCGCGGCGGCACCGACGAGTGGCGCGGTGTCCGGTAGGCCGGCATCGATGACCCGAACGCGGGAGACATACGGCAGCGGATGGCGCTCGACGACGGCCCCGATCATCGGCAACAGATCGGGTGTGACCTTCGAGAACCCTCCGCTGATCGCGACGACATCGACCTCCACCATTGCCGTTGCGCTGCAGATCGCTTGACCCACCGCCTCGGATACCCGGACGATGGCGCGCCGGGCGATCTCATTGCCCTCGCGGTATGCCTGCGCGAGGTCCTCGCCGGTGTGACCCGTCCAGCCCTGTGCGTTGGCCCAGGCGACGATGTGCGGACCCGAGGCCACCGATTCGAGGGTGGTGCGGCTGCCGATGCTCAGCTCGCCGGCGAATCCCGACAACTGGATCTGCCCGATGTGTCCGCTGTTGGCGGCCAGGACCCGTCCGTCGACGATGAATCCGCCTCCGATCCCGGTCGAGATGACCATGCCCAGGAGGTTGTCGACGTCGCGCGCGTTGCCGAGCCAGTGTGCGGCCATCACGATGGCAATCCCGTCGCGATGGAAGCGGACGGGTACGTCGCCCAGACTGTTTCGTACGTGGTCGGCAACCAGCGTCCGCAGCGGATAGTCCCGCCATCGGGGGATGTTGATCGGGGACAGGGTGCCGGCCTGTTCGTTCACCGGTCCGGCCGCTGCGATGCCGACACCGACCAGTTCGGAGGTGTCGGGCACGTTCGCCAACGCGTGTTCGACAACCCGCAGGACGCCCTCGCCGAGGTCCGTCGGTGAGGCCTTCGAACCGGTGAGTGCGCGACTTCGACTGTCGCTGAGCACGTTGCCGGACGGATCGACGAGCGCGGCTTCCACTTTTGTGCCACCGAGGTCGATCGCCAGGACCAGATGATCTGCCACCGCCTCAGCCTAGTGATGCCCACCCTCCCAGACGCTCCACTTCTACGAAGGTGCTCCGCGTACACGCGGAGCGTCGTCGCACAGGTGGAGCGTCTGCGTTGTGCACATGAGGGGATGTTGTCCACATATCGGTTTCGGAGCGACTCGTGACCTCGCGGCCGCGCACAGAATCGGTGGATGGGAGATTACGAACTGACCGCGGATGGCCTCGTCCTGAGACGAATCGCGGTGTCTTCGGGCTTCAGTGACCATGCGCTGCAGGCTGCGACGAGGCAGGGAAGTCTGGAGCGCGTCTATCGGGGTATGTACGTCCCGGCGAGTTCGGACGGGGACGCGAGCAGTCGCGTCGCGCGGGAGCGTCGGTACCGCCTGAAGGTGCTCGGAGCAGTTGATGCGGGCCAGGGAACCAAGGCCGTCAGCCACTGGTCCGCCGCCGCGCTCCTGGGTCTGCCGATGTTCGACGCGGATTTGGATCGGGTCCACTTCACGGTCAATCGCACCGGCGGTGGTCGCAGCCGTGATCGGGCCTGTCGTGTGCACGCCGCCACCTGGGAACCGGACGAGGTCCTGGTCTTACCAGGCCTACTGGTGACGACCCTTGCTCGTACGGCTGTCGACATCGCGCGCATCGGAAGCTTCGATCAGTCCGTCTGTGTCTGCGACGCGGCGCTGCGGATGGGTGCGACCAGGGCGGAGCTCGAGACGGTGCTCGCGCGGGCAGGCCGGCGGAAGGGAGTGGGCAGAGCCAAGGCAGCGGTGGCATTTGCCGACGGTGCGTCGGAGAGCGTCGGCGAATCCTTGTCGCGTACCCGTATGGATGCGATGCCGGACGTTCCGGTACCGGAGTTGCAGCCGGAGATATTCGGTCCCGCAGGTGAATTCGTGGCGCGGACAGACTTCCGGATCGACCGGCACCTACTCGGTGAGTTCGATGGCAAAGGCAAATACGTCCGCTACCTGCGTCCCGGTGAGACGCCGGCAGATGCGGTGTACCGCGAGAAGCGTCGCGAGGAACGCCTGAATGAACTGGGATTTGTGGTCGCCCGCTGGGGTTGGGATGACCTCATGGATCCGCAGCGCCTCCGCGAGATCTTGCTGAACAACCTGCGGCGGGCGGGTTTACGGTGACCGCACCCGCAAACGCTCCGGGTTTGCGAAGACGCTCCACGTGTATGTGGAGCGTCTTCGTATAGGTGGAGCGTTCGCGGGAGGGACGGGGGCGGGAGGGGCTACAGCCGCTCGATGATGGTGGCGTTGGCCATGCCGCCGGCCTCGCACATGGTCTGCAGGGCGTAGCGGCCACCGGTTTGTTGCAGTGCGTTGACCATGGTGGTCATGATCCGGGCACCGCTGGCGCCGAGTGGGTGACCCAATGCGATCGCGCCGCCGTTGACATTGGTCTTCGAAAGATCCGCACCGGTGTCCTTGGCCCACGAGAGGACCACGGGGGAGAAGGCCTCGTTCACCTCGAACAGGTCGATGTCGGAGACGGTCAGGCCGGCCGCCTTGAGTACCTTTTCGGTCGCGGGGATGACACCGGTGAGCATGTAGAGCGGATCGGAACCGACCACCGAGAAACTGTGCAGGCGCGCCAGCGGGGTGAGGCCGAGTTCGGAGGCCTTGGCGCTGCTCATGATCAGTACCGCCGCACTGCCGTCGGACAGTGGACTCGAGTTGGCCGCGGTGATCTGCCATTCGATCTGTGGGAACCGCTCCTGCATCGCGGGGTAATAGAACGCGGGCTTCAGCGAAGCCAACTGCTCGACGGTGCCACCGGGACGAATCATCTCGTCGGTGCTCAGCCCGGCGATCGGTGCGATCTCACGGTCGAAACGGCCGGCCTTGGTGGCGGCGATGGCCTTGTCGTGGCTCGACAGCGCGAACTCGTCGAGCTGGGTCCGGGAGAAGCCCCAGTCGGCCGCGATCAACTCGGCGGCCAGACCCTGAGAGATCAGTCCGTCGGAGTACCGCTCCGAGAAACCGATACCGGACGCGTCGACACCTGGCCGGACATCCGAGGCCATGGGCACCCGGCTCATCGATTCCACACCGGCCGCGACCACGACGTCCTGCACTCCCGACATCACAGCCTGGGCGGCAAACGAGATCGCCTGCTGGCTCGATCCGCACTGTCGATTGATGGTGGTGCCCGGAACCGATTCGGGAAAGCCTGCGGCCAGCGCGGCCTTACGGCTGATGTTCTGGCCCTGCTCATCGGCCTGGGTGACGGCACCGGCGATCACGTCGTCGATCAGGGCCGGATCGATGCCGGTCTGCTCGACCACTGCTCGGAGGCTATGAGCGAGCAGGTCGACCGGGTGGATGCCGTGCAGTCCACCAGCCCCGACGGTTGCACCGTCGACCACCCGTCCGGGTTTGCCCTTTCCGATCGGGGTACGTACCGCACCGACGATTACTGCATCAACGATCTGGGCCATGACCTTCTCCTTTGGCTGACTATGGTTTGTATAAGTCAGATATACCCCGAGGTATTCCCCTTTGTCGACAGCGGGTCTCGACTCAGGTTCGGTCGCCACCTGTGCGTCGAGGAAATGTGACAACCGGCCGGTAGTGTGTCGGGAGTGTCGCGCCTACCGAATCCCCTGACCGGTCCGAGGCTCTTGGCCGGTGCTGCAACTGCCGGGGTGGCGTTTGCCGCCGTCGGCGTGAGTGCCGGCACGGAGGTGTACCGCGCGATGGGGGCGCCGAAAGATCTTGTGCTCCCACATATCAGTGCGTCCCCCTACCAAACGGGTGGGAACTTCGGGAATCTCGAACCACCGCGACCCGTCGACGGCGACCGGGCGGCCGCGCTCGCGATGCTCCGTCGCGGCGACATCGGGAAGCCGAAGGTCCGCCTCGAGTTCGATTCCTCACCGCTTCCGTGGGAGATCGCCGACCTCGCCGCCACCTGGTTCGGGCACGCATCGGTGCTTGTCGAACTCGACGGACACCGGATCCTGACCGACCCGGTGTGGAGCAAACGCTGCTCACCGTCGAGCGTGGTCGGACCGGCCCGGATGCACCCGGTGCCACACCAGCTCGACGAGTTGCCGCCCATCGACGTGGTGCTGATCAGCCACGACCACTACGACCACCTCGACACCGCGACGGTGCGGGGGCTCGCCCGGACCCACCCCGAATCCGTCTTCGTGACGCCGATCGGGGTCGGTGCGCATCTGGAGTACTGGGGTATCGATCCCGGCCGGATCCGTGAAGCCGACTGGGGCGAGTCGATCACCATCGGCGACCTCACCTTCAATTGCTGCTCCGCCCGCCACTTCTCCGGACGGGGACTGCAGCGCAACACGACACAGTGGGCGAGTTGGGCCGTGTCCGGCCCGCGTAACAACTTCTTCTTCTCCGGCGACACCGGCATCACCGAGTCGTTCGGGCAGGTCGGCGCCGACTTCGGTCCGTTCGGGCTGTCGCTGATCGCAATCGGCGCCTACGACCGGCTCTGGCCCGACATCCACCTCAACCCGGAGGAGGCGCTGGACGTGCATCGAATGCTCAACAGCGCCAATCTCTCCGACTCGTTGCTGCTCCCCATCCATTGGGCCACATTCAATCTCGCCCTGCACGAGTGGGCAGATCCGGTGCAGCGGCTGCTCCCGGCGGCCGCGGAACTGCAGATCCCGGTGATCACCCCGATGCCGGGCGCGCGTTTTGACGTCCACTCGCGCAGCGGACACGGATTCGAGACCCAATCATGGTGGGAGGGTGCGGCGTGACCGCGATCAACGAAAAGCATCTGACAGCAGGACTGACTTCGGCCCAGGTGGCCGAGCGGGTGTCGGCGGGTCAGGTCAACGTCCAACCCGATCGGTCCGGTCGAAGCGTCTCGGACATCGTCCGCGCGAACATCTTCACCCGCATCAACGCAATACTCGGGGTGCTGTTCATCATCGTGATGAGCACGGGCTCGATCATCAACGGCGCCTTCGGTTTGCTGATCATCGCCAACAGTGGCATCGGCATCATCCAGGAGATCAGGGCGAAGAAGACCCTCGACGCGCTGGCGATCGTGGGCCAGACCCGGCCGATGGTGCGACGCGATGGTGTTGCCGCGGAGATCGATCCGGGTGAGGTGGTTCTCGACGACATCATCGAACTCGGCCCCGGCGATCAGATCGTCGTCGACGGCGAGACCCTCGAATCGGCGTCCCTCGACATCGACGAGTCGTTGCTGACCGGTGAAGCCGACGCCGTCGACAAGGCGGTGGGCGATCCGATCATGTCGGGCAGCTTTGTGGTCGCCGGCTCGGGTGCGTATCGCGCGACGAAGGTCGGCCGCGACGCGTACGCGGCCCAGCTCGCCGAAGAAGCCAGCAAGTTCACGCTCGTCAACTCCGAGCTGCGCAACGGGATCGACAAGATCCTGAAGATCATCACCTACCTGCTGATCCCCGCAGGTGTGCTGACCATTGTCAATCAGCTCTTCATCAGCGAGAACGGCATCAAGGCGAGTCTGCTGGGAATGGTTGCCGCACTGGTACCGATGGTGCCCGAAGGTCTCGTGTTGATGACGTCGATCGCGTTTGCGGTCGGTGTGGTCCGGCTCGGCCGGCGCCAGTGCCTGGTGAACGAACTGCCCGCCATCGAGGGGCTGGCCCGGGTCAACGTGGTGTGCGCGGACAAGACCGGAACCCTCACCGAGAACGGCATGAGGTTGTCGGAACTGGTTCCGGTGCAGGGCGACCGCACCGAGCTGGAGCAGGCGCTGTCGGCTCTGGCCGCACACGATCCCCGTCCCAACGCCAGCGTCCAGGCCATGGCCGAGGCGTACCCGGACGCACCGGAGTGGTCGTCGAGCAGCATTGCGCCGTTCACATCGGCCAAGAAGTGGAGTGGTATCTCCTTCTCCGACAGCGCTTCCGGTGAGGCTCGCGGCAACTGGTTGCTCGGCGCACCCGACATGCTGCTGCCACCCGAGAGTGAGACCGCCTCGCAGGCCGGTGAGTTGGGATCCGGTGGCCTGCGGGTGCTGCTGCTGGCGTCCACCGATGTGCCGGTCGACACCGAAGCGGCCGACGGACTGTCCGCGCCGGGTGCGCTCACGCCGCGGGCCTTGATCGCGCTGGAGCAGCGTGTCCGGCCAGATGCTCGTCAGACGCTGGACTACTTTGCCTCGCAGGATGTCTCGGTCAAGGTCATCTCCGGCGACAACGCGATCTCGGTGGGCGCGGTGGCCGGGTCGCTGGGGCTGGGAACGGTTGATGATGCCGTGGACGCACGCACCTTGCCCACCGACACCGATGAGCTCGCCGACATCGTCGACACCCACACCACCTTCGGCCGGGTCCGCCCGGATCAGAAGCGGGCCATGGTCGGTGCGCTGCAGTCTCGCGGAAACACGGTGGCGATGACCGGTGACGGCGTCAACGACGTGCTGGCCCTCAAAGATGCCGATATCGGTGTGGCCATGGGGTCCGGAAGCTCGGCGAGCCGCAGCGTGGCCCAGATCGTCCTCCTGGACAACCGTTTCGCCACGCTGCCGTATGTGGTGGGCGAAGGCCGCCGTGTCATCGGGAACATCGAACGGGTCTCCAACCTGTTCCTGACGAAGACCGTGTATGCCGTACTGCTGGCCATGACCATCGGAATCGCCGGGGTGCTGGGCAAGATCTTCGGATTCACCCCGATGTCGTACCCCTTCCAGCCGATCCACGTCACGATCGCGGCCTGGTTCACCATCGGTGTTCCGGCATTTGTCCTCTCCCTCGCCCCGAACAACGAACGGGCCCGAACCGGGTTCGTCGGTCGCGTCCTACGGCTGGCGATCCCGTCGGGCATCGTCATCGCGGTCTGTACCTTCGTGGCCTACGCGCTGGTGTATCCCGGTGGGTCGGGACTCGAACTCGGCTCCAAGGATTCGGTGGACATGACGCCGGATCAGATGCAGGCCGCCACCACGGCCCTGATCACCATGATCGCCATCTCCATGTGGGTGCTCGCCGTGGTCGCGCGTCCCTATAACTGGTGGAAGATCGTGCTGCTCACGGTGTCGGTGCTGATGTATGTGTTGATCTTCTCGCTGCCGTTCACCCAGGAGATGTTCAAACTGGATCCGACGGACTGGGGCAAAACCGCGATCGCGTTGGGGACTGCCGCGGTCGGAATCGTCGCGGTGGAGATCCTGTGGCGATTGAATCCGGCCATCGCAGTATGGACCAGTAAGCTGAAGGTCCGATCCAAAGAATCAAATACCGCCGACAAAGTATCCGGCGCCGGAGAAAGGTGAGGACCAGCATGGACTTCAAAGGTCTGATCAACAAGGGCAAGGATGCGCTGAGCAAGAACACCAAGGTCATCGACCAGGGTGCTGACGCGGTGAACAAGGCGACCAAGGGCAAGTACGCCGGCCACATCCGGAAGGGTGCGGACGCCGCCAAGAAGTTCGCGCAGGACGACAAGAAGCCGGATCAGCCCAAGTAACAACACCGGGGTTCACAGGCGTTGACGATCAGAAGGCCCGGCGTGCATCTGGCCGGGGTGTTGCTGGTGTCGGGTCTACTGTTCCTGGCAGGTTGTTCGGGCGGCGGGGCCGACGACGGCGTGATGCCGTCGTCGGCCCCGCCTCTGTCCGGCACGACGACCTCATTGCCTGCCGCGCCTGATCTCGCGGATCGTGGTGCAATCGTCGAGCAGCGACCGTTTCAGGGCAACGACGAGCTGGCTGATGCGGGTCGGCTGATCCACGTCGTCTACCGTTCGACCGCCGGCTACGCGGGTGGGTTCGGGACCGAGGTCTCCGGTGTGGTGGCGGTTCCGGCCGGGGCTCCGCCGTCCGGCGGGTGGCCGATTGTCGCGCTCGGCCACGGCACCACCGGGACCGGTGTGACCTGCGGGCCGTCGGATTATCCGGATCTGCTCGGTGAGGACGGCAACGTCGCGCGGTTGGTCGCCCGTGGCTACGTGGTTGCCGCCACCGACTACCAGGGCCTCGGGACCAGCGTCGAGGATGCTCGTCCGCATCCGTATCTGGAACCGAGAACCGTGGCGTACAACATGATCGACGCGGTTCGCGCGGCCCGGAATGTGGTGCCCGAAGCCTCGGTTCGGTGGGCCGCGATGGGTGCGTCGCAGGGCGGGCAGGCGGCCTGGGCCGCCGCCGAGCACGCCGATGACTACGGGCAGGGGCTCGAGTTCGTCGGCGCCGCCGCGCTGGCCCCGGCGGCCGACCTGTCGCCGATCACCGACGCCGGACTGGACGTGACGTACACCGATACGCAGAAGATCTTCATTCCCAATCTTGTTGCGGGACTTCGGGAAGTGCATCCCGATCTCGATCCCGGAGACTACATGCGCGGTGGTCTGGCGGCGGGAGCGCCTGCCTTCACCTCGTGCGGACCCACCTCGACCGCCGACAGGTTCTCGGCGGCCATGGACATCGCCCCCGGCGACGCCGCGATCGCCGATCAGGAAGCAGTCGATCGCCTGCGGGAGATCCTGAAATCCGATGCCCTGCCGGCGGAACCGGCTGCAGGTCCACTGTTCGTCGCGTACGGGGACAAGGACACGATCATTCTGTCGGCCTGGACCACTGCCGCGCTGCAGCGCGCCTGTGCGCAGGGCGACGTGATCGAGATCGTGCGCAAGCCGGAGGGAGGACATACGAATCTCGGTGTCACCGGGGACGCGGTCGACTGGATCTCCGACCGCTTTGCCGGCGAGCCCGCGCCCGACACGTGCCCGGCCTGACGGGACCGGACGGAGCCGGACCGATAACGTCTGCGCCATGGCAAAGGTGAAGGACTCGATAGAGATCGGTGTGGCCCCGGACAAGACCTGGGAGCACGTTCTGGACCTGGCGAGCTACGACGAGTGGCTGACGATCCACGAGGCCTGGCGCAGTCCTCTTCCCGGGCCCGATGAGGTGGGTAAGGGCACCAAGGTGTCGTCCATCATCGCGTCCAGAGGCACTCGGGTCCGTTTCGAGTGGACGGTCAACGCCTACGACCCGCCGCACCGGGTCAGTCTGAAAGGCACCGGGAAGGGTGGGATCAAGGTGACGTTGATCCTCACCGTGGACCCGGCAGCCGAGGGGTCGAAGCTGACGTTCGAGATCGAACTCGGTGGACTGGCGTTGATCGGCCCGATCGGGAAGATCACCGCGAAGGTTGTCAAGAGCGAGGTCGAAGACTCACTGAAGAAATTTCATGATCTGTATTCCTGAGTGACACCACCCGCGCCCTCGCTCGTCCGGCCGCCAGATGCGGTCGGTGGCCCCTGCCGCTGTGTATAGAATCCCGGCGAACCTCGAAACAAGGGCGGTAACACATGGGGCGGCATGGGGTCGACAGCAACGCTGGAGATGAGTTCGGATTCAGCGGGCACCGAGATGGCGACAAGGGACACGGGACGGCATGGGTGCTGGGGGCGCTGGTACTCGTCGCGCTTTTGGTCGCCGGGGTGATCCTGTGGCGGACGATCGGCACCGGATCGGGTCCGGATTGCGACTCCCGCGAAGCCGTGTCGGTCATTGCGGACCCCACGATGGCGGCCACCATCAAACCCCTCGCCGGCACTGCGTCGAGTGACTCCTGCTACGACTTCACCGTCACCGCGGTCACCGGCGCGAACGTTGCCGGGCAGCTCACGAAGGGCGAGAACGCGCCGGATCTGTGGATCGCCGATTCGTCCGCCCGCGCCCGGTCGGTCACCGGCCAGGCCCGGGTCGACGACGACGTGGTCGCGGACTCGGTTGCCGCCAGCCCCGTGGTGGTCGCAGGCAAAGACGTTCCGCCACTGCAGAACTGGGTGGATGTGATGAAGTTGCCCGGTCTGCGGCTGGGTAACCCGATCGATTCGAGTACCGGTGACGCACCGATCGTGGGAGCACTTGCGGCCCAGCAGGCGGGAGCCATCGACCAGAAGTCGTTCACGGACGCGATGACGCTGCTCGCCCTGCAGCAGGGCAACGCCCGAATGGCACAGGATTCAGACAATCACCGTCTCACGCTCGCTGCGACGAGCAGCGAACCGACAGTGGTCAGTGAACAGCATTTCATCGATTATCAGCGCCTCGATCCGGACAGTGGCCTTGCGGCCGCGGTTCCGGCCGACGGCACCGTCATCCTCGATTTCCCGATGCTCAACACTGCATCCGCGGCGCGCAAAGAGGTTGTCGGCAAGGCCGGACAAGAACTGCTCGACGTGATCAAGTCCGAGGATGGGGCCCAGGCGATGACCACCGCGGGATTCCGGACATCGGTTGATGCGCCGGCACCCCCGGGAGGAGTGGGCGATGTGACTGTTCTCACACTGTCTGATCCGGATCGTGAGGCGAAGGCGCTGCGGCAGTGGGCGGTTCTCGGCGTGCCGATCCGAAGTCTGGTCGTCGAAGACGCGTCCGGGTCGATGGCGGCCCCGGCCGGGAACTCCACGCGGGCCGACATGCTCGTGGAAGCCAGCGAGAACGGCCTGAGGCTGTTTCCGAACACCACCGCGCTGGGCAGCTGGCTGTTCTCCATCGACATGGGCGGCGACGGTCAGGATTGGCTCCCGATCGCGCCGATCGAACGCCTCGACGCCGTCGATGACGACGGCCAGACGCACCGTGAGTACCTCCAGGAGCAGCTCCTGACCCTACCCGACCGGGTGGGTGGGGCGACCGGCTTGTACGACACCACCCTGGCTGCGTTCAAGGAGGTTCAGAACTCGTACGACCCCAACTATTCGAACAGCGTCATCCTGCTCACCGACGGGCAGAACGAGGATCCAGGTTCGATCTCGCTTGATGAACTCCTGGCCGAGTTGAAGCGACTGGAGGATCCGGCTCGTCCGGTGCTGATCCTGACGATCGGTATCACCGAGGATGCCGACGCTGCGTCGTTGAAGAAGATCGCCGACGCGACCGGTGGCACCAGCTATATCGCCAGGACCCCGGCCGATATCTCGACGGTGTTCGTCGATGCCGTGGCGGCCCGGATCGAGGCCGCTGGGAGGTGATGCAAATCTCCTGTCCGTTGGCAACATAGGTGAGACTAACCTAACAATATTCGCGATAAGTGGACTGCGGTCCTACTTCGCAGTGCATGATCTTCACATGACTTTCTCGACGACATCGTCACGGCGCGCGCGTCTCGCCAAAGCAGGTAAAGCGGTTGCACTCGTCGGCGGCGCAACCGCCGCGCTCGTCGCATGCGGTGGCAGCGACACTGCGGCACCCAAGGCTGCCACGACCACCGAGACCTCCGAGGTTGGTGTCGCCAAGGCGGAGGCTATCTCCGATTCCTCCTACAAAGACGGCCAGTACACGGCGGTCGGCACGTACACCACACCCGGTGGCAAAGAGGAGAAGATCGGCGTCACCGTCAACCTCGCGAACTCGGTGATCACCACATTCGAGATCGACACCAGCATGTCGGAGGGACTGCCGCAGGTCTTCCAGAACAACGTCAAAGAGGCGCTGATCAAGGACAACCTGGTCGCGGGCAAGAGCATCGACGATCTGGTGGTCAGTACGATGGCCGGCTCGTCGCTGTCTCCGTGGGGTTTCAACGACGCGATCGATCAGATCAAGGAGCAGGCGAAAGCGTGAGGTCCGGGCGGAACGCCCTACCACGTTCTTGCTTAAAGCTGGATGAGAACTGAGAGTCTCCTGGCAATCACCTTGCAAGCGGACCACGGTCGACCCAGAAAAGGCACTATAGACCAATGACCTCGACAACGACTTCATATTCCAAAAGCCGAATTGTCAACGCGGGCAAGGTTGCTGCCGTCATCGCCGCAACCGGTGCCGTCATCGCCGCCTGTGGCGACGATGGCGGCAGCAGCTCCGACGCCACCGCCACGGCAGCTGCCCAGAACACGGCGACGGCCGAATCCGGTGCGATACAAAACGAATCGGCATCCTCGCCGTACGAAGACGGGGAGTACTCGGCAACCGGCAGCTACCAATCGCCAGGTGGCCAACAGCAAGTGGGTGTGACGGTCACCCTGTCGAACTCGGTGATCACCGCCCTCTCGGTGGACATCAGTCAGACCAAGGGCACGTCGGCGGAATTCCAGGGCAAGTTCAAGAGCGGTATCGACCCCCTCGTCGTCGGCAAGAACATCGACGAGCTCGACGTGAGCACGGTCTCCGGATCATCGCTGACCTCAGGTGGTTTCAACGACGCGATCGATCAGATCAAGTCCGAGGCCCAGGCCTGAACCGATGACACAGTGAACGACCCGACCGCCTGGGAGTTCGACGCACTCGGCACCTCGTGGGGCGTCGCTCTCGGGCGAGGGATACCCGGCGAGCTGAAGTCGGCAATCAGCGCCGAGCTCGAACGGATCGATCTGGTGTGGTCGAGGTTCCGCGACGATTCCACAGTTGCCGAGATGGCGGGCACCGCCGGCCGCTACCCGATCCTGCCGTCGGACCAGCCGGTGATCGACCTGCATCGCACGTTGTATGAGGTGACCGGCGGGATGGTGACGCCGATGGTCGGGCAAACCCTTGATGACGCCGGGTATGACTCCAAGTACTCCCTGCGGCCGGCGGATGTGATTGCCGAGGTGCCGCCGTGGGATGACGTTCTCGCCGGGTGGCAGGGGGCGCTCGACGTCGTGCGTCCCGTCCTGATCGACATCGGCGCCACCGGAAAAGGCTTTGCCGTCGACCGGGTGGCGCAGTTGGTCCGGCAGCACGGATTCGACGAGTTCCTGATCAACGGAAGCGGCGACATCCGGGCCGGTGACCACCCCCACCGAATCGGGTTGGAGCATCCCACCGATCCGACCAAGGCCATCGGCACGGTCGTGATCGAGAACAACGCGATCTGCGCGTCTGCCGGCAACCGCCGGGCGTGGGCGGACTGGCATCACATCGTGGATCCGCGATCCGGCACCCCCACCAGGGAGGTCCTCGCCACCTGGGCCATCGCGGAAGACACGATGACGGCCGACGGGCTGGCGACGGCGCTGTTCTTCACGCCTCCGCAGAAACTGTTGTCCCACTTTGATTTCGACTATGTGGTGGTGCGCTCAAACGGCACCGTCGAACATTCACACGCGCGAGAACTGGAGTTGTTCCTATGAGGTTCGTCAGGCTGATCGATCGCCTCTCGATGTATCGGTTTGTGTTGCTCGCGCTGGTGGTGCTGGCGGTCTACGCGCTGGGTGTCGCCGCGTTTGACTCCGAATTCGCCTATACCGCAAGTGAATTGCTCGGATCACTGG
This sequence comes from Williamsia sp., assembly GCF_036566845.1. GTDB lineage: Bacteria > Actinomycetota > Actinomycetes > Mycobacteriales > Mycobacteriaceae > Williamsia. The sequence continues at coordinate 23,816 of NZ_DATCVM010000180.1, forward strand.
CGATTCTCGTGGTGACCTGCGCTGTCGTGACCTACGCCTGCGCGGCGGTCGTCCGGGTGCCACCGGGTAGCGAATCGTGGCTGATCACCGCGTTGATCTTGTTCTTCATCTTCCCGGGACTCACCGATGCCGACACCGGTTGGGGACTCGTGCTGGCGGGTGCGATCGCCAGCGCATCGAAGTACGTGATCGCGTTTCGCCGTCGCCATATCGTGAACCCGGCCGTCGCGGCAGCGGTGATCTGTTACCTGTTCGCGTATTTCGAGGTCGGACCGTTCCTGTTCGGTTTCTGGTGGGTGGCTGCCGAACAACTCCTGATCCCGATGATCGTGATCGGACTGGCAGTGGTCTGGAAGTTGCGCGAATGGTGGCTGGTGGGAACATTTCTCGTTGTCTCCCTGGTGACGGCCATCTACGTGGCACTCGACATCGACACCCCGCTCGGCGATGCCCTCGAGCTCGCCGTCAAGTCGACTCCGCTGCTGTTCGTGGCTGCGATCATGCTGACCGAACCGCTGACATCGCCGTCGACCCGCGTGCAGTCGGTCATCTACGCGGCGATCGTCGGCATCCTCATGTACTGGGGTGAGACGTTCGAGATCACCGACGACTACACACTGGTCTTCACGCCGGAGATCGCATTGCTCGCCGGCAACCTGTTCGCTTTTGTCGCCGCGCGCAGATGGCGCCGCACCGTGCTCACCGTCGATTCCGTGCAGCCGATCGGCACCGACACCTACGAGGTGCTCGCTTCACCTGCCGTGCGCTTCCGCCCCGGGCAGTGGGCGTTGGTGTCGGCTCCGACGTGGAGCCCGGCGATCGAGAAGCAGGGCACGCGGCGCGTGTTGTCGATGGCCGGCGCGCCGGGGGAAACGCACACTCGATTCGGATTCACCGCCGGAGCGCAGCAGTCGCCCTTCAAGAAGCGTCTCATCGACGATGGCGCCGGCACCCGGCTGTACATCGACGAGATCGGTGGCGATTTCACACTTCCGAGCTCGTTGTCGGCGCCGATCGTCTTCGTCGCGGGCGGTATCGGGGTCACCCCGTTCCGGTCGATGCTCGCAGACCTCTGCGGCCGTGGCGCGGACATGTCGAAGGTCTCGCTGATCTACGCGGCCAACGGTGATGATCGCCTGGTGTACGGCGACGTCCTGGACAGCGCGCGTGCCGCCGGTGCCACGGTGGTGACCGTGACCGGTGGCCTGGTGAGTGCCGACGATGTCGCCGCCGTCGCGCATCCGGGATCGCATTACTACCTGTCGGGTCCGCCCGCCATGCTCGATGCGATCAAGCCGATGTTGCTGCGGGCCGAACCCGGTTTGCGGTGGCAGCCCTGGCGCCTGCACACCGATCGCTTCATCGGTTACTGAGGACCCATGTCGCGGCGGCGGGAACTTTCCGCCGCCGCCGGTGCTCCTATCTTCGACCGCCGCACATTCGCGGTACCACCGAAGATCCACGCACCGACCGAAAAGGACTCACCCCCATGGCAATCGAACAGTACGACACCAACGCCGACGGCTACTACGACACCGTCATCGCCGCCTGATCCGGCTCCACCACGACGGTGGCATCCCGCGCCCGAATCCCGCTGTGATCAGGACGAAGCCTCAGCGGCCAGCCGACCGAGTGTGTCGGTCAATTGTTCCTCGCTGACCAGCGGAAACTTCACCTGCTCGAGCAGCTTCTTGTCGGTCACCTTCGACCAATCGTAGGTGTGCCGGACCAACGTCTCGTTCGGTCCCTGGGACTCCAACTCCCACAGCCACTCCCACCCGGGAGGCTCGGTGCCCGCGGGCGCGGTCTTCCAGGCCAGCAGCATGTCTTTCGCGTAGCCCGATACGTGGTTGTCGGTCTGGTACTCACCGCCCATGTGATCGCCTTGCATGTTCATCGTGAACACCTCGCCGACTTTTTGGATCCGATCGGCGTGATCCACGCTGCGGATGAACCCCGACCCGTCGAGCCCTGGATGTCGCTCGGGATTGGAGAGGATGTCGAAAACCGCGTCGACGGGCGCCTCGATCGTGCGTTCGACTGTGACCTTTGTGTTTTCGCTCATGTACTCAACAGTGCCGAAGAATCGCTGACTCAGCAACGTTGGATCGCCGAAAGTGAACATTCGGACCGGTCAGTTGTGGGAAACCAGCGCGCGCAAGAAGAACGTCAGGTTCTCGGGACGTTCGGCGAGGCGACGCATGAAGTAGCCGTACCACTGGGAACCGAACGGAACGTAGACCCGGATCTGCCGCCCGGCCTGGGCCAGTCGGCGTTGTTCGGAGTCTCGGATGCCGTAGAGCATCTGGTGCTCCCACTCGTGGGTGCCTCGGCCGCAGGCGTCTGCCATGGCCTCGGCGGCGGCCACCATCACCGGGTCGTGGCTCGCGACCATCGGGTAACCGTCTCCGGCCATCAACACCTGCAGGCAGCGTTGAAAGGCGGAATCGACCTCGGTCTTGTCTTGGAAGGCGACTGCCTCAGGTTCGGCGTACGCGCCCTTGCACAATCGGATTCGTGACCGGGGACCTGCGAACGCATGGCAGTCGTCCTCGGTGCGGTGCAGGTAGGACTGCAACACGGTGCCGAGATCGGGGAAGTCGGATTGCAACTCGCGGACGATCCGCAGAGTCGAGTCGGTGGTGGTGTGGTCCTCGGCGTCGATGGTCACCCACACGCCCGCACTCGTCGCCGCGGACGCGATGCGGTGTGCGTTCTCCAGGGCGATCTTCTCGCCGTACCGGGGGAGTGAGCGGCCGAGCGCGGACAACTTCAACGACACCTCCATCGGATGGCCGGCGGGGATCGGGTCCGGGCCGGCACCATGATCGGCGAGCATCCCGATCAGCCGCAGGTAGGCCTGGACGGTGTGCTCGGCCTGGCCTTCGTCTGTGGTGTCCTCGCCGAGGTGGTCGATGGAGATCATCCGCCCGGAATTCAAGAGCGCTGCACCGACACCCATGACGTCCTCATGGGTTTCACCGGGTACAAAGCGCTGCACCACATTCCGTGTCACGGGCAGGTGCTCGCTGAGGCGTTTGATCCGGTCGCTCCGGCTCGCCGCGGTGATGATGCTGCGCGTTGCGGCAGCGGTGGTCGGTCTCACGGTCGGCCGTCTGCGGTGTCGACGGCCATATGCGGATATCCGGCAGCTGTTGCGGGAGTGAACGTCTCCTTGATCGTCCGGGTCGACGTCCAGCGCATGAGGTTCTGCCTGGACCCGGCCTTGTCGTTGGTACCCGATGCGCGTCCGCCGCCGAAGGGCTGCTGCCCGACCACCGCTCCCGTCGGTTTGTCGTTGATGTAGAAATTGCCGGCCGCATTGCGGAGCCCCGACAGCGCGGAACTGACCGCCGACCGGTCGTCGGCGATGACGGCTCCGGTGAGCGCGTAGCGGGCCGTCGAATCGACCTGCCGCAGAATCGGTTCGAAGTCGTCGTCCGGGTACACGTGGACCGAGAGGATCGGCCCGAAGTACTCCGTGGCGAATGCGTCATCGGTGGGATCGTCACCGAGCAGCACAGTCGGCCGTACGAAGTATCCGTCGGAATCGTCGTGATCGCCCCCGGCCGCGATGGTCAGGGACGGTACCGATTTGGCCCGCTCGATGGCAGCCGACGACTTGTCGAATGCGCGCTGGTCGATCACCGCACCTCCGAAGTTGGTCAGGTCTCGAACGTCGCCGTAGCTCAGGGTGTTCACCTCGGCGAGGAAGTCGTCGCCCATCGTGGCCCACACCGACCGCGGGATGTAGGCACGCGACGCCGCCGAACACTTCTGGCCCTGATATTCGAAGGCACCCCGGATCAATGCGGTCCGCAGCACATCGGGATCGGCCGAACTGTGGGCCAGCACAAAGTCTTTGCCGCCGGTTTCACCCACCAGTCGCGGGTAGGCGCGGAAACGGTCGATGTTCGTTCCGACCTCGCGCCACAGATGCTGAAAGGTGTTGGTCGACCCGGTGAAATGGATTCCCGCGAGGTTGGGATCGCTCAGCGCCACGTCACTCACCGCGATGCCATCACCCGCGACCAGGTTGATCACGCCGGGCGGCAGCCCCGCGGCCTCCAGCAGCTTCATGGTCAGGTACGCCGAATAGGTCTGTGTCGGTGAGGGTTTCCAGACCACGGTGTTGCCCATCAACATCGGGGCAGTGGGCAGGTTTGCGGCGATCGCTGTGAAGTTGAACGGTGTGATCGCGTAGACAAAGCCTTCGAGGGGACGGTGATCGAGTCGGTTCCATACGCCCGCGCCCGACTCGGGTTGTTCGGCGAGGATCTCCCGTGCGAATCCGACGTTGAAGCGCCAGAAGTCGACGAGTTCGCACGGTGCGTCGATCTCGGCCTGCTGCACGGTCTTCGACTGTCCGAGCATCGTGGCCGCGGCGATCGTCTCCCGCCACGGTCCGGACAACAGGTCTGCCGCGCGCAGCAGGATTGCGGCGCGTACATCGAACTCGGTGGCATTCCAGGCCGGCGCGGCCGCCAGTGCGGAGTCGATCGCGGCGCGGGCGTCGTGGTGGGTGGCATTGCGGAACGTGCCCAGGACCTCGTGATGGGCATGTGGCTGGACAACGGGGGTTGACGTGCCGGTGCCGATCACGTCAGCACCGTTGATCACGTGGGGTAGGTCGATCGGGCCGTCTGCGGTGAGGCTGCCCAGTTCGTCCATGATCCGGCGACGTTCCGGAGATCCCGGGGCGTAGGAGTGCACGGGCTCGTTGTGTGCGCGGGGAGGTGTGGTGATGGCATCCATCTATCCATGACAACCCGGCAGCGACCCAGAAACGATAGCCAATTAGCTAAACTGAGGGCCTATCCTTGGTTCAGTTGAACAAAGGAGACGTGGATGTCGGAACCCGGATCACCGATGTCGAGCACCCTCGGGAGACTGCTCCTGGCCCTGGACGGCACCCTGGTCACACTCGTCGAAGCACCCGACGGTCTGGATCGTCCCGTGGCGTCGATGGCGCTGCTCGACGACGATGACCTCAGACTCGGTGTCGGCCGCGCCGCGCGGGGCGCTGACCTCGCACTGCTGGTCGGGGTGGGTGCCGACCCGGTGATCTCCTGGTTGGCAACACTCGGTTCCCGGCCGCCCGTTGCGATTCTGGTGAAGTCGCCGACGACGCGATTGGTGCGCCGGGCTGCGGCCGCCGGGGTTGCAGTGGTGGCCGTCGACCCACATGCGCGATGGGAGCGCATCTACAACCTGATCGGGCGGGTCCTGGAGCAGGCCAGGGCGGGGAGTGCGGAGTCGATGGCCAGCGGTACCGCGGGTGACCTGTTCGCACTCGCGCAAGCAGTCGCAGACCGCACCGGTGGCCTCGTCAGCATCGAGGATTCCGACTCACACGTCTTGGCGTACAGCACCTCCGATGAGCATGCCGACGAACTGCGCCGGTTGTCGATTCTCGGGCGTGAAGGACCGCCGGAGATGCTCGACTGGCTGCGCCAATGGGGTGTCTTCGGTGCGCTGCGCGCCGCGACGGACGTAGTGTCGGTGGCGCAGCGCGACGACCTCGGTCTGCGGCCTCGGCTGGCCGTCGGTATCCGGGAACCCGGCGGTCAGGCATATCTCGGGACCCTGTGGCTGCAGCAGACCGACGCCGATCCGGCTCCGGATTCCGCCGAGGTGATCACCGGTGCCGCCGCGGTCGCCGCGCGGATCATCGCGCAGTCGGTGTCGATGCCGTCGGTGCACGGAGAGCAGGTTCAGCGGCTACTCGGATTCCGCGGCGAGGACGTCGATGTCACGTATCTTGCTCAGGCGCTGAACATTCCGGCCGACGGCCCGGTCGTCGTTGTCGGGCTGGCGCCGTCAGAACATGACGGAAACGGGGGTCGCCGCCCGGATCCGGGCGAGCAGAACCTGCCCGCCCTCACGTTGCATGCCAGCGCTTTTCGGCCCGACTCGGTGACCGCCGCGGTCGGTGGCCGGGTCTACGTGCTGTTCCCCCGGACCGGGGGAGGCCCGGCGACGGTGCGGTGGGCGCGCGCCACCGTCGCGGCCGCGGAACGACAATTCGGTCTGCGGATCCGGGCTGTCGTCGCCGAGGGTGCGGGTGTGATCGATGCGGCCCGGTTGCGGGGCGAGGTGGACCGGGTGATCGATGCCGCCCTCCACGAAGGCGCTTTGATCGACCAGGTGACCACCGTGGAGCAGTCGCGCACACCGGTGCTCCTCGGCGAGATCGTCGGATTGCTCACCGCCAACCCGGATCTGATCGATCCGCGAGTGGCCGAGCTCGGTGACTACGACACCGCGCACGGGACGGAATTGGTGTCGAGCGTGCGGGCCTATCTCGATGCGTTCGGCGATGTCCGGGCCGCAGCCACCGGTCTGCACATCCATCCGAACACTCTGCGGTACCGGCTCCGTCGGGCCCACGAACTGACCGGGCTGGATCTGGGGGACCAGGCCACCCGGCTGGTTGTGGCCCTCGCACTTCGCATTTGATCGACGCTGGCGCAGAGATGCCAGGAAGCCCCCGGGCTTTCGCTCGGGGGCTTCCTGGCACCGATATCGGCCGGACCCGAGGGTCAGACCTTGTTGAACTGCACGGTGTCGGTGTTGTCGCCGGTGTCCTTGGGGCGCCGGAGCAGCAGGACCACACCTGCGATGAAGAGCAGACCACCCACGGTGCCGATGATCGCCGGAACGATCACACCACCGAGACGGAGCTGGTCGACATAGCCGGATGCCTTGTCGGACTGACGTTCGACGGTGGTCTGTTGCCATTCCATCGTGGCGGCGAAGGCGTCCATCCGGAACTCCCGGATCGGGGCGGCCAGATCAGGATCTTCCCAGCCCGGGGACTTGAAGTACTGATGCTGTTCTTCCATGCCCTTGAGGATGGTGCCGGTCTGGGGCTCCACCCAGACGTGGCGGGTGGCCTTCGCGAAGCGGTCCATCACCACGAGTTCGTTGGCGGGGACACCCTTGATGCCCCACCAGCTGGCCGGCTTCTCCAGCGAGGTACCCAGTGCGGGCTCACCGTTCGGTGTCGGCAGGGTGACCTGATCGACCTCGGGAACATCACTGACGAAGTGGTAGGCGGTGAGTCCGTTGATCTCTTCTTCTTCGACAAACGTCGCGGTCACGTCCTGGCGCGAGTTGGCGTCGTAGTACAGCTGATCGGTCTTCTCGACGTCGAAGCCGAACTTGTACTGGTAGCCCTCGCGAGGTGCTTCGACGAAGTTGTCGGTGGCCTCGATGGTGACGGTGCCCTCGGGTGCCTGGACGGTGTGGATGCGCGCGATGTTGCCGTTGGGCTTGCTTGTCTCGCGATCCACGGACACGACATCGACATTCGAGGTGAGAACGGCATCTTCACAGGTGCGCTTGGCGTCGACCGGTTCTGCGGTGGGCTCGTAGGTCTCGTCGCCGTCGCGGATCAGGTCGATCATCACCGTCTGCCCGGACTGCAACGTTGCCTGATCGGAGTCCGACGGGTTGATGATGATGCTGCGACGTTGCTGTGTCAGATGCGCATCAAAGACCTCAGCCCTCGGCTCACTGATCGAGCAGCGGTTGAAAACGCGCGCCGGGGTGTTGTTGTCATCAGTCAGCCCCGCGGGTACCGAGGTCGCCACCGAAGTGATATCCAGGTCCAACGGAACCACTTTGAGCTTGGGAACCAACCACAACGGAACTGCAATTGCAGCGGTCACCAGGGCGATCCCGAAGAAGATCAGTGCCGGTGCCAGAAACTTTTTGATGTCATACCCCTCTCGAACGGCGACAAGCGAATACAAGTATTGCAGTAAGGTCCCACTAAGTTGCGTCTGGTGGCAGATTCCGGTCAACTGCGTGTCCAGATTGTGGCGACGGAGCTTTTTCCGTGCCACTGACCGCGTGTCGCCGTCGCGCAGGTAAAGTCGTCAGCCGAAGCGCCTTAGTAGCTCAGGGGATAGAGCAACCCTCTCCTAAAGGGTAGGTCGCAGGTTCGAATCCTGCCTAGGGCACCACGACATTCTTGGCCGCGTCCGGCGCCGGTGGGACGTATCGTCATCCGGTATGAGCCGAACCGTCTTGCCGAAGGAACCACTCGTCGAAGCGTTGACGGCCGTGTGGTCCGCTGTCGAGACCCTGGCCACCGCCACCACCGACGAACAGTGGCGTCGCGCGTCGATTCTGCCCGGATGGTCGGTGGGCGATGTGGTGGCCCATGTCATGGCCACCGAGCGCATGCTGCTCGGAGATCCGGTGCCCGAGGTCGCGGCCGACGTCGATGCGTTCGACCACGTGTGCAACAGCATCGGAGCGATGAACGAGCGGTGGCTGGAGTACTACCGCATGCAGGACCGGGCCACGGTCCTCGCGGACTATCGAGACGTCATCGCGCGCCGGACCGCAGCCCTGGCCGCGATGACGCAGGAGGACTTCGACGCCGATTCGTTCACACCGGCCGGGCCCGACACCTACGGCAGGTTCATGCGGATCCGGGTCTTCGACTGCTGGATGCACCAGTTGGACCTCTGCGACACACTCGGTGTTGAGTTGGTCGTGGACCCCATCCCCATCGTCGCCGCGATGTACGAGATCTTCGCGAGCATGCCGTACGTGGTCGGGAAGAAGGCCGGAGCCCCGGACGGAAGCCGGGTCCGGTTTGTCATCGAGGGCCCGGTTCCCCGGACGTTGAACATCGCGGTCGACGGTCGCGCGGGAATTGTTCGTGAACTCGACCGAGATCCAGATCTGACATTGACATTCAACTACACTGAATTCGCCCGTCTGGCCGGCGGTCGCGCCACCGGTTCGCAAGGGGCCGTCGTCATCTCCGGCGACCGGGAACTGGGCGAGAAGGTACTGGCCGATCTGGCCTTTGTGATGTGATCGGAACGCTGATCCTTGGGGGGAAGATGCGACGACTGTTCGCGGTGGTGCTCTCACTACTGGTGTGTGTGATCGTGATTCCGGCGGCACCGGCCGCTGCGCAGGATCGAGGACTGGGTCCGGGGTTCCTCTGGGGCGTCGGGTCGGCCGGTTTCCAGTCCGAGGGTTCCTCACCGGACAGCAACTGGAGGCGGTACTCGAACAGCGACCGGGTCGACGATCCGGTGGGCACATCGGTCGACTTCCGCAGCCGCTACGTCGAGGACATCAACAACGCCAGGGACATGGGCGTCAAGGTGTACCGGATCAGCGTGGAATGGGCCAGGATCCAGCCGGAGCCGGGCGTCTGGGATCAACGCGAACTCGAATACTACGACCGGGTCGTTCACCACATCCTGCTGGCCGGGATGCGCCCGATGATCACCCTGGACCACTGGGTCTATCCGGGCTGGGTGGCCGATCGCGGTGGCTGGAACAACCCAGACATGGCCGCGAGCTGGCTGACCAACGCGCGCAAGGTGGTTGACCGCTACGCCCGGTTCGATCCCATCTGGGTCACGGTCAACGAACCGATTGTCTACACCTATCTCAAGGAATTGGCGTTCGGCGGTATCGCGGTCCAGAACGTCCCGCTGATGCTCGACCAGCTCGTGCTTGTCCATCGGAGCATCTACGACTACATCCACGCACAGCAGCCGGAAGCCTGGGTGACATCGAACTCGGCGTACCTGCCGACGGTCCAGCCGGCGCTGGACGCGATGTTCCTCGACCGGATCGCCGACAAACAGGACTTCGTGGGCATCGACTACTACTACTCGGTGTCGGCGACAGACCTGAACACGTACAACGCAGCGACCGAAGAGTTCTGGAAGGCGACGTCGGCGGCCGACGGTCTCTACTACGCGTTGCGCTACTACTCACGGAAGTTCCCGGGCAAGCCGCTGTACATCGTCGAGAATGGAATGCCCACCGAGAACGGGAACCCTCGGCCTGACGGGTATCAGCGGGAAGACCAGCTGCGGGATGCGGCGTACTGGCTCGCCCGCGCGCGTGCCGACGGGATGAACGTCGTCGGGTACAACTACTGGTCGATCACCGACAACTACGAGTGGGGCAGCTACACACCACGTTTCGGTCTCTACCAGGTGGACGTGATGTCGGATCCCACGCTGACCCGCCAGGCCACGCCGGCTGTCGCCGCCTACCGCGAGATCATTGCCGGCGGAGGCGTTCCGGCCAATTATCGGCCGACCCGTCCGGCGGAGTTCTGTTCGCTGGTGGATGCTCCAACGAGCTGCAGTCAGCCGGTACGGTGAACGGCGTCGAGCCGAAATCGGTGTCCGCTGCCTTGGTCAAGTCCTCTTCCGCCGAGCGCTCGGCTTCGGCAGACCCGAACATCGCGACCGCAACTGCGCCGAGCACGGCGAACGTGAATCCGGCGAGGGCCATCCACTGCATGCCGGGGACCGTCGAGTCACCGAGCCACAGCACACCGACGATGCCGGGTGCGGCAGTTTCGCCCACCACAAGAGCCGCCGTCGACCCGTTCACCTCGCCCAGTTGCAGAGCGACGGTGTGCAGATAGAACCCCGCCGCTCCGGCGATGGCGATCACCCAGGCCGCGGGATCGGCCAGCATCGTGGGCAGTGACAGTGGTTCGATGCCGTCGAGGATCCGCACACCGATCGCCACCGCCCCGAACAGCAGGCCCGCGGCGGCACCGGCGGCAACCGACCCCGCGCGTCCGATCCGGCGAACCGTGAACAGCGACGAGACGACCAGCACCACGGTCACGGCCAGCAGCGCCCAGTGCAGTGCTCGAGGAGTCGAGTACGCGGTATGCGGCTGTGACGCGGAACCGAGCAGCAACAGGGCCAGCAGGACCGTGCCCATCGCGATGTAGTCGCGTGGGTGCAGTTTGATGCCGAGCAGCCGGATCCCGAGGAGCGCCGTGATGATGAGGTTGCCGGCGACGATCGTCTGAGACAGGAACAGAGGAAGCATCCGTGCCGCACCGGCGCCGGCGACGAAGCCGAGAACGTCGAAGACCGCACCCACCACAAAGACCCCGGTCATCGCGGTGGCGACGGTTGAGCGCCAGGATGGTGAACCGGCAGCTGTCGCCATCCGCTCGTCGTCGATGTTGGCGCGGGCCGCCTGCCTGGCTCCGAGCGCCTGCATCACCGACGACAGGCCATAGCCCACCGCCGCGATGATCGCCAGACTCACTCCGAGCAACAATTCCAGACACCCCTTCGACCGCACTTGATGTGTGCAACGCATCAAGGATGCTCAGGTATTTCCCAGGTTCGCCACTGATTTTTGTGGGATGGCCGACACCGGGTGGTCGCCGGGCGGGGTTCCGGTGCGGCCTGTGGCGGCGGAATCGTGGTGCCGCACTAGGCTTGAACGATGAGTCAAACCGCGTTGATCACCGGTGCGTCGAGTGGAATCGGCGCCGAAGTCGCCCGGCAACTGGTCGCCCGCGGGCTGACGGTGCTGGGCACGAGCCGCAGGCCCGACGCCATCGCCAACCCGATACCCGGCGTCACCTATCTCGAACTCGATCAGAATGATCCGGCCAGCATCGCGCGCTGCGCCGAGCAGGCCGGAGCGGTCGACATCCTGATCAACAACGCCGGCGAATCGCAGATGGGTCCGCTCGAGGACACCCCGATGGACGTCATCGAGAAGCTGTTCGCCACCAACGTCTTCGGCCCGATCGCCCTGACGAAGGCGGTGCTTCCCGGCATGCGGGAGCGTCGGCGCGGGACCATCGTGATGGTCGGTTCGATGTTGTCGAGTTTCCCGTTGGCATTCCGGTCGTCCTACGGCGCAACCAAGTCGGCGCTCAAGGGTTTCGCCGACGGAACCCGCCGCGAACTCGCGCCCTTCGGAATCGCGATCTGCACCGTGGAGCCGGGAACCATCGCGACCGGTATCGGAGACCGACGCGGCTACTACATCGCCGACAACTCGCCCTACCGCGATGACTACGACACTGTTGCCGCCGCCACCCGCCGCAACGAGGACTCGGGTCTGGCGGTCACACCGATGGCTGAGGTGATCGTCGAAGCCGCGCTGTCGAAGGACCCGAAACCGCTGTATGCCAAGGGCAACAAGGCTCCGATCGTCTTCGCTCTGCGCCGGCTGCTGCCGCGCCGGACGATCGGCGACATCACCGGGCGATTCCACGGACTCTCCAAGGCCAGGCCCTGACACATGCGCAAACTACTTGTCATCGGCATCGGACCGGGTGATCCCCGCCAGATCACAATCGAGGCCATCGATGCGATGAAGTCCGTCGACGCGTTCTTTGTGCTCGACAAGGCACCCGAGCGCGGTGTCGCGGTCAAGCAGTCCCTGGTGGGCCTGCGCCAGGAGATCTGCGACCGCTATCTCGACGGCGGCTACCGCTTCGTCGAAGTCCCGGACCCGGCGCGCGACCGTACGCCCGACGACTACGCCGCGGAGGTCCGGCGCTGGCACGACGCCCGCGCTGACCTGATCGAGGAGGCACTGGCCACCGAGCTGTCCGATGACGGCGTCGGGGGCATCCTGGTGTGGGGCGACCCGGCGCTGTACGACAGCACGCTCCGCATCGTCGACACCATCATCGCCCGCGGTCGCATCGAGCTCGAGCACACCGTGATCCCGGGCATCACGAGCTTCGCGTCCCTGACCGCGGCGCACAAGATCCTGCTCAACCGCATCGGTGAACCGATCCACATCACCACCGGACGGCGGCTGGCCGACACCCCGGCAGGGGCCGCAGCCAATCAGGTTGTCATGCTCGATGCCGATTGCACGTTCCTGCAGACGGCGTCGGCGGATGACCACATCTGGTGGGGCGCCTACCTCGGCACACCCGATCAGTTGCTGATCGCCGGGACCGTCGGCGAGGTCGGTGAGCAGATCCGCGCGACCCGCACCAGAGCCCGCGAAGAGCACGGCTGGATCATGGACATCTACCTACTCAGATCCTGACCCGAAAGTGGTGGGTTCTGGCGAGCATTTCCGCAGGTCAGCGTCGCCAAAAGCCACCACTTTCGGGGTTGCTAGGCGATCTCGGCCAGTGCGGAGAGGATCGGGTCCCGGAGTTCGGAGCGGCAGATGACGAAGTCGGGCATGAACGGGCTGCGCCGGTTGTATTCGAGGTCGGATCCGTCGATGCGGCTGCAATGCAGTCCCGCGGCCTGGGCGACACCGACCGGTGCACAGTTGTCCCATTCGTACTGTCCGCCGGCATGGACGTAGGCGTCGGCGTCACCGCGGACGACGGCCATCGCTTTGGCGCCCGCCGAACCGATCGGGACCATGTCCAGGCCGAGCCGGCTCGAGACGTGCCCGGCTTCGTACGAGGCCCAGCCCCGAGAGGCGACCATCCGGCCGGTCAGGTCTCCGCCGACCGAGGGCACGGTGTCGGTGGTGTAGATCTCGCCGATGGCCGGCAACGAGACCGCACAATCGGCGGGCTGACCGTCGATCGTCAGGGCGATGTGGACGGCCCAGTCGTCGCGTCCGGACGAGAATTCACGGGTGCCGTCGAGCGGATCGATGATCCAGACCCGGTCGGAGGTCAGCCGGCGGCCGTTGTCGGTGGCCTCCTCGGAGAGCACTGCGTCGGCGGGACGATGCTGGGCGAGGATCGCACCGATCCAGGCTTGCGCCATCGCATCACCGACGTCACCGAGCAGATATCCGCCGAGCAATTGCTGATACCGGATGTCCACCAGGATCTTCCCGGCGCCTTCGGCCAGCATCCTGGCCAACTCGGCATCGGTCACCGAACCACTGGAGCGCATCTGGATACTAGAACATACTGGGCAGATGCCGGAGTTACCTGAGGTGCAGGCGATCGCCGACTATGTCGACGGCCGGGCTGCCGGATTCCCCATCCGCCGTGTCGACGTCGCCTCCCTGGCGGTGCTCAAAACCGCAGATCCGCCGTACACCGCGCTGGCCGGGCGCACCATCGAAACGGTGACCCGGATCGGGAAATACCTGGTCATCACCACCGCGGGTGAGGACGGTGGCCCGATCCACCTGATCATCCACCTGTCGCGGGCCGGATGGCTGCGCTGGTCGGACAACCTGTCACCCGCGCCGCCCCGCCCCGGCGGCAAGGGACCCATCGCGCTGCGGGTGCATTGCGGGATGCCCGGTGAAGGGTTCGACGTCACCGAGGCGGGCACCCAGAAACGGCTCGCGGTGTGGATTGTCCGTGATCCGGCCGAGGTCGAACGGATCAAGACGCTGGGGCCGGATGTGTTGTCGCTGAGCCGCGATGACTTGGCCGAGGTGCTGAAAACGACCGGGGCCCGGATCAAGACGGTGCTCACCGATCAGCGGATCCTGTCCGGCGTCGGCAACGCCTACAGCGACGAGATCCTGCACACCGCCAAGTTGTCACCCTTTGCGACGTCGAAAACCCTGACGGGCGAGCAGATCGATGCGCTGTACTCGGCCACCGGTGAGGTCCTGCGCGACGCGATCGGCCGGCTCGAGGGCCAGGAGGTGGCGCGGCTGAAGGGGGAGAAACGATCTGGGCTGCGGGTCCATGCCCGCACCGGTCTGCCGTGCCCGGTCTGCGGCGACACGGTGCGCGAGGTCTCGTTCACCGACCGGTCATTCCAGTACTGCCCGACCTGCCAGACCGGGGGCAAGATCCTGGCCGACCGACGGATGTCGAGATTGCTCAAATGACCCCGGATCCGCTTCCGGAGGGCTTGCGCATCAACCAGATCCAGTTCATGGCCACCCACAACTCGTCGCACCAACTGATGGCACCCGACGAACGGATCGGTTGGCTGATGGGTTCCAATCTGGATTCGTACCGCTACGAACACCTTCCGCTCGACCAGCAGCTGAGCGACCAGCACGTGCGGGGGATCGAGTTGGACGTCTATCCGGACCCTGACGGTGGCCGGTACACGTGGCCGCTGGCGCGTAGGTGGCGCGGACGTGGACCACGCCCCGAACCTCTCTGGCACCGGCCCGGATTCAAGGTGATGCACGCACCAGACGCCGACTATCGGACGAGCGTTCCGACGTTGGCGGGCGCACTGCAGACCGTGAAGCGCTGGTCGCGGGCACATCCCGGGCATAGCCCTGTGGTGATCCAACTCGAACTCAAGGCGTCGTGGCCCTGGGCCCTGGTGCTGCGTGGCGCCAGGGTTCCGCGGTGGTCGCCGCAGGTGCTCGATGCACTCGACACCGAGATCCGCTCGGTCTTCGACACCGAGTCGGCCTTGTTGACACCCGACCGGATCCGGGGCGACGCATCGACTCTGGAGCAGGCGGTGCTGGGGCCGGGCTGGCCACGGGTGGACGATGTCCGTGGCACGGTGCTGTTCTTCCTCGACTACGGCGATCAGGACTACATCCGCGACAACTATCGCGCCGGCCGGCCGAGCCTGGAAGGTCGGGTGGCATTCACGACTCCACCTCCCGGACAACCGGATTCGGCTTTCATCATGCACAACGATCCGCGTGGACAGGGCTTCCTGCGGATTCGTGAGCTGGTGAACCGGGGATATCTGGTGCGGACCCGATCCGATGATCCGGTGTCGACGGCAAAAGCCGACCAACATCGTCGTCCGACACTGGCGCTGGCGTCGGGTGCCCACATGATCAGCACCGACTTCCCTGTTCCGGGCCTGGCGTTTCGGTGGGGCGATGGGACATTCGTGTCCCGTTTGCCGGGCGGGTCGGCGGTACGACCGAATCCGGTGACCGCCGCGTGCGGCGCAAGAGGGTAGGTTCCTGCCATGAGTCGCAACAAGATACTGATCACCGGTGCCAGCTCCGGACTGGGCGAGGGGATGGCCAGAAGCTATGCGGCACAAGGTCATGCGCTGGCATTGTGCGCCCGGCGGGTCGAGCGGCTCGATAAGTTGAAGGCAGAGCTGGGCGGGCAGGCCTCGCAGATCGCCGTGGCGGGACTGGACGTGACCGACGTCGACACCGTTCCGATCGTGTTCGGTGCGCTCCGTGAGGAACTCGGTGGGCTCGACCGCGTGATCGTCAACGCCGGGCTGGGCAAGGGCGCCCCGATCGGGACCGGGAAGGCCCACGCCAATCTCCAAACAGTGCAGACCAATCTGATCGGCGCGCTGGCCCAGGTCGAGGCGGCGATGGAGATCTTCCGGGCACAGAACTCCGGACATCTGGTGCTGATCAGCTCGATGAGCGCGGTACACGGGCTCCCGAGGGCGCAGGCCGCCTATTCGGCGTCCAAAGCGGGGCTGTCAGCACTCGGCGAGGGGCTGCAGGCAGAGCTGGCCGGTTCGCCCATCAAGGTCAGCGTCATCTTGCCCGGCTACATCTCCACCGACATCAACGCCGGTGTGAAGACACGGATGATGACCGATCTCGATTCCGGAGTGACGGCTCTGGTTGCTGCGATCGACTCCGAACGCGACCGTACGGTGGTGCCGCGCTGGCCATGGACCGCGATCGACCTGGCTCTGCGCCATCTACCGGCTACGATCACCCGCAGGATGGTCTGAGCGTCTGCGAACGGTTGCCGGGAAGCCGGTGTTCACGGTCAGCGAACCGTCTTCGGCCGGCATCGAAAAGTCTTGCGGCACCGACCACTCGTACTCGCGAAGCATGCGATGCAGGACTGTGAGTACTTCCATCCGGGCAAAGTTCATACCCATGCACTTGTGAACGCCACCACCGAATGGCATCCACGCCATCCGATGTCGGCCGGCATCATGTTCGGAGGTTCGGAATCGGTCCGGGTCGAAACGGGCGGCATCGGGCCAGACATCGTCGATCTGATGGTTTGCACCAACAAGGACGATGACAAATGTGCCTTTCGGAATGTGGAAGCCGCACAGTTCGGTGTCTTTCACGGCTGCGCGCGGCAACACCGGGACCGGAGGCCGAAGCCGGATCGATTCCTTCATGACCAGCTCGGCCAGGGGCATCGAATTGAGATCGTCGTAGGTGATGGTTTCCGGCAGCATCTGAACCTCGGCCCGGACGCAGTCCTGCCACTCCGGGCTCTTCGCCAACTCGCATGCGGTGGCGGTGAGCGCGACGGTTGCGGTGTCGTGGGCGGCGAAGATCATGAAGATCATGTGGTCGATCACCGCGGCGTCGCTCAGACGCTGACCATCCACCTCTGCGCGGCACAATTCGGACATCAGATCGTCGCCTTCTCCGGACCGCTTCGCCGAAACGAGATCGCTGAAGAAAGTTTCGAGCCGGCGCCGGGACCGTAGACCACGGCTCCACCGTAGGCCCGGGATCGGGAACCGGATCAGCGCGCCGCCCGCTTCGATCAGATCGACACAGGCGTGGTTCAGGGCGGCGGCCGCGGCGGCGTCGAGCTCCGCACCGGCAAACACTTCCAGAGCGATGTCCAACGTGAGGTTCTTGAACACCGCTCGTAGGTCGACGCCCGGGCCAACCGGAAGTTCATTGATCGACTCCCGCACTTTGCGCACCACCTGCCGGTGGTACGAAGCGAGCCGGTCTGCTGTGAACGCTTGCTGCATGATCCGGCGATCCCGGTGGTGCTCTTCGAAGTCCATCAAGAGGACTCCGCGTTGGAAGAACTTGCCCAATGCGAACCCATAGACAGGTTCTGTCGAAAAGGCTTTGTCGCGATTGAGTGTCAGCTCTTCGGCTGCTGCCGGTCCCTGTGCCACCACGACATTGCGGCCTAGCGCACTCGTCAACGCGATGTCGCCGTACCCATGCCGCAGCGACACGGCCAGATCGGTCGGTTTGCGGACCAGCTTCAACGTCGAGATCAACGGCAGAGTTCGCGGGCCCTGCACAGGACGCAATCCGGTGTCGGGAGGCGGAGCGGACAAGAATCTGCTCATGACATGTCTTTCGTTGTGACGGGTACCAGTGTTAGCCGACGCCATCGATTGGTGTTCGGTGTGATCAGGTCGACGGACTGCCCTACGCTGGAATCGCGATGGTCAGCCCGGAGGAGGCTCGGTAGTGCGTGTTCTCGTGGTCGAGGATGACGTTCGCGCGGCCGAGACGGTCCGGCGGATGCTGATCAGCGACGGCTGGAGTGTGGTCACCGCACGGGACGGTGCCGAGGGACTGTGGCAGGCCACCGAACACGACTTCGATGTGATCGTGCTCGACATCATGCTTCCGAAGCTCAACGGCTATGAGGTCATCAAAGGGTTGCGGGGCAAGCAGGTGTGGACTCCGGTGCTCATGCTCTCGGCCAAGGACGGTGAATACGACCAGGCCGAGGCGCTCGACTACGGTGCCGACGACTACCTGATCAAACCGTTTTCGGTGGTTGTCCTCAAGGCGCGGTTGCGGGCATTGCTGCGGCGGGGCGTCCGCGAAAGGCCGGCGGTCCTGTCTGCGGGGTCGCTCACCCTCAACCCGTCCGACCATGGCGTGCATCGCGACGATGCCCCGATCAAGCTGACCCCCCGCGAATACTCGGTGCTCGAGTTCCTGATGCGCAACAAGGGGAGGGTGGTCACCAAAACCGAGATCATGCAAGCGATCTGGGACGAGAACTACGAAGGTGACGTCAACATCGTCGAGGTGTACATCCGCTACCTCCGAAAGCGGATCGATATACCCTTCGGCGCCAACTCAATTCAGACGATCCGGGGTGCCGGCTACTGCCTCGCCGACGACTGAGGCCCTTCGGGCACCGTGGTGCCACCGCCGCAACGGGGTCCGGGGCGGCAGCACCACGCGCTCTCACACTATGGAGTTGTCTACGTACGTGCGCGGTCCCGACGGGAGGTCGGATGCGAGCGGGAAGATCTGGCTGTGTTTTTGTGTCGGTGGGTCAGGGGATCGAATCAGGCTGCGAGGGTGAGGGTTCGCCGG
>NZ_DATCVM010000181.1:0-17673 GCF_036566845.1 Williamsia sp.
ATCTCCTCGAGCACCTTGTCAGTGATTCGGGAGATGGTGTCTTTGGAGAACGTGGCGCCGTAGACGTCGTCGAGGTGTGCGGCGATCTCGCCGGTGGTCAACCCCTTGGCCGTCAGCGACAACATGATCTCAACGACGCCGGTCAGCCGGCGCTGACGCTTGCGGACGATCACCGGATCGAAGCTGGCATTAGTGTCGCGGGGCACCTCGATCTCCACCGGCCCGATCTCGGTGAACACCGTCTTAGACCGGGTGCAGATACGGGAATTGCCTGACCCCCGCCCTGCCGGATCGTGTTTGTCGTAGCCCAGGTGCTCGCACATCTCCGCGTCCAGTGCGGTCTCGAGCAAGTCCTTGGTCAGCTGATTGAGCAGCCCGTTCAGGCCCACCAGCTGCACACCTTGTTCCCTTGGCCTGCGGGGCAACTGCTCGGCAAGCTGCTTGTGATCCACATCGATCGCCACGGAATCGAGTGTTTCGGACACCGTCAGTCCTTCCCGCCGAGCTCAACACTCGGCGTGTCAGACCAAGACCAGATCCACCGTTATTCGCGGACAGACCCTGCCTGGAAGACTTCAGATACCCTTCGGCGAGGAATCGACGGGCCACCCCGAATCCGATCCCGGTCGCTCCCCCGGTGATCACGGCGCGGCGCCCGGTGATTCGGCCGTTGGCGTTCATAGGATGATGCTCACGGCGCCGGCGGGCCGCAGCACGGTCATGTCCATGACGGCGCGTTTGTAGCAGATCCGCAGGGTGCCGTCGAGGCGGCGGAGCCGATAGTCGTAGCGCCCGACGTAGTGGTCGTCGCGGCCGTTGCGGAATCGCCACACCGTGAAGTAGGCGCTGACAACGATCTCCTGGCCTGATTGGTCGAGGATGCGGACGTTGCTGACTTGATGGCGGGTGTTGGCATGGGGGTATTCGCGGTGCGCTTTGCGGCTGTTGAGCCGGTCCACGCGGGCCAGTAGCCGGAACTTGTTGTCGTTGACCAGAACGAGGTCGCGATCCGGTTCTGGATCGGGCAGATCGTTGGCCGGGATGATGTATTGGGCGTCGTCGGTGTAGAGCTGCACCCATTCGTCTAGGCGCCACTCATCGAGCAGCTGCGCCTCCAGGTACAGCAGATCCTCAACGTCGCAGCGTTGCACCGCGCCGACCTCGGTCACGCCCGCCCCGGTAGGGGCAGTGGTGAGCTGTTCGATGGTCATGCCACCACCTCCCGGTGCGAGCTGACCTGTTCGCGCCACTGTCGCCAGAACGCCCGCATCTGCTCCTCGTCGGTGGCTTTGGGCTCACGGGTCATGCCGCGGGAGATGTCGTTCCATTCGATCCCGCCGCTGGTGAAGCCGTCTTGGCATGACTCCAGCGCTTCCCACCGCGACCAGCCCGCCGGGTCGTCGAACGCCGTCCGCGCCGCCGCGACCGCTGCGTCGATATCAGCCTCGGTGGCCTCCGGTACCCGCCCCAGCACCTCCTCGGTGCTCGCCGACACCACCGTGATCGTCTTGTTCTCCGCCGACGGCACCCACTGACCACCGATGAACAGCGCGTCATACGCCAACGTCATCTCGTCTCCCCTGACCAGCAATCTCAGTGAGCCAGCTCATCTACCGCCGCTCGGTGTGAATAGATCATAGGATTCTAGAGGTTTCAAGTCACGATAGTCAAGCACCATAACTAGATGGTCGGCTCGTGCCCGAGACTCCGTTCAAGCTCGCCGATGGACTCCCGTTACGTAGTTCCCACGGATGCCGGGCCAGCTGGCGGATCGGCAGAATATGTCCCAGGCAAAGATCCTGGCCTGCATGACAGACACGGGAGGAAGCAGTATGACCGGCACGCTTGCGGAGATCACGTCGGAATCGACTTCACGATTCGTGGAGGTCGACGAGCACCGCATTCACTTGCATGACACGGGTGCTCGTACCGCACAGGGAGCTGCCCGACCGCCTCTGGTGCTGTTGCACGGCGGGGGACCTGGCGCTTCTGGGTGGAGTAACTTCGGCCAGAATGTTGCCGGCCTTGCCGAGCACTTTCGGGTACTCGTCCTGGACCAACCCGGCTATGGTCGCTCCGATAAACCCATCGTTGAGGACGGCGTATGGACATTCAACGCCTACATTCTGAACGGCATCCTCGACACGCTCGACATTCCTGTCGTACATCTGCTCGGCAACTCTTTGGGCGGCGGCACGGCATTGCGCATGGCTCTCGATTACCCCTCGCGGGTGGACCGGATGATCCTGATGGGCCCGGCCGGGGGCGCGCTCAACATGTTCTCGCCGGACCCCTCCGAAGGCCTCAAGGTCCTCTTCGACTTCTACGCTCCACCCGGACCGAGCCTCGAGAAGATGCAGCACCTCATCAATGTGATGACCTATGCCCCGCAGAATGCTCCGGCCGGACTGCTCGAACAGCGCTACGCCGACGCGACCGCGCCCGACGCCATCGACTACGTCACGCGGCTCTTCGGGACCTTCGGCGCTCGGGGCGCCGGGGTACCCGAGGAGCTGTGGCGCGAAGTAGACACCATCCAACACAAGACACTGCTCACGTGGGGCCGTGATGACCGCGTTCTGCCCCTCGACGCAGCATTCTTCATGCTCAAGCGGATGCCCGATGCACGTCTGCATGTGTTCCCCCGCTGCGGGCATTGGGCTCAGCTTGAACACCAAGCGGAGTTCGACGCCCTCGCCGTCTCGTTCCTCACCGGACCCTGAATCTCCCTGGCGACACGCGGTCGAAACTCGACAGGACACCCGCGAGCGAAAGGCTTTCCCCGATGAGCACCAATGCGCCACCCAGGATGATATCGGTGTGCCCAGCGGAAGAACTCAGCCCCGGTGAGGTGCGGGTGGTCGAGATTGATCCACCGATCGCCGTGTTCAACGTCGATGGTGTGTTTTACGCGATTGATGACACCTGCTCGCACGCCAAGGCTTCGCTGGCAGACGGCGACCTGGACGGTTGTTACGTGGAGTGTCCATTCCACGCCTCGCAATTCGACCTGCGGACCGGTGAGCCCAACGGGCTCCCGGCCAGTTTGCCTGTCGCCACGCACACGGTCGAGATCCGTTCAGGTGTGCTCACCGTGCTTGTCGGCGTACCGCTACGGTGACCGACTCTGTCGCTGTCGTCGGGGCCGGGCTTGCCGGGGCGACGATAGTCCGGACCCTGCGTGAGAGGGGTTTCACCGGCCGGGTCAGCTTGATCGGCGACGAAGTCCATCTGCCCTATGAGCGGCCGATGCTGTCCAAAGAGTTTCTGACAACGGGTGTCACCCGCGACGCTCTGCAGGTGCGGCCGATGGCCCAGTACGAAGCGGACGAGATCGAGCTGGTACTCGGCCGGCGCGCGATCCGCGTGCTTCCAGGTGTCGGCGTGCAAATCGAGGGCGGTGCCGTCGTACCGGCCGACCATGTATTCCTGTGCACCGGCGTACGTCCGCGCAGCCTCCCGGTGCGCGGCTCAGAGCTGCCCGGCGTGATCAGCATCCGCAATCTCGAGGACGCTGAGGCGCTTCGGGAGGCGGTTGCCCGTGGCGACCGCACCGTTGTCGTCGGTGAGGGATTTATCGGGTCGGAGGTCGCGGCCACCCTCGCCGGTCGCGGCGCCGACGTCACGTTGCTGATGGGAGGAGAACTCCCGATGCAGCCCGCAATGGGTCCCGAGGCGGGGGCCTGGTTGCTCGCCGAGCATCGGAAAAGCGGTATTGCCGTGCGTGAACGATCGTCGATCCGGTCGATCGGCGGCGGCAACCGGGCCGAATCTGTGGAACTCACCGATGGCACGGTCATCCGCGCCGGCTCGGTCGTCATGGCTGTCGGCTGCGAACCGAACGTGGATCTCGCCATTGACACCGGCCTTGTGCTGGACGATGGCGTGCTGGTCGACTCCCGGGGACTGACTTCATCAGCCCGCGTCCATGCAGTCGGTGACATCGCCCGGTTCCCGAGTGCCACGTTCGGCCGCACGCTACGTGTCGAGCACTGGCAGCACGCACAGCAGCACGCCCAAGTGGCAGCGGCGGCGCTCGTCGGCGATGGGGATATCTACGACGGCGTCCCGTGGGCTTGGTCGGTGCAGCACGGTCACCGCATCGAGATCGCCGGTCTGCCGTGGGCGGGTGACACGACATGGCGCCGTGGCGACCCGAACGGCCCCGACGGGGCACTTTGGATTTCCGGGCGTGCAGGGCGGATCATCGGAGCGGTCAGCGTGAATCGACGCCGCGAGCTGCGAGCGGTGCTGCGGGCCCTCCGACGAGCGCCTGTCGTCGTTGTCGGGGACGCGGGCGAGCTGGCCGACTCCGACAGTGATCTGCGGATGCTGCTGGACGCTATGGCTTCTGCCTGATCGAGGCGGTGCCGGGGCCGGCCGCGGGCGAACTCGCGGAAACAAGCTTCCTGCCCGCAAGTGTGCCGAGCGGCGGATATCAGCCGGGAACGACAGTGATATGCACCGCTTCATCGTCGCCCTCGCCACCGAGTGTGCGCAGCGCGGCATCAACCTGATCGAGGCCGAATGTGTGCGTGCACATGGCGCCGAGCGGCATCGACCCCGACGCTATGACGGCGATCGCCCGCTCTACTGACATGTAGTCGTGACCGTAAACGCCCTTGACCGTCACTTCCTTGAAGAACAGTTCATCCGGCCGGAATCCGGTTGCCGGCACCATCTCCCGCGAGCCCGCGACGATGACGGTGGCGCCTACCCCTGCGACCGAAACCGCGTCGCCAAGCGCACCCGGGGCGCCTGCGGTGACGTCGACGACGACGTCGGCCATCTGGCCCCCCGTCAGCAGCGAGATCTGCTCCTGAAGCGGCCCATCGTCGATGCAAACTACATGGTCAGCGCCGAGGTCGGCAGCCAGCTTCAGGCGGGCGTGGTCGCGGGCGGTGCCGACGACAATCGTGGTGCCGGCGCCAGCCAGCCCGGCGCCGACGACACATCCGAGCCCGTGTTGCCCGGGTCCCAGGATCACCACAGTGTCGCCGATTCGGCAGCCTCCGTCGCGCTCGATCCAGCGGATGCCATTCGAGATCGGGATGAACAGCGGCGCGACGTCGATCGGCACAGAGCTGGAGATTCGGTGCAGCACCGAACGTGGGTGAAGGTACACATACTCACCGAAGCCTCCCCATAGATGTGGGGCCAGCGAACTCGGAGTGAGACCGTAGCGCAGACCGTCGGGAGTATGCATCGGATCGCACATATGGGTCCGGCCGGTTCGGCACAACCGACAATGCTGACACGGGATCGACTCCTCCAGCACGACCCGGTCGCCCACGGCGACTCCCCACCGCCGAGCCGCCTGTCCTCCGATCTCGACAACCTCCCCGACCACTTCGTGGCCTAGGACCAACGGCGGCAATTCGGTCATCCAGGTTCCGGCGTACGGAGCCCAGTCACTGCCGCAGATCCCCGTGGCCAGCACGCGCAGCAGCCCGTCGTCGGAACCGATCCTCGGCAACGGGAACGACTGAAGCTCGATGCGCCGCGGTGCCACCAGTACGGCTGAATTGGTGCGCTCCATGGTGAATTCCTCTCAAAGCCGGTCAAGATCGTCGAGCGGTTCACTCAACGACGGTGACATGATCGGCGCGAGGTCCGAGGGCCGGGCCCGCGATAGGCGCTCCAGACTCAACGCGTCGAGGTACCCTGACCGTCCGGTCCGCGCGTCGGTGATCTTCAGGCGCGGCGAGTTCGCGGCTTCGTCCAGTTCGAGGACAACGGTGGCGAACTCATTCCGCAGCAGCCACTGCGCCCGCCCCAAGGCCCGGGTCTGCCCCATCAGAAGAGGAAGGCAAGGTTCGGCGCGTACTGGTCGTTGTCGAGGAACATGAGCTTGCGCAGAACGATCCGCCAGTGATCATCCTCGCGCCGCAACAGGTAGCGGCAGCGCGCAGCATGTTGGGAGCTGCGCGCGCCGTGCACCTCGAACAGCACAAGGTTTGCC
Organism: Williamsia sp.; assembly: GCF_036566845.1. Taxonomy (GTDB): domain Bacteria; phylum Actinomycetota; class Actinomycetes; order Mycobacteriales; family Mycobacteriaceae; genus Williamsia. Next base: position 5,963 of record NZ_DATCVM010000181.1, read on the forward strand.
AGGATCTCCACGGTTTCCGGCGGCGCGTCGGAGCCGGGGCGGTCCGACACGGTGACGTTGCTGATCACGTGCATGGTTCGGGACGGGTTCTCCTGTACGGCACGGCCAAGGCCCAAGCGTGCCACCCGGTCGGCTAATTTGACGCGGTCCTCGTACACGATCGACACGCGTTGGGCCGGGTTATAGTCCGCCTCGTTCGAGGGAACCCAGAACACACCGTCGTGCGCGAATAGTGCCAGCCATTCCTCGTGCCGGCCGTCATCGAGTAGCGCTGCCTCCCGATTCAGGAACGCCTGCGCCTCCGCCTGGGTGACCCTGCCCGTGGTTGTCGCCGCGACTGTTCTGCTCACGGCTGTTCCCCCATCAATTCCAACCATCGATGGTAGAACCCGCGCTGTGGCTGCTCATCGGTGATGTGGCCCCACCGGGCTTCACCGTCGATCTGCTCCCGGCGCAGTCCGCGCAGGAAGGGAAGCCATTCGACGCCCTCGGCAGCCAGCCCGACAGCCACCCGATCGAACATCTCGATGTCATCGGGGCCACCGCCGCCAGACGGTCCGTAGAAGGCCTCATGGGTTCGCAATCGGGCGGTGTTCTCCTCGTCACTGGCTCCTTTCAACAGGTAGGGGTAAAGGTCCACCTCGGAATAGCCGACTCGTCGCGGATGGATAACCCGGATCTGACACCCGATGATCTGCAGGTTCGGGAAGATCAGGAGGTTGTAGCCTTGGGTTGCGTTGGCGAGCAGGACCTCGATGGCACGTTGGCGATCGCCGAGCCGGCGGGTGAGCTGTTCGAGCGCAGCCGTCCCAGCCGGGGTCTCCAGTTTCGCCTGCATCATCGGAGCGATGGCGGCACGAAAGTCCAGGATGCCGTGGCCGCGGCCCAGTGCCCCGGCTCGCCCCGGCGACCCGGGCCCGAAGATCGATCCGCCCATCCCGCTGGTTTCCAAGAAGGCAGAGTGCACGAAGTTGGGGTGGTAGCCATCCACACCGTTTTCGCTCTGCAGCTTCCAGTTGCCGCCATAGGCGTACTTATGGGTCCCCGCACCGAGGACTATCTCCCCTTCAGGGGCCAGGTCGACAGCGAGATCGATATACCACGCGGCCACGCCCAAGTGCTCTCGCAGTGACTCGCCTTCACGGCAGAGGCTGGCGAAAATCATGCCACGGTAGCTGTCGACCCGGGGTACCCTGGCCAGCGCGAAATCAGCAGGGTCGAAATCGGCCTTGTCGTAGCCGCTGCTGAAAGTCGGGGCCACCAACCGGCCATCGTTGCGGAACGTCCAGCCGTGGTATTCGCAACGGAAGTAGCTGGAATTGCCGGCCGCCGCCTGGCACACGGTCGCCGCCCGGTGGGTGCAGCGGTTAAGCAACACGTGCAGCGTGCCGTCCTCGTCGCGGGAGACGATCACCGGTTGAGTTCCGATGAAGGTGGATTTGTAGTCGCCGGGCCTGGCCACCTCGCTCTCATGGCCGACATAGATCCAGGTTTTGCCAAAGATTCGCGCCATCTCCTCACGAAAGACGTTTTCGTCGAGGTAGACGTTGCGATGTACCCGGTGCGGTTCGACGAGGGGGTGTGCGAGAGCCGCCGCCGGCCGCCCGTCGTTCGTCGTGACGCTCACGGGGCACCCGGCCCGGCCACAGGCTCAAGGCAGCCCGGCGCCGGGGCACCGCCCGGGCGGTGCCCCCATATGCTCGGGCTCTGCATGTGGGTGACCACCCACCCCTCGTCGTCGACGACCTCGGCACCCCAGCCGTACTCGATCTCGAAGCCGCTGGGCGAACGGACGTAGAAGCTGAACATCCGGTCATTGGTGTGGCGACCGAGCGTCATCGCCAGCGGGATGTTCCGGTCCACGCAAAGGTCGTGCGCGATGCCCACGTCATCGAGTGAAGCGGTCTGCACCATCAGGTGGTGCAGACCACGCAGACCGGGGACAGCCATGATGGCCAGTGTGTGATGGCGGGGGTTCACGTGGAAGAAGACGACACGGTTTCCGAACATGTCTATCTCGTCGCTGATCTTGAATCCGAGCACACGACAATAGAAGTCGAGCGACGCCGCCATCTCGGGAACCATCAGGACTACATGTCCCAAGCCCTGCCCATCGGTGACGAAGCCGGACATCGCCCGCCCAGGCCGAAACGACGCCGGTATGACGAGCTGCCCGTAGAACAGTTCGTGGGTAAATCCGGCGGGGTCGGAAAACCTGACAAGCTTCCGGACTCGCGCGGCCTGACATTCCTCGCTGGTGCCGAGCTTCACGACGACCCCCGCAGCCTCCAACTCGGCTACGGCCGCGTCGAGCGCCTCGGAACCAGCCACCTCCCAGCCGATGCATTCAAGACGGTTCTGCGCCGCCTCGGTAACGACGATCCGGCCCGGCCGATCGTCGTTGGTCAGCGACACCGAGTCCGGGCCACCGTACGGGTCGTCGCATACAGCGAGCCCCAACACGTCGGGGCCGAATGTTTCCCACTCCTTGGCGTCCGGCGACTCCAACCGGATATAGCCCAGCGAGGTGATTCTCATCGTGACTCCTTGCAATTGGGATGGCTAAAAACCCTGCTCATTCGCTGAGCAGCTGGCCCATCAGAGCTTGATCCGCTTTGCGACCACGGACCCCCAGTCCGCCGTCGCAGTTATGCATCGAGCCCGTCGTGGTCGGCGAGTTTTCCTGGGAGGCCAGCAGCACGTAGGTAGCGGTGTACGCCGTCGCGCTGATCGGCTGTTCCAGCGGCGACAGCGCAGCCATCAACTGGTCTACCGGCATGGAGCCGAACGGGGTGTCCTGCAACCCGAGCGCGGCGGGACCACGCAGGTCGGTGGGCATCCCGCCGGGCGCGACTCCGTTCACCCTGATCTCCGGAGCAAGTTCGTAGGCCAACTGGCGTACAAGGCCCAGCACCGCGTGTTTGGACGCGGTGTAGAGGGGGCCCCCGCCGCCCGGGTAGAAGGCTGCGTTGGATGCGGTGAAGATCATCGATCCGCGGGTAGCCCGAAGCGAGTCGATGGATGCCTTGGCCCCGAGCATGTAGCCCAGAACATTGACACCGAAAAGCTGCTCGAACGCCCCGGGCAGAGCCTCACCACTAAGCGCCTCCAGACTGGATCCGAAATCCCACAGCCCGGCGTTGCCGACGAAGGTGTCCAGCCGACCGAAGGCCGCAACCGTGTCGGAGACCGCGCGTGTATTGTCGGCCCAGTTGGTGACGCTCCCTTCGGTGACGCACACCATGTCACCGAAGTCCTCCATCAGCTGTTTCGCCTTGTGCGGGTTGAGTTCCAGCACCCCGACACGTGCGCCCTCGGCCACGAAGCGCTCGACCAAAGCTCGGCCCAGTCCCGATCCGCCGCCGGTGATGAGTGCAACATCGCCTTCGAGCCACCCCATTGGTCGGCCTCCTGTTCCAGTCGCCCGGATCGGGCTCGGCGGTCGATTAGAAGAAGTTGCTCAGATTCTGCGACAGCAGAACGGTCTGCTCCAGCAGGACCTCCCGCTTGCTGATCAGAAAAGAGCCCTCATGGCGGCGCAGCGAGTCTCGCCTGGATCCGATCCAGGTGGTCTCCTCCGACTTGAGCCTGGTCCGGTAAAGAAGGAAATTGGTGTGGACGTCGAGTCCGTCGGCGTGTTCAGCCACAACCTGGACGTTCGTGATGATGTGGCGGGTGCGAGACGGCGGGTCTTCCGCCCACGCCGTCCCGCACATCACCTTCGCCACCCGACCTTGCAGCAATTCCTTCGTCTCGTCGAAGAACGCCATCTCCCCGGGGCGGGTGAACTCCTGGTCGATTTGGCGAAGCAGCCGGGTCCTCCGAATCGGCATGAAGTAGTGCACGTCGTCACTGAAGAGTGCCACCCACTCCGGGAAGCGCCGTTGGTCGAGCAACGCGGCTTCGGTCGTGTAGAAGCGTTCAACCTCGAACTGGCGCACCGCATCGGCAAGCAGCCCAGCATCAATGGCCTGATCAAGGGATTGGTCGATGGTCATAATATTCGTGTCCTCACTTCGGGCTGGTAGACGGGTCAGAGCACCTCAGGCGGAACTGTCCGGTCGCGCAATTCCGACCAGCTACTGTCACGAAGCCATTCCTGCCAGGCGACGAAGGTCCACAGCTGTGCGTGCTCGTTGATGCTGCACTCGATGTAGGGAGGATCGATCCCGTCCTGGTCGTTGACGACTCTCCCGCGGCCCAGGTTCATGGACAACACCTGCGGGATGAGCTTGCTGGACGCGCCCCGGGTCTGCAGTGTGCTCTGGGCCCAATTCTCGCCATCTTCTTGTTCGAGGAATCCTGCGGGCCCGAACGCGTGGATGGCCCCCGACACCGCCGCCGCCCGTTGCTCCGGCGATGCGTCTTTGTGCACGAACGTGAACCACCAAATTTCGGTCTCCATCGGCCCGCGCGGAATCCGCAACGAAAGCTGGTTGAACGGCGGTGTAATCCAGCAGGTCGGGAAGATGTTGGCGTGACCGAAAGACCGAAGCGCCATGGACCCCAGCTGTTCGATCGCTTCGGGCCTGTTCCTCCACGAGTGGTCGATCATCCCCCCGAAGTCGCCGATGGCCTCCACGGTGGGCCCGGAGATCGCATGCCCGTACACGTCGACGAATACCAGCTGGTCGCCGGCGTCGCCGGATACCACTCCGCCGGGAAATTGCATGTCGTCGCCGTCGGGGCTGAGCACGCCCGCGGTCTTCATCGTTGCGCCGGTGGCGTCAGGGGTAGCTGGAAGTAGCCCGGTCTGGAACGCGGACAGATGGGTGATCTGCGGGTGATACCAGTCGAACAGGTTGTCGACCGCAAACTTCCAGTTGCACGGAACGATGAACTTCTGGATACCGGGCACCACCTCCATGTCGCCCTGTGCGGCAATGAAGTCCAGCGATACCCGTCCGGTCCGTCCAAGGAACTCGGCCAGCGGCGGTGCGTGCGCGTCCATTGTGGCGAAGACGAAGCCGCGGTAGGTGTCGAGCTGGGCCACCTGCTTCAGTCCGGCGGCCGGCATCTGGTTGTGATACAGCTCTTCGAGCCCGGGCACACCCACGAGTTCGCCGCTCAGGTCGTAAGTCCAGCCGTGGTAGGTGCACATGAAGTTCTTGGCGTTGCCCTCCTCGGCGCGGCACACCGCATTCCCACGATGCGCGCAGGTATTCAGCAGGCCTTTGATGCTGCCGTCACGTTGGCGCACAACCAGAACGTTGTCCCGACCCATCGCTGCCTCGAAGAAGTCGCCCTTCTTCTTGATCTGGCTCTCGTGACAGAGGAACAACCAGCTGCGGGCGAAGATCGTGGTGAGCTCACGCTCGAAGATCTCCGGATCGCTGAAGATGGTCCGGTCGAGTTCTCCTCGTTCCAGGGAGACGAGGCCCTCCGCTTGGTCGGCTTCGATGGTCATAGAAGATCTCCTCACCGTTCACTGAACTTTGTGCTCATCCCTAGTGAACTGCGTCACTGCTGCGAGGGCATCCGGTGAAACTACGGAAGGCCGGGTAACCTTTGCGGTCAGGCTGTCAGCCCGGCGGCGCGGGCGACCCTGGCCAGTTCGGCCCGAGAGCGGAGCCCGAGCTTGCGCTGCAGCGCAGCTCGGTGACTTTCGACAGTCCGGCAGGACAGGAACAGCCGGTCGGCGATCTCGGCGTTGGTCATTCCTAATGCAAGGAGTGCCAGGACTTCGCATTCGCGGGCAGACAAGTCGCCGACACGTCCGCTCCACGATTCGGATGGACGGCGAACGGGCGAGCAGCCCGCGACGAAGCCCGGGTCCGTCATCACCTGACGTACTGCCGCGGTGAGTTCGTCTTCGAGGCACTCTTTGGTGACGTAGCCGCGGGCGCCTTGCGCACGAGCCTTCTCGACGTAGCCGCGGGCGCCGTACATGCTGAGCATGACCACCTGGGTTTCGGGACACACCTCGGCGACCTGTCTCACCAGATCGAGCCCGCTGCAGTCCGACAGCCGGATGTCCACAATCGCGACATCGGGCCGGTGGTCCTCGACGGCGATGAGCAGCTCTCTGCCGGTCGCCACCGAATCCAGCAGCACCAGGTCCTCAGTACTCGCGAAGATGCGGCGGATCCCTGAGCGGACAATCCCATGATCGTCACAGACCACTACGCCAATCATGTGTCTACCGGCACCTCCACCATCACTGTCGTTCCGCTACCTACGCGCGACACCACGTCAAGTCGGCCATCGACCAGCCGCGCGCGCTCTCTCATACCCGATAGTCCAAGCGAGGAGCGGCTCTGCACCTGGGCGGTGTCGAATCCGCCGCCGTAGTCCTCAACGACGGCCCGTAATCCGACCGCCGACCGGACCAGCAGTACGCTCGCCTCCCGGGCCCCGCTATGTCGTCCCACGTTCGTCAGGGCCTCTTGAACAATTCTGAACAAAGCAGTCTCGGCCTTCGGCGAGACTGTTCTGTCGTCACACCGCATAGTGAGGTCGATCCGGATCCGGAACATCCGCTCGCAGTCCTCGACCAACTGCTCGATGCAGCCCGCTACACCCAGGTCCTCCAAGGCCTCAGGCCTCAGCGACCAGGCCACCGTGCGTACCGTTTGGATCCCCTCGCGAGCGATGTCACGCAGGTGGGACACGGCAGCGGCGTCAATTCCGCCCACCGCATTTGTGGGCCTGCCAAGGCCTTCAAGAATGCCGCTGAATACGTGGCCGAGGTCGTCGTGCAGGTCTCGGGCGATGCGCGCACGTTCAGCTTCCTGGACCTCGACCATCTGCTCTGCGACCCGGCTACGCAGTTTCTGGCGCTCAAGCAGCGCGCCGGCGAGGGCAGCCAACACCTCGACTGCCGGCACGTGGTCGCAGGCCTCTCCAAAGGGAAAGCTGACCGCGAGGATGTGTTCGTCGCTGCCCAGCACTGTGATTGGAGCCGAAAATCTCTCGACGGCTTCCGATCCACATTCGGGGCCAGCTTCGGGCAGCACCTGCACGTCCAGTGCCGGCGTAGCGGCGTACACCGCTCGCCGAAGCTCTTCCAAGATGGCCCCCGCTGTCTCGAGTCCGGCGAACCGACGGGCCGCGGCGATCAACACTCCGTGGCGGCTGGCCTTTGCGGGGCCCGCGAGGACAGGGGTGGATCGACATTCGACGAAGCCGCGGTCCACCCTGATCTCCGATTTCGCCGGGATGCCGGTGATGGAATGGGTCGGCGCTGCCGCAGCTCCGTCAGTACCGAAGGCCATCTGGAGGACGGCTTGGCAGGCGAGGAACTCGCCGTGGGCGGCTAGGCGCCGCGCACAGCGCGTCGCTGCCCACAGCTGGATCCGAGCCCGGCAGTTCCGACCATGGGCGAGTGATAAGAGAGCGCACTCGCGCAGCACAGCCGGACGCTGCGCGCTGAATACCGCCGCGGTAGCCAACGCAGCGAATAGGCTGCGCCGCAGGGCTTTTCCGTCCCGCCGCCGCAGCTTAGCGGACCAGCTCGGCCGAGCGTCGCGCGCAAGACGCTGGGCCTGAACCTGCCCCGTCCACAGTGGCGCGACGAAGTGGTTACGGATCCGGGCACGTCGACGCTCACGCTGGGCCGCCTCGAACTCCGCCAGCGCGGCATCCGCATGGTCGAGATGCAGCAGGCGCCAACCCATTGCCGCCCGAAGCAGGGCACGGGTATGGGCATCTGGATCAGCGCTACTCTCAAGCTCGCGAGCCAAGGCATCAGCGCCGACACCCGCTGGCATGCATCGCACCCACAACGCCAACGAGGTGCCCGCCCCGATGTGGTCACCGATCAGTCGGCTTTCCCAGAATGCGTCACGGGCCAGCGCACCGGCTTCGCTCAATTGGCCCGAATGGTAGAGGCACAGGCCCTTCTGCCACGTCGCCGCGATCTGCTCCCATCGGTCGCCCAGCACGCCGAACGCCGCGATAGCGGCGTCGAATTCGAGGCTGGCCTCATCGAATCGGTTTGCCGCGAGCAGCACGAATCCGCGGAAATGGCGCGATTGCGCGATGCCCCATTTGTCGTGTAAGGCACGACGCATCCGCAATGAGCGGTCGACCAGCCGTAATGCGATCGGCGCGAGGAGAGGAGCCAATCCGGCCAAGCACGCCCCGCTACCTGAGTAGGCCTGCGAGAGCTGCTGGACGCTCCCGCTGGCCTGAGCGAACCGCAGCGCCCGCAGCATGCCCCATAGATTCCACGCGGGGCTGCTGGAGAACCACGACTGGTAGGACAACCGGTTGTAGAGCCGAGCGGCCAGCGCTGCACGCTCGGATCGCTGGGGAGGTCCTGAGATCGCGGCGAGCGCCACCAGCCCACACCACCGGACGAACTCCAAAGCGGCGCACACCAAAGTCATTGCGGGTGAGGCAGGGTGGCGCAATTCAAGCGCCGACACCGCGCGTGCCGTCCAGAGGTTAGCGTCGTCGAGCTGACCCTTCTTGAACGACAGCTCGGCCCGGGCGATCGCCACCCGTCCGCGGTCGATGGGGTCGAGGCCCCCCGCGGCCTCATACGCGAGGTCGAGGTGCTCGGCCGCGGCGTCGTAACTGCCTTGGAGCATGTACAAGGTGCCGAGGCCCTCGCATATGCGAAACCGGTCCCGGTCTGTCGCTTCCGGATCCCCTTCCAGCCCGGCGCGGCCGATCAAGAGGTAAGTCTCTGCGACATCGAGTGCATGCTGACGCAGGGCCGCCTCCCCCGCCCGCAACGCATGAGGCAGCGCCTGCGTCGAGGCGCCCGACTTGTGCAGATGGTAGGCCAAGGCATGGTCATCCGCCGATTGACGCCGCCGCAGGGCGCTGGCCGCCCTGCGATGCGCCGCCCGAACTTCATGCGCGCCCATGAACTGAAGGACGGCGTCTCGGGTGGCGCCGTTGGCGATCTCGACGATCCGGGACTCTTCCGTAGGCCAGCTGATGAAACCACGTTGTGCGCACTCTTCCACCGCAGCCTCAACCGTCCCAAGGCCGAGATCGAGCGCCTCTGCCAGCAACGTGAGCGCGATCCACCCGCCCAAGACCGCTGTCTGCTCCAGCACGCTGCGGATGCCCGGTGTCATCTGCGCCAGTCTGGTCAGTAGGAACGCCTTCGACTGGATGTCCGGCGAAAACTCAGGGCGGGCGACGGGCGCAAGGAGACGCAGATTGTCCTCGCGGACCGTCCACCGGCCAGCTGAGTCGACCAGGACGTCGGATTCGATCAGCGCACGAAGAGTGGAGATCATGTAATACGGGTTCCCGCAAGACTGTTCGAGGACGTAGTCGACGGCGACTGGGGGAACTGGCCGCGCTGCGACTGCGCCGATCAGATCGCGGGACTCGTCAGCGTCCATGCGGCCGAGCTCGATCGACACCACGCTGACCTGGTCCCACGACCTGACCTGGCGCCAAGCCTCGGGCCGAAAAGCGCACAGCACGGTCAGGTGCCCCGCGGCCTCGGTCTCAGAGCGCTGCACGGACCGGGCGATCGCCCCCAGTAGCCCCCAACTCAGCTCGTCTGCCGACTGGCAGTCGTCCAGGATGAGCAATCCCGGTTGGGTGGCGGTGAATAGGTCACCAAGGATTTCAGCGATGACGGTCAGAGCGCCGGTCACCTCCGGTCCCGGCATGACGACGTCCGCAAGCGAACCGCCGAGCGCCCGCGCCAATTGGGGCACCAGTCCGACTACCGACCCGATCAGCCCCCCGTGGACCCTGGCGATCTCGGCTGCTACATCGGATCGGGCACGCAGGAGATCCGCCAAGTCATCGAACACCGTGCCGAAAAGGCCGAGCGGCCGCTGGGGGCCGTGACTGGGCGTCGTTCCACGCAGCACGGTGATCCCGGCGGCCACTGCGCCCGCAGCGACCGCGTCGAGCAGCATGCTCTTGCCCACGCCGGCAGGACCACCGAGGCCGACAACGGTGCCGCGACCCTTCCCCGCGGCCATGGCCTGCCTCTGCAGAACCGCCAGCTCCGAGCGGCGGCCAATTAGCCCCGGCTCAGTGAGCCATCGGCCGGGCGCGACAGCCCCTGACGCGCCGACGGCTGGCTCAATGGTGCGCAGCCCGAGAGTCACCGTACTAGCCGAATCTTATGACGCCGCGGATGTTCTTTCCGTCGTGCATGTCCTGGTAGCCTTGAGCGACCTCGTCGAGTGTGTATGTCCTAGTGATCAGCTCATCGAGTTTCAGCACACCGGACCGGTAGAGCTCCACCTGCCGCAAGACGTCCCAGTTTGCATTGGACTCACCGAATAACGAGCCCTGGATCCGCTTTTGGAACAAGGTGATGTCCGCCAAAGAGACCGGCAATAGTCTGGTCTCGGCCATGTTCCCCAACGCCGTGATCACTACCGTGCCTCCCTTGCGGATCGACGCCATGGCCTCTCCGGCGTGGTCCGGCTGGATAACACCCACAGTGACAATAGTCTGGTCAGCGCCCTGGCCGTTGGTGAACTTCTTGGCGAGTTCGGTGGCCTCCGCCATCGACTCGACGGCGTCCGTGGCGCCAAGCTCCTGGGCCTTGGTGCGCTTGAAGGGGACTGGGTCGACGGCGATGATGTGCGACGCCCCAGCGTGTGCCGCACCTTGCACGGCGTTAATACCCACTCCTCCAACGCCCATCACTATCGTGGTGTGGCCGGGTTCGACCCCGCCGGAATTGACCGCTGCGCCCCAACCCGTTCCAACGGAACAGCCCAGCAAGCACAGGGCCTCCAGCGGGACGTCCTTGGGCACCTTCACCACGGAGTCGACGGTGACTGTTGTGGTTTCGCAGAAGGTCGAGATGCCCAGCATCTGCCCCACTGGCTGACCGGACTCGGCCATCTTCAGCCGGAAGCTCGTCGGATCGTCCCATCGGGCACCGGTCATCAGCCCCGCTCCAAGGTCGCACAGATTCTGCTGACCTGTCGCGCACCATCGGCAATGCCCGCAGGACGGCAAGAACGAAAAGATGACGTGGTCGCCCTCTTTGATGCCCTTGTTATTTCTGCTCGCCCCGGTGACGATCCCGGCCCCCTCATGGCCGCCGGCGAATGGATAGATTCCCGGCCGCATGTCCCCGGTGGCGAGGTGGTCGTCTGAGTGACACATGCCGGAGGCCACCAGCTTGACCTGTATCTCGCCTTCGCGCGGGTCGTCCACGTCGAGGTCTACGACCTCGTACTTGCCGGGCGCCTCCCGAATGATTGCTCCACGAGTCTCCATTAGTTCTCCTTACGCTTACTTCACGGCTTTGGTATTCGAAATCGGGGTTGACACGGTCAGCCCATACTGCTTCCGTCGTTGACGCTGAGCACTTGTCCGGTGATGAAGCCGGCCTCCCAGATGCCCATGAACAGCACTGCGGCCGCGACTTCGTCGATGGTGGCCGAGCGTCGCGTCGGGTGGAGAGATGGCATGTGACCGTTGTTGAGCAGCGTCGCGCCGAACAGGTTCTGGGCAGTGTTGGCTCAGTCCAGATCTTCGTCGTCGAGGATGATCGCCGGGTACTGCCCACCCCACTTCGCGGCGAACTCGGTGAAATGTTCCTTTGCCGCGGCCTCAGTCGGCGCGGTGTAGACCGGCCGGATGTCCTTGGCGATGGCATCCCAATACTTGCGGGATGCGTAGCGAACGTGTTGCGCAGCAGATCGATGACACAGGTATGCACGACGGCTCGCGACCACACGGTGTTGGTCGCGTCGGGCAGACCAGTAAGCCCGTCACAGACCACATGCACATCGTTGGTGCCCCGATCTTTAGTCTCGGTGAGT
>NZ_DATCVM010000182.1:0-42299 GCF_036566845.1 Williamsia sp.
ACCACGTGTTCAGGGATCCGGTCGCCACGAGGATCACTCCCAGGACGTACCCGCCGATGCCGACGACCAGCACCAGAACCAGGATCGGAATCTCCCACGGATGCCGTCGTGGCCGCCCGGCGTACGGGGCCGGGGTGAGCCAATGCGATGCCGGTGCAGGCGGAGGCATGTCGGGATTCACCCTGCCGAGACTAGTGCCGAGCCATTACAGACGGCGATCCGCGATCAGGCGATTTCCGGTCGATGCCCGGAGCGTGACCGCCCTCTGTCAGACTGTTCGTCATGCGCGTGTACCTAGGTGGCGACCATGCCGGTTTCGAACTCAAAGCCCAGATTGCCGAACATCTGACCTCAGCGGGTCATGAGGTGATCGATTGTGGAGCGCACGAATACGACGCGCTCGACGACTATCCGTCGTTCTGCGTCGACGCCGCGCTGCGGACCGTCGCCGATGAGGGCAGCCTCGGGATCGTGCTCGGCGGCAGCGGAAACGGTGAGCAGATCGCCGCGAACAAGGTCCCCGGAGCCCGGTGCGCTCTGGCGTGGAGTGTGGAGACCGCACAGTTGGCGCGTCAGCACAACAAAGCGCAGCTGATCGGCATCGGTGGCCGTATGCACAGCCAGGCCGAGGCGCTTGCGATCGTGGACGCCTTCATCGGCACCGAGTGGTCGGGTGAAGAGCGTCATCAGCGTCGCATCGACATCCTCGCGGACTACGAACGCACCGGTGTCCCGCCGGCACTGCCCGCGGTCTAGGCCTCGAAATACGCTGTGCCTGAGGGGCATACGCTTCACCGGCTGGCCCGGATCCATCATCGGGAGTTCGCCGGCCGACAGGTTGCGGTGAGCAGTCCGCAGGGACGGTTCACCGCCGGAGCGCGTCGGGTCGACGGACAGACATTCGTCCGGGCAGAGGCGTGGGGCAAACACCTGATCCATCGCTACGGCAACGGTGAGATCGTCCATGTGCACCTGGGTCTCTACGGCGCATTCGGTGATGGCGCAGCGCCGCTCCCCGAACCGGTGGGTCAGGTCAGGATGCGCATGGAGTCCGGCGCCTACGGCACCGACTTGCGCGGGCCGACGGCCTGCGAGCTGTACACACCGGATGATCTGACGGCGCTCACCGCGCGGCTCGGTCCGGACCCGCTGCGCAAAGATGCCGTACCTGATCTGGCGTGGTCGGCGATCACGCGGTCCCGCAAGGCGATCGGTGCGCTTCTGATGGACCAGAAGGTGCTGTGCGGAGTGGGCAACGTCTATCGCGCCGAAGTTCTGTTCCGGGCGGCGATCAATCCGCACCGCCCCGGGACCGGGATCGACCGCATGGAATGGGACGCGCTGTGGACAGACCTGGTGGCACTGATGGCGGTCGGTGTGCAGCGCGGCAAGATGCACGTGGTGCGGCCCGATGACGATCACGGCGCTCCGGCGTACGGCCCGGGTCGACCGCGCACCTACGTCTACCGGCGAAGCGGTGAACCCTGCCGAATCTGCGGGACACCGATCCTGATGGGAGAGATGGTGGCGCGCAAGGTGTATTGGTGCCCGGTCTGCCAAGCCGATTGACGAGAATCATGCTGATTGCCGGCATTTTCCGTGCAGTCGCCTCAGTGCACGCTCAGGTTTCATCGGCATCATGGACGCATGGCAGTCGTGACGGTGCTCGTTGTCGGGGGAACAGGGGAGTCCTATCCGGGTGACACCCGGGAGGGTGTCGGCGGGCTGCTCGCCGAGGTGACCGGCCGGCTCGACGAACGGTTCAACTGCCAGTGGGTCGGGTACCCGGCGAGTTACGGCCCGGTTCCCGATCTGACCGGTATGAGTTATCTCGACAGTGTCCGCGCCGGCGTGGAGAACCTGCGGGCCCGCTTGTATGCGACGCCCGGTCCGGTGATGATGATCGGGTACTCGCAGGGCGCGGTGGTCATCCGGCACCTGTTGGCGAATCGCGTGAGCGCATCTGCCGTCGTCGCGGTCGGGTTCGTGGCCGACCCACACCAGCCACCCGGCGTCGTCGTGGGATGCGAAGGGTTCGGACTGGCCGGTGAAGGGCCGGCGATACCCACTGACGTCCCGGTGATGTGGATCGCGGATCCTGCCGATGTCATCTGCAACGCAAGCGGCGATTCGCTGCTGCGGGATTTCGCCGACCTCACCGCCGCAATGTCGATCAGTGATGCGCGAGGCTGGTTCCACAACCTCTGGGAGATTTTGAGGGGCAACGATTTTCAGAATGCATCGCGGACGTCGATCGGTCTGCGGCAATGGCGCAAGGACGTGCGGCGCGTGCGGATCGCGATGGCCGAGATCGCGGGGTATCTGCCCCGGAAACTGATGTGGCGGGGGCTGCAGATCGTGAATCGCGCCGGAGGGCGGCACACCGGGTATGACGCAGAACCGCTGGCAGGCGGGACTTTGTCGGGCTGTGAGATCCTGGCGCAATGGCTGCAGGTACAGGTGACGTTCCTGCCGTCCGGCATCGATCGGCGTGCTGCCTAGCCAGTCGCCAACTGCACGGTGGTAACAATTCATACGTCTGAAATGTGAGACACGTGTGGTTGGGTGACACTGAATCCCAGAACTATCAACGCTGGGAGAAATCGACGTGGATCATTACGACCTGGTTGTCATCGGATCCGGCCCTGCCGGGCAGAAGGCGGCCATCGCCGCCGCGAAGCTCGGTAAGAAAGCCGCGGTCGTCGAACGCCGGAACATGGTCGGTGGCGTCTGTATCAACACCGGCACGATTCCGTCGAAGACGTTGCGGGAGGCAGTTCTCTACCTGACCGGGCTGAACCAGCGCGAGCTGTACGGCCAGTCCTACCGGCTGAAGACCGACATCACCGTCGCAGATCTGTCGTCGCGGACTGCGCACGTGGTGGGCAAAGAGATCGACGTCATCCAGAATCAGTTGTCGCGCAACCGGGTTGCGCTCCTGATCGGCAGTGGAAAGTTTGTCGGACCCCATGAGCTGACCGTCGAATCAGAGGGCGGCGACCACAAGAACGTCACCTTCGACCATGCGGTGATCGCGGTGGGCACACGCCCGGCGCGGCCGGCCAGCGTGGAATTCGACGGCGCGACGATCGTCGACTCCGATCAGATCCTCGGAATGGACCGGGTGCCGCAGTCGATGGTGGTGGTCGGTGCGGGTGTCATCGGAATCGAGTACGCCTCGATGTTCGCGGCGTTGGGCACCAAAGTGACGGTGGTCGAGCGGCGCGAGTCGATGCTCGACTTCGTCGACCGGGAAATCGTCGAGGCGCTGCAGTACCAACTGCGCGATCGAGGCGTCACGTTCCGGTTCGGCGAATCGGTGAAACTGGTCGAGAAGCATCAGGCGGGATCCGTCACGGTGCTGGAATCGGGGAAGAAGATTCCCAGTGACACCGTGTTGTATTCGGCCGGCCGCCAAGGAGTCACCGAGGAACTCGGTGTGGCCGCAGCCGGCTTGGAAGGCGACAATCGGGGGCGCCTCAAGGTCGACGAGTGCTTCCGCACGGCCGTGCCCCACATCTACGCGGTGGGCGACGTCATCGGATTCCCCGCGCTCGCGGCCACTGCCATGGAGCAGGGGCGTCGGGCAGCCTACGACGCCTTCGGGGAACCGGTGGGTGTCGCGGACTCGTCGAAACATCCGATCGGTATCTATTCGATCCCGGAGATCAGTTACGTCGGCAAGACGGAGGAGCAGCTGACCGCGGAGAACGTACCCTTCGAAGTCGGTGTCGCCCGGTACCGGGAGCTCGCTCGGGGCACGATCATGGGTGACGCGTACGGGATGCTCAAACTGCTGGTCGACGCACAGGACCGCAGCATCCTGGGTGTGCACGTGTTCGGTTCCAACGCAGCTGAATTGGTGCATATCGGACAAACCGTGATGGGGTGTGGAGGCACGGTCGACTATCTGGTCGATGCGGTGTTCAACTACCCGACACTCGCCGAGGGTTACAAGGTGGCGGCGCTGGACGCGGTGAACAAGATGCGGGCGATCGCGAGGGTCACCGGCGTCGGCAACGGGCACGATCTCGGCGCCGAATAGACCATTCCGGCATCAGGCGCAGCGCATACGAAAGAACCGGCGCCGAGGTAACTCTCGGCGCCGGTTCTTTTCAGATGTGCTGCGGTGCCTAGCTACCCGGAATGTACTGTCCGCCGATGGTGCCCTGCACCACGATCGGGGTTCCTTCCGGGAAGTTCTCGTAGACCCACTGTCCGTTCTCCGGGCTCACATTGATGCAGCCATGGCTCACGTTGGTGTTGCCCTGCTGCTCCACGGACCAGGGTGCGGCGTGGATGAAGATTCCGTCCCACGACATGCGGATCGCATGTTCGACGTAGGTGCGGTAGCCCCCGGGTGAGTCGATCGGGACGCCGTACGTGGACGAGTCCATGTACATGTCGCGGTACTTCTCTTTGGTGTAGTACGTGCCGTTGGGGGTCGGGTTCTCGTTCGAGCCCATCGAGATCGGCATCTTGCGGACGATCTTGCCCTCGTGCCACACGGTCAATTCGTGAGTGGCGTCGTCGGCGAGTGCAACCCAGCCGGTGTCGGTTTTCACCGGAGGTGCGGGCTCTGCCGGCTTGACCGGCTCAGGTGCGGGTTCCGGAGTCGTCTCCGGTGCCTGCGGCGGCGTGGGTACGGTCAGGCCGGGGATCTGGGGGAGCGGCACGCCGGGAAGCCCGGGAATGGTGGGCGAGGGCTGCGCGGAGGCTGCAGCCGGGACGGCCAATGCCATGACAACAACACCGAGTCCGGCGGCAAGAAGGCGTTTCGCGGTGCGTCCGCGGGTGAACTTGCTGGTCGACACTATGTATAACCCTAACGTTGGCTGCAGGTTTATGCGCTCCCCGAAAGCGCAGATTCAATACTTGCATGTCGCTACCGCCGGGCCAAACGTTACAAACGCTCCTGGGGTCAAAGTGACCGAAGGGGCCAGTGAGGTTCGAGATTCGAGCCAAAAGTGATCTGGCTCACTGTGATTGGCGTCTTCCACTGGATTGTTTCATCAGATGCCGTATACCGGTATTCCGTTGAAACAGTCGGTCATCAGTGCTGTTGACGCGCTGGCCGGCCTTCGTCAGCAGGTGCTGGGTGCGGGCACTCCGGCGAACCGCTCGCCGAGCCATTGAATCGCTCCCGGGATGCCCAGGGGATACGCGGCAACGTGATTCGGAGCGGGGGTCAACAGGCTCGAAACCCGGACGCCGGCGCGACAGTACTTGTTGTTGGTGGTGAGGATCGACTCCACCGGGATCAGTTCATCTGTGGGACTGTGCCATTCGAAGACAGGTGAGTTGGGTGTCCCGGGATAGGTGTCGAGGCCGTTGGCCTGGACGACTGCCCGGACAACCGGGTCGTCGAAGATCTTGACGTCCGGTGTCATCTCGTCGGCGCTGTGATCCTGACCGATCTTCAGGATCTCGTTGGTGCAGGCATTCTGCATCTGCAGGTACATCGACCTGCCGAGATCGGTCAGGTTGTCCCACATCGGGATCTCGTCCGGGTACTCCCGTGACAGACCGACCGCGGCGGCGTAGGCGAGTCCGAACGCCGGGTGCGGATTGTTGTAGCCCAGGCCTTCGGCCATCTTGATCAGATTCATCGGGGCTCCGCCGTACGCGCTGCCGGCGAGCCGAAGCCCGGGTGCGTAGGTGGGTGCCAGTGCGGCCGCCCACGCGGTCGCCATTCCGCCACCGGAGTACCCGATCAGCCCGACGGGGCTCCGGGAGATGTTCGCGAGGCGGAAGTTCTTTCCGGCCTTGATGCCGTCCAGGGTGATCCGGCCACCGAGCTGGGCGGCGCCGTACGCGCTGCGCGGGCCGAGGTGGTCGGGGACCGCGATGACCCAGCCCTGGGCCAGCAACCCGTTCAGTGCCGGTCCCTGGCGGGCGGTCAGGCTGTTGGTCTGTGTGAACAGTGTGCGCGAGGGCGCGCATTCCAGGCCGAGCGCGTTGACGATGTCCTGGAAGCTCAGCAGAGGTGCGTTCGCGCTGCGGTTCACCGGGAGCAGAAGTGTGGTGACCGCGGCGATCGGACGCTCGTACATGTCGGTGCTGCGGAACTTCAGCTGCCAGGTCTCGATATTCATGAACCCGGGAGGGTTGGGCATCCGGCGGCTGGCGACGACGTCACCGTTCGCATAGTCGCCGATGTTCGCGGGCGCGGCATAGAACTGGTCGCCCAGCGGTGTCGGGAGCGCGACATCGTCGGCGCCGGCAACGGCAGGGGTCATCGTCAGGAGGGCCAGCGTGGTTGCGCAGAGCGTTCCAACGGTGATCAGTCGACGTCGCAGTCGGGTGCGGAACACGGAAGTGCTGGTCGCGCGCAAAGGGGCCTCCGGCTCGGGCGGGATTCGTGCGTCGACCTCCCCGGCGACGATGTCCGATATGTAACCGTTATCTGGCCGGAACTGTCAAGCGCGTCACACCGGGCTCGATCCCCGATGATCCTGGCGGTGAGGTTTGGGGTGTGAACCCGGCTGCGCCCGGATGGCAACGGTTTTGATCGCCTCGTGCAGCTGTTCACGGGATCCGCCGTATGCCGACGGCCGGCCCAGATCCGGCGTCCGGCGGCGGCTGTTCCTCCCCGCATCGCAGTCGTCTGGTCAGAACGCCAAAAAAGCCCCGGGCAGCGATGCTGACCAAGGCCTTTCGGGGGTGGAGCGGGTGACGGGAATCGAACCCGCGTAGCTAGTTTGGAAGACTAGGGCTCTACCATTGAGCTACACCCGCGTGCATACGACATCACTGGGATCGCCACTGTTGCCGCTGCGAAAGGAACTGTACCGCGTCGATCCGGCGGACATGAAATCGCCTGTTCGCGACGGCGTGGTGCAGCCCTGTGACGACCGGTTTAGGTTCGTGGGGCAGCGGTCACGTAGTATTTGCGTTCGGCGAAAGCGGTGAATGTTGCCGCTTTCGGATGACCTCACGGGATGTGGCGCAGCTTGGTAGCGCATCCGCTTTGGGAGCGGAGGGTCGCAGGTTCGAATCCTGTCATCCCGACTCACGAGAGAAACGCACTACAAGGGAGTCAAGTGAAGAGCACCGTCGAGCAGATCAGCCCGACGCGGGTCAAACTCAACGTCGAGGTTTCCTTCGAGGAACTCGAGCCGGATTTCGCCCGCACCTACAAGACGATGGCACGGGACATCCGGATCCCCGGCTTCCGTCCGGGTAAGGCACCCGCCAAGCTGATCGAGGCCCGTGTCGGCCGCGACGCGGTGCTGGCTCAGGTCGTCAACGACGCGATCCCCGCCAAGTACAGCGAGGCCGTCGAGTCCAGCGAGATCAAGGCCATCGGCCAGCCCGAGATCGACCTGTCGGAGCTTGAGTACGGCAAGAGCATCACCTTCACCGCCGAGGTCGATGTCCGTCCCGAGATCGACCTGCCGGACTACTCGACCCTCGAGGTCGAGGTCGAGCCGATCGCGGTGGACGATGACGCAGTCGACGAGCAGCTCGAAGCCCTCCGCGCCCGCTTCGGCACCCTGACCGGTGTCGACCGCCCGGTCGCCGATGGCGATTTCGTCTCCATCGACCTGTCGGCCACCATCGACGGCAAAGAGGTCGAGGAAGCCGCCACGACCGGTCTGTCCCACGAGGTCGGCTCGGGTGAGCTGATCGACGGTCTGGACGACGCACTCATCGGCCTGTCGGCCGGCGAGGAGAAGGTCTTCAAGAGCACGCTCGTCGCCGGAGACCACAGTGGCGACGAAGCCGACGTCACCGTCAAGGTCGTGTCGGTCAAGGAGCGCGAGCTTCCCGAGGTCGATGACGAGTTTGCGCAACTGGCAAGCGAATTCGACACCGTCGACGAGCTCAAGGCCGATCTGCGCGAGCGTGTCGCCCGGTCGAAGAAGATGGGTCAGGCGAACGCCATCAGTGAGGCGCTTGTCGCCAAGCTGGTCGAGACCGTCGAGGTTCCGCTGCCCGAGGCGATCGTCGCTGCCGAGGTCGACGGCCAGATCCATCAGGTCGTCCACAGCCTCAATCACGACGACGAGGCATTCGAGCGTCTGCTCGAGGACCAGGGCACCACACGCGAGAAGTTCGAGGCCGAAGCTCGTGAGGGTGCCGAGAAGTCGGTGAAGACCCAGCTGCTGCTCGACGCGATCGCAGATCAGCAGGAGACCGAGGTCGCCCAGGACGAGCTGATGCAGCAGATCATGTTCCAGGCGCAGCGCTACGGCATGCAGCCCGCCGAGTTCGCTCAGCAGTTGCAGCAGGCCGGCCAGGTCGGCGCGATCTACGCCGAGGTCCGCCGCAGCAAGGCGCTGTCGTCGATCGTCAACGAGATCACCGTCAAGGACACCGACGGCACCGTTGTCGACACCGACGAGTTCTTCCCGAAGCAGGAAGCAGCCACGGAGGACGACGAGTCCACCAACGAGTCGTAACCGACAAGCGGGCGTCGTGAACAACGAAAACCGCAAGTCATAAGGGACAAAACGCCAGCAAGCATTCTGCTGTCAGCGAATAGGGGCGACGCCGAGGGTTCGGCGTCGCCCCTATTCGTTACTGTCGAAGTCAGCAGTCAAATCACTGTGAGTCCGTTGAACGAAAAATCCCAGGACCTGATCCTGGGACGCGAAGGTAGGTACCGTGACTGAGCCGAAGATCCACACGCCAGCGCTCTCCGGAGTAACCGCGAGTTCGGGTGTGGCCGGACTGAATCTGACCGACTCGGTCTTCGAGCGTCTGCTGCGTGAGCGCATCATCTTCCTGGGCACCCAGGTCGACGACGAGATCGCCAACCGGCTGTGCGCGCAGATCCTGTTGCTGTCGGCAGAGGATCCGACCAAGGACATCAATCTCTACATCAACTCTCCCGGCGGTTCCGTCACCGCCGGTATGGCAATTTTCGACACCATGCAGCTCGCTCCCTGCGACATCTCCACGTACGCGATGGGCATGGCGGCCTCGATGGGGCAGTTCCTGCTCGCCGCGGGAACCAAGGGCAAGCGACACGCATTGCCGCACGCGCGGATCATGATGCATCAGCCGTCCGCCGGTATCGGTGGCACCGCGGCCGACATCGCGATCCAGGCCGAGCAGTTCGCGCAGACCAAAAAGGAGATGAACCGGCTCAATGCCGAGTTCTCCGGGCAGACGCTCGAACAGATCGAGTTGGACGCCGACCGCGACAAGTGGTTCACCGCCGAGCAGGCCAAGGCCTACGGTCTTGTCGATCACGTGATCACTCGCGCTTGAGCGCTTGCATGGTCGAACTCCGCTCCGCTTCGTCTCCGACACCTCTCACACTCATCGGAAAGCTATGAGGACCATGAACAATCTTTCACCTCAGTCGCGGTACATCCTGCCGTCCTTCATCGAGCACACACCGAACGGTGCTCGCGAGTACAACCCCTACGCCAAGCTGTTCGAAGAGCGAATTGTCTTCCTGGGCACGCCCATTGACGAGACCGTCGCCAACGACATCATGGCGCAGCTGCTGGTGCTCGAGTCGCAGGATCCCGACCGCGACATCATCATGTACGTCAACTCGCCCGGCGGCAGCGTGCCGGCGATGCTCGCCATCTACGACACGATGCAGTACGTCCACTGCGACATCGCGACGGTCTGCCTCGGCGAGGCCGCATCGGCCGCTGCGATCGTGCTGGCCGGCGGAACCCCGGGCAAGCGGGCCGCTCTGCCGAACGCAACCGTGCTGATCCACCAGCCGCGTACGGGTGGTGCCTACCAGGGCCAGGTCTCCGACCTCGAGATCCAGGCCGCCGAGATCGAGCGCATCCGCCGTCGCCTCGACGACATCCTGGCCGGGCACACCGGTCAGCCTGCCGACAAGATCCGCAAGGACACCGACCGCGACAACATCCTGACCGCCGAGCAGGCCAAGGAATACGGCATCATCGACGAGGTTTTCGAGTACCGAAAGAAGTCCGGCCGCAAGTGACGCCCCAGGTGTCGCGGGCCTGAAATAGGCCCGCGACATTTGGCTTTATCGGTCGAAGTTCCGCTCACCTACGGGTACGGTCGTGAGTACTGTGCTCCCCGTGAGCTGGGGCGGGGTCCGTAGGACGGCAGCGTCCGTCCGGACATCAGGGTCTTTGTGCATCAGGTAACGGAAGTAGGGACAGCAACAGATGGCACGTATCGGAGATGGTGGCGATCTGCTGAAGTGTTCTTTCTGCGGAAAGAGCCAGAAGCAGGTCAAGAAACTGATCGCTGGACCCGGCGTGTACATCTGCGATGAATGCATCGACCTGTGCAACGAGATCATCGAGGAGGAGCTGGCCGAGACCAGCGACGTCAAGCTCGACGAACTCCCGAAGCCGGCCGAGATCCGGGACTTCCTGGAGAACTACGTCATCGGACAGGACACCGCGAAGCGGACTCTGGCCGTGGCGGTCTACAACCACTACAAGCGCATCCAGGCGGGCGACCGCAAGGACTCGCGCGGTGTGGAGCCGGTGGAGCTGGCGAAGTCGAACATCCTGATGCTCGGGCCCACCGGTTGCGGTAAGACGTACCTGGCCCAGACCCTGGCCAAGATGCTCAACGTGCCGTTCGCGATCGCCGACGCCACGGCTCTGACCGAGGCGGGCTACGTGGGCGAGGATGTCGAGAACATCCTGCTGAAGCTGATCCAGGCCGCCGACTACGACGTCAAGCGCGCCGAGACCGGCATCATCTACATCGATGAGGTCGACAAGATCGCCCGCAAGAGCGAGAACCCGTCGATCACCCGCGACGTCTCGGGTGAAGGTGTCCAGCAGGCACTCCTCAAGATTCTCGAGGGCACGCAGGCATCAGTGCCGCCGCAGGGTGGCCGTAAGCATCCGCACCAAGAGTTCATCCAGATCGACACCACCAACGTGCTCTTCATCGTTGCCGGTGCCTTCGCCGGACTCGACAAGATCGTCTCCGATCGAATCGGCAAGCGTGGCATAGGATTCGGCACCGAAGTGGCCAAGAACGACGATGACAGCAGTGACCACTTCGCCGAGGTGATGCCCGAGGACCTGATCAAGTTCGGTTTGATCCCGGAGTTCATCGGTCGTCTCCCGGTGATCGCGTCGGTGACCAAGCTCGACAAGCCATCGCTGATCAACATCCTGTCGGAGCCCAAGAACGCACTCGTCAAGCAGTACGCGCGACTCTTCGACATGGACGGCGTCGAACTGGAGTTCAACGACGATGCGCTCGAGGCCATCGCCGATCAGGCCATCCACCGTGGAACCGGCGCTCGTGGACTTCGCGCGATAATGGAAGAAGTGTTGCAGCCGGTGATGTACGACATCCCCAGCCGCGACGATGTCGCGAAGGTTGTTGTCACCGGAGAAACGGTGCGCGACAACGTTCTTCCGACCATCGTCCCGCGCAAGCCGCGTCGCGACGAACGGCGCGAGAAGAGCGCGTAGCTCCTACTCTCGATCTGTACTCGCGCCGGTCACTCGACGATTCGGTGACCGGCGGAGTACACGTTCATCGATTCGCCGCGCAGGAACCCGACAATCGCGACACCCTGTTCGGTGCCCAGATCCACGGCGAGTGACGACGGCGCGGAGACGGCGGCGATGATCGGGATTCCCGCCATCACGGACTTTTGAACGAGTTCGAAGGACACCCTGCCGGACAACATCAGAATGGTGTTGCGCAACGGCAGGGTGTTTTTCTGCACCGCCCAGCCGATCACCTTGTCGACTGCATTGTGTCGCCCGACGTCTTCTCGGGCCACCAGTAGGGTTCCCTCGGTGGTGAAGAGTGCGGCGCCGTGAACCCCACCGGTGGAGCTGAATATCTTCTGGGACTCGCGAAGTCGACCCGGTAGCTGGGCGAGGGTGTCGACGTCGACGGTGCAATCGTCGTCGGCTGGGCGATGGTTCGAGGCGAGTCGCACCGCATCGAGTGAAGCTTTGCCGCACACTCCGCACGACGACGTGGTGAAGAAGTTGCGGGTGGCGGTCTCCGGCAGACGCCGATCGTCGCGCAACGTCACATCGAGCAGGTTGTAGGTGTTGCGGCCCTCGTCGTCGACACCATCGCAGTACCGGATGACGGCGATGTCGTCGGCGCTGTCGATGATGCCTTCGGTCAGCAGGAAGCCGTGCGTGAACTCGATGTCCGCGCCGGGTGTCCGCATGGTGACCGACAGTGATTCGCCGGCCACCCGGATCTCCAGCGGCTCCTCCACGGCGAGGGTGTCAGCGCGGGAATCGGTACCGCTGGGACGGATGCGTCGGACGCGGGTCCGTGCGCTGGCGCGTCCCATCAGCGGTGCTCGAGCCGGATGGTGATGGCCTTCGACACCGGTGTATTCGATTTGGCCGCAACATGTTCGAGGGGGACCAGTGGATTGGTCTCGGGGTAGTACGCCGCGGCATTGCCGCGAGGGGTGGGGTACGGGACGATCCGGAAGCCTTCGACGCGGCGTTCCTCGGCACCACCGGGGCCGGCGAACTCGGAGATCAGATTTACACTTTCACCTTCGGTGAAGCCGAGATCGATGATGTCCTGCGGGTTCAGCAGCACCACCCGGCGGTCACCTTTGATGCCGCGGTAGCGGTCGTCGTGACCGTAGATCGTGGTGTTGTATTGGTCGTGGCTTCGCATGGTCTGAAGGATGATGCGTCCTTCGGGAACCTGGAGCCACCGCAGGGGATTGGTGGCCAGGTTGGCCTTGCCGGTCCGGGTGGGGAACGAGCGGGTGTCACGGGGTGGATGGGGCAGGACAAAACCGTCGGGATGGCGGACCTTGTCGTTGAAGCCGGCGAATCCTGGGACCACCCGCGAAATGTGGTCGCGAATCGTGTCGTAGTCCTCCGACATCGGACCCCAGGGAACCGAGTGGTCGGCGCCGAGCGTCGCCCGCGCGAGATCGCAGATGATCGAGACCTCACTGCGGAGCTGGTCGCTCGACGGCGGCAGCGATCCGCGGGACAGATGCACCACGGACATCGAATCCTCCACGGTGACAGCCTGTTTGCGTCCGTCGCGCACATCCTTGTCGGTGCGGCCGAGGGTGGGCAGGATGAGGGCGGTGGTGCCGGGCCGCAGGTGTGAGGCGTTCAGCTTTGTGCTGACTTGCACGGTGAGGCGGCAATTCCCCATCGCGGCAGCGGTGGCGTGGGTGTCGGGGGAGGCGGACACGAAGTTGCCGCCCATGGCCATGAACACCTTGATGTCGCCGGCGGCCATCGCGCGGATGGTGTCGACGGTGTCGAGACCGTGATTCCGGGGTGAGCTGATCGTGAACTCGCGATCTAGGGCATCGAGGAATTCGTCAGGCATCTTCTCCCACACGCCCATCGTGCGGTCGCCCTGCACATTGGAATGTCCACGCACGGGGCACACGCCGGCGCCGGGTTTGCCGATCATGCCGCGCAGCAACAGGAGATTTGTGAGTTCTTCGATGGTCGCGACGCCGTGAGCCTGCTGGGTCAGGCCCATCGCCCAGCAGATGATGGTGCGGTGCGAGGCGATCATCTGGTCGGCCGTGGTCCGGATCGTCGCCTCGCTCAGTCCGGTGGCGGTGACGATCTCGTCGAGGTCGACCTTCTCGAGTTCAGCGAGGTAGTCGTCCACCCCGAGGCAGTGCTCGTTGATGAAGGGGTGGTCGAAAACTGTTCCGGGAGCCTTCTTCTCGGCGTCCAGGAGGAGCTTGCCCAGACCCCGGAACAATGCCATGTCGCCGCCGATTCGGATCTGCAGGAACTCGTCGGCGAGCGTGGTGCCCTTGCCGATGACACCGTTGATCTTCTGGGGATCCTTGAACCGCAGCAGTCCGGCTTCGGGAAGCGGATTCACCGCGATGATGGTGGCGCCGCGTTCTTTGGCCTTCTCCAGCACCGACAGCATCCGCGGATGGTTGGTGCCGGGGTTCTGCCCCGCGATGATGATCAGGTCCGCGGCCTCGAGGTCGGGGACGGACACCGAGCCCTTGCCGATGCCGATCGACTCCACCAGCGCGCTGCCCGAGGACTCGTGGCACATGTTGGAACAGTCGGGAAGGTTGTTGGTGCCGAGTGAACGGGCGAACAACTGGTACAGGAATGCGGCCTCGTTGCTGGTACGGCCGGAGGTGTAGAACGCTGCCTGGTCGGGGCTCTCGAGAGCCTTGAGCTCGTCGGCGATCAGGGCGAAGCACTGGTCCCATTCGATGGGCCGATAGTGATCGTCTCCGGCCGCCAGCACCATCGGATGACTGATCCGGCCCTGCTGGCTGAGCCAGTATTCGGAGCGCTCGCGAAGGTCGGAGATACTGTGCGCGGCAAAGAAATCCGGGCCGACAGTTCGCTTTGTCGCTTCTTCGGCGACCGCTTTTGCGCCGTTCTCACAGAACTCGGCGTGCTTGCGGTGACCCGGGGTTTCCGGCCACGCACAACCGGGGCAGTCGAAGCCGTTGCTCTGATTGAGGCCGACGAGAGTCTGGGCCGTCCGGATCGGACCCATCTGCTTCACAGCGCGACGCAGCGCGACCGCCACCGCGGGTACGCCGGCCGCCCACTGCTTCGGTGGATGCTGGTCGAGTTCGTCGCGTTCGGGTTCTGGGATGGCTTCGGTGCTCATGCAAACCATCTTCCTCTGTCGGCCGGAATCGGCCCACAGCACGGTCCTGTTCGCGTTAACTGTCTCCATGGAGACTTCACGATTGGGCGCAGTTGTCCTGGCAGGCGGGGCATCCAAGCGGATGGGCAGCGACAAGGCGGCGTTGGCCTGGAATGGCGAGTCGATGCTCGTCCGGATCACCCGGGTTGTGTCCGAGCGATGCGATCCCGTTCTGGTCGTCGCCCCCGCGAAGTCGCCGGCGTACCTCGGACTCAGTGAACAACATCCCGGCACCGACCGGATCCGCTGGGTCACCGACGAGAAGCCGGGTGCCGGACCGCTCGCCGGTTTGGCGCGCGGGCTCGCCGCCGCGGCCGACGCCGGACGCGAGGTGGTGTTCGTGTGCGCCACCGACATGCCCTTGGTCTCGGCGGAAATGATCAACGAGCTGCTCCGGGGGTTGTCGGATGCCGACGACGCCGCGATCGCGGTGGATACGCAACGCGCACATCCGTTGGCCGGCGTTTATCGCACCCGGGCGGCGGGAACCCTTGCCGACCTGGTCCAGACCGGAGAACGCCGGATGGTGGCCGCCGTCGAAGCGCTGCGGACCAACCGCGTGACGCTCAGCGATCCGGCCTGGTTGACCAACGTGAACGCGCCCGAAGACCTGCACCGGCTCCGGGTTCACTGAGCCCGGATCGGCGCCGCGGTCACCAACCCGACGTGCGGCTTTTCTCGCTTGCCGGTCGACTGCCTAGAATTGGCCGGTGACCGAATCGACCACGCAACCCGACAGCAGTCCCACCGCCCTGCCCAAGGCCTGGGACCCAGGTGCTCACGAGGACGCGCTCTATCGGGGCTGGGTCGACGCCGGATACTTCACCGCCGACCCGAGCAGCGACAAGCCGCCGTTCTCGATCGTGCTGCCCCCGCCGAACGTCACGGGGTCTCTGCACATGGGTCACGCCCTCGACCACGTGTTGATGGACGCCCTCTGCAGGCGCCGCCGGATGCAGGGCTACGAGGTGCTGTGGCTGCCCGGCATGGATCACGCGGGCATCGCTACGCAGAGCATGGTCGAGCGCCAGCTCACGGCGAACGGTGAACGCAAGGACGACCTCGGCCGCGATGAGTTCATCAACCGCGTCTGGGCCTGGAAAGCAGAGTCCGGCGGAACCATCGGCACACAGATGCGCAGCCTCGGCGACGGGGTGGACTGGTCGCGGGAACGCTTCACCATGGACGAGGGTCTGTCGAAAGCGGTGCAGACCGTCTTCAAGCAGATGTACGACGACGGCCTGATCTACCGCGCCGAACGATTGGTGAACTGGTCGCCGGTGCTGAAGACCGCGATCAGCGACATCGAGGTCAAGTACTCCGACGTCGAGGGCGAGCTGGTGAGTTTCCGCTACGGCTCCCTCGACGACACGCAGCCCCACATCGTGGTGGCCACCACGCGTCTGGAGACGATGCTCGGCGACACCGGCATCGCAGTGCACCCCGATGACGACCGCTACCGGCACCTCGTCGGCACCGAGCTCGATCACCCGTTTGTCGACCGCAAGATCCCGGTGGTCGCCGACGACTACGTCGATCCCGAATTCGGCAGTGGCGCAGTGAAGATCACGCCCGCCCACGACCCCAACGACTTCGCACTCGGATCTCGTCACGATCTCCCGATGCCGACGATGATGGACGAATCGGCGCACATCGCCGGAACCGGCACCGAATTCGACGGCCTGGACCGCTTCGAGGCGCGCGCGAAGATCAGGGAGGTGCTCGCCGCCCAGGGCCGCATCGTCAAGGAGGTGCGCCCCTACCTGCACAGCGTCGGTCATTCCGAGCGCAGCGGCGAGCCGATCGAGCCCCGCCTCAGCATGCAATGGTGGGTGCGCGTCGAGACCCTGGCCAAGGCCGCGGGCGATGCGGTCCGCAGCGGTGAGACGGTCATCCACCCGAAATCCCTCGAACCGCGCTGGTTCGCCTGGGTCGATGACATGCACGACTGGTGCATCTCTCGCCAGCTGTGGTGGGGCCATCGCATCCCGGTCTGGTACGGACCGGACGGCGACATGGTCTGTGTCGGCCCGGACGAGGAGCCGCCGGCCGGTTACGTCCAGGACAGCGACGTGCTCGACACCTGGTTCTCGTCGGGCCTGTGGCCGTTCTCGACGATGGGCTGGCCCGAGGTCGGCGACGAACTGAAGAAGTTCTATCCCACCTCGGTGTTGGTGACCGGCTACGACATCCTGTTCTTCTGGGTGGCCCGCATGATGATGTTCGGCACCTACATTGCCGACGCGTTGGGCGCGCAGACCAGTGGCGTCACCCCGGTTCCGTTCCGCAACATCTTCCTGCACGGACTGGTCCGCGACGAGTTCGGCAGCAAGATGTCGAAGTCGAAGGGCAACGGCATCGACCCACTCGACTGGGTCGAGCAGTACGGCGCCGACGCGCTCCGCTTCACCCTGGCGCGAGGGGCGAACCCCGGCGGCGACCTGTCGGTGGGAGACGATCACGCACAGTCGTCGCGGAACTTCGCCACCAAGCTGTTCAACGCCACCAAGTTCGCGCTGATGAACGGTGCGGCGGTCGGCGAGCTCCCGCCCCGCGACGAGCTCACCGACACCGATCGCTGGATCCTGGATCGACTCGACCAGGTCCGCCTCGACGTCGACGCCGGATTCGAGGCCTACGAGTTCTCCAAGGCCTGCGAGGCGCTATACCACTTCGCGTGGGACGAGTTCTGTGACTGGTACCTCGAACTGGCCAAGGTGCAGTTCGCGCGTGACGACGAAGCCCGTTCGGCGGCAACCAAAGTCGTGCTTGGCACCGTCCTCGACGCCCTGCTGCGGATGCTGCACCCGGTGATGCCGTTTGTCACCGAGGTGCTGTGGAAGACGCTCACCGGTGGTGAATCGGTGGTGATCTCGCAGTGGCCGACCGAGTCCGGTGCCGTCACCGACACGGTTGCGGCGAACCGGGTCGAGGACACCCAGAAGCTGATCACCGACATCCGGCGTTTCCGCAGCGACCAGGGTCTCAAACCCTCGCAGAAGGTGGCCGCCGAACTCATCGGTCTCGACGAGGCGGATCTGGGCGGCCAGCGCGACTACATCGACTCGCTGGCCCGGCTGACTCGGGCAGAAGACGGGTTCTCCGCCACCGCGACCATCGAGGTGCGCCTGCGCACGACCACGGTCACCGTGCGGATCGACACCTCGGGATCCATCGATGTCGAGGCCGAAAAGCGGCGATTGGCAAAGGATCTCGCTGTCGCGGAGAAGGAGCTCGAGACGACCACCCAGAAGCTGGGCAACGAGCAGTTCCTGTCGAAGGCGCCGGACGCCGTGGTCGCCAAGATCCGCGGGCGGCAGCAGTTCGCACGAGATGAAGTCGTCAGGATCACCGCGAAGATCGAGGCGCTGGGCTCTGGATCGTGACCGAACCGCAGCCGCCGCAGACGCCGGACGCCGACGACCTCGCCGAATTGGCCGAGGTCGAGGCACTGCTCGACACCCGCTGGCCCGAAACCCGGATCGAACCGTCCCTGACCAGGATCTCGGCGCTGATGGATCTGCTGGGCTCGCCCCAGCGTGGCTACCCGTCGATCCACATCGCCGGGACCAACGGCAAGACGTCGGTGTCGCGGATCATCGATGCGCTGCTCACCGCACTGCATCGCCGCACCGGCCGGATCACCAGCCCGCACCTGCAACTGGCCACCGAGCGGATCTCGATCGACGGGGTGCCGATCTCGCCGCGTACCTACGTCGACACCTACCGCGAACTCGAGCCGTACATCGACATGATCGACGACCGGTCGATCGCCGCCGACGGACCCCGGATGAGCAAGTTCGAGGTGCTGACCGCGATGGCCTACACCGCTTTCGCCGAGGCCCCCGTCGAGGTCGCGGTGGTGGAGACCGGGATGGGCGGCCGATGGGACGCGACCAATGTCATCGATTCCACGGTCTCGGTCATCACGCCGATTGCATTGGACCACAGTGACTTTCTCGGTGACACCCTGGCAGAGATAGCGGGGGAGAAGGCCGGGATCATCAAGAAGGCACCTGATTCGCTGGTGCCCACCGACCCGGTGACGATCCTGGCGGTGCAACAGCCGGAGGTGGCCGACGTGTTGTTGCGGGCCGCGGTCGAGGCGGATTCGTTTGTCGCACGCGAAGGTTCGGAGTTCGCGGTGCTCGAACGCCGGACTGCGGTCGGCGGTCAATTGCTGACATTGCAGGGCCTCGGTGGCGAGTACCCTGAGGTGTTCCTGCCGCTTCACGGCGCACACCAGGCCTCGAATGCGGTCTTGGCTCTGGCTGCGGTCGAGGCATTCTTCGGTGCCGGCGCCGACCGGCAACTCGATGTCGAAGCCGTTCGTGCCGGGTTTGCCGCGGTCACGAGTCCCGGGCGACTGGAACGGGTGCGTTCGGCGCCCACCGTATTCCTCGACGCCGCCCACAACCCGCACGGAGCCGCCGCGCTGGCGGCCGCCCTCACCGACGAGTTCGACTTCCGGCGTCTCATCGGTGTGGTCAGCGCGATGGCCGACAAGGATGTGGCCGGCCTGCTGACCGCGTTCGAGCCGATTCTCGACGTCATCGTCTTGACCCACAACGGTTCTCCGCGAGCCATGGATCCGGAGTCACTCGCTGATGTCGCGATCTCGATCTTCGGTGAGGACCGGGTTCAGGTCCACGGCTTCCTGCCCGATGCGGTCGAAGCCGCCATCGAATTGGCCGAAGAGAGTCTTGACGACAACGGCACGATGTCCGGGACCGGCGTGGTGATCACCGGTTCCGTGGTGACCGCAGGTGCTGCGCGCACCCTCTTCGGCAAGGATCCGGCATGAGTGCAAACGACCCCACCGGGCCCCAGGGTTCGTCCCCGCAGAGATTCACGCCTCCGGCGGTCGACCCGTGGCGGGGCTTCCGGGGAGTGATGGCGGGGACTTTGATCCTCGAAGCAATTGTCATCGGCCTGGCGTTCCCGATCGTGTGGCGTGTCGGCGGCGGACTGACGGTGTGGTCGGGCGTCTACCTCGGTGTGCTGACACTTGCCATGATTCTCGGTTCGGGTCTGCAGGGCCGGAGCTGGGCATTGCAGTACAACCTCGCGTTACAGGTCGTCACGATTGCCGGCTGGGCGATTCACTGGTCCATCGGAATCGTCGGCGTCGTATTCGGGATCGTCTGGTTGTACATCGCGTACATCAAGCGCGATGTACGGCTCCGGATGGAACGCGGCCTGCTGAACGGGCAGGAACCGATCGAGGACTGACGGCGGATGTGTGGTTGTTGCCGGAACGTGACCTGAAATCCGGGCAATTGGGGTGTTCTCCGATGCGCGCCGCTGACAAGATCGCCTAACGTCTTCCCCGTCGAATCTCACCCCCATGATCGAAAGGTCTTGCTGTCTATGTTGCGTACCCCGAAGTCTGTTCCCGCCTCGATTGCCGCGATCGGCGGTATGGCCTGCGTTGCCGCAGCCATCGTGATGGGATCGGGGGCCGCTTCGGCGGAGGCGTTGTCGCCCATGCCGGTGGGTGAGAGCCAGTATGGGTATCTCGCCACGCATGCCATCACCGAACGCGCTGCGGATATGGAGGTACCCGAGTTCATCGCGTCGATCCCGGTGCCGGAGGAGTACAAGCTCGCGAACCTCGCGATGGCGGCCAGGTTCGACATCGCCGTCGACGAGGCGCTGGCGTCGCCGGGTGGCTGCGTGCAGGTCGTGATCGATCCGGCGCCGACCGGCGGCGGGGCCTTCAGTTACGGATTCTTCGCGGTCGAGGGCAAGTACTGCCAGCCCTAGTCCGGCGTCTGCGAACCGGCGCGATGGCGCACGTTACGCTTGCCCGGTGACTGAACGCACTCTGGTATTGATCAAGCCCGACGGTGTGAGCCGCCAACTCGTTGGCGACATCATCGGCCGAATCGAACGCAAAGGCCTGTCGCTCGTGGCGATGGAACTCAAGACCGCCAGTGACGAGATCGCTGCCGGCCACTACGCCGAACACGAGGGCAAGCCTTTCTATCCCTCGCTTCTCGAATTCATCACCTCGGGGCCGCTGGTCGCCGCGGTGCTCGAAGGCCCCCGCGCCATTGCCGCATTCCGGCAGATCGCGGGCGGTACGGACCCCGTCGAGAAAGCCGTGCCCGGAACTATTCGGGGCGACTACGCACTGAGCACCCAGTTCAACCTCGTCCACGGCTCGGACTCACCCGACTCCGCAGAGCGTGAGATCGCACTCTGGTTCCCTGACCTCGGATGATCGTGGGGCCGTCCTCCGACTTTCTGTCGAAGTCGGAGGACTTGGCCGCGCGTGATGTGTTGTGTGGGATACTGGCAAAGGTTGTCGAGCCCGACGGGCGCCGACGACCAGATGATCAGATCGAATGCTCGGTCCCCAGGCCGCATGGATTTCATGCGGCGTGGTGTGGACATCGCGGCTCTCGAGTTAGTCAATCATCACGCCAGGCATCGCCGGCGAATGCGGGGATCGTCCCGCATCCACCGGGCGAAGCGAGACCTACAATCCCGGCCGAGGCCGGGTAAATAGCACAGCCCTCGCGTGGCCGCGTTTATCCGCGCCCGGGGGCTTGAGGAGAATACGTGGCCGACACGCAGTCGCCGGACGAACTGAATCACAGCAGTTCGGCGCAAGAGTTTCCGCACAAGATGCGAGTGCATGCACTGGCAAGACTTCTGGGGCTGAGCAGCCGCGAGGTGCTGGTGCATCTGGCCGACATGGGGATCGCGGCTCGCAGCCCCCAGTCGAGCATCGTGCGCAGTACAGCCATCGCTGTTCGCGACAAGATCGCCGCCGGTGAAGACTCCGAACCGGCGGATTCCGAGGCTCCGGATGCGCAAGAGCAGGTGCCGACGGTCGAGGCGCAGACCCCGGTCGCCGAACCCGAGATCGCAGCAGCTGAAGCCGAGGCGCCGGCCGCGGAGAACGCGCCCGTTGTGAGCCCGGTTGTGGAGATCCCGCCGGTGGTGGAGCCACCGCTCGAGGCGCAGTCACCGACCGAGACGGAACCGGTCGCTGAGACGGAACTGGTCGCTGAGACAGAACCGCCCACCGAGCAGGCTCCGGCCCGTGCTCCTCGGGTCCGACGTAAGAAAGCGGCCGAGACACCGAATCTGTTCTCCGCTGCCGAAGAAGAATCGCCGATCGCTGTAGAGCGGTCTTCGTCGACCGAGCATGCGGGTTCTCCGCTGTTCTTGTCCGCGCAGCCGGTGGCACCGGCGTATGCGGACCAGGAATCGGACGACACCGACACCGATACCGACGCGGACTCCGATGACGACGACAGCGGTTCACGCCGCCGCCGCCGCGGCCGCCGTGGACGTGGACGTGGCCGCGGTGAGAATGCCGCCGCCGACGGCACCGACGAAGACACGTTTGCCGATGTGGACACCCGCGAACAGGACGCCGAGGCGTCTGACACCGCGGATTCCGGCGACGAGCAGGCCGAGACCGACAGGCCCGAGGCCAAGAGCACCAATCGCCGCAAGCGCAGCCGGTCGAAGAAGTCCAAGACCGACGTCGACGCGGAGCCCACGTCCGACGCATCGGGCACCGACGGTGACGCCACCGGCGACAAGCCGGATTCGGCCGATGAATCGGAAGCCTCTGACGACGCGACGTCCGGGGACTCGAAGGGTTCGGCCGAGACCGACTCCGATGATTCGGAGGAGTCC
The DNA here is from genome assembly GCF_036566845.1 of Williamsia sp. Taxonomy (GTDB): domain Bacteria; phylum Actinomycetota; class Actinomycetes; order Mycobacteriales; family Mycobacteriaceae; genus Williamsia. The sequence continues at coordinate 22,237 of NZ_DATCVM010000182.1, forward strand.
GGTGATGCCGGCTCGGCCAACCGCCGTCGCCGTCGCCGCCGCCGTCGTAAGGGTGGCGAGGGTGACGACGCCACCACCACCGACGATCCGCCGAATACGGTTGTGCACGAGCGGGAACCCCGGAACAAGTCGCGGACCCGCGACGAGGTGCAGGGTATCTCCGGTTCGACGCGGCTGGAGGCGAAGCGTCAGCGTCGCCGGGACGGACGCGATGCGGGCCGTCGTCGGCCGCCGATCCTGAGCGAGTCCGAGTTCCTGGCCCGTCGCGAAGCGGTCGACCGCGTCATGGTCGTCCGGGAACGCTCCGGTGTGGCCGCCACCGTGACCCACGAGGCACACGGTGACAACGCGTCGTCCGACGCGTCGCCGTCGACCCGCGACTACACGCAGGTGGCAGTCCTCGAAGACGGCGTTCTGGTGGAGCACTTCGTGACCACCTCGAACTCTTCGTCGATGGTCGGCAACATCTACCTCGGCCGGGTTCAGAACGTTCTGCCCGGCATGGAAGCGGCATTCGTCGACATCGGCCGTGGCCGAAACGGTGTTCTCTACGCCGGTGAGGTCAATTGGGATGCAGCCGGACTCGACGGTGGTTCGCGAAAGATCGAACAGGCACTCCGGCCGGGCGATCCGGTCCTCGTACAGGTCAGCAAGGATCCGGTGGGGCACAAGGGTGCTCGACTGACGACGCAGATCTCGCTGGCCGGTCGCTACCTGGTCTACGTGCCCGGCGGCGGTTCGACCGGGATCAGCCGCAAGCTGCCCGACACCGAGCGCAAGCGGCTCAAGCAGATCCTCGGGAAGATCGTCCCCGACGATGCCGGTGTGATCATCCGCACGGCGTCCGAAGGTGTGGCGGCCGAGGAACTGACCCGTGACATCGAACGTCTGCAGCAGCAGTGGGAGACGATCAGCGCGGCGACACCGTCGGCCGGCAAGTCGAAATCGACTGCGCCCCAGGCCTTGTACGAAGAGCCCGATCTGCTGGTGAAGGTTGTTCGCGACCTGTTCAACGAAGACTTCAAGAAGTTGGTCGTCGAGGGCAACAGCGCCTGGGATCAGGTGGAGAGCTACGTCCGTGGAGTCGCACCCGACCTCCTGGATCGTGTCGAGCGCTTCGACAAGGTGCATGCGGACGCCCCCGACGTCTTCGACGTGCACCGGATCGATGAGCAACTGGCGAAGGCGTTGGACCGCAAGGTCTGGCTCCCGTCTGGCGGCACGTTGATCATCGAGCACACCGAGGCCATGACGGTCGTGGACGTCAACACCGGTAAGTTCACCGGCTCCGGTGGCAACCTCGAGGAGACCGTCACCCGCAACAACCTGGAAGCCGCCGAGGAAATCGTGCGGCAGATGCGGTTGCGTGACATCGGCGGCATGATCATCGTCGACTTCATCGACATGGTCCTCGAATCGAACCGGGATCTGGTGCTGCGCAGGCTCACCGAGGCTCTCGGACGGGACCGCACCCGGCATCAGGTGTCGGAGGTGACCTCCCTGGGGCTGGTGCAGATGACGCGTAAGCGCCTCGGCACCGGACTGCTCGAGGCGTTCTCGACCACATGCACCTGTTGCAACGGTCGTGGGATCGTGGTGCACGCCAACCCGGTTGAGATCTCCGCCGGTGGCGACGACTCGAACCGCGGTGGTGGCGACTCGAAGCGTCCGCGCCGAAATCGCCGGGGCGGCAAGACCGATCAGCCGGCCGCCGCGCAGGTTGTCGAGACCAAGCCGGTACCGCATCACCCGGCCGAGCATCCGATGTTCCGGGCGATGGCGAGCCACGCGTCGGAGTCCGACACCGAAACCCCCGACACCGGTGGGCATCGGGCAGAAACGCATGACGCAGAAGCGGATTCGACGGCTGCGACGACACCGTCGCCGGCTGCCGGGGAATCGCAGTCGGGTGAGGACGTCGCGGTGGTTGCAGACCCACAGCGAGCCGCTCGGGTGACCGAGCCGGAACCCCGGCCCGAAGCGGTCGCGATCGCCGCGGACCAGGGGGATGGATCAACGGTGACGGAAGTCACGATCACCGAAACCTCGGTACCGGAACCACGGGACGAGGCCCCGGCCGGGTCCGAGGCCGATTCGGCAACGGGGGCCGTCAAGGCACCCGCCGGACATCCGACGCCGCCCAAGCGCCGGCGTGCGGTACGGCGGAAACCAGCCGCTTCTTCTGCTCCGTCCCAGCCTGCGGTGGTCGTCGAGGTGACTCCCGCTGCGCCCGTCACCACGTCGGGCCCGGTGGGAGCGACCACAGAGCCCGCAGTTGCCGTACGTCGCAAGCCGCGGCGTCGGGCGGCCGGACGTCCGGCAGGACCGCCGGTCGAGGAGTGAGACACGCGGGATATGGGAGCTGGTTTGACCTGGTCGGCCACACTCCCGTAGCCTTGATAAGTCGCCATTCGGCGGACGGATAGCGCTGTGCCCGTATGCAGCGCCCGGCCGGATCGGCAACGGGCAAGAGCCCGAATGAACCACGACAGACAGTTAGAGGTAGCTCTCCGATGGCAACGTACGCGATCGTCAAGACCGGCGGTAAGCAGTACAAGGTCGCTGAAGGCGATCTGGTGAAGGTCGAGAAGATTGACAGCAAGCTCGGTGAAACCGTCTCGCTGCCCGTGACGCTTGTCGTCAACGGTGCTGATCTGACCACGGACGCAGACGCGCTGGCGAAGATCTCGGTGACCGGTGAGGTCGTCGAGCACGTCAAGGGTCCGAAGATCAAGATCCACAAGTTCAAGAACAAGACCGGGTACCACAAGCGCCAGGGGCACCGTCAGAAGCTGACGGTTCTCAAGGTCACCGGTATCAAGTAACCAGCCAACACACTTTTCAGGAGAACTGTCATGGCACATAAGAAGGGTGCATCCAGCTCGCGCAACGGGCGCGATTCGAATGCCCAGCGACTCGGTGTGAAGCGCTTCGGTGGCCAGCAGGTCAGCGCCGGCGAGATCCTCGTCCGTCAGCGCGGCACGCACTTCCACCCCGGCGTCAACGTCGGCCGTGGCGGAGACGACACACTGTTCGCCCTCGCTGCAGGTGCGGTCGAGTTCGGCGCCAAGCGTGGCCGCAAGACCGTCAACATCGTTCCGGAGCCTGTGCAGGCCTGATCCGGCGTAGCCAAGCTTCAGACAGCTATAGCTCCTAGGGGGCGGGCAGGGTCACACGATCCGGTCCGCCCCTTAGAAATTTCCGAACTCTCGCAAGGTGAAAAATGTCTAGATTTGTTGACCGCGTGACGATTCACGCGACCGCGGGCAACGGCGGCCACGGCTGCTCCTCTGTTCATCGCGAGAAGTTCAAACCCCTCGGCGGTCCCGATGGCGGCAACGGTGGCAACGGCGGAGACGTGACCCTCGTGGTCGACTCGCAGGTGCACACGTTGCTCGACTTCCACTTCCACCCGCATGCCAAGGCAGGCAACGGCAGGCCCGGTGCCGGCGCCAACCGCGATGGCGCCAAGGGCGAACCGCTGGTGCTTCCGGTTCCGGACGGCACCATGGTCCTCGACGCCGACGGCAAGCTCCTCGCCGACCTCGTGGGGGAGGGCACCACGTTTGCGGCAGCCTCCGGCGGCCGTGGTGGACTCGGCAACGCCTCTCTCGCCTCGAAGGCGCGCAAGGCTCCTGGCTTTGCGCTGCTCGGTGAAGAGGGCGAGATCCGGGAGTTGGTCCTCGAACTCAAGTCCGTTGCCGATGTCGGCTTGGTCGGTTTCCCGTCCGCTGGTAAATCCTCGCTGGTGTCGGTGCTCTCTGCGGCCAAGCCGAAGATCGCCGACTACCCATTCACGACGCTTCGTCCCAATTTGGGTGTCGTCAACAGCGGCTCGGACATCTTCACCATCGCCGACGTCCCCGGTCTGATCCCCGGTGCCTCGGAAGGACGCGGACTCGGCCTCGACTTCCTTCGGCACATCGAACGTTGTGCCGTGCTCGCGCACGTCGTCGACTGCGCCACCCTGGAACCCGGCCGGGACCCGATCAGTGACATAGACGCACTCGAAGCCGAACTGGCGGCGTACCAGCCGGTTCTGAAATCTGATACCGGTCTCGGCGATCTTGCGAGCCGCCCCCGGGTGGTGATCCTCAACAAGATCGACGTACCCGATGCCGCCGAACTCGCAGAGTTGATCAAACCTGAACTGGCGCAACGTGGCTGGCCGATCTTCACGATCTCGGCCGTCAGCCACAAGGGGCTGAAAGAGCTCACCTACGCACTGGCCGACCTGGTACGGCAGTACCGCATCGATCATCCGAAGCCGGTTGCCCGTCGTCCGGTGATCCGTCCGATCGCCACCGACGACAGCGGATTCTCCGTGATCGCCGATCCCGACCAGCCCGGCGGTTTCATCGTGCGCGGTTCGCGGCCCGAGCGCTGGATCAAACAGACGCAGTTCGGTAACGACGAAGCCGTCGGCTATCTTGCCGACCGCCTGAACCGGCTCGGTGTCGAGGCCGAGCTGGTGAAACAGGGGGCAGAAGCCGGCTGTTTGGTGACCATCGGTGATGTCTCGTTCGAATGGGAGCCGCAAGTCGCTGTGGCAGAAGACTTCCCGATGAGTGGTCGCGGATCCGACATCCGGCTCGATCGCCCCGATCGGGTCGGTGCCTCCGATCGCAAGATCGCCCGGCGCCTGCGCCGCGGTCTCGAAGTGGAACTCGAGGATCCGGACGAATCGTGATCAGTGTCACCCGGCAACAGATCGCCGGTGCCCGCAGCATCGTTGTGAAGATCGGCTCGTCCGCGCTCACCGACTTGTCCACGGGTCTCGATGTCAGTCGACTCGACGCCCTGGCGGACGCGATCGAAGCGAGGATGCGGGCCGGTTCGGATGTCATCGTCGTGTCGTCTGGTGCCATCGGCGCGGGAATCGCGCCGCTCGGGCTCAAGGCCCGGCCGAAGGATCTCGCCACCAAGCAGGCGGCGGCCAGTGTCGGTCAGCTCGCCCTGGCGCACGCCTGGAACACGTCGTTCTCCCGGTACGACCGGACTGTCGGACAGGTCTTGCTGACCGCCCATGACGTCTCCCTGCGCGCTCATCATGCAAATGCGCAGCGGACACTCGATCGGTTGCGTTCGCTGGGTGCGGTGGCGATCGTCAACGAGAACGACACCGTCGCAACCAATGAGATCCGTTTCGGCGACAACGACCGGCTGGCCGCATTGGTGGCGCATCTGGCCGGAGTCGACGCGCTGGTTCTGCTGTCCGATGTCGACGGTCTGTATGACGGCGACCCGCGGAAGGGTGATGCGACGTTGATCCCCGAGGTCGGTGGTCCCGAAGATCTCGACGGCGTGATCGCGGGGAGCGGTGGGGCACTCGGCACGGGTGGGATGGCGTCCAAACTCTCGGCGGCCCGGCTGGCCGCCGATGCCGGTCTCCCGGTGTTGCTCGCTGCGGCCGCCGACGCCTCTGCGGCGTTGACCGATGCTTCGGTGGGCACCGCGTTTGCGCCACGCCCCCAACGTCTTTCAGCACGGAAGTTCTGGGTCCGTCATGCCGCAGAAGCCACCGGTCGTCTGATTCTCGACGACGGGGCCATCCGCGCCGTGGCCGGGGCGCGGCACTCGCTTCTCGCCGCGGGCATCGTCGCGGCAAAAGGCCGTTTCTACAACGGCGATGTGGTTGATCTCGCCGACCAGAAGGGGCACACCCGAGCGCGAGGGGTGGTCGCCTACGACGCGGGGGAGGTCACCCAGATGATCGGGAAATCAACCGGGGATCTTCCGTCGGACTTCCGTCGGCCAGTGGTTCACGCCGACGATCTGGTGGCGCTGTAGAACTCGTTGTCGTCGCGGCTCAGCAGTTCGAGGACCAGTGAACAGGAGCCGTCGATCTTGAGTGTTGCCATCTCGTCGCCGCGCGTATGACCGCGGTTGACGATGTAGACGGGTGTGCCGCTGCGCCAGGCGCGCCGGACAAATCGCAGACCACTCATCACGGTCAGCGACGATCCGAGCACCAGCAGCGCATCTGCGTCATCGACCATCGTAAAACCCTGCTCGACAACAGTTTTCGGAACACTTTCGCCGAAGTAGACGATGTCGGGTTTCAGGATTCCACCGCAGACCGGACAGTCGACCATGACGAAGTCGGTGGTGTCGGACACCACGACGTCGGCATCGGGGGCCACCTCGATGGCGCCACGGCCCCGGATGCGGGTCACGAATCCCTCGTTGTGGGGTTCGAGGAGATCTGCGAGCCGGTGGCGTGACATCACGTGCGCACAACTCAGGCACCGGACGCGACCATAGCTGCCATGGAGATCGAGCACGGACCGGTTCCCGGCTTTGAGGTGCAGCATGTCGACGTTCTGGGTGATGATCCCGTTGATCCGGCCGGCGCGTTCCAGATCTGCGAGCGCCCGGTGACCGGCATTCGGTAGCGCGGCATCCATGTGACGCCAGCCGATGTGGTTGCGGGCCCAGTAGTGGCGGCGGAACTGATCGGAGCTGAGGAACATCTCGATCGTCATCGGCGTGCGTGCGGGGGAACCCGGACTGCGATAGTCGGGGATACCCGAATCGGTCGACATCCCCGCGCCGGTCAGTACGAGCGCGCGCTTGTGTGCGAGGTGTGCGCGGAGCTGCTGTATCCGCTGCGGGAGGTCGGGGTCGGGATCGGTGGGCTCTGCGGGTGCCCACTGCACCGGACGGGTTTGCACGACGTCCAGGGTACCGGGGTGATCGATCAGGGGACCGAACGCAGAACTCGGCACCCCAGACCTGGGGTGCCGAGCTCTTTCGTGCCGGATCGGTCGTGCGAGGCCACCGAAGCGTCCGGGCAACTGGCGCAACGCACATGCGCCAGGACAGCGCTACCCGGCGAGGGCCCGGAGCCCGCGGCCCCGCCACGGCCGAACCGAGTCAGGTACCGACTGCGACCAGTGGGTACACGCCGTTCTCGTCGTGGGTCTCGTTACCGACAACGGGCGGGTTGAACACGCACAGCATGCGCATCTGGGTGTCGGCGGTGACGGTGTGCCGTTCGTGCCCGTTCAGCAGATACATCGAACCGGGGCCCAGCGGGTATTGCTGGCCGGATTCGCGGTTGAGCAATGTTCCCTCGCCTTCGACCAGCCAGACGGCCTCCACGTGGTTGGCGTAGTGGAACTCGTTGACGGTGCCGGCCTTGATGGTCGTCTCGTGGAAGGAGAAGCCGACCAGGTCGCCGCCGAGCACGATGCGCTTGGAACGCCAGTTCCCGTTGTCGGCCTCGATGTCGCGGTCGGTGTCGGTGATTTCCTGTGTGGTGCGCACAATCATGTCTGAAAACCTTTCTGTTGCAGGAGAAACGAAGACGTGGTCGGACCTCGATCTCGAACCCGGCTTGTTCGTCAGAACCTACGAGTAGAGGATCTCCGCGGTCGCCTGGGCGAGGATCGCGAGGCCCTGATCGAGCTCTTCGTTGGTGATTGTCAACGGCGGCAGGAGCTTCACGACCTCGTCCGAGGGGCCGGCGGATTCGACCAGCAGCCCACGGTCGTAGGCGAGAGCGCAGACCTTCGCGGCGTGATCGGCGTTTTTGAAGACCAGGCCCTGGACCATGCCCCGGCCGCGGGTACTGATGCCATCATGTGCGCTGCAGAGCGAGATGAACGCATCGCGGATCCGCTCACCCTTGGCGATCGTCTCCTTCTCGAAGGTGTCGTCCGACCAGTAGTGCTCGATGGCCTTCGTCGCGGTGACAAACGCGGGGTTGTTACCGCGGAAGGTGCCGTTGTGCTCACCCGGTGCCCACACGTCGAGATGCGGCTTGAACAGTGTCAAGGCCATCGGCAGCCCGTAGCCGCCGATCGACTTCGACAGCGTGACGATGTCGGGTTCGATGCCGGCCTCCTCGAACGAGAAGAACTGTCCGGTACGACCGCAGCCCATCTGAACGTCGTCGACGATCAGCAGGATGTCGCGGCGCTTGCAGAGCGCGGACAGTGCCCGGAGCCATTCCGGGCGGGCGACATTGACGCCGCCCTCGCCCTGGACGGTCTCCACGATGACGGCGGCCGGACGGTTGAGCCCGCTGCCCGAGTCGTCGAGTACGCGCTCGAACCAGCTGAAGTCCTCGACGACCCCGTCGAAGTAGTTGTCGAAGGGCATCGGGGTGGCATGCACCAGCGGGATGCCGGCACCGGCACGCTTCATCGAGTTGCCGGTCACCGAAAGCGCGCCCAGCGTCATTCCGTGAAAAGCGTTGGTGAAGTTGATGATCGAGGTTCGACCGGTAACCTTGCGGGCCAGCTTCAAAGCACTCTCGACAGAGTTCGCGCCCGTTGGTCCGGGGAACTGGACCTTGTAGTCGAGACCGCGGGGAACCAGGATCTTGTCCTGAAATGCTTGCAGGAACTCACCTTTGGCCTTGGTCGACATGTCGAGGCCGTGGGTGATGCCATCGTTTTCGATGTAGTCGAGGAGAGCGGCCTTCAACAGCGGATTGTTGTGTCCGTAGTTCAAAGCCCCTGCGCCGGCGAAGAAGTCGAGGTACTGCTTGCCTTCGTTGTCCGTGATCCAGGCGCCCTTGGCGCTCGTGAAGATCGCGGGCCAGCCGCGGCTGTAGCTGCGAACCTCGGATTCGCGGGTTTCAAAGATGTTGCTCGAGAAGGTTTCTTGCATTGATGCAGTCATGATTCCTCCGATGGGTGCGAAAAACTGCCCGGTTGTCACCTGTGTGCACAGGGATGCGGGTTGTTTCCAACTGAGTTGGGGGGTAGTGGTGGCGGGCGGGTCGATCCCGGCTTCCGTCATGGGCCGGCGAGGGCTACGCCGACGAGCTGCCGTGTAGATGCGGCATGGTGATCACAAGAGGTCAGCGTCGCGGTGCGACGATGTACAGATCTTCTTGCTCATGGTCGTCCGGGAAATCGTTGGCCGAGAACAGTTCTTCACGCCGGATACTCATCTCTCGGCGATCGGCCAGACCTTGGAACAGTGCCTGGGAGGCGGTGTTGTCCGGACTGATGGTGGTGTGCAGTGTCGTGATTCCGCGCGGCTCGAGTCGATCCATCAACTGGCTCAACATCTTTCCGGCCAATCCGAGACCCCGCTGATCGGCGTCGACGGCGACCTGCCAAACCATGACGACGTCGGGAAGCTGCGGCCGGAGATAGCCGGTCACAAAACCGACAACTTCACCGTCGACTTCGGCGACCACGGAGGTCTGGGCGTAATCCTGACACCACAGAACGTAGGCGTAACTCGAGTTGAGATCGAGAACTTTTGAGTCACGGGCGATTTCCCAGAGCCGGACTCCGTCGGAAACCTTTGGGGAACGAAATGCCACCGCGTCCGGCGCGGAGGTTAGGGTAGCGCTGATCTGAGTTGGGCTCATATCGAATTCGAAGTTAACAAGGCATCACAACGATGTCACCCACCTCGGGAAATTGCCCTGGAAAGCACCCAACAAACGCCTGATCATCACCTGTTTGTGAGGTGCGTCACGAATTGTTGTCATCCGTAACGATGTGCGCTGCGTCCCCCGATGGTCCGGGGTCCCCTGACGGGCGGGACAATGAGGCCCATGACCCGCATCATCGCCGGCGCCGCCCGCGGCCGACGTCTGTCAGTCCCCGCCGCCGGCACCCGTCCGACAACGGACCAGGTGCGTGAGTCGGTTTTCAACATCTTGACCAATCGGATCGACTTCTCCGGGCTGGTGGTTCTCGACCTTTTCGCCGGTTCGGGTGCGCTCGGCCTCGAGGCGCTCTCGCGCGGGGCGGGCTCGGCGATCCTCGTCGAATCCGACGCCAAGGCCGCCAGGGTCATCGGGGCGAACATCACGTCGTCGGGACTGTCGGGTGCCCGGCTCGTTCGCCGACGTGTTGCCGACTACCTACGCGGCGGAGCCCCGGTGGCCGACCTCGTGTTCGCGGACCCGCCGTACGACCTGCCCGACGACCAGGTCGCGGAGATGCTCACCTTGTTGTCCGGCGGGACGCTCGTCTCGGGAGGGGTGGTGGTCCTCGAGCGGTCGGTGCGCAGCGCCGCCACCGCCTGGCCGGATGCGTTCGGAGATCCGGAGGTCCGGAAGTACGGGGAGACCCGGGTCGAGTTGGCCGAACTCGGCTGACGGGCCGCCCACCGCCTGCTGATAACTTGCTCTCATGTCCGGAGCAGTATGTCCAGGATCGTTCGACCCGGTCACCTCGGGGCATCTCTATGTCTTCGAGCGTGCCGCGGCCCGATTCGATGAGTTGATCATCACTGTGACGATCAACCCCAACAAGCAGGGGATGTTCACGGTGGATGAACGTCTCGAGCTTCTGCGCAAGGTGACCGCGCACCTGCCGAACGTCCGCATCGACAGCTGGCAGGGCCTGCTGGTCGACTACGTGCGTGATCAGGGTGTCGACACGATCGTGAAGGGCCTGCGGGGTTCGGCCGACTTCGAGTACGAACTGCCGATGGCGCAGATGAACCGTGACCTCACCGGTGTCGAGACGGTGTTCATGCTCACAGACCCCCGTCTGGCGCACGTGTCCAGTTCCCTGGTGAAGGAAGTGGCCAAACTCGGTGGACCAGTGGGCGACTTTTTGCCATCTGTAGTGCACGAACAGCTGCTTGCAAAGTTGTCGTCCGGCCGCTGAGCTGCCTGAAATCTCATTTTTTGCCGGCCGGAGAGCCTCTCCGGCCAGAATTCGGCCTACCGTGGAACCCGACACACCGGCCCGGGTTGCGTCGTCACAGCCGCAACATTGGGCACACTAGTCACAGAAATAACATCAACCACAGATCGCAACACGATGAGTACCTGCCAACCGGGCACGACCATCAGGGTTTGCGGCGAGGAGTGAGGTAGCTGTGTACCGGGTATTCGAAGCGCTGGACGAGTTGGGTGCGATCGTCGAAGAGGCACGCAGTGTTCCGATGACGGCGGGTTGCGTTGTTCCTCGGGGCGATGTGCTGGAACTGCTCGACGACGTCAAGGACGCGATCCCCGGCGACCTCGACGACGCGCAGGACGTGCTGGATCAGCGCGACAAACTGTTGGGAGATGCGCGTCTGCACGCGGACACGATGGTCGGGGAGGCCACTGCGGAAGCGGATTCGTCGCTGGCGCATGCCCGCGCCGAGGCCGACCGGATCCTGGCGGAGGCGAAATCGCATGCCGACCGCATGGTTGCCGAAGCGCAGTCCCACTCAGGGCAATTGCTGGCCGATGCCACCGCCGAGGCCGAACGCTTGGCCGCCACCGCGAGCCGGGAGTACGAGTCGGTGACCGGACGGGCACATTCCGAAGCGGAGCGGATGATCGAATCCGGCAACGCCAACTACGAGCGGTCCGTCGCCGAAGGCATCGCCGAACAGCAGCGGCTGGTCTCGGAAGAAGAGGTCGTCCAGGCTGCCCGCTCGGAATCCGAACGGATCATCGACGCGGCGCATGCCGAGTCCGATCGCCTGCGCGGCGAGTGTGACGTCTACGTCGACAACAAGCTGGCCGAGTTCGAAGAGTTGCTGACCGGCACCATCCGTTCCGTCAACCGTGGTCGCCAGCAGTTACGGACGGGTGCCGGCGTCCATGACTACGCCGAGCATGTCCGTCGCGCCGACTTCGGTACCGGGATGGCCGTCTGAAGCAGGCCGTGGGCCGCATGATGACCGTGCCCGCGTCGTGATTGTCGAATGAGCAGTCCCGGGGCGTATCGTGGTTGCTTGTGTCACAGCGCGAAGGCAGTTCAACACGTCAGAATCGTCCCGTAGACGGCCCGTTCACCCTGGACATCCGCAGTCTGGGCAGACGAGCGGGTTCGATGCGGGAAGTCCATCGGGCGATCACCGACGGACCCCGTATCGGTCTGGACATGATCGCGATCCCGGCAGGTAGCGACGTCGACCTCGATCTACGCCTGGAGGCGGTCTCGGAGGGCGTCCTGGTCACCGGCTGCGTGAGCGGCGAGACCGAGGGCCAGTGCGTCCGCTGTCTGGAGAGCGTGTCGGGTACCGCCAGCGTCTACCTGACCGAATTGTTCGCCTACCCGGACAGCGCGACCGACGCGACCACCGACGCCGACGAGATGCACCGAATCGTCGATGACAAGATCGATCTGGAACAGGCGATCATCGACGCGGTCGGACTGGATCTGCCGAATACGCCGCTGTGCAGCGAGAACTGTCAGGGCCTGTGCCCTGAATGCGGTGTCCGGCTCGCGGTGGCCGAAGCCGGTCACCACCACGACAAGATCGACCCGCGCTGGGCAGGCCTGGCATCGAAGTTTGCCGAGGAACCAGAGTCGAAACCGTGACAGAGACCGTCCGATCCGATGTGAATGCTCAGGCAGATCATGCTGACCTGCTGGCCGCCGTCAATGTGGCCCTGTCCGACGAGATGTTGGAACTGGCGCTGACCCATCGCTCGTACGCGTACGAACACGGTCGCCTACCCACCAACGAGCGCCTCGAGTTCCTCGGTGACTCGGTGCTCGGTGTTGTTGTCACAGAGCACCTTTACCGTGCTCATCCCGAACGCGCCGAGGGCGAACTCGCCAAGATCCGCGCGAGCGTTGTCAACATGCACGCGCTGGCCGACGTGGCGCGTGGTCTCGGCCCAGGAGGCCTCGGAGCTCACCTTCGCCTGGGCAAAGGCGAAGAGATGACGGGCGGACGCGACAAGGCCAGCATCCTGGCCGACGGCATGGAAGCACTGATCGGTGCCATCCACCTCGAACTGGGCCTCGAAACCGCCCGGACCACAGTGCTGGCCCTGTTCTCGTCCGCACTGAGCCGGTCGGCAGCACTGGGTGCGGGCCTCGACTGGAAGACCTCGCTGCAGGAGCTCACCGCAGAGATGGGCCTGGGCGTACCGGCTTACCAGATCACCTCCACCGGACCCGATCATTGCAAGGAGTTCACCGCAACGGTGCTGGTCGGCGGCGACGCGATGGGTTCCGGGGTGGGTAAGACCAAGAAAGAGGCCGAACAATTGGCCGCATCGACTGCCTGGAAAGCGATTTCCGGGACGGGAGACGATGCCTGAATTGCCCGAGGTCGAGGTGGTACGCCGCGGCCTTGCCGATCACGTTGTCGGACGCCGGATCACCGCCGTCGAAGTCCTGCACCCACGGGCGGTCCGCCGTCATCTCGGCGGTGCACTCGATCTGATCGGGATGCTGGCGGGTGCAACCGTCACCGATGCACGCAGGCGCGGCAAATACCTTTGGCTGGAGGCAGATCCGCTCGGGGATGCCGATCCACTGGCGATTGTCGTGCACCTCGGGATGAGCGGGCAGATGCTGGTTCAGCCGGCCGGTGCCGATGACGAGATCCACTTGCGGATCCGGGCGAGCATGGACGACGGGACAGAACTGCGGTTCGTCGATCAACGGACGTTCGGCGGCTGGATGGTCGACGACCTCATCGCGGCCCCGATCGTCGGAGACCCGAACCTCGGCCCTGCCTCGATTGCGCACATCGCACCGGATCCCTTTGCGCCAGAATATGATCCGGACGCCGTGGTCCGAGTTCTCAAACGTAAGCACACCGAGATCAAGCGGGCGATACTCGATCAGACCGTCGTCTCGGGCGTGGGCAACATCTACGCCGATGAAGCGCTGTGGCGGAGTAAGGTTCACGGCCTGCGCTTGACGGACAAGCTCACCGCGAAAGCGTTGCGGTCGGTGCTGGACAACGCCGCCGAGGTCATGGCTCAGGCGCTCGAGCAGGGCGGCACGTCATTCGACGCGCTGTACGTCAACGTCAACGGTCAGTCCGGCTACTTCGAACGTTCGCTGAATGCCTATGGCCGCGAAGGCGAACCGTGCCGCCGATGTGGCGCGATCATGCGACGCGAACAATTCATGAACCGCAGTTCGTTCAGTTGTCCTCGTTGCCAGATCCGCCCCCGCGGTTAGCAGGCGCCCACACCGTCGACCGTGCCCTTACGACCGTCGAGCGAGCCAAAGTTGCCGCTCTACGGTGCGAGAAAGGCCCACTCGGCGGTGATATCGGCACGCTCGGTGGGGGTGTGGGCCCGCTCGGCGGGGGTGTGGGCCCGCTCGGTGGGGGTGTGGTGTTCTGGCGCGAGACCGAGGGACGGCATGATCGTGTCATGACCCTCGATCTGACACCGGATGAGTTGCTCACCACCACCAGGACGGTGCGCAAGCGCCTCGATATGACCCGGCCGGTACCGCTCGAGTTGATCAAGGAATGTCTGGAGATCGCGCTGCAGGCGCCGTCGGGTTCGAACCGTCAGGGCTGGCAGTGGCTGGTGATCACCGACCCGGAGATCCGGGCCACACTCGGGCGGATCTACGGCGAGCTCGTGGACAACTACCTCGCATCGAATCAATCTGCGGCGAGACTCTTTGCCGACGACCCCGGCCGGGCGCCGGTCCAGCAACTGGTGGGCGGAAGTGTGGCGTGGCTCGGGGAGCACATGGGGGAGGCGCCGGTCCTGCTGGTTCCCTGCATCAAGGCCGGGAAGACCCTGCCGGCCGGCAATCAGGCGGGGCTGTGGGGATCGCTGCTGCCCGCGGTCTGGAGTTACGCACTCGCAGCTCGCGCCCGCGGACTCGGAACAGCTTGGACCACACTGCATTTGGAGCGGGAAGCAGAGATCGCGGAGCTGTTGGGGATTCCGGCCGGGTACCACCAGGCGGCGTTGATTCCCACGGCCTACTTCACCGGGGAGACCTTCAGGCCGGCGCCGCGTGAACCGCTCGAGAACGTCCTGCACATCGATCGTTGGTGACACCCCGGGGCGGAATTGTGGAACGAGGACCGGTGTTGAATAGCGGCATGACCACAACCGAAACAAGTAAGCCCGCCGCGCCCGCGACCACCGAGTTGTGGGTGGAGCGCACCGGAACCCGTCGGTACACCGGCCAGAGCAGCCGGGGCGCCGAAGTTCTGATCGGCTCGGAGGACGTCGAGGGTGTGTTCACGCCGGGTGAACTGCTGAAGATCGCGTTGGCGGCCTGTACCGGAATGAGTTCCGACAGGCCGCTGTCCCGTCGCCTCGGCGATGACTACGACGCCACAATCAAGGTGAGTGGCGCTGCGGACCGTGAAAACGAGGTCTATCCGCAACTCAACGAGGTGCTCGAGGTCGACCTGTCCGAACTCGATCCCGAGGCAGCGCAGCGGTTGCTCGTGGTGGTCGAGCGGGCGGTCGACGCCGTTTGCACTGTCGGACGCACCTTGAAGGCGGGTACCAGGGTGGGCTTGTCCATCGAGACGGAGTAGGCCATGCCGGATCAGCGGTCGCCGGAGGGATCGGGGTCTGACGCGGTGCGGATGCGTGCCTGGGTCCACGGGTACGTGCAAGGTGTCGGATTCCGGTGGTGGACCAGATCTCGCGCACTCGAGCTGGGTCTGGTGGGGTCGGCAGCCAACCAGCGTGACGGTCGGGTCCTGATCACGGCAGAAGGGGAGCGGGCGGCATGCCAGGCACTCCTCGACCAGATCGATGCAGGCAAGAGCCCGGGCCAGGTCGACACGGTGGTCACCGATTGGGAACCTCCGCGGGGCGACCTGACCGGATTTGTCGAGCGCTGACGGTACGCTGAGGCGCTGTGCACCTGAAAAGTCTGACCCTGAAGGGATTCAAGTCCTTCGCGTCGGCGACCACCCTGCGTTTCGAGCCAGGTATCACCTGCGTTGTCGGTCCCAACGGGTCCGGCAAATCCAACGTGGTCGATGCCCTGACCTGGGTGATGGGTGAGCAGGGTGCCAAAGCGCTGCGTGGCGGGAAGATGGAGGACGTCATCTTCGCCGGTACCTCCGGGCGAGCCGCGCTGGGCCGGGCCGAGGTGACACTGACCATCGACAACTCCGATGGCGCGCTGCCCATCGACTATTCCGAGGTCTCGGTGACACGCCGGATGTTCCGCGACGGCGCCGGTGAATACGAGATCAACGGCAGTTCCTGCCGGTTGATGGACGTCCAGGAGCTGCTCAGTGACTCCGGTATCGGCCGCGAGATGCACGTCATCGTGGGGCAGGGACGCCTCGCCGCAATCCTCGAATCGCGTCCGGAAGAACGTCGCGCCTTCATCGAAGAGGCAGCCGGTGTGCTCAAGCACCGCAAGCGCAAAGAGAAGGCCGTTCGCAAGCTCGACGCGATGCAGTCGAACCTGTCCCGGCTCGGCGACCTGACCTCGGAGCTGCGACGCCAGCTCAAACCGTTGGGCAGGCAGGCAGAGATCGCCCGGCGCGCGCAGACGGTGCAGGCCGATCTCCGGGATGCGCGGCTTCGGCTCGCCGCGGACGACCTGGTGATCCGGCGCAGCGAACTCGCCGAGCAACAGACCAGCGAGACCGAACTCCGCAGGCAGCAGGACGAGCTGGCCGAACAGCTCGACGAGCTCGCAACTCAGGTCGATGACAACGAGAAGTCGCTGGCACAGATCGTCCCGGCGGCCAACGAGGCCGGACAGGCGTGGTTCGCGCTGTCGGCGCTGACCGAACGGGTCGGGGCAACGTGCCGGATCGCATCCGAGCGCAGC
Organism: Williamsia sp.; assembly: GCF_036566845.1. GTDB lineage: Bacteria > Actinomycetota > Actinomycetes > Mycobacteriales > Mycobacteriaceae > Williamsia. The sequence continues at coordinate 38,685 of NZ_DATCVM010000182.1, forward strand.
CGGTATCTGGCCGAACCGGTTCGCGCGGATTCCGGTCGCGACCCCGAGCAACTCGAACGCCAGGCAGATGCCGCGGCCGCCGAGGAGACCGCTCTGACCGACAGGGTGGAAGAAGCGGGTATGCAGCTCGACGGAGCCAAGGAAGCTCTCGCCGAACTCGAGGAAGAGGCCGCGGCGGCGCAGCGCGCACACATGGCGGCGGTTCGGGCAGTGGCCGATCGGCGCGAGGGGCTGGCGCGACTCGAAGGCCAGGTCGACAACCTCCGCACGAAGGTCGAGACGATCGACGCGGAAACGGCCCGCCTCGGTGCCGCGATCGAGAATGCGGCCGCCCGGGCCGAGTCCGCAAGCGAGGAGTTCGACGCCGCATCGGCGACGGTTTCCGAACTCGATGCCTCCGAGCTCGGGCTCGACGAACACCACGAGCGCAGCGTTGCCGCGCTCAATCATGCCAACGAGCGTGTTGCCGAACTGCAGGCCGCCGAACGCGCGGCCGAACAACAGGTCACGTCTCTCAAGGCCAGGATCGATGCCTTGGCGGTGGGACTGGAGCGCAAAGACGGTGGCGCCTGGTTGATGGAACACCGTTCCTCGGAATTGCTGGGCCCGATGTCGTCATTGCTGCGCGTCGACGAGGGCTACGAACCGGCGATTGCGGCCGCGCTCGGGCCCGCCGCCGACGCCGTTGCGACCGCCGACCTGCCCACCGCCCGCGCATCGCTGTCGGCGCTGCGAGAGCACCAGGGCGGCCGCGCGTCGGTCCTCATCGGCGGTGTCGAGGCGGCCGGGCGCGGTTCCGCGGCTCTGCCCGCCGGGGCCAGGTGGGCGCTCGATGTGGTCTCTGTCCCCGAATCGTTGCACGGCGCAGTCGAGCTCCTGTTGGGATACACCGTTGTGGCCGATACGATCGATACCGCCGAAATTGTTGTTGCCGACGCGAAACACTTTGTACCGCACCTTGGTTCGTTGCGGATCGTGACCCTCGACGGCGATCTGATCGGCGCCGGGTGGCGTAGCGGCGGCACCGGGGCGCGTCCGTCCACCATCGAGGTGCAATCAGCAATCGACACTGCCCGCAACGATCTGGTGCAGGCCGGGCGTCGAAGTGAAGAGCTGATGGCAGCGCTGTCCGGAGCACTGGCGCAGCAGTCCGACTGCCGCGACACCGCGGAACAGGCACTTGCCGCGCTGCACGAATCGGATGCGCAGTTGGGGGCGATCTACGAACAACTCGCCCGCCTGGGCCAGGCGGCCCGTGCGGCACAGGAGGAATCGGCCCGGCTGGCATCCCAACGCGCCCGTGTCGAAGACAGCCGCACCGAGGCGATGTCGACCCTCGCCGCGGCCGAAGAGCGGTTGCACATGGCCCGCGACGAGAGTTCCGACCCGGACGCCGGCGGCGAGCTGCCCGACACCGAACGCGATGCCGCGGCCGCCGCGGTCACCGAGGCCAGAGCTGTCGAGATGGAGGCCCGGCTCGTCTTGCGGAGCTCCGAGGAGCGGTTGGCCTCGGTGCGCGGAAAAGCCGATTCCCTGCGCCGGGCCGCGCGCGCCGAGCGGGAGGCGCGCGAACGTGCCGAACGCCAGAACAAGGCACGCGCTCACGCTGCCGAGGTGGCCGAGGTTGTCCTGGAATCCGGGAAGCTGATCGCCGCCCGACTGGAAGTCGCGGTGGCGCAGGCGCAGTCATATCGCGACGAACTCGAGCGCGAACGCGCGACGCGGACCGAGCACCTCGATGTGGCCAAGAAGGCGGCCGCGGAGGTCGGTGCGCAACTCACGTCGCTCAAGGACGCGGTGCACCGAGATGAGGTGGCCAAGGCACAGGTGTCGCTGCGGATCGAGCAGCTCGAAGAGCAGATCATGAACGACTTCGCGATCAGCCCCGACGACCTCATCGCCGAGTACGGCCCCGAGGTCGAGTTGCCGCCGACGGAGCTCGAGGTCGCGGAATATGAACAGGCCAGGGAACGCGGCGAGACGGTGGTCGCACCGACGCCGATGCCGTACGACCGAGCCACCCAGCAGGCCCGAGCCAAGAAGGCGCAAAAAGACCTGAACACTCTCGGCAAGGTGAATCCGCTTGCGCTGGAAGAGTTTGCCGCACTCGAAGAGCGCTACAACTTCCTGTCCACGCAACTCGAAGATGTGAAGAAGGCGCGGCAAGACCTGCTCGATGTGGTGCAGGACGTCGACAACCGGATCCTGCAGGTGTTCACCGAGGCGTACGTGGACGTCGAGCGCGAGTTCGTCGAAGTGTTCAAGACGCTGTTCCCCGGTGGCGAAGGACGCCTGGTGCTCACCGATCCCTCGGACATGCTCACCACCGGCATCGAGGTGGAGGCACGACCACCCGGCAAGAAGGTCAAACGGCTGTCGCTGTTGTCCGGTGGGGAGAAGTCGCTCACCGCGGTGGCCATGCTGGTGGCCATCTTCCGCGCGCGCCCCTCACCCTTCTACGTGATGGACGAGGTCGAGGCCGCACTCGACGACACCAACCTGCGCCGGCTCATCACCCTGTTCGAGCAGCTACGTGAGAAGTCGCAGCTGATCGTCATCACCCACCAGAAGCCGACCATGGAGGTGGCCGATGCGCTGTACGGCGTCAGCATGCAGGGCGACGGCATCACCACGGTGATCTCGCAGCGGATGCGTGGCCAGGACCTGGGCGCCCAGCCCGTCGATGCTGGTCAGCCGGCGACCTGACTGAGCAGCACCGCGAAATCCCCGGCCTGATCGGTCCAGGTGTGGTGCCGCTCGAGGCCGGCGTCCGCCAGCTCGCCGTGCAGGGTCTCGAGATCGAACTTGGTGCTGATCTCGGTGAGGATCTCGGCGCCTTTGGGAAGGGTCCAGCTCCGTTCGATGGTCCCGAACTCCGCGGAAACGTTGCGCCGGGCGCGGAGCCACATCTCGATGCGGTGTTCGGCGGGGTTCCACCTCGCGATGTGATCGAAGTCGTCGGCGTAGAGACCACGGGCCGCCAGACCGGTGCGCAACACCTCGATCACGTTGCGGTTGAAGTCGGCGGTCACGCCGGCCCGGTCGTTGTACGCCGCGATGAGACGGCCCGAATCCTTGATCAGATCGGCGCCGAGGAGGAAGAAGTCTCCCGGCCGCAACGCCTCGGCGATCCTGCGGAAGAAACCGGCCCGCTCCCGGGTGTCGAGGTTGCCGATCGTGCCGCCCAGGAAGATCGCCATCCGCGGTCCGCGATGATGAACCAGCGACAGGGTGGGATCACCGAAATCGGCGTGGAGCGGGTCGACCGTGATCGCCGGGAACTCCGCGGACAGCTGCCGGGCGGCCGATGTGAGCATCTCGACGCTCACATCGAGTGGGACATAGGTGAAGTCGCCGCCGCGATCGGTGAACGCCTGCAGCAGCAACCGGGTCTTCTCGGATGTTCCCGAGCCGAGCTCGATCATGGTGCGGGCGCCCGACTGCGCGACGATGTCTTCACTGCGGCTCCGCAGGATCTCGGTCTCGCGGCGGGTGGGGTAGTACTCCGGCAGACGGGTGATCTCATCGAACAGCTCGCTGCCGCGTTTGTCGTACAGCCACTTGGCCGGTAGCACCGGCGGGTCCTGCCAGAGGCCGACCACCGCGTCGGCGACC
>NZ_DATCVM010000183.1:0-9338 GCF_036566845.1 Williamsia sp.
TCGATCCGACCAATTCACCGATAAGACCAGATCTTCCCTGCCGCACCCGACCTCTCGGTCGGGACCGCGCACGAAAATTGACAACTCGACAGTGTGAAAGTCGTGGTGCTGCCGCCCAGACGGGCTGCGGCGGCAGCACCACCACCAGCACCAGCTCTTGTGGCCCAGACTGCTACCGGTGGCTTCACTCGGTGATGGCGGCCTTCGCTTGCTCGTCGGCAGCGGCGCGCTCCGCCGTGCCGTCGTCGATCTGCTTGGGTGCGAAGACGGCAAGACCCACAGCGGTTGCCAGACAGACGCCCCCAAGGGCGAGGCAAGACGCGCTCATCGGACCTTCGAACGCGTCGATGGCGCCGCTGGTGATTCGTGCGGCAAGCTCCGGATCGACCGGCGACAGTTGGGCTGCCACCTGCAGCGCCTCTGCAAGGGTGTTCGTGATGTGTTCGCCGATGGTGCCGGCCGCGGCCGCGGCCTCCTGAGCCTGTGCGGTTTGACCGGCGGCGTCGAGCTGTGTCGACAGTTGCTGCATCGAGGCCTCGGCGTCCCGGGCAACCGGTTCGATGTTCCGCGTGTAGCCGGCGGCCAAAAGGCTTCCGCCAAGGGCGATGCCGATGGCCGACCCGAGTTCCCGGGCGGTGTCGTTCACGGCCGAACCGACGCCCTGGTTGTCGGTGGGGGTGTTGACCATGATCGCGGTTGTCGACGGCGCCGTCGCGATACCGAGACCAACGGCAAGGATGAGCATTGCGATGACAATGGTCCTGTAGTCATCGGACCGGACCGCGCCGAGATAGATCGCTCCGACACCCATTGCAGTCATTCCGAACACCAGAATGAGCCGCAGACTTGTCCTCGTGGTCAACCAGTTCCCGATCAGCGAGAACACCATCACCAGAACGACCATCGGCATCAAGGCGACAGCGGCTTTGAGCGGCGAATACCCGAAGACCAGCTGCAGCTGCTGCAGCAATACCAGGAAGATTCCGAAGATGACAAGGAACTGCACCGTGATGCTGAGGGTGCCGGCGGAGAAGGCCCGGTTGTTGAACAGGCGCACGTCGAGCAACGGGTCGCTGTATCTCAGTTGCCACCACCAGAACACGCCGATGAGGGCCAGTCCGCCGATGAGGGCCGACAGTGACAGCGGATCAAACCATCCTCGGTGAGGTGCCTCGATGAGCCCGAAGACAAGAAGGCCGATGCCGACCGCCGAGGTGAACGAACCGATCCAGTCGAACTTGTGGGTGGTCGAGTCCTTGGACGTCGGGATCGTGCAGGCCAGCACAGTGGTGATGGCTGCCGAGATGCCGAAGGTGAGGAAGATCGATTCCCAGCTGAAGAATTCCAGGAGCACACCCGTCACAAAGAATCCGGCGATCCCGCCGGAACCGCCGACGCCCGCCCAGATACTCACGGCGAGATGGCGTTTGGTCTCGGGAACCCCGGCGGTGATGACCGACAGCGTCGCCGGCATGACAAACGCCGCCCCAACGCCGGTCAGTGCCCGGGCAGCGATGAACTGGTCGGGGTTCGACACCCAGATCGGGAGCAGTGAACCGATAGCGAAGACGACGAGTCCGCCGACCAGTACCTCCCGGCGGCCGTAGCGGTCACCGATCGCACCTGCCGGGAGCAGCAGGGCCGCGATGGTGAGCGTGTATCCGTCGATGAGCCAGGTCACCTGATTGGAGTTGGCGCCGATTTCCGGTGCGATCTCCGGGATCGCGGTGTTCAGGGAAGCCATCGCGGCGATGACCATGCTCAGTGCGGCACAGGCCACCACGATCAGCCAGATCGCGCGGAATCCGAGCCTGTCCCGCGGCGGCGCTCCCCCAGAAGTGTCCATTTGTCTAACTTAGGCGAGTGGAACCTGTTCTAGGCAAGGCCTACGTGTTGTGTAATTGTTATCACGTTGGACGGGTGTCGCTCACCAGCATCACATGTCTCGTGTGTCACATTTATCACACTGGTAACACAACTTCTCGAGGTTGCTGGTGACGACCGACCCAGCCGGGCTGGCCATGTTCATTAGAGAGGGAATCCGATGGCCTCAGTTCATGTCAAAGACGCCCCCGTCATCAAACTACGTATCTGGCGAGTCCTCACACTGCTGGGCTCCTTGACCGCGATCGTTGTCGGTCTTGTTGCCATATTCATGAGTGGTGCCTGACCCGCATATTTGCGGGCCAGGCGTTGTCAGGCCTCGTGGCGAAGCGTCGTCAGCACGACATTGCCCAGTGCGGGCGCGTCGTCGCGGTCGGCCACCGTCGCCGTGATGAGGAGGCGGGACCCTTCCTCCCACACCCTGATTCGCAGCGTCTCGCCGGGAAACACGACTCCGGCGAACTTGGCGCCAAATCGCTGAACTCGATCAACATCACCTCCGAGCAGTGTGTCCACAACAGCGCGGCACACCGTCCCATAGGTGCACAGTCCATGCAGGATCGGCCGGGGAAAGCCTGATTTCTCGGCGAACTCGGGGTCGGAATGCAGCGGGTTGCGGTCGCCGCACAGCCGGTAGAGCAAAGCCTGTTGCGGCAGAGTCATCTCCTGGATGACGTGATCCGGTTCGCGGTCGGGGTAGACGACCTTGTCGGACTCGCCGCGATCGCCACCGAAACCGCCTTCACCTTTGGCGAAAATCGAAGAACGAGCGGTCCACAGCGGGTCGCCGGCCTCGTCGACGGTGGTGAACTCCTCGATGATCACCGCGGCCGAACCCTTGTCCTGGAGCTCGATGACCCGCACCGTGGTCGTCGCTGTGCCGGCTGCCGGAATCGGCTTGTGCACCAGCACTTCCTGCGATCCGTGGACGACGTTTCCGAGATCGATCTCGATGCCCGGCTTGGAGACCTTCGGCGGTTCGGTGTCATGGAAATGTGCCGCGACGGTGGCAAACGTCGGCAGCACCTTCGGCTGATTGTCGTCGAAATATCCCAGGGCGGCGGAGTCCAGTGGATCGGCGCCGGCGCCCACTCCGAGGTTGTAGAGCGCGACATCCGAGGCGTTCCAGCTATACGTCTCCTTCGAGACCACGGCACCCAGTGCGATATCCGGTTCGATTGCCATCAGCCGGCCTTCTCTTCCCTGACTCGGTCCTGTTGTGCCTGCGCGGCGATGTCGAGAGCCGCGAGATAGCCGAAAACCATTGCCGGACCGATGGTTGCGCCAGGGCCGGCGTAGGTGTGACCCATCACCGGTGCGCTGGTGTTGCCGGCGGCATACAGGCCCTCGATGACCGAACCGTCCTCGCGGAGGGCTCGCCCGGCGGCGTCGGTGTTGATGCCACCTTTGGTGCCGAGGTCACCGGGCACCATCTTGACCGCGTAGAAAGGCCCCTTGGTCAGTGGGCCCAGGCTCGGATTCGGTTTGTTGGTGATGTCGCCGTAGTAGTGGTCGTACTGACTGACCCCGCGACCGAAGTCCTCGTCGGTGCCCTTGGTGGCAAACTCGTTGAAACGCTTGGTGGTCTCGGTCAGGCCGTCGGCGGGCACGCCGATCTTCTCCGCGAGGGCCTCGATGCTGTCGGCCTTGGTGATCACACCTGACTTGAACCAGTTGCCGGGCAACGGTTGCCGTCCGGACACGGAGGCGAACATGTACCGGTTCCGGTAGGTCTGGTCGAAGACCAGCCAGCACGGAAGGTTCTCTCCGGGGCCGTCTCCTTGGCCGAAGTCGCCGCCGTACATCTGGTGGACCGCTTCGACATACGGCAACGATTCGTTCATGAATCGTCGGCCGCGGTCGTTGACCATGAAGCTGCCCGGCAATGCCCGTTCGGACAGGGCAAACCAGGGGCCGCGGGGGAGGGGGATCGTCGGGCCCCACCAGGCGTCGTCCATGAAGCTCACGCCCGCACCGATTTTGAGGCCGGCATTGATGCCGTCGCCCGTGTTGGACTCGGCCCCGGTGGTCCACTGCGAACCGATCGGCTCGCGCTGATACTTGTGCCGCATCTCGTCGTTGTGTTCAAAACCGCCACACGCCAGCACCACTCCGTGGCGTGCGCGGAGAGTCCGCTTGATCCCGTCCGATTCCACTTCGACGCCGACCACGCGGCCGTTTTCCGTCGCCAGGTCGACGAGTCCGGTGCCGAGCTGCAAGGGGATACCGGCCTGCCGCACACCGAGCAGAAGCTCCGACATCAGCGCCGCACCCATCGCGATCAGCTTCTTGCCGGTCAGTTTCGCGACGATGAACCGCATGCCGACCTTGATGGCGCGCAGCGGTCCCTTCCAATGGCGCAACCCGGTGCTCAGCCAGCGGTAGTCCGACTGCATCACCACCACGTTCAACGGGGATTTCGTATAGGGCGGTTGCATCGTCTTGAAATCGGCGCCGAGTTTGCGCGAGTCGAACGGCTTGGGTTCGCAGGAGCGTCCGCCCACGCGTCCGCCGGGTGCCTCCGGGTAGTAGTCGGAGTAGTTCTTGACCCATTCGAGTTCCAGCGGAGAGTGCTCCATCAGGAAGTCGAGCGCTTCGGGGCCGCGGTCGATGTAGGCATCGATGCGCTCGGGTGAGACCACGTCGCCGACGATCGACCGGACGTAGGTGCGCGCGGACTCGCGGTCGTCCTTCACGCCGTCGCGCTCGAGGATCCGGTTGTTCGGAATCCACACCCCGCCGCCCGAGCGTGACGTCGACCCGCCCCAATACTGGGATTTCTCGAGGATGACCGTCTCCAGGCCGTGCGCCGCGGCCGTGATGGCAGCGCTCATGCCCGCGCCGCCGGCGCCGACAACGATCACGTCATACGTCTCGTCCCCGAGGGTCGGCTCGCTGCCACCCTGTCCGCTGTCCGGACCACTCATGAATTGCCCCTTCGCACATTGCAGACTTCCACCCGCAAGGTAGAACACGTTATAAACTTGCTCAAGAGGCAGGCTATACCAGCCTGGAATGGGTTGGCGAGCCCTCTGGTGGTTCAAAATTGAAACACGTTCTATTCGGTTCGGACCGAGAAGTGAGGCAAGTTGTGACCATTTCCGACCGGCTGCGCCGGGAGATCGCCGACGACCTGGCTGAGGCCGAGCAGCAGGCTGCCGCGATCGATCCGCCGGTCACGGCGTACCCGGATCTCGATGTGACCGATGCCTACGAGATCCAGCTGATCAACATCAGGAAGCGGTTGGACGCCGGTGCCACGGTTGCCGGGCACAAGGTCGGTCTGGCGTCCGAGGCGATGCAGAAGATGATGGGTGTCGATGAACCCGACTACGGACATCTGCTCGACGTGATGCAGTACCACGAGAACACCCCGATCGACGCGACCAAGTTCTGTTATCCCCGCGTCGAAGTAGAGGTGGGATTCATCCTCGGTGAAGACCTGCCCGGTGCCGGATGCACCAACGACGACGTGATCGCGGCGGTGGAATGGGTTGTTCCTTCCATCGAGCTCATCGACAGCCGAATCCGGGACTGGAAGATCTCGTTGCCCGACACCATCGCCGACAACGCGTCGTCGTGCGGATGGGTGCTGGGGGAGCAGCGCGTGCGGATCGCGGACATCGACACCGGTGACATCGACGCCACCCTGCACCGCAACGACGAACTCATCGCCGAGGGTAATTCCAGCGCGGTACTCGGGCACCCGCTCAACGCGGTGTCGTGGCTGGCCCGCAAGGTCGAGAGCTTCGGGGTCAGGCTGCGCAAAGGCGACGTGATCCTGCCCGGAACCGCGACCCGGGCGATCGATATTCGTCCCGGGGACCACTTTGTCGCCAGCTTCGTCGGGTTGGGAAGTGTCACTTTGGATTTCAGCTGATCAGAAGCGACGTCACCGTCCATCATCGCACCGAGAACAGTCCCCAAACGTCAGGAGTAAACGTGGCAGACAAGATCACCGCCGCAATCATCGGATCGGGCAACATCGGCACCGATCTCATGTACAAACTCGCCCGCTCAGAGGTTATCGCACCCCGCTGGATGGTCGGCATCGACGCAGAGTCCGAAGGTATGAAACGCGCCGCCGACCGGGGCCTGATCACGATGTCGGGCGGCGCCGACGAACTCCTCGCATCGGTCGAGAAACCAGACATCATCTTCGAGGCGACCTCGGCGTACGTGCACCGCGAGTACGCGCCCAGGTACGAGGCCGCCGGCATCACCGCGATCGACCTCACCCCGGCGGCCATCGGACCTGCGGTGGTACCACCGGCCAACCTGCGCGAGCATCTCGACGCACCGAACACCAACATGATCACCTGCGGCGGGCAGGCCACCATCCCGATGGTGCACGCGGTCTCGTCGGTGGTCCCGGTGGTGTACGCGGAGATCGTGGCGTCGGTGTCGTCGAAATCGGCGGGCCCGGGCACGCGTGCCAACATCGATGAGTTCACGAAGACCACGTCGCGCGGCATCGAGACGATCGGTGGTGCCGATCGCGGCAAGGCCATCATCATCCTCAATCCGGCCGACCCGCCGATGATCATGCGCGACACCATCTTCTGTGCGATTCCGGAAGACGCCGACATCGACGCGATCGCCGAGGCGATCCACACACGGGAGAAGGAGATCCAGGAATATGTGCCGGGCTACCGGCTGCTCCAGGATCCCCAGTTCGATCCGCCGAGCATCGGCAACGGCGGGATGGCCCGGGTGTCGATCTTCGTCGAGGTCGAAGGGGCCGGCGACTATCTTCCGCCCTACGCGGGCAACCTCGACATCATGACCGCCGCCGCCACCAAGGTGGGCGAAGAGATCGCAAAACAGAAACTGGCCGCAGCGCAGAAAAAGGTAGGGGTCTGAGCAATGTTCGGTATCAATGATCCTCGTAAGTTCAGCGACACTCTCGACATCCGCATCACCGACTCGTCGTTGCGCGACGGTAGCCACCACAAACGGCACCAATTCACCGAGCAGGAGGTCCGCGACATCGTCGGCGCTCTCGACGGCGCCGGTGTCCCGGTGATCGAGGTGACGCACGGTGACGGTCTGGGTGGCTCATCCTTCAACTACGGCTTTTCGAAAACACCTGAGCAGCAACTCATCAAGGCGGCGGTGGAAACCGCGAAATCGGCGAAGATCGCATTTCTGATGTTGCCGGGGCTGGGCATCAAGGACGACATCCGTGCGGCGCAGGACAACGGGGCGCAGATCTGCCGGATCGCCACTCACTGCACCGAGGCGGATGTGTCGATCCAGCACTTCGGGCTGGCGCGTGAGCTGGGTCTGGAAACCGTGGGCTTCCTGATGATGTCGCACAGTCAACCGCCGGAAGTGCTTGCCGAGCAGGCGCGGATCATGGCCGACGCCGGGTGCCAGTGCGTCTACGTCGTCGATTCTGCCGGGGCCCTGGTACTCGAGCAGGTGTCGGATCGGGTGTCGGCGCTGCGGGCCGAACTCGGTGACGATGCGCAGATCGGCTTCCACGGCCACGAAAACCTCGACATCGCGGTCGCCAATTCGGTTGCCGCAGTGCGGGCCGGGGCCCAGCAGATCGACGGTTCGGTGCGCCGGTTCGGAGCGGGTGCGGGCAACACTCCGGTCGAGGCCTTTGTCGGGGTCTGCGACAAGCTCGGCATCACGACCGGCGTCGACTTCATGAAAATCGCCGACGCTGCGCAGGACGTCGTCCGCCCGGTGATGCCCACGGAGTGCCTGGTCGATCGTCCGTCGATGATGATGGGCTACGCGGGTTGCTACAGTTCCTTCCTCAAGCATGCGGAAGGCCATGCCGACAAATACGGTGTCAGCGCCGCTGACATCCTGATCGAGGCCGGAAATCGCAAACTTGTAGGCGGACAGGAAGATCAGTTGATCGATATCGCTCTGGAACTGAAAAAGAAGCAGGACGCCAACGCTGGGGTGTGACCGGGAGTGAGGCCCGGGCGTCGGAGATCCCGGTGGCCGGATTCCGCGTCGCGTGACTACTCGGCGCAGTTCGGGGAACTCGAGTCGCTGCTGAACGACCCGTTGCGCAACGATAGTCAACCGAGCGGGGGCACCGACACGGCGACACCGATCCGGGCGCGCTGATCAGCACCCTCGGTGGTGGGCAGGCTACGATTTGTCCGAATTGGCGGCTCCGGAGCGAGTCGGCTGCGGTGCGAGCTGATCACGAGGGCGCAGATGACGTACGACCGGACGGGTTCAGATCTCGGTGGAAGGTCGTCATCGGGTGGCACGGCCCGACATTCGCGATCGGCACCGGTCGCGGTGGGCCAGAGGACGGGGCGCGCATCCCGACGCCGGAAAACCAGAGGCGGCGGGTTGTTCGCCGCGCAGTCGGGTGACTCGCGGCCGCGGAAGCTGGGCCTCGTAGTGGCCGGGGCCGGACTACTGATGGTGATCTTCAGCTTCTTCACCTGGACGTCAGCCGCAGATGATGATCTCAGTATCTCGGTCACCGGGATGGGCGCGGTGTCCCTTGAGATCTCGGCCGAACGGGCCGAGGCGCTGGGCGGTGAGGCAAAGGCGATCGCAGATCTGGAAGAGCACAGCAAGTCTCCCGGCATCATCACCGTTGTCCTAGGAATCCTGATCATCGTGTCTGCGGTGATGCTGGTGATCAACCGATACCCCGGAGTAGGGGCCCTGGTGGCTGCCGGGCTGGCACTGATCGCGGTATTCATGTCCCTGGAATACCTCTTCGCCCCGGGCTCGGCGGTGCTCGAGGGCACCGGTGATGCCGGGATCGGTTATGCCGCTGTCGGACTCTGGCTGGTGACGCTGGGTGCGTGTGTGGCTGCGACGGTGTCCGCCTATGCCACGGTCACGGTGATGAGAAGCGCGCCGCGACAGGTTGCTGATCAGCCATCGGCCGGGGCGGCCAGACCGGTTCGTCGACGGCCCTCCGGACCCAACCGCAACCCCCGGTCGGCCGCGGTGCGTCCGAACCACGGCCAATGGTCGGACCCAGAGCGCCCGCAGTACGGGCCTCGGCAAGAACCCGGAAGGCGGGCCGCCCGCCCCGCGGACCAGACAGATCGTCAGGACCGGCGGCCGTCCGGCTCGTCGCCGGACCGGCCCGCGTCCCACCGAGATTCGGTCCCGCTGCCCCCGATGCGGCGTGGCGCACCCAATCCTGGACCCGACCGCGGCTTACCACCCATGCACCGAAGTGGTCCGCCTCCAACGCCGCCACCGGGTTACCGCGCCCGGCCCAGGCGGCCCGACGGTCATTGACGCAGGTCTCTGAAAGCCCCTGCAGCAACCGCATGGGCACTTCAGCGATCGGTCCTGGGGCGTTACGATCAGAATTCGCATACCAGTGCCCGCTGCGGGTGGGCGGACGACAGAACAGGGGTAGACCATGACGTACGGACCGCCACCCGGTAACAGCGGTGGATACCCATCCAACGACCCCGGTGGCCAGCCGCACCAGGGACAGCCCGGCG